>MHSS01000016.1 GCA_001822835.1 Candidatus Terrybacteria bacterium RIFCSPHIGHO2_01_FULL_48_17 | reverse complement strand
GCCCCGCATGCAAGAAAGACAACAGAGGTGATTTTATTATTCTTCATGATATTTCACGAGAAGAATAGTCAATGTTTACAAACACTGCACATAGCAGGTTCCTCCTGAAAGGTCCGAGAGACAATACCAGCCAGTGGTCCCGCTAGGACGGTTACCAAAAGTATTGAAGGGACTCGGATCGGGGCCCAAACTAATCACCATTCCACCGCCTGTCGCCTCATAACCTCCTGGACATACTGCAGTACATTGACTACCGGCTGCAAACCCACAGGTTCTTGTCGCGACACCCTGTATCACATACCGCGCATCAAGGGCAGTACGAGTGAGTAAGTTCACGTTATCCCCACCACAGGCAACATCTAGCCGGCCGTTGCCATCGGAATCACAGTAGCCGTCACCCGATCCCGCGTTATCGCTCCCGCAAAGCACATAACCATTTGCATCTGTCTTCAGGGTACAGCTCTTTAATTCCGAGAAAAATGCAGTGCTTGCGGCAACGCCCCGGTAAAAGCTGTTGGCTTTGTTTCGTATATGCAGCCAGCCATCGTTCAAAGGATTCGCGCATACATCAAACGCAGAATCGCACCAGAGGGGGCTTGTGATGGATCCCGTAACCGCGAGGTTTCCTGTATCCGAAGTCAATGTCATGGCGTAGGGAGTTGAGTCGTTTGTATCTCCCCAATAAAATGCCTGGTTTTGGCTATGCATCCCGAACATAAGATCGCTTTGGAAAATAGCACCGTGGCTTGGCGCAAGAAAATATATATTTTCGTGCCATCCGGCCCAACCGGCAGCGCCTCCCGAAATAGCCGTGCCCAGCGTTCCCGCGCTATCGTAAAAATACGCCTGCCCCACTCCGCCACCGCCGCTCGATACATAAAGGCCCGCTTTCGTTTGTGCCGGGTTATTGTCGGAATCGGTAACGGAAACCCCAAAACCGTTCGGGACAGACACGGTAAGCTTCCCCGCAGTAGGGCTTGTCGTCCCAATGCCGACGCGGCCACCCGACGCGTCCTGCAAGATAAGATTGCGTGAATTGATGCGAAGGTCGTTGCTATAGCCATAGGTAACAATTTGCCCAAAGGCGAGATTGGGGTCCGCGTTATAACGCCAGCCCATTTCGTAGTTACGGTTCCAGCTTTGTCCGACTTGAATATAGGTATCGGCAGAAAGATTGCCCATGGTCATGATATGAAGATTATCGGGATTAATTGCCGTGCCCACGCGCGCAAGAGAAAAATGCGCTTCGCCATTGACGTCAAGCGGCACTTGAGGATCAATAGATCCCCCAATTCCCACGCGGTCCTTTACCCGCAGGTCATCCCCTACCACAAATCGTCCGTTGGTGGACCCAGAAATTAACCAGAAAATATCACTGATAGTAAGCGAACCGCCTGCGCAACACGTCCCCACAACACCATACTTCCCTAAATAGGTAAGGCCAAGCGCATAAAAAGTACCATTGATCGTTAAGTCCCCTTGTTTCGTTTGGCCAACAGTTGATGTATTTAGGGGGGGTGCCGGCTGATTCCCCGTGGGTGCGGCGCTGGGAGGAACCCATGCCGCAAAAGCCATACGCACACCAAGGGCACCGACAACCATCAGGACCGGAAGCACGATATAAATGAAGCGAAAATGTCTTAACATATTTAAAAGTTTTTTAGTTCTGCCGGCGGAGGGGGCGCGGGTTCAAAACGAGGGAATTGTTGAAGCGTTTCTTCGTCTAATTCAGGAGCAGGACTTGATGCGGCACTATCCCCTGATGGCTCGCCCACCAATACGGCAACCTCATTTGACCAAAAGGTCTCTTTTTCTATTATAACGCGCGCGCGCATATAAAGGGAAGCCCCGGCCATATCAACAGGCGCTTCAATAAATGCGAAAAAGGTACGGGGCAATGCAACTTCTTCTCCTTCAAGCACGAAAGATTTTTGGGGATAACTCTCATCTGAAAGACCGGCGCTTGCTATATAACCAAGCGACGCCCCCCCGTAATGCACTGAAACCAAAGAGGTTTGGGCGGGTTGCTGTGGAGGGGGCACTGAAACCAAAAATGTGAGCTGGAAACGCTGGCCCGCGGGCACCGATTGTGGCATGGAAATAATTCGTACGGCCGGTCGCTCGTTAATTTCAGCAATGTTCTCTTCAAGCGATTGGCCGCCCAAAAATTGCCCGGGCTGCGGCGGCACATACCCTTCGGGATAAAATACTTCAGGCGTCTCGGAGGACTTCGTGCGAGTAACAAGCCAAGCAGCAATAAGGCCTACCAACACCAAGATGGCAAGGAGAATAGCAACACTCACTATTTGTTTTTTTTGAGAAGTCATAGCCAAACAAGCTCAAAGCACAAAATCAAAAATCCAAAATGGTTCGACAGGCTCACCATCCTGAGCTTGCCGAAGGACAAATCCCAATGCCCAAATTCCAATGACCAACAAATGACTCAATACTCCAATGCCCAAAGCGTTTCGGTATTGAGGCTTGGACATTTATTGGAACTTGGGATTTGGACATTGGTCATTATTTGTACCTTGTTTCTTGGTGATTGGTTATTGCCTTCTATCTTGGCGATATCTCAATCCAGGGCGGCAATTCCGGGGCAACAGTCAGGGGACGAATTTCTTTTGCGCAGTCATGTCCATCGCTATCCAAGATATCAAGCTCAACTCCTACCGAATGCGAACTGTTATTGCCAAGCGCATACATAATCCGGGGATTTTGCGCAACCTCACACGCAGCGCTTGGCACAACGCACTGGTATGAGACCAAGGGATCGGATGGGGCTCTGTTGAAATTCCAGGTAAAGACGCAATCATCTGTTGGATCAGCCGGGGTTACGGTTCCATCATCACACGCAGCACCATTTGGGTTGCTTACAAACTGCGTTGATTGGTCGGTAAACTGCACCTCTTCGTTGGCAAAAGGCGCCACCGGGAAAAAGGTAAATTGCGACGTTGGGAAATTGTGCGGCGGCGTGGTGAATGGTCCACTAAACGCCCAAGCCGACCATTCGTTCGAACCCGGCTCGTGCGCACGAACCCGCCACCAATATTGCGTGGAGGTTGCAAGAGCGCTTGCCTGTGCTTGTCCGCACAAACTCCCGGTATTTATTAAAGGAGCAAAATTCGATTCCAATTTACACAACTCGACAGGAGGAGACCATGCGGGAGGAAACGGAGGAGGGACAGGAATAATGGGGTTGGCATTGCCGTCTAAAGGACCCGTATCCCACACAATTGCTGCAGGAGGATCGCAATCTCTGTTTGTACATACTTGCACTTGATAGGCATCCATATTGTTTGGTGGAACAAAATCGACATAGTCCCAGCTTAATTCCACACCATGTTGGCACCAAATCTCGTTGGTCCTTGCAATAAGTGTCGGCGGCAGGATAAGACCGCATTGAGAGGGCGCTAACTGCGCCAAACGAATGGCCCCAAAATTTTCTTGAAAACTTACCCAACCGATAACTTCTGTCCCCGGAAGTGCACCGGTTCGGCCGCCCCAGGCATGACCGGCAAGATTACATGACGCTGCAGCTTGACGAATTACACCGTGGCTTGCGCCGGCGTCGGAGCCATCAAGATTGGAAAGCTTAATCCATCCATCCCAGCCACCGCATGCGGGATTGCCATTACATACCACGGCGCGCCCCCACCCATAAAACCTGCCGGTAGCAGGATTATAGCGCGCAATAAAATTATCTCCCGCACCATCATAGGGAGGACCGGGAGGAACTCCTGTTTCGGAACGATTCAATGAAATCCATCCGATGCCACATGTTGACAAAGGATCGGCATCGCCGCAATTGTCCCCCGACCACATATAACCTTCAAGCTCCACCGTGGAAGGATCGCTATCAAGGTCGTTCATTAATACACCAAAGTCGGATGTTGCGCACACATCCCCTACCCCGGAAAATTCGTGATGGCAAGAAAGCGCAATCCACCCAACGCCGCCGGTAGGTATTCCGGAACCCATGTCGTCCCCGGACCACGCAAACCCCGCAAGGTGCGTGTGATTCGCAAGAGCGTTTGGCGCAAACGCACCCAGCCCTACGACAATGGCGGCGGAAACGATAGAAAGCAATAAAAGTGACTTCATACGCATCTTTTTGTATGATGCTCGTACCCTTCTATTTTACCACAGAGTCGTTGTTGCGTCGCTGCCGTCGTAAAAACACAACAGCCACCCCAAACACGAGCACCAAAAATACGAGTTGTCCGATGTCAACCGGAATATATTGAGCGATAGTTCCCCATTGTTCCCGCAAAAAGAAACCGACTAATAGGAAAAGAGACGCCCACACAATTGCGCCGCCAACTGCGGGCACGAAAAATTCCCAAAAAGGCATTCTTAGTACCGCTGCGGCTAAAGATGTATATATGCGTACAAAAGGAATGGTGCGGCCGACAAAAACGCCGGCCATTTCCCAGCGGCGGAGTTTTAGTTCAAGTGAAGCTATCCTTTCGTGCTTTATGCCAATTTTCCCGCCAAAACGTTCGATGGCGGCAATTGAAATTTTACGCGCGATCAAAAATAACCCTACTGTTCCCAAGATATCTCCCAGTGTTGCAACCGCAATCAAAAGGCCCAAAGACCACCGTCCATGAGCCGCTTGCGCACCAAAAAAACCAAGCACAAGTTCATTGGGAAGCAGCAACGGCACTCCCAATTCCTGTAAAAATGTAAACAAGAATAAGGCCGCAAGGCCGAAACGGTCAAAAAAACCAAAAATCGCGCCACCGAAACCCTCCATCGCCATATATTATAAAACACAATCGAATATTCTGCTCCAAAACCATCGGGTCCGAACTATGGGGATCGGATCCCAATAGTGAATGAGGGTCGGTGAACTATTGGGATCGGATCCCAATAGTATTATAAAAGGAAGCGCCCCCGCGGGTTTAGCGGGGGCGTTGATCTGGTACGGCTTTAAAGAACACGAGGGTAACTTGCGCCGCCTCTTGAGGACGAAGCAGCGTTGCCATGTGGCCGACATCCTTAAAAAGATATGCGCGGCCAAGACCAGGGGGAAGCAAACGCATGATGCGCGGTGTTGACGCGAGTGCACGACTTGCGGGCGCTTCTCCGTCCAACACGAGGACAGGAACGGTATACGCGCGAAGCGCAGGACAGAGGTCAAGTTCCATCAAAGACGTTGCGGCTTCTACCGCGGCAACCGCATCCGTATCAAAAAAATCCTCCAGGCCAATCGCGCGCACCTGGTCAGAAACCATCTCTGCTTCTGCTCTACTTAACAGGCCGCTGAATACCTCCCGCAACAGGGACGGGTTTGTGGCAACAAGTTCTTTGAACCCTTCCCAAAAAAAGCGAAACGTTATGGGACCCAACCGACTCCAGTCACGCACCTTATGCACCAGCCACGAGAGCGCTATTGAAAACTCGCGGCCGCTTTCCGGGGCGCCTTGTGCCGCAATTGCAACGACGCGCTCGGGGTGCTTTGCACCAAATGAAAGCGCAACCGCGCCTCCCATGGACATGCCGTAAAGATATGCACGCTTGATGCCTAGCGTATCCATGAATGCGCGCAAAAGCTCGGCGTATCCGGAAACATTATTCGCGCGCTTGAGTCCCGGACTTTTCCCAAAGCCGGGGAAGTCAATCGCGATTGATCGCCAGCCGCGTTTCGGCATGTGCGGGAATATCAACTCGACAAACTCGCGTTTGGAGCCAAACAGACCGTGTAGGAAAATACAAACCCTCTTTCCGCTTCCCTGCTCGGCATACGCTATCATTGTCGTCTCGCCCCGTGGGAGGCGAACGACAACGGTCTTTTTGTGGATTTTCTCCACTTGTCGTTACCTCCTATGAGATTGTTAAAGTACTTTTATTATACCCTGCTTATCACTAAAAATCAATAGCGTGTAGCGACACCAAATCTTTACGGATGCGAGCGGTCGCGCTTCGAGCGGGTTACGATTCTCAAAGAATAAGCGGAGGGGCATTTGCGAACCTCCGCAGGCGAGCCGCATGGTCGGAGGCGAGCCGAGGACAGAGCGACAATCCTCGCTGGGGATTGTCGCGTTTCGCAAATGACACTGCGCGAACTCTTGAAAAATGAAAAGCGCTACCGCGAGCTATCTCTCTCGCAACACCCCTTCAGTATACCTGGCTGCCGGATTCCACAACAGCCACCCTACTCCGCCATTTTGATCAGATGCGTCAATCTGCGCTCGCACCATGCCTGCGGTGTAGTGTGCGCCCAAATCAAAATCCTGAAGCCATGGCCGCGCTTTTGCGCGCGTACCCTGAAACGCCGAAGCGCCCTCCTGCATGGAATATGCCACCACTTCTCCCGGGTGCATGGCGGGGTTGGCAAATCCCTGAAATGTCGGGGGATAATGCGAGGGATATACCATTGGAGATATAAAATCAAAATGCGGCACCGCATCAATAACGCGCTGGCCTATCCCCAAATCGTCATCGGGGTAATCTGCTTTCAACATGGTCATACCAAAAAGGTCAACCGATAATACCGCCCGCTCCCCAAGTGTGTTGCGAAGATACGAGAAAAACTCGGCCATGACTTCATGCTGCAATCGTTTTTCGTCCCATACAGGAAACGCCATATCAGAAATATTTCCATCCGACGGAAAGCGAATGTAATCAAATTGCACTTCGCCAAACCCTAATGCAAACGCTTCGCGCGCGAGGGCAACGTTATAAGCCCACACTTCGCGCGATGACGGATCCAGCCACGCAAGGCCCTTGCGGTCACGCCATATGCCGCCTGTTTGTTTTGACTGTACCGAAAGATGCGGCTGCGCTTCTGCAAATGCCGTGTCCTCAAATACGGGAAGGCGCGCAATGGGCCAAATGCTGTGCGCGCGCAATTCTTTAAGAAACTCGGGAAGGTCTTTTATGTATTGGTACGTTAAATCAAATTGCACAACGTCGGCTACCTCTGAATTGTAAGTTACCCAGCCGCGTGAATCTTTTAAGTCGATGACCACGGCGTTAAGTTCTGTTGCGTCAACCAAATTGAGCAACTCTGCGCGACGCGCCTTGTTTCCTGCAATGGCCGCCGGAAGGTAAATTCCTTTAACAACCTCGGGCGGACGTGTACGCACGTATTCATGCCATTGGCGAAAAGATTCTGCCAATGCCGCTGCGCGGCCACGCTCGCGCGACAATGCGGTGGTGTTGGTGAAGGCCGCAACTAACAAAAAGCTTGCGCCAAATGCGAACGCAAACAAAAAAATCCGTCCGAGCCGCCCTATCGTCATGTCCCCGTTGTAGCATATCGCAGATAAAAGGAAAGCGGCCCTGCGCGCACAGAGCCACGTACTCTAATTGCGCTTCATGCGTGGCGTTTTTGCGAACGCACTATGGGGCGCATAAAACGATCAAGTATCTTATCAAAAAACCAGAAAATGACAAAAAGAACAAAAGCAGCGCCGCCTATATACAGCCAATCTGCTACGTCAATCGGCGACAATTCAAACCAATCCGCAAAAATCGGCACATACACAAGCACCAACTGCAATGCCACAGAACTTACAATGGCCAACGGAAGCCATATATTGGCACGCCAAGAAATACGGAAGGCGCTGCGAATATTGACCAATCGTACTAATTCAAAAATGACAATCGCCATAAAAGCAGCCGCGCGCGCTTCCTCAAGCCCTTCGGAAAGATTTCGGAAAAACAACCATAAGGTTGCTATGGTCATTGCAACCCCAAATACAAGAATTTCCGCCCACACGCGTTTATTCAGAATTTGCTCCTGGAAACGAAGGGGGCTATACCGCAATATCCCTTTTTCTGCAGGATCAAGCCCGAGTGCCACGGCGGGCAAGCCGTCGGTAACTACATTGATCCACAACAACATAACTGCGGTCAGGGGAACATCTCTAAACAAAAGCAATGCAAGAAACACTACCAAAACCTCACCGATATTGCACGACAAAAGATAATCCACAAATTTGCGTATGTTGTCAAAAATCCCCCGTCCTTCTTCGATTGCCGCAACAATGGTGTTAAAACGATCATCCAAAAGCACCATATCCGATGCCTCTTTTGCGACATCGGTTCCGGTAATCCCCATGGCGATGCCGATGTCGGCACGTTTCAGGGCAGGCGCATCATTCACGCCGTCGCCCGTCATTGCAACCAAATGCCCGTGTTTTTTGAGCGCTTCAACAATTCGAAATTTATGGCCGGGGCTTACGCGCGCATAAACGCTTATGTGTTCAACCCGTTCCTCAAACTCTGCCTGCGATGCATGATCAACGTCAGCGCCCGTGAGGGCGGCGCCCTCAAGGCCAATCTCATGCGCTATTGCCTGGGCAGTTGCCAAATGGTCGCCCGTGATCATAACCACACGAATTCCCGATGTCTTGCATTGCGAAATAAGGTTGAAAATTTCCTTTCGCGGAGGATCCATCATGCCCTGCATTCCCGCAAACACAAGATCGTTTTCCAAAGATTTCTCATCAATGGAATTAACGTCTTTATAGGCAAACCCCAAAACACGCAAAGCTTTTTCAGCCATTCGAGCATTTTCTTTTAAAATGGCTTCCCGATCCTCGGAAGAAAGCGAAACGACGCTGCCATTGCGTATCACTTTCGCACAATGAGATAACACGACCTCCGGGGCGCCTTTTGTATAAATACGCTTTGCGCCACGCTCCTCTGCGGCAACGCTCATCATCTTGCGTTCGGAACTAAACGGCTCCTCGTACAATCTCACGGCTTGGCTAGAAATATTTGCTTTCTTTGCAGAAACCAAAAGTGCGCCTTCTGTTGGATCGCCCAAAAGCCGGCCTTCGTCATCAAAGTTTGCGTTGTTGCATACAAGGCCGATCTCTAATAAAAGCTGAAACGATTCGGGATTTACTGCGTTCCCAGCGCGCAAAAACGCGCCCTCGCCTTTATATCCCTCCCCTGAAACTTCGTAATTTCCGCCGTCAAAATATATTTCGCGCACCGTCATTTCCGCGGTTGTAAGAGTTCCGGTCTTATCTGCGCAGATCACGTCCACCGATCCAAGCGTTTCCATGGAATTGAGTTTCCGCACTAAGGCGTTTCGTTTCAGCATCCGTTGCGTACCAAACGCAAGCGAGATGGTAACCACAGCCGGAAGCCCTTCGGGAATTGCCGCAACCGCCAAGGCGACCGATGCGATAAAGGCCTTTAAGATTCGCTCAAAAAGCGTAAGATGCGCAAGATCCTCTGCGAAAAACACAATAACAGCAAAAACAATCGAGGAAATTGCAAGCGTTCCCAAGCCCAATATTTTTCCTAAACGGTCAAGCCGCTTTTGGATGGGTGTTTGTCCTTCTTCGGTTTCAGCAACAAATCGCGCAATTTGCCCGATTTGTGTTTTGTCGCCCGTTGCAACCACAATCCCCTTGCCGCGGCCGCTTGCGACGGCCGTTCCGGAAAAAACCATATTTTTCTGGTCGGCTATGGCAAGCTCCCCCAAAAGCGCATCGGTTTTTTTGGTGATTGGCGTGGACTCTCCGGTCAAGGACGCCTCGCTGGTACGGAGATTTGCAACGTCAACAAGTCGAATATCAGCGGGTACCTTTCCCCCTTCTTCCAGAATCACCAAATCCCCCGGAACCAAATAGATCGTATCGATTTCCTTTTGTTTACCGCCGCGTATCACTTTTGCGCGAAACGCCAACAATTTTTTAAGCGCCTCAATTGCTTTCTCGGCTCGGTATTCCTGGAAAAATCCAAGAACTGCAATCATCACAACGATCGCTAAAATAAGCGATCCCTCAATAAGGTCGGAGCGGTCATGTTCGCCAAAGGCATACACGAAGAAGGTGAAGGCCGCGGCAACGAGTAAAATAATAATCAGAATGTTCTTGAACTGATTTATGAAAATAGTTAATGGAGAGACCTTCTTTTTTTCAGAAAGCTTGTTTGGGCCATAGCGCTTAAGGCGCCGGGATGCCTCGTCATCGCCAAGGCCCCCCTCTCCCGTCGCAAGGATACCAAAAAGCGCCTCACGGGAGAGGGCGTAAAAGTTCTTCTCGGAATCCTTGCTTTTTCCTTCCATAGAAGATCTCTTCTAGTATAGCGCGCCTGACCTCAAGCGTATATGAAAAACACTACTCTCCTTTTGACGGTCATGCGGCTTCACGGTATAATAAAAAGATATGGCAGAGAAAACCGCTGTCAAAAAATTTAAATGCGCAAAATGCGGCAAGGAAAAGAGCGAGGATGAAGGCATGATGATTTGGGGCGGCACGGCCTTTTGCTGCAACGTCTGCTGCGAGAAGGCCAAAAAGAACGAGGAGCAAGACGGTGTGTGCGAATTCTGCTAGGCGCGGATTTACCCCGCCATGGCAGGGTAGACGCGGACGTAGTGCATTCAATATGACAATGCGAACACTATTTGTTGTGCTCGTGATAACCGCGGCGCTTGTTGCGCCCTTTTTGGTATTAGCCCATGGCGGTGAAACCGAAGAGGCCGATCATGAGGAAATGCTTCCACTCCATGAAGAAGAAGCAACGGAAGCGCAGGGCCTCTCACTTGCGCGAGAGATAGCATTTAGCAATAACAACCTCCGAATCGCGGGTATCGCTGGAATTATTCTGGCCTTTCTGGTTGCCATCGCGATGGTACAAACAAAACCTGCTTCGGAACGCTCCAAAAGAATTCTTTTTTGGGCAATTGTGGTGGTGGTTGGCACAACGACCATCTATCTTGCGGGCACCACGATTTATTTAAACCTCTCGTCTATAACCGGAGGGCCCGTGCACTGGCATGCTGACTTTAGGATTTTTGCGTGCGGTAACGAACTTGAACTTGAACAATCGGAAGGAATTTCCAATAGAGTTGGCACGGGAACTTTCCACCACCACGACGATAATAGAGTCCATATTGAGGGAGTGGTCACGTCACTTCGCGAGGTATCTTTGCAAAGCTTCTTTTCGGCAATTGGCGGACGGCTTACCCAAAGCGGCATAACCGTACCCACGGCACAGGGCCTTGAAACATTCCTTAATAATGAACCGTGTCCGGATGGCACGCGCGGAGCGCTGCAAGCGTTTGTCTGGAAAGTAACGGACTTAGATGCAAGAACTGCCACACAAGAAAAATTAGAAGATCCGCGCTCCTATGTGCCCTCACCCCATTCACAGGTGCCGCCCGGCGATTGCCTGATTCTTGAGTTTGGCCCACAAAAAGACCGAACCGACAAGCTATGTCCGTTCTGGCAGATTGCAGTTGACAAAGGAGAGCTTATCATTCCCTCGCTCCCATGATTGAAGTCCACCTTCCCACTTTAATTACCGTACTCACCACCGCTGCTATTGATTCCATCAATCCATGCGCGATTGGGGTTTTAATCCTCATGATTTCGGTGGTGTTGAGTGGCGGGCACAGCTTAAAGCGGATGCTCGTTTTGGGCACGTTTTATATTTCTGCGGTGGCGCTTACCTATCTTATCGCGGGCTTGGGATTAATTTATTTTCTTACCACTATCCCCCTTGCCATTACCGAGTATATCTCCATAGGCGTCGGATCATTAGTTATCCTTGCGGGACTTCTGGAAATAAAAGATTATTTTTGGTACGGCCGCGGCTTTTCCCTTACCATTCCCCCCTATTTTGCAAAAAAGCTGCACAACTTGGCTTCTAATACCACGATTGTGGGAGTCACGGTTCTTGGGATGTTTGTTGCGGGTGTCGAGCTTCCTTGTACCGGCGCCCCTTACCTTGCGATTCTTACCATCCTTTCGCAAAACTTTAATGCTGGGGCGTTCCTTCTCTTGGTGTTTTATAACATTATATTCGTGATGCCACTTGTGGCCATATTGCTCTTGGTAGCGTTTGGCAAGAAACTTCAAGAAGTGAAACAATGGAAGCAAGAAAGTCGCGGGGGCATGCGATTAATGATAGGGCTTTTGCTTGTAGCCCTTGGCTGGCTTTTAATCCTTATTGCAAATGGCACGGTCAACTTCGGTTAACTCTATATAAATATGGAAAAACATATCGTCAAACGAAAAGGCCACACCGAGCCGTATGATGAAAAAAAGGTCTATGCGTCGGTGTATGCGGCGTGCCGCAACGCACATGCGTTAGAGCAAGAATCGGAACAAATTGCCGATAAGGTTACAAAGCACGTCTCCGAATGGATCGTAACCAAAGACCAAGTTACATCCCGAGAAATTTTTGAGCGCGTCGTACAAACACTTACGCCTCTGCACAAAGACGCCGCGTTCATGTACGAGACGCACAGGGATATTGCGTGAGGATCACTAATCGGCACGAAAAAGAAAACGAATCTATACGAATAACGCAGCCGCCCCGTATGTGCGGGGCGGTGGGTTTCTTAGCCAACGAAATTTTCTAGGAAGAATAAAACCGATCATGGAGCTCCGTTTCCGGTATATAACGCAGCGCCTGCCGATAAATCGCCCGGAGCGTTCCCCTATCCAGCTCTTCGTGGTTCGGAATCGTAAGCGTCTGGCGAATGCCGCCCGAAAGAATGCGTTGCAATTTAACATGGCTTCCCCGTTGGGAAGCCACCTCAAATCCAAATGCAACAAAAATTTTTAGAACATCCCGTCCCGAGAGGGTTTTAAGTTTGGGCATGCGCCGGTTCTAATTCAAAATTTACGAGTGCCGATGGATTCTGGACAACATCCAATGCGGCGAGGTCTTCACCCTCAAGATGAAGGGCGAGCGCTTCTTGAAGATTTTTTACGACGTCATCAATGGTTCTGCCTTGAGTAACAATAGGAAGGTCGGTGCCCTCTCCCACGTAAAGCTTCTCGCCTTTGTAAATCTTAAACTGAAGAATTCGTCTCATGGTTTCATCTTAGGAAATATCGACGCGGGCGTCAACCCGTTACCCGAAAGACGCTCCACAAAGACGCCGCGTTCATGTACGAGACGCACAGGGATATTGCGTGAGGATCACGAATCGGCACGAAAAAGAAAACGAATCTATACGAATAACGCAGCCGCCCCGCATATGCGGGGCGGTGTCTACTCCAAATATAAGGCGATCTGATTCTTTATTGGTTGAGGCCGGCGCGCTCTTCCAGCCGCGCTACTCGTTTTTGGAGTTCCTTAATATCAATATCATACGCCATTTGTGAAAGCCGCAGCTCGATTCGTTCAAGAATGGTGGCAATACTTTGGAAATTCCGGTTGTGTTCGGCGAGGCGTTCCTCGATTTTCTGAAAACGCTCGTCGATGCGCAGAAATTCCCGCTGAACCGATCCTGCAAGTGCATCAATCTTTTCATCGATTGTGCCAACCATTTTATCGAGCACATCAACCTTTTCATCGATCGCATCGATTTTACGTTCGATGCGTTGGCCGAGCTGCTCGATGTCTTGTTTTGTGGCGGAATCGCCCATGTGCCCATTATCCGTAAAACGCTCCACCTGGTCAAGCCCGTTACCCGAAAGACGCTCCACAAAGACGCCGCGTTCATGTACGAAACGCGCAGAAATATTGCGTGAATCGCACGAATTTGCAGGTTTCTATTTTAAAGCAAGAATTTTTAATGTTGCGATAACCGATTTGTTATCGGTTGGCAGATATTCCATGTTTCTATACATGCTTTTAAGTCCGGAAAAAAATTCATCGGCCCAAGACGGCGAAAACGAAATTATTCCGGAAAAATCGATCTCTATCACACCGGCATTCGGATCGAGCGTCGGGCGAATAGCCAAAAAGGCCTCCTTGCCCGCAGGGCGAGAAATAAGTACCTTTCCGAATTTTACAAGATGTATGCGCATGGTTAATATGTTATATTCGCCAACACACCCCGTATATTTCTATCCGCTAAATTTATTGTTAACGATCCTCTGTCCTTGGCTATGCCCGCAAAGGCGGTGCCGGATTGAAGATAAATCCCAATAGCGTTTTCGGTGGCGACATTGCGTACGAACTTTAACCCATTTCCTCTCTGTTCCGGCGCCCGGCCGGAAATCTGTTCGGTAAAAGCCACTCGTAACGCCGCTATATCGTCTTTGATATCTGGACGCACCCTAAGAAGCGTGGCGCGAATTCCTACTCCGCGGTCAGCAAGCACAATAATGCGCTTGCTTAGATCATGGGCGAAAAAAGTTCCGGGAACATCCGGCCAGTTGCCAAAATTGTGGTCAAAAGAGTTGTTGCCAATTTCTCCCGCAACCGCCGTTATGAGGGGCGCGAGCTCTTTTGAATTTACTTCGGCATCGAGCACATGAGCTATGCGTTCAAGACGCGCCTGAAAAACATCGCGGGTTTGGCAATAATGAACCTGTGATAATTCCGGCGCCTGCGGACTTTCGGCCCATACACGAGCCACGGAAAATAAATCCTGCGCAAAAAGTTCCAACCCCTCCTTGGAATAATAGCGATGTCCGCCGGCGCTGCGTACCGGTTTCAGTTTCCCTTTTGCATCCCATATACGAAGCGTGTTCATAGAAACACCGAGGAATTCTGCCGCTTCGCTTATGGTTAACAAATTTTTATTTTGCTTCATCATTAGGTATTGTATCAAATCTACCAATTTGTGTCAATATCTACTAATATTTTTAAAAATCTACTACTATAAACCGCACCACCATGAAACCTTCGGAGTCGAGCCGGGCGCCAGCGATCAGCAGATCCGGCAGGCGTACCGGGAAGCCCGCCTCGGCACGAAAAGGAAAACGAATCTATACGAAAACGCAGCCGCCCCGCAGATGCGGGGCGTTGTTACTATGCACTTTTCACTAATCACTGATATTTATCCTTTTGAAAAAGAGGTGATATCGTGGAAAAAAGAAAGGCGCTGGGAGCGCATATCTGACGACATTATAGAGTAAAGTAAAAACGAAAGAAGAATATAAAATATAAAACGGCGGGGACACCGCCGTTTTATATTATTAAACCATATTTTCCTAAATTTGTATGACAGTCATAGAATTTCGCTATCCTCCGAATCAGCGTATTCTGATACAGGCAAGTTGCCGATCAGCGTTAGTAGCAACGTCAATATAACTGAAGCCGGACGCCGCCCGCAACTGATACGAACGGGTCGTATCGGTGGTATTGAACGCAAGCGCGTTTCCCGAAAACCCCATGTGCGCGTGTGCCGCAACGTCTTGCGGAGTCGCGGCCTGATACTCTGTTCCGAATGACGTGGCACAGAAAGTATTTTTCGCGGCAATACTAGATGCGAGCGCGATCACAGATCCGGTAAACCTGATCGGCGCCTTGTTCCACACGCACGCAACCTTATAATTTGCACTTCCGCTTGTGGTAGTAATATAGTTGTAACCGCCGCCCAAATTATTAACGAGTTGGAAATAGGCGCTGCTATCAGTCGTAGCAAATTGCCGGCTTCCCACCGGAGTAAAAATACCAAGACGCGCATATACGGCGATCTCACGCACGTCTGCAACCGAGTAGTCCGCCCCAAACTCACCGGTACATTTTGCCTGTTTATCCACTAAACTAGAGACGAGCCCTAAGCCGCGGGAGAAAAGAATCGGGGGCCTTTCTGCTTCTGGGGCTTGTGCCTGCCACGAAAGGTTTCCTGCGCCGTCGTTGCGTAACCCCGTATTCACACCTCCTTGCGCCCCAGGCCATGTATAAGGAATATTATTGATGCGCACTACGTTGCCGGAACCGTTCACTTGAAATTGAGAAGAGGGGCCGACGGAAAGAAGCGAGGAAGGAGACACGGTGCCGATGCCCACGCTTCCCGAAACAGTGGCAAGATCCAATCCTCCCGCTTTCGTCTGCGTAACATTAGAAACGT
>MHSS01000015.1:87348-90098 GCA_001822835.1 Candidatus Terrybacteria bacterium RIFCSPHIGHO2_01_FULL_48_17 | reverse complement strand
AAAAGGTAACGGAGGAGTTCATTAAGGTCGGCTAGGTGCGGATGGAAATCGCGCCGATAGGGTAAAGCCACAAGCCGGCTTTACTGCAAGGCAAATAAGCCGCGCAGTTGCGAAAGCAGGACTTAGTGAACCGACCGTTTTCCCGACTCTTTTGGGTTTATTCTTAAGAGGGTTGGGACTTCGTAGAACGGCGGAAGATTACCAGATAAAAGCTACTCCGGGGATAACAGGCTGGTTTCGCCCGAGAGTCCATATCGACGGCGAAGCTCGGCACCTCGATGTCGGCTCATCACATCCTGGGGGTGGAGAAGCTCCCAAGGGTTCGGCTGTTCGCCGATTAAAGTGATACGCGAGCTGGGTTCAAACCGTTGATGTGCTAATCGCAGCATTATGTTTTGGATAAGATTGGCGCATGAACGGTTTGGGCCCCGAGGTAAAAACGACATCAATTCGCGGCGGCCTGCGATAGAAATATCGTAGGACCATGCTGACTTATATCGGTAAATTCCAGACCGGAAAATACCGAGGGAACCCCAACGGTAACGTCGGAGGCCCGTAGAGACTATATGTCAGCCACCCTAACCCACAGCGGCGGGTGAAGATATAGTCCAATCCACATAGGAATATGTGAGCGGATGCGCGAGACAGGTTGGTCTCCTATCCGCCGCAGGCGCAGAATCTTGAGGGGAACTCTCCCTAGTAAGAAATTGCTACTTTCTCGAGTAATCGAGATTGACAATTCGGCTAATAACGGTGAAATCTTGTTATTTCTGTTTCCTGACCCGCATTTGCTTTCGGTCCCGCAAATGTTGTATCATTGACTTGAGGACCAGAAGTAATAAGATAATATCGTGGGAAGTCGATCTAACATTAATTTGGCTTATATCGCCGGCTTTCTTGACGGCGACGGCAGCTTAATGCTGCAGATCAAAAAGCGTAAAGACGGCGTCGCCAAAAAGCGCTTTATGTGCACGATCTGTTTTTATCAAGACAGCCGGCACGAAAAGCCGCTTTATTGGATTAGGGAAAGCTTGGGTATCGGATATGTATCTCGAAGAAATGACGGAATTTCTGAACTTCGCATTAACGGATATGAACAGATACGAAGCATTATGCAAAAACTATTGCCTTTCCTGAAATTTAAGAAAATACAGGCGATGGCCTTGTATAAGGCAACAACACTTTTGAGCGGCAGATCGCTGGATCGCCTCAAAAGAAATGAGCTGCTGCAGCTCGTGGATTGTATTCTGAAGATTCAAGATGAAAATTACGTAACACGTAAAAAGAAAAGCAAAAGCCAATTTATGAAAATATTAGATTTGACCCCGTAACGACTGACCCGAAAGGGGAGATGGCAGAAGCCCTCGTGCATAGATACGAGGGAAAGCCTGTCATAATACGCCGACCCCCGTCTTCTTTAAAGTAGGACATCCAAAGATTGGCGGGGTGAAGATATAGTCTACGCAACGAGCGATCGTTGAATACGTGACGAGAGGACCGGGAGGGACGAACCTCTGGTGTACCGGCTGTTCCGCCAGGAGCACCGCCGGGTAGCTATGTTCGGTCGGGATAAGCGCTGAAAGCATATAAGCGCGAAGCCCACCCCAAGAATAGGATTCATAGCCCCCTTGGAGATGACAAGGTTGATAGGCCATAGGTGGAAGCGCAGTAATGCGTTGAGCCGAGTGGTACTAATAGGGCGTTTCTCGGCTAGCAATGTGTGATGTTTGGGGGCTCGCGGAGATCCAACCGCGAAACGCGCGCAGTCCCAGCGTGTCTGCGCGCTCTATGACAAGAAGATAAAATTGTGGTGTCCATACCGGAGGGGTCACACCTTTTCCCATTCCGAACAGAGCCGTTAAGCCCTCCAGGGTCGATGGTACTTGGGTAACTCCCAGGAAGAGTAGATCGACGCCACAATTTTGTCTTTTTGTTTAAAATTTTGCTACGGGGACAGAGCTGTTAAGCTCTCCAGGGCCGACTTGCCTTGCCGCATCTGCCGAAGGCGGAGAAGGCGGGTGGTACTTGGGAGAGCCCCGCATCACGTTGGGTGGGTAAATAGGTCGATGCCACAGCATACTTTTACGCTGTAAAAGTGCGCGTTTTTATTATACGCTTGACGCAGGAGAATATAACAAAGTAGTATAAGCAGAGAGGTGGTTCACAAAAAGGAGATGGATCTTTGAAGAATCAATATAAAATCAAATATCTCGAGTATGTTTCATCGGGCAGCAACGAAAATTCCGAATGGATAGGAACGATTCCGCGGACGATTCTGTTTGAAGCTGAGAATGATGAAATTGCAAAAGAGATGGCAGCCGGTTTTCTAAGTATCGTGAGAAGCATACTTGCACAGCATAAGAACAGGACAATTGTTTGGCCGGCAGCCTTGATAAAACTACAGGATTCATTCATAACTCAACTGGATTAGTCGCGCCCAGCGCGGCTTTTGCTTTCAATGACGGCCCGCGAACGAAGTGAGCGGTTGCCGGAATTGATCCTGAGCGAGCCCCTCGACATCGCTCCGGGCGAGCCGAAGGATTACCTTTGCGTTTCGATAAAAATCCCTGTACCCTGTATTCTGTACCCTTGTTTTTATGGATTCCCGCCTCGCAAAACAGCTTTTTATACTTGGAATATTTCTTGGCATTCTTCTCGCCGGTTTTGGGATTTTTTCGTATCTCACGCGTCCTCCCGAGCCAACGTGTTTTGATAATATCCAAAATCAGGGCGAGGCGGATATTGACTGC
>MHSS01000015.1:0-87278 GCA_001822835.1 Candidatus Terrybacteria bacterium RIFCSPHIGHO2_01_FULL_48_17 | reverse complement strand
AGATAATATTCGATTACTGATTGCCGAGGGATTGCGGATTGATGCAGTATTTATATTGCGCAATCCAAATTCCAATTTCGGCGCCGTAAATATTCCGTATACTATTGAAATTTTTGATGTCCAACAACAGCTTATTGGTACGCGTGACGGAAAAACATTTCTTTCCCCACGGGAAAACCGTCCCATTATCCAAAACGCGATTGATGTTAAGGGTAGAATTCCTGCTTCCGCAGATGTTGTGCTTGGAGAAATAACATGGGCTGAAAATCCTGTCGGGGTTTCAAGTGATCCTCGACTCGTGGTTGTTGAAAAGGAGCTCGTGCGCGATAATTCGGGCCCAGAATTTGCAGAAGCTCGGGGTGTGATACGCAATGATTCTCCATTCGAATATTTTCAGGTTTTTGTTAATGTGCTTTTGTACTCGCAGTCGCAAGATCTTGTTGCCGTTCGCATCACGGAATTGCGTAATATTGCCCCGGCAGCAAGTAGGGAATTTAGGGTGGCGTGGCGTATCCCAATCGATGAGGCCTTTACGGTTGATGTTCATGCATTTACCAATCTTTTTGCCGAAGGGAATTTTGTAAAACAATATAATATTGTTCCTTTTACCCACAGGCGGGGCGTTCCCAGATAGGCGTCGAAATATGAGGGCGCTGATTTTTCTACGAAAACTTGATTGGATTATGGTTGCAAGTGCTACGGGCCTGACTATTTTTGGTTTGGTCAATCTTTCCACGCTTGCTGCGACAGAGTCGGGATATTTACTACTTTTTTGGAAACAACTTGGGTTTGTTGCGGCTGGTTTTGGGCTTATGGCACTTATTGCTTTTTTGGACTATCGGGTATTGCGTCTCCGATCAGAAGTCGTTTTGGCTGTTTGGGCCATGACCCTGTTGTTAATGATCGCGGCGTTAATCAGCGGCGCACGAATACGAGGAGTGGCGAGTTGGCTTGTGGTTGGTCCAGTCAGTTTTGGCCCAGTGGAATTTGCAAAACTTGCGTTAATTATCATTTTGGCAAAATACTTTGCTTCCCGCGCCGAAGAACTTGCCGCACCCAGACATTTATTTTGGTCGGGACTGTATGCGTTAGTCCCTGCGATAATTGCGCTCATGCAACCAGATTTCGGTGCGGTAATTTTATTTGGGGCCGTGTGGTTTGGTATTGTATTGGTATTGGGGTTGCCGCTAAAAAGATTCCTTGTGCTGATTTCGATTGGAGCGGTAGCTCTGATATTCATCTGGAGTTTCGCTTTGCTCCCTTACCAGCAAGAACGCGTTGCTGCTTTTTTCCATCCGGAACAAGATCCTTTGGGAGCATCATGGCAAGCACAGCAGGCATTGGTTGCGGTTGGCAACGGCGGATGGTTTGGTCGCGGTTTTACAGAAACACTGCAAGCACGGCTTGGGATGTTGCCCGAAAGCGCAACCGATTTTGTGTTTGCTGCATTAACGGAACAATTTGGTTTTATTGGCGGATTATTTTTGATTTTTTTAATTGGGATGCTTTTGTGGCGAATTCTCCGTGTTGTGTTACAGTCGACAAATAATTTTTCCCGCGCGTGCGCCGTTGGTATATTTGTTCTTCTTTTTTCAGAGGCCGCTATCAATATTGCGATGAATATCGGGTTATTTCCCGTAACCGGAATTCCGCTTCCATTTGTTTCTTACGGGGGCTCGCATCTATTGGCGACCTTTTTGATGCTCGGCCTTGTTGAATCAATTCGTCTTCACCAGCCACAGATGTTACGTCCGCAAACGCATGAGCTTTCTTTATGGGAATAAATCGGAGTAAGAAACGATATGTCATTGGGCATCTGTGTCTTACTTTGGGGGCCAAAACCCGTTGTCTTGCCTTGACAAGAAGACAGGACCCCGTTGGGACCCTTGACAAGCTTTTCTCTTGGTGTAAGATAGGAGGCACGCCAGAGAATTGCTCGCTCGCGCTTTTGGTAAAAGACCCAAAAGCAATCGGTGTTGTTGCGATGGAAGCAAGTTTAGCCATCCTTTCTTTGTTTGTGAATCAATTACGCGTTCGGTCGGAGATAGAGGACGGGACGGGTAACTGATTCACATTTTTTGTGCCCCCATCTTTTCGTACACCCATGCGCATAATTAAACAGCGCTAGCGTTTCTTTTTGTTCCACTCCAAGCATTGCCCTCTTGGAGTGTTTTGCGTTTTATGTTACCTACCCGCGTACTTACGAAATTTTCCCGTCAGGCAATGCCGCTCGAGGGGTTGTTGGCCGTGCAGCTTGATTCGTGGTCATGGTTTTGGTCTAAGGGGCTTGGGGAAATTTTTGAAGAGACATCTCCCATCGTTGATTATTCCGGAAAAGAATTTGAATTATGGTTTTTGGATTTTCGATTGTCCGAACCAAAACTCGGTGAGTTTGAGGCGCGTGCCCACAATGCATCGTACGAAACCACCTTGCGTGTTCGTACGCGTTTGCTGAACAAACAAACAGGAGAGGCAAAAGAACAAGAAGTGTATCTTGGCGAATTTCCGTTGATGACCCCTCGGGGTACATTTATTGTAAATGGCGTGGAGCGCGTAATCATCCCTCAACTTATTCGTTCACCCGGCGTGTTTTTTACCCGTGAATTATTCCGCGGTTTTTCTTTTTTTGGCGCAAAGATAATCCCTAACCGAGGCGCATGGCTTGAATTTGATACTGATTCGCGAGGAGTCATTGGGGTTAAGATAGATCGCAAACGTCGTATTCCCGTGACAACCTTACTAAGGGCTTTTGATATTGATGAGAAGGAAATTAAGTCATTTGTGCAAGATGTTGATACGGGAGAAATTACCTATCTGGAGGAAACGTTCAAACGCGATACAGCCAAAACAAAGGAGGAGGCCTTGGTTGAGGTATACAAGCGCGTACGACCTGGTGATCTTGCGACTCCCGATAACGCGCGATCGCTTTTCGAGAATATGTTCAAAACCTTTGGGAGATATGACTTGGCGCGCGTGGGGAGATGGAAAATGGAAATGCGTCTTGAGGAGAAGGCCCCCAAAGAAGACGATATTACAAAGGAGATGCGGCTTCTTTCGAAAAAGGATCTTTTACGTATTATCCGAGAAATTATCCGTCTCAATAATACCGCCGGAGCCGCTCCCGATGAGGTAGACCATCTTGGGAATCGAAGAGTCAGGGCAGTGGGGGAACTCATGCAACAGCGCCTCCGAGCTGGTTTTTCACGAATGGAGCGAATTGTAAAAGACCGCATGTCAACACTGGATCCGGCGACCATAACTCCTATGCAGCTTGTGAATGCCCGTCCAGTTGCAGCAACCGTCCGGGAGTTTTTCTCTTCTTCCCAGCTCTCTCAATTTATGGATAACGTAAACCCCTTGGCGGAATTAGAACATAAGCGTCGGGTATCGGCCATGGGACCGGGAGGGCTTACCCGTGAACGCGCTGGTTTTGAGGTACGGGATGTGCAGCCCTCTCACTATGCTCGCATTTGTCCTATTCAGACGCCAGAAGGCCCTAATATCGGGCTCGTTGGACATCTTGCGGGGTGGGCGCGTTTGAACTCGTTTGGTTTTATCGAGGCACCTTATTTCCGGGTTAAAAATGAAAAAGCGACTGATGAGGTGGTATGGCTTGATGCCGCGACCGAGCAGCGGCATGTTATCGCACATGCGGGTACGCACATTGACGGAAGAGGAAAAATTGTAGAAGCCCAAATCGAAGCTCGAGTACATGGCGAGCCGACCGTAGTTGCGCGTAATCAAGTCGAATTCATCGATGTAGCTCCCCAACAGGCACTGTCTGTCTCTGCGGGATCAATTCCTTTTCTTGAACACGACGATCCTACACGAGCTATGATGGGCGCAAACATGCAGCGCCAAGCTGTTCCTGCGGTGCGGCCAGAGGCGCCGCTTGTCGGAACTGGGTTTGAAGAAGTCGCCGCGCGAGAATCGGGACAAGTTATTATTGCCCCGGAAGACGGCATTGTAGAAGTTGCGGATTCCGAAAAGATAGTGGTTAAGGGAAAGAAAAAAACTCATACGTTTGCATTAAAAACATTTTTGCGCACGAATCAGTACACGACCATTATCCAAAAACCTCTTGTAGGACCTCGCGAGCGCGTGAAGCACGGCGAAATTCTTGCGGATGGCGCCGCGATGAACAATGGCGTTTTGGCCCTTGGGCAAAATCTTCTTGTCGCCTTTCTTCCCTGGCGGGGTTGGAATTATGAAGACGCGATCATCCTTTCCGAGCGCGTTGTGGAGCAAGACCGCTTCACTTCCGTACACATCGAAGATTTCGTATGCGATGTTCGGGAAACAAAACTCGGTCCCGAAATGACCACACCCGATATTCCTAACGTTGGCGAAGATAAACTTAAGGATCTTGACGAAATGGGAATTGTTCGTATCGGTGCAGAAGTGAGGCCGGGCGGTATTTTGGTTGGGAAAATAACACCCAAAGGGGAGACCGACCTTACCGCCGAAGAGCGACTTTTACGTGCAATTTTTGGTGAGAAGGCAAGGGATGTAAAAGATACTTCCTTGCGCCTTTCACATGGAAAGCGGGGCCGTGTTATCGGGGTGAAACTTTTCGAGCGCGCAAAAGGAGATAATCTCCCGGCAGGAGTCATTATGCAAGCTCAAGTTGAGGTTGCGTATTTGCGACCCGCAGTGGTGGGCGATAAGTTAGCAGGTAGACATGGAAACAAAGGGGTAATCTCTAAAGTCCTTCCGGTTGAGGAAATGCCGTATTTGGAAGATGGCACTCCGGTCGATATTGTACTCAATCCTCTCGGTATTGCTTCTCGTATGAACATTGGACAGATTCTAGAAACCCATCTTGGGTTTGCTGCAAAGAAACTTGGTGTCAGAGCACTTACTCCCGCGCTTGCAGGAGCTGACGAAAAAGATATTAAAGACATGCTCTCAAAGGCGGGCCTTCCGGAAAATGGGAAGGTACTTTTACGCGACGGGCGAACCGGAGAATCTTTCCCCCATCCTATCACCGTTGGCTATATTTATATGATGAAACTTGTCCATATGGTAGAAGATAAGATCCATATGCGTGCAGTCGGTCCGTATTCTCTCATTACGCAACAGCCGCTTTCAGGGAAAGCTCAAATGGGGGGACAGCGTTTTGGCGAAATGGAGGTGTGGGCATTAGAAGGGTACGGAGCCGCACACAATCTTCAGGAAATGCTAACCGTGAAGTCGGATGATATTTTGGGCCGCTCCGCCCTCTATGAGGCGATTGTGAGGGGACAGCCATTGCGTACTCCCAATATCCCTTCTTCTTTTAATGTGCTCCTTGCGGAACTTCGCGCTTTGGGGATTTCAGTAAATCTTATTGGTCTTAAAGAGCCTCCGCCGCGCAATAATATGGATTCGCGCCCGCCAAGATCCAACGAAGGAATTTCCTAAATATTCTACCTATATGTTCGAACGACCAATACGTGTTACCGATTTTGATGCTGTTGCTGTTAAACTTGCCTCGCCAGAAGATGTGCGGGCATGGTCGCATGGGGAAGTCACAAAACCCGAGACCATTAATTATCGGACCCAACGGCCAGAAAAGGATGGCTTATTTGACGAGCGCATTTTTGGTCCGGAACGGGATTATGAATGCTATTGCGGAAAATATAAGCGCGTACGCTTTAAGGGAATAGTGTGTGATAAATGCGGGGTTGAAGTTACCCTTTCGGCTGTGCGGCGTGAACGGATGGGCCATATTGAGCTTGCTGCTCCAGTAACGCATATCTGGTTTTTGCGCGGGGTGCCCTCCCGTATCGGCATGGCACTTGATATTTCTCTACAAGATCTTGAGAAAGTAGTTTATTTCAATGGCTATATTGTGTTAGATGTCAACGAAGAAGCGCGTGCGCGCGTTGCAAAGGCCATTGAGCAAGAATGGAAACAAAAAACATCACAGACAAAAACTAAAGCAGGACGCGCGAAACTCGTAAGAATAAAAGATGCTGCACTTGATGAATTACATAAACTCGTTGCGTTGCACGTTCTCTCCGAACCAGAATACTTTGATCTGTCTTTGAAATACGCAGAGGTTTTTGAAGCAGGTACGGGCGCGGAGGCCATACGGAAGCTGCTTTCAAGGATTGATTTTGAGAAACTTCTCCCCATTCTTGAAACTGAGGCAAAAACGGCAACTCCAGGAAATCGGAGGAAAATATTACGCCGACTTCGATTTTTGCGAGGACTAGAACGCTCAGGTCTTCGTCCCGAATGGATTATCCTTACCGCGCTTCCTGTTTTACCTCCGGAGTTACGACCTATGGTGCAGCTTGATGGCGGAAGGTTTGCCACATCGGACTTAAATGATCTGTATCGGCGTGTCATTAACCGCAATAATCGTCTCAAGCATCTTAAAGCCATTGCTGCCCCCGAGGTCATCCAGCGAAATGAAAAGAGGATGTTGCAGGAAGCGGTTGACTCTTTGATTGACAATACCATGCGTAAAGGTCAAGCGTCTCCAGCGCTTGGCTCGGCACGAAGACCCTTAAAATCCCTTGCCGATATGCTGCGTGGAAAACAAGGGCGTTTTCGGCAAAACCTTTTAGGAAAACGTGTTGATTACTCAGGCCGTTCGGTAATTGTGATTGGTCCGGAATTAAAGCTCTCTGAGTGCGGGTTACCAAAGACCATGGCATTGGAATTATTTAAGCCCTTCGTGATGCAGAAATTGCTTGATCGGGAATACGCATATAATCTCCGGGGAGCCGCTCATTTAATTGAAGAGGCGACACCCGAGGTGTGGGGCATTTTGGAAGAAGTCAGCGAAACGATGCATGTATTATTAAACCGCGCGCCAACGCTTCATCGATTGTCCGTACAAGCATTTAAACCGGTACTGGTTGAGGGCCAAGCCATTCAAATTCATCCGTTGGTGTGCCCGGCATTTAACGCGGATTTTGACGGCGATCAAATGGCTGTACATGTTCCTATATCACGAGCAGCACAAAAAGAGGCGGAGGAAATTATGCTTTCGGCAAGAAACCTCTTAAAACCCGCGTCCGGCATCCCCATTGCAGTTCCCAGACAAGACATTGTGCTCGGTTGCTATGTACTGACGTATATGCAAGATAAAGATGTACACAAAACAACCTTTTCCGATTTTACTGAAGCCACCCTTGCCTACGAGCAAAAAATGATAGCACTTAACGATCCAATACGGGTTCGATGCGCCAAAAAAGTGATCGACGACATCAGGGGCTTAGAGATGGGACAAGACCAGGACGGGGTCTCTATTATTGTGGTAACAACTGTCGGGCGAGTGATCTTTAACGCCGTTTTGCCGGAAAACTTCCCTTTTATTAATACCCGCTTACGTGCCAAAGATTTCGAATATCTTACGGGTATAGTATTTTCCCGATATGGTATGGATTCTACGGCGGAGGTGCTTGACCGAATTCAAAATGTTGGTTTTGAATATGCAACCCTTGGCGGGATTACGTGGGGTATGGATGATCTTTCGGTTCCGGCTGTAAAGCCAGCACTCATTGAACGCGCAACCAATGAAGTTTCCAGAATCACCCAGCAATATCGTGAAGGATTACTGACCCGCGAAGAAAAACGGGTACGTACTATCAAGGTATGGAGAGAGGTCGACAAAAAAGTATCTGCCCAAATCCCCAAAACCCTTGCCGAGGGAAATCCTGTTTTCACTATCGTAGATTCTGGCGCGCGCGGTTCTTGGTCACAACCAAATCAGATGGCTGGCATGAAGGGTCTTGTGGTAAACCCTGCCGGGCAGATCATGGAACTTCCCATCCTCTCTTCCTTTAAAGAAGGTTTTAATGTTCTCGAATTCTTTATTTCGACCCACGGGGCGCGGAAGGGAGCAACCGATACGGCCCTTAAAACAGCAACCGCAGGGTATCTCACACGGCGACTCGTTGACGTTGCACAAGAAGTGGTTGTTTTGGATGGGGACTGTAAAGATACAAAAGGATTTGAAGTATATCGTAAGGATAGCGAAGACTCCGGTCAGTCGTTTGCGCAACGGCTGGTAGGTAGAACCGCGCTCGATGATATTAAGGGAGGCCGGAAAATACTTGTGCGTGGCGGAGAGTGTATCGACGGCGCACGTGCTCGGGTTATCGAAGACGATATGCGCATTAGCGAAGTCGTAGTGCGCAGCCCCCTGACCTGTAAGAATCCCCGCGGTGTTTGCCAGATGTGTTACGGATGGGATCTTGGTAACAATAAATTGGTGAAGTTGGGAGAGGCCGTGGGTATTGTTGCAGCACAGGCAATCGGAGAACCAGGAACCCAGTTAACCATGCGCACGTTTCATACGGGTGGAGTAGCTGCGGTGTCTGATATTACCCAAGGGCTTCCGCGCGTGGAAGAGCTTTTTGAGGCGCGTCCTCCAAAAGGGCGTGCTGCCATTTCTGAAATTCCGGGAGTGGTGCGTAGTATTGAGCAGCAGCATAATGAAGTGGTTATCATGATTGATGAAGAGAAAAAAAATGTCAAAAACCCAGAAACAAAAGAGTATCGTATTCCCCGGGGAGCTGCTCTATTCGTAAAACCAAAAGATAAGGTAGAGCGAGGCCAACAGTTGACTGAAGGATCTCTTGATCTGAAAGAATTTTACAAAATTGCTGGTTTGCGTGCGACACACCGATATATCTTGCGGGAGGTGCAGCGTATTTATGCCCAAACAGGAGCTGTTATCCATGATAAACATATTGAAATAATCATACGACAAATGTTTTCGCGTCTTCGGGTCAAAGATCCGGGTATAAGTTCGTTGACGATGGGCGAAATTGTGACTCGAGCTACGTTTGCCAAAGCGATCGAGCAAGCGAAGACGGAAGGAAAAGCAACACCCGAAGCAACACCGCTGTTATTGGGCATTACAAAGGCCTCCTTGGCAACCGATTCACTGCTTGCAGCCGCCTCTTTCCAGGAAACAGCTCGTGTGCTCATTCAGGCGGCGGTTGATGGTATGGTGGATAAACTCGTGGGTATTAAAGAAAATGTCGTTATTGGGCGTCTTATTCCTGCGGGAACCGGGTATCGTCACGAATACGAAGAGGAGGCGCGGATTGCAACGGAGCTTGAGGTTTCAGAAACTGTAGGGGAGGGGGAAGAAAGGATTGACCAAATGGCTGTGGAAAATTAAAAAGCATTATTGAAGAATACTGCCTTCGCATAAGCGGGGGCAGTATTCTTTTTTCTTCGACGGCATCTCTCCGATATGGTACGATCGATAAGGATAGGATTTTTTCCGTTTTTATGATGGTACGGCGTCCTCGCAATCATAATCGACGTTTCTTGGATATTCATCCTCGTACGCGTCAATGGATCGTTGGCGTCGCCATCGGTTTCTCCGGCCTTTTTCTATTTTTGAGCTTACTGGGACAAGCCGGTCCCGCGGGACGCGTTGTAGAACAGTCGCTTTTCGCATTATTTGGGTGGGGCACCTTTCTTACGCCGGTCTTTGCCGGAGCAATAGCGCTTATTTTCTTTGCTACCGAACGTAAAGCGGGTGGAAGCTCTTTTGTGGGCGGCGCGTTGCTCTTTATCGCCTTACTTGGGCTATTGGCTGTTTTCGGCGATGAAGAAGCACGTCGCGGTGGCATCGTCGGTCGCTATATAGGATTGCCGGTACATTCGGCAGTGGGTGTAGGAGGGGCAGCATTGATTTTTGTTGGTTTAGGCCTTGTGGGGGGTCTTGTCTTGTTAAATTATCCTGCAGCACGTCGTGCGCAGTCGCAAGAAGAACAAGAGCACGATAGGACAGATCGCCCCGCAAAAAGCGCAGCGTTTGCAATGCTCGGTCTTCTTGGGCGTACGGCACGAGGACTGTTAAAAAAACCATCCCTGCCCAAGATTGATATGCCATCGTTTCCAGCAGCGAACGTTTCAAAAAGCGATTTTAAGTTAAGGCCTCTGGAAAGACAAGGGGTTGTAAGAGAGGTAGGCGAAGAAGCGCCTTTTAGATCCGGCCTTGAGGATGCGGTAAGCACCGAAGCTCTGAAAATTCCCTATACCTCGCCTCCGTTGACATTGTTTGATGGTGATAAAGGCAAGCCAACCGCAGGAGACATTCGCGCCAATATGGCAATTATCCAACGCACCTTGGCCGATTTTGGGATTGAAGTTGAAATGGGAGATGCAACAGTAGGGCCTACGGTAACGCAGTATACCTTAAAACCCTCCCAAGGAGTAAAACTTTCAAAAATTACTAATCTTTCAAATGATCTTGCATTGGCGTTGGCAGCGCACCCCATTCGTATTGAAGCGCCCATTCCCGGACGATCCCTGGTTGGCATTGAGGTACCCAATAAGCAGGTTGCTATAGTGCGTTTGCGTGCGCTGCTTGAGGAGCAAGCGTTTCGTGTTTCTCCCTATCGACTCGCATTTGCCCTAGGGCGTGATGTTGCCGGAGCCCCGGTTTATGCAGCGCTTGAAAAAATGCCGCACCTTTTAATTGCAGGGGCAACGGGAACCGGCAAAACGATTGCTTTAAATACCATTTTAATGAGTTTGCTTTCGCGTAATGCTCCAGCGATCCTTCGTCTCCTTTTGGTTGATCCCAAGCGCGTGGAATTTCCTATTTATAATGGCGTGCCGCATCTTTTGACTCCAGTTATCGTGGACGTGGAAAAAACTGTGAATGCCTTGCGCTGGGCCGTGGGAGAGATGGAACGGCGCTTTGATGTGTTGTCTGGCGCAAAAGCGCGCGATATCGGCATGTATAACCAAGGGATTGGGCGGGGAGAAGATCCCATGCCTTATATTATTGTGGTGATCGATGAATTGGCGGATCTTATGGCAGCCCGCGGCCGGGAGGTAGAGGCAGCCATTGTGCGTTTGGCGCAAATGGCGCGGGCAGTCGGCATCCACTTAGTGGTGGCCACCCAGCGCCCATCGGTTGAGGTGATTACCGGGCTTATTAAGGCAAACATTACCTCTCGTATGGCGTTTCAAGTGGCGTCTCAAGTTGATTCGCGGACCGTTCTTGATGCATCGGGATCCGAAAAACTTTTGGGTAACGGCGATATGCTTTTTGTATCAGCTGAAACCTCAAAACCCCGGCGTATCCAAGGATCTTATGTTTCCGAAAAAGAAGTAAGACGCGTAACTGATTTTTTGAAAAGGGGAAGAAAGCCAGAATATGAAGAGGGAGTTACTGAACACAAAGAAGGTGAGACAGAGTTTTGGGAAGAGGGCGGAGGATCATTTGGCGAGCTGGATCCTTTGTATGAGGAGGCAAAACGTTTGGTGATACAATCGCGCAAAGCATCGGCGTCGTATTTGCAGAGGCGTTTGCGCGTGGGATATGCAAGAGCCGCACGCATTATTGATTTACTGGAAGAGCATGGGGTGGTGGGGCCGGGAGAGGGCGCAAAACCGCGCGAGCTATTGATTGGGGCAGATGGGAGGATGGAGGAAGAGGAGTTGGAGGAAGAATAGTGCTCACGATGCGCTTGTTCGCTTAACGCTTCAGCGCTTGGTAAAATTTGATTCGCACTTCGCAAATTCACGGAATTTCGCTGCGGCTCCAGTTCCGAATCTTTGCTTGTGCTCATCCGAATTTTGCAGCAAGCGCTTCCGCTAAACCGCTCACGCGCTCATCGCTCGCGGGAATTGGATCGTAGCAGGGCAGCATAAGAGGGGCTCGAAACTATGCTGCCCTAACCCAAATAAGGTGGTCGCGCTTTTGCGCGACCTTCTTTAATAAAAAACAGGCGCCAATGAGGCGCCTGAAAATATTTAACCGCGTCGTGTTTTGGGAGAAGCGTTTTCGTCCTCTTCAACTTTTCGTACTCGGACGAATTTTTCAACCTCTAATCCGCGTTCAGCGCGGCACGGGTTGCAAAAACGGCTTCCGCACGCATTTCCTACCGCGCGTTGAAACGTGACCTGATGAGACCGTTCTCCGGCCTGCACAGAAACAGTAAGCATTCTGTACCTCCTTTTATAAGAACTGTGGCCACGGTAACAAACAATTTAAAATACGTCAAGAGGGCAATGTTTGTGTAAAAGCAGCAGCCCTATTACAGAGCGCTTTTTTGTTTATAGCCAAACGCCCTCTCTACCTTATATGCTCTTATCCTATACCTTAGTTTTATTGCTTATCCTTGGGCTGCGGCTGAAGCCCATATTTCTTTTGCTCCCTCACGCCGGAGTGTTTGCGCCGCTTCGCGTATTGTAGCCCCTGTGGTTATGACATCATCAACAAGAAGGATGGACTTGCCTAAAATCGCTTGGCGGTCATTAATTGCAAACGCGTTTCTTAGATTTTCGTATCGTTGTTCCCGCGACATTTTTGCCTGCTGTTTTGTTTCTTTGCGGCGTGTGAGGACTTCCGTGTAATCGGTTTCGAGCCGCGAAGCAATCTCTTCTGCCAAACACAAGGATTGGTTAAATCCTCTCTCGCGTAGCCGTTTGGGATGTAGGGGAATGGGCGCAATAAGCATGTTTTCTATCTTAGGTATCACAAGATATTCGGCCAAAATCGAGGAAATCTCTCGGATCGCATCGAATTTGAAAGCGTTGACGAGCGCTGTGACAATAGGATGCGCGTAAGGGAAAGCCACAAAAAGCCGCGAAAAACCTAATATTTCCCTGCAGGGTTGGCAGATCGTGCCATGCGGCAAACGTGCGGAGCATCGCGGGCAGCGTGGGGTAAACCCTTTTGGTAAGAGCCCCGCGCAAGAGTCGCATAGTATCTTGCCCGAAAGCTCTCGCATGCAGCCAACGCATTGCGCTGGAAAGAGAAGCGTTTTGAGCATCACATAACGCCTACAGCAAAAATGCCTTTTTGGCAAGGGTTTTGCTGCATCAACTACACGAAGTGTGGTATAATAACAGGGTATATGAAAGTCCCGAACCCCCTTGGTTTGATTGGGAAAAAAGGCCACGGATACGTGGGGGTAGACATTGGAACCTCTTCGGTAAAGGTGGTTGAGCTTTCTGGAAAACCCGGAAACGTACGCCTTGAAACGTACGGTCATATTTTGACTCCGCGGTATCTTGAACAGGTAGATCATCCGTTGCAGCTTGTTTCTCCCCGCGTGCTTGATACTGATGTTGCTGGTCTTATCCGTGAGATTTGTGGGGAAGCCAAGGTGAAGGGAAAGCGCGCATCTATGTCAATTCCAGTTTTTTCATCCTTTTTTGCGTTATTGGAAATTCCCAAAATGGGCGACCGCGAACTTGCACAAGCAGTACCCTTTCAGGCACGACAAATCGTTCCTGTTCCCATTTCAGAAGTTTTTTTGGATTGGGAAATCGTGGGCGAACAAAAGCGCGCAGATCTACGTGATCATACGCAAGACCGATTTCTGGTACTTATTGTGGCGGTACCGCGTGAGGTAGTTGACAAGTTCGTACGCATCTCCAAAGCAGCGGGAATTGTGCTTGATGAGTTGGAGGTTGAAACGTTCAGTTTGGCGCGCGCACTTGCCCCCAAAGGCAGCGGAACGGTGCTTTTAGCAGATGTTGGCGCACGTGCAACATCGGTTTCAATTATTGAAGACGGGACAGTACGTTCATCCCAGGTTGTTGATATGGGGGGGGGAGAGCTTACGCGCGCGATTGCTTCTTCGGTTGGTGTTTCTATTGAGCGTTCGGAGCGCATTAAAATTGAACAAGGCATTACAGGATCGCGCGACGAAGGCCCTTCCCGTGCCCTTACCACAGTTCTCGGAGGGCTTTTAGGGGAATTTGAGAAAGCAACATCAAATTATTTTCGAAAGTATGGCAAAAAGACAGAACGTATCGTTCTTGCCGGAGCCACTGCACAGATGCCCGGTATGGTTGAGTTTATCGCCGAGCGTACCGGAAAATCGTGCGAGCTTGCGTATCCTTTTCGCGATTTTTCTTTTCCAGAAATTTTAGGTCCAACGCTTCACGAAATAGGCCCTTCTTTTTCTGTGGCCACCGGCCTTGCATTGCGGGGGCTTGAATAATATGGCTATAGAAATCAGCCCAGAAGCAATCCGTCAGAAAAAGGCGCAAAGGGAATTTCTTTCTCCCGTGTATGCATTGCTTGCGGGTGGGGTGGCATTTTTGGTTGCGCTATTGGTAGTGTGGCTTTTTGCATGGGCATGGACCGAAAAAAACAAGAATGACGCCCGGGATTTTGGGAAGCAGCGCGACGAAATACGCGCGCAGCGCGATCCGCGAGTCGAACAGGAAGTGCGTGATACCGTTACACGTCTTGAGGCCTTAGATACCTTGCTTCAAAATCATACGGACGGCGAACAGGTATTTATAAAGCTTGAAAAGCTGATCCAGCCGGGGACGCGCGTCGAAACTCTTAACGTGAATATTCCAGAAGGCGCGGTCGATCTTCATCTAGAAGCGCTTGATTTTGTTGAGGCCGCTCGCCAGATTGCCGCATTTGAAGACGACCCCGAAGTGCTTGAGCTTTCCGCGGCGGTCTTTAAGAGGGATGAAAATAATCGAGTTTCGTTTGAAGCAAAACTTTTGTTTGCCAAACAGATATTTCTTGCCGATATCGAGTGATTTTTTATTCGTTAGCATATATGCGTACATGTTACACTGTTGTACAAATTCCGTTTTTTGGCCTTCATAAAAGCTCACGGACTTTTATGATCGTTATAGAATCGGCAATTTTCTCACGGTATGGATATTAAGTTGACCGCAGGCATCGCGCTTTTTATAGGAGGCATAGCGCTTTTCTTATTGGTTGTGCAACCGCAAATACAATCCGCGCATGACGCAGAAGCGCAACGCGCTGTCGCCTTGACATTATTTGAACAAGAAAAAGAAGACCTTGATAATTTAAAGCGTCTTGAGCGGGGGTTAGAAGACCATGCACAAGACATAATACGTGCAACGACAGCGCTTCCTTCCGCGGCGGTACAGGCAGCCGTATTATCTTCTGCTTCCGGTGTTGTTTCGGAGATAAAACAATCCGATAAAGAAGCGGGGTTTGTGGCAGTTAAAAAGGAAGATGGATCTTTGGGAACCATTACGGTTCCGGCCCATTGGAATATTATCGTGAAAGTAGGATCAACCGTTGAGCAAAACGAGGCCATTGCGACCGGACCATTGCGATCCGACCGCCCTACCATTCTTACGCTTTTTAATGATTTGAAAGACGTGAGCGGGATTGGTCTCGAAAACGTTGCTTTCACCGAACAAGCCGCAGACCGCACTGTTTTGCGCCAGGCGGCGTTACAAAAAAAACAAGGAGGGGAAGCATCTTCTCGAGTTGGCGAGTCGGTGGCTGTGCGTTCAGCTGCGGTATCTATTGTAGCCACACAAAAGGGCCTGCGTAGTTTCCTCAAGTTTGCGGCGCAATCGCTTCGTTTGCTTGAGCCAACAACGTTTAAATTTTCTGTAAAAGAAGATGATCCCGGAGCCGCCAATTCCGTGCCGGTTGGCTTTAAAATGTTTGTGATCCCCTAGGTCTACAAAATATGGCGCCTGCTTTACCTGAATTTAAAATACCTATTGAGCCAAGATCCGCCGTTGTAACGATTGCCAACTCGCCTTTGTTGGTTGCGGTGTTGGTTGCCGTATTAACCCTTACAGCTTCTTTGGCTTTATGGTTTTTAGGCGCGTCTTCCCTGTCGGAACCCATAAAAGAGGCGCGTACACCTTCTTTTGCTTCTGAATTAGATGTTCGTGCGATCAATCGTCCTCTTTTTCAGCGTTTGACGCCGTTTGGGTTAAGGCCCGAAGTGTTTGTCCCTCCGTCCCGTGATATATTTATTTTTCCGCAAACCCCAACACCTCCATCTCAATAGTTTCTATAATCCCTATGGCAAAAACCCTATCGCCTCCATTATTACATCCACTCCCCGCATTCCTTGATTTTTTGGTTACGCAGGGTTTGGTTGAAAAAAAGCGGGTCGAAACCGTAGCACAGGAGGCAGAGCGATCCGATCGTTCGCCAGAAGAATTGCTTGTTGAAAGCAATATTGTTCCAGAAGAACAATTGTATGCTGCGCGTGCAAAGTTTCAGGGCATGTCCTATCATGAAGTGCCGCCGGGGGAAAAAATACCCAAAGACGTATTGCGCCTTATGTCCCAAGATGTCATGCAGACATATTGGATGGTACCATTGGCTCGGAAGGATTCGATACTCGAGGTAGGAATGCTTGCCCCAGAAGATCGCAGAGCCCGTGATGCGTTGCGTTTTATTACTGCCCGCGCAGAGCTTACGCCGCATGTTGTACAGATTTCCCTTTCTACCTTTCGGCGTGTGCAAAAAGAATATAGAACCTTGGGAGGAGAGGTAAAAGAGGCACTTCAAGAACTTCAGCAAACCCTTGCAGAAGAAAAACCCATATCCCGAACGCGTGTTCGCAAAACGGAGGAGATTATAGGGGAGGAGGCACCTATTATCAAGACGGTTGCTGTTATTATTAAGCACGCCGTGGAAGGACGCGCATCGGATATTCATATCGAGCCAACCGAAGACAAATTGCGCGTACGGTTTCGTGTTGACGGGGTGCTCTATACTTCTTTGTTTTTGCCTAAAGATATTCATCCGGCAGTGCTTGCGCGCGTTAAAATTCTTTCGGATCTTAAAATCGATGAAACACGTATTCCTCAGGATGGTCGCTTCCGAACCGTTGTTTCCAAAAAGAACATCGATTTCCGTGTTGCCACCTATCCCACGGCCTTTGGTGAAAAAGTCGCCCTTCGTATCCTCGATCCTACTATTGGATTACAGACGTTACCGGAACTTGGTCTTGAAGGCAGAAATCTTGAGTTGTTGCAGTTAGCGCTTAAGCGGCCGTACGGTATGGTTTTAGTGACAGGACCCACCGGTTCCGGAAAATCAACGACGCTGTATGCGGTGTTAAAAATTATGAACACGGATGCCGTGAATATCGTAACACTTGAAGATCCTGTAGAGTATTTTGTAGAGGGCATAAATCAGTCGCAAATTCATGAAGAAATCGGTTATTCTTTTGCCGAAGGATTGCGTCACATTTTGCGTGGTGATCCAAATATTATTATGGTAGGGGAGATACGTGATTCTGAAACAGCACAGCTTGCGGTGCACGCGGCTCTTACCGGTCACGTTGTCTTGTCTACCCTCCACACTAACAATGCCGCCGGAGTTGTTCCTCGCCTTGCCGATATGAAAGTCGATCGATTTCTTATTCCTTCAACCTTATATTTGTCGATTGCGCAGCGTTTGGTACAAAAACTGTGCCAGCATTGCAAAGAGCCGCACGATGCCTCGAGCCCCGAACGTTCCCTCATAGAAGCGGCGATAAAAGACATGCCAGCAGAAGAACGTGATGCCCTTGCTCGAATGCCATTTCGCGTATGGCGAGCTCCTGGCTGTGCGCGGTGCGGTCAGCGGGGCACCGCAGGGCGTATCGCATTATTTGAAGTGATCAAAATGACGCCGGAACTGGAAGATATTATTGCGCAGCAAGGGTCGGAAGCCGATATCCGGAAAGAAGCCCAGCGTCAAGGAATGACAACCATGTTGCACGACGGGATAAAAAAAGTCCTTTCTGGTATCGTAAGCTTAGAAGAGGTGCTGCGCGTGGTGAAGGAGCCATCAACTAACATTTCTTAATAATAATAATTATTTTTATAGGTCGATCATTTATGAATGAACAAAAAACGCATATCCTAATTGTCGAAGACGATCCGTTCCTTGCCGAAATATATGTAACGCGGCTTGAGGCGGACCAATTTAACGTAACGCTTTCCCGAAACGGGGAAGACGGGCTTCAAAAGATTAAAGAGATTCATCCCGATTTGGTGTTATTGGATCTTGTATTGCCCGATCGGGATGGGTTCAGCATTCTTGAGGAAGCCAAGAAAGATGCGGCTACCAAAGATATCCCGGTCATCATTCTCTCAAATCTTGGGGAAAAGGAAGATGTTTCTCGGGGGATGTCACTGGGGGCAGCTGACTATGTGGTAAAGGCGCACTTTACGCCTTCGGAGGTCGTTGCCAAAGCCAAACAGGTGCTTAGCCAGAACAAATCGTCGTAATCTTATTTTTCTATGGCGACCTTGCAATACGAACAATTGCTCGATTCTTTCCTTGAGCGGGCAGCGCAACAAGAAGCATCGGATCTTCATTTTACGGTTGGGCGATATCCGACTATGAGGGTGGACGATGTGTTGTTGCCAATTTCCGGAACAAACCTGTTGACTCCGGAAGATACCGAAGTGCTTGCCTCTATTATCATGCCCAAGGAGAAAAAAGAGGTATTACAACGCGACGGGGAAGTGGATTTGGCTTATCACTTTAAAGAGCGCGCACGATTTCGTGTCAATATTTATCGCCAACGCAGTTTTGTTTCGGTTGCCATGCGGCTTATCCCATCCAAAATCCGCACTATGGAGGATTTAAATCTCCCTCCGGTTTTACATGAGTTTACTAGAAAGACGCAGGGATTTTTCTTGTGTGTGGGGCCGGCAGGCCACGGAAAATCAACGACGCTTGCTGCAATGATTGATGAAATTAATCACAACCGCGCCGATCATATTGTTACTATTGAAGATCCCGTAGAGTATCTGTTTACACAAGATCGGGCCATTATTGATCAGCGGGAGGTGGGGATAGATACCCTGTCGTTTAATGCGGCACTGCGCGCGGCCTTCAGGCAGGATCCGGATGTGGTAATGATTGGTGAAATGCGTGATCCAGAAACCATTGCCGCAGCTCTTTCGGCCGCAGAAACCGGGCATCTTGTGTTATCAACATTGCATACCAACAATGCAGCCCAGACCATTGATAGGATTCTGGATTCCTTCCCCGGGGAACAACAAGGACAGGTTCGTTCTCAGTTGGCACTAACGCTCACTGGTATTGTTTCACAGCGCTTACTCCCACGTCTTGAGGGCGGTCGCATTCCGGCAGCGGAAGTTCTTATTGCAACACCTGCGGTCCGCAATCTTATCCGAGAACGAAAAACCCATGAGATTGATTTGGTCATTGAAACAAGCATTGATCAAGGGATGTTGTCGTTGAACCGTTCCTTGGCTGATTTGGTAAAGCGTCACGAAATTTCTTTTGAGAATGCAGAGCTTTACTCTTTAAACTCCTCGGAGCTTCGGATGCTTGTAAGCCAGTAAACCCGCGCTCTGCGCGGAATGCCAAATTCCCAAGCCCAAATGTCAAATAAATATCCAATGCCCGAATACCCCAATGTCTAAATGCGGTTTGGGATTTAAAGCATTAGGATTTTGGATTTGATTTGGCATTTGGATTTTTAATTTTTGATTTTTGGATATGCCTTCTTTTTCCTATACTGCTCGTACTCCCGAGGGAGAGTTGCAACACGGTGTGGTTGAGGCGGGCTCCAGGGACGCCGCGATCGCTACGCTTTTGCGCCACGGTCTTATCATAACGGAAGTTGCACGCATTGAGCATAAAGGTGGTTTTGAAACAGAACTCCACCTTTTTTTGGGTGTTTCTAAAAAAGATCTTATGATTTTTTCCAGACAGCTTGCGGTTTTGCTTGACGCCCAAGTTCCTTTGCTTGATTCATTACATTCGCTTTCCTTGCAAATGCAAAACCCACTTCTTGCGCGCACAGTCAACGAGCTTGCCAACGACATTGATTCGGGAACCCCGCTTTCTGGCGCCTTGGAAAGCCATCCTAAAATCTTTTCCCAATTTTATGTAAATATCGTTCGTTCCGGAGAAGCTTCGGGGCGAATTGTACAAGTTTTTGGCTATCTTGCCGAATACATCGAACGTGAATACGCGGTGCTTTCCAAGATTCGTGGAGCCCTGCTTTATCCGGCGCTGGTGTTATGTGCCGTAGTGGGGGTGGTCTTTGTATTAATGTTTGGGATTCCCGGCGTAACTGATCCGCCGCTGGAAACAATCGAGCAGATTTTTGAAGAATCACAAGTCGAACTTCCTCTTCTTACACGTATTCTTCTTGGGGGGGTTGGCGCGGTACGGCACTACTATTGGGCTTTTTTGCTGGGCGGTGTAGGTATTGGTGTAGTTACTGCAAACTTATTTCGCAGGGGTGAAGGCAGATCATGGGTGCAGACGCAATTTTTAAAAGCCCCTATCTTTGGGTCCGTTTTACGTAATTTTTATTTGGGCCGTATGGCAGATAATCTTGGCACACTCATTTCAGCAGGAATTCCCATAGCCGATGCGCTTTCTATTACCGCAGCGGTTGTGGGGAGCCCGGTATACGCGAAACTTTTGATTTCCGCGAGAGATGGCGTGCGCCGAGGTGAACCCATAAACCCGTTTTTTTCCGGGCATTGGGCAGTTCCACCGATGGTTCCTCAAATGCTCGCAGTGGGGGAGCGTACGGGAAAACTGGTTGATATTATGCAGCATATTGCCCGTTTTTTCCGCCAAGAAACGGATCGCGCAGTTGAAAATATCACTTCGCTTATCGAGCCCTTGTTAATTATCGCAATGGGTCTTATGGTTGCGTTTATCGTTGCGGCAGTTCTTTTGCCGATTTATAACCTTGTAACCGTCTTTTAAGGAAAACTACGAAGTACGAATAGCTGAACGAATATACGAATGCTTCCTTTGGGTACTGCGCTTGGGCGGTATTCGTATATTCGTACTGATTCGTATTTCGTAGTAATTGGCTTGTGGATAATCCTTTTGAGCTAATGCGAAGAATGGTATAATAAAAATTAGGCAGTCCGCTAAAGGCGGTTATTGTCCTTCGACTTCGTCCCTTGTATACGCTCGGGACTTCGCTCAGGACGCTAAAACCGCCAACTAAATCAAAAATTTAGGGCGGTTTTGCGAAAGGAGGTGAAAAGAATGGCAAGAATGAAAAAACTTATTGAGCGTTTAAACAGCGGCCTCCGTCGTACGGGGAGACGGCTGTTTGTTTCCGGAAGAGGCGGTTTCACCTTGATTGAACTTTTAGTGGTTATCGCTATTATTGGTATTTTAGCCGCCGTGGTATTAGTTGCCTTAAACCAGGCGCGCGTAAGAGGACGCGATGCGCGACGTGAGGCGGACTTGACGTCGTTACAGGCACCATTGGAGCTTTACAATGATATTACGGGAGTTTATCCCGTGCCTTCTGCGGCGGGTGATGCATGCGATCAGTTCCGCGATGTTGTCTGTAGTACCACCAACGCAGACGATCTTTGTGATCGAGGCGTGGTAGCTTCACTTCCTATTGATCCACAAGATGATGGCACCAATACGTGGGACGCCACTGAACAGTGTTACGCATTTATGGAAAACGCTGTGGGAGCTGGTGCAGATTGTCCTCACGATGGGGATAATGTTGCTTATGTCATGGCGCTTACGCTTGAGGTGGGTGATGCAGAACGCGATTTGGGACTCTGTAGCTTTACCGATGGCGGCACAAGTAGCATTGATTGCGGTGTAACGGGAGTGCTTTGTTTTGTGCAAACTCCATAAACGCGCAAAGAACTCATGCAGGAACTCGTTTCGTTATTCGCTTTTGTGTATGGAGCAGCCATAGCAAGCTTTCTTGACGTCGTTTCGGAGCGGGCCGTGAATCACGGCCCGCTTACTGGTCGTTCCCATTGCCCCGCATGCGGGAAAAAGCTTTTATGGTGGGAACTTGTTCCCATTTTTTCATGGCTTTGGCTTTTGGGAAAATGCAGCCAATGCCGTGTCTTAATTCCCCAACGTCATCTTTTTGAAGAATTAGGTCTTGGGTTATTATTTGGTTTTTCTGCGTGGCAAATAATTAGTGATTCATCAGGAGCTGGAGAGTTTACACTATTATTTTTTGTTCTCATATCATTTTCTGGTTTGGCACTCGCATTTTTTGCCGATTTTCGTTTTTATATTATTCCCGATAGCGCATGGATTACGGCAGTAGTGGGAGCTACGGGTCTTGTGGCACTGCGCGCATTTGACGTAATTGAGCAAAGATTATTGCCTCCGGCGTTTTCTCAAGCCGGCCTTGGTATTTTGCTTGCGGTCGTATTTTTGGCCGTATTTGCCATGGTATCGCGCGGCGCATGGATGGGATGGGGGGATGTGAAGCTTGCCGTGGCGCTTGGGGCGCTTGTGGGGTATCCCTTGATTCTTTTTTCTCTTGCGTTTTCGTTTATATTAGGTGCGTTCGTTGGGCTCGCGCTGGTGATGCTGCGTGCCAAAACGCTTAAACAAACGATTCCCTTCGGCCCTTTTCTTATCATCCCGCCGGTTGTGATGTACTTTGTCCCCGAAATATGGCTCCGTAATCTTCTTGCCTTTTTCCTTTTTAGCAACTAACAAGTTTAAGCGAGCGCTGTATGCCTGCCGGACAAAAGGTTTTTGATAGATGGGCAGGGAAGGTCTAAATTGGTACACTAACACTATGGTACGTAGGGATTTTTTAATACTTGCTTTGGTTTTGGCAACGGCCTTTGCTTTTTTCCTCAGCGTTTTCGGACCTCCAATTGGTACACGAGAAACTATTTTGGGACGGAATAACGCCCGTGTAACCATTGATTTTGGCAATGGTACCGTGCGGGTATTTGAGGGACCCGTCCTTGCCGGAACCACTATTTTGCATGTGCTTCGCGCTTCTGCCAAGACCGGACGTATTTCTTTTGATTTATCGCCTGCCATGGATGCTTCGGGGCTTAGGATTGGAGGAGTACAAAGCTGGGCCGTATGGCTCAATAACGTTTGGGTAGCCGGTCCCCTTCAATACCAATTAGTCAGCCGCGGTGATTCCATTCTTTTTCGATATGCAAAAAACTAGCTCTTTTTTTATGCGGCGATTGTTTTCCGGCGGTCATCGAGCAGGATTTTCAATGATCGAAATTATCGTTGTTATCGCAATCGCCACGATCCTTATGGGGGTAGTGAGCGTAACATTGCGCAGGGGGCGGGAAGAACAAGCAGTACGCAGGGAGGCGCAGCTTTTGACATTGGATATTCGTAAAGCCCAGGCGCTTGCCGCAAGCTCCGCAGAAATTCAAGGGGTCGTGCCCTTTGGGTATGGAGTTGTTGTTTCCGATGATCCGGGCGGCGGCGCTAATACCCAAACGACGCTTTTTGCCGATTTGGATAATGACATGACCTATAGCGAGACCGCGGGCGAATTCGTTGACTCGCGCACTTTCCGCAGCGAGGTTAGAGCACAAAACGCCCAAATTTTTGAGTGTTCTATGCCTTTGTGCGATCTTGGTTCTCCGCCAAGCACCATAACCAACGCGGATACTCTCACATTTTTTTTCTGCCCCCCTAACCCCAATACGTTTTTGTATGATGAAACGACAGGCATTGGGTCGCGCGGCTCAAATTGCAAAACTGCGGGCAGCACTGTTCTTCCCGCGGTTCGTATTTCGTTGGTGCGTGGGGCAGCAAGTCGCACGGTATTGGTGAATGCAGTGGGGGCTGTATTTATTGAAGAATAGCACACTACGAAGTACAAAGAATACTACGAAGTACGAACATTTTACGAATATACGAATGAGGAACAAAACGGAAACAATAAGGTATTCGTATATTCGTACCGATTCGTATTTCGTAGTACTGGGGCTTAGCGCAGCAAGGTGAACGGGGTTTTTGAGATGACTTTTAGTATGTGTAGCAAGAAAACGATACCAGCTGGCTTTTCTATTATTGAAGTAATTATTGCGTTAGCCATCTTTGCGATGGCAGGAATTGCGGTTTGGACCCTTGCAGCAAATTCGTTAAAAACCGCACGCCTTGGACGGCAGGAACTTGTTGCAGCAAATTTAGCGCAGGAGGGGATTGAGATTGTACGCAGCATGCGCGATTCAAATTGGCTGCGAACCGCGGCCGGAAGCAGGGATAATGATAATGGCGCAAATTGCGCACCTAGCCCACCTCAATCATGGCGAGACAGATTATGCGACGGCGATTATCGTGCCCAGTATGATAATCCCAATCTTCTTGCGCCGGGCTCTAATCCGGCTCTTGAGATTGATGGAAATAGATTTTATCAATATTCTTCCGGAATCGACACCCCTTTTCGTAGGAGAATCCGGATTTCAACCCCACCTCCTCCCAACGACAGTATTTCTTTTCGGGTGGAGTCGATAGTAACGTGGTGTTCATCTGGTTTGGCATCCTGCCCAGGCAACGAGCGGGAGGTCGTTGCCGAAGACGTATTATGGAATTGGTTTGGAACAACGCCATGATATTCAAAAACCCGAAATCCGAAACCCGAAATCCGAAACTCGGTTTTTCCCTCATCGAGGTTATTGTCAGCATGGGTATTTTTGTGACGGCTGTCGTCGGCTTGTCTGCGCTTTTTGTCGGTGTGCTTCGTATCCAGCGGCAAGCGTTTGTGGAATCGCTCGTCGTGGATAATGCCCGTTACGCCATGGATGAAATGACGCGCGCCATAAGAGTTTCCGATATCGAAGCCATGGCTGACAATACACCACAGGATTTTATAATAATGGATGAGCAGCCGATGCTTGATGATGCGTTTGGCTTTTCCGGTTGCAGCGCCTCTGATCCGACTGATTGCCTTGTGAGGTATCACTACGATGGCGGTACCCGGCGCCTCCAGGAGCGTCGGGCGAACGGATCTTCGTTCCCTATTCGAACATGGTTTCTTGACCTCGCAGGCGACGCTACAGTTGTACAGGTTAATCGATTTCAGGCATCTGCGTTCGGATGTGGCGATAGCGATAATAGGCAGCCGCGCGTAACCCTTGGGCTTGAGACAAGCCCCCGGCAGGCCGTTGGTGTGCAACCCCTGTTACTCCAGACAACCGTTTCGCTTCGGCAGATAAGAGACGGATGTGATTAGGTATTATGATTGTGCGCTCAACACAACAAGGCATTGTATTGCTTCTTGCCGTTATCGTAGTCGGCGTAGTTGTTCTTGCTGCGCTGGCGGCATCTATTTTAATGACAGGACGTTTCCGTATCGCAACCGATGTCGCCGATTCTTCAACAGCCATCATAGCGGCTGATGCGGCAATGGAAAATGCGCTGTTTCGTATTCGAAGAATCGGTGAGCTTTCAGGAGATCGGATAACAACAGAATTTGCACTTTCCAATGGGGCTGTTGCATGGTCAGAATTTGAGGTTTTAGATCCCGCAAGCCCTTTGTTTCCCGGACCAATTCCTACGGCATGCGGCAATAGGGTGTTATGCATCAGGGCGTTTGGCGAATTTCGCGGAGTGCGCAGGGCTTTTGAGGTAAGCTATTAAGATAAAAATAGGGCAGAGCGGGTAAAGGGGTAGGAATAGGGGGAAGCACCCCTTTTTGTTATAATAAACGATGGATATGGGGAAAAAACTCACAAAACAGAGGGTACGAGAGAGGATCGAGAATCTCAAAAAAGAGATCAATCGCCATCGGTACTTGTACCATGTTCTGGATCAACAAGAGATTTCCGATGCGGCACTCGATTCGCTCAAAAAAGAACTTGAGCAGCTTGAATATCAATTTCCCGAATTTGTTACGTCCGACTCTCCAACCCAACGCATAGGCGGCAAAGCGCGGGCAGAGTTTACCAAAGTCCGGCATGCGGTACCCATGCTTTCATTCAACGACGTGTTCTCTGAAGGCGATTTTTTTTCTTGGGTAGAACGCATTTCAAAACTTGTTCCAGAGGTCTTGCGCGAGGGTTTTTTTCTTGAGCTAAAAATAGACGGCCTCGCCGTTTCGCTTGAATATAACAACGGTTTGTTTTCTGTGGGCTCTACACGGGGCGATGGTGTTGTTGGAGAAGATGTAACGCATAACCTTAAAACAATTGAAGCGATCCCGTTAGGCCTGCGTACATCAAAAGAGGTAGCAGTGGATTTGGCAAAAGAGGGCTTTCATCAACTTGCCAAGCAGTTACGAAAGGGATTTCCTCGGCATCTTGAAGTTCGCGGTGAAGTTTTTTTAGGGAAGAAAGAATTTGCGGCAATCAATCGGGAACAAAAAAAGCACAGCCAGTCCCTATATGCTAATCCCCGCAATATTGCTGCAGGATCAATCCGTCAGCTTGATCCAAAGGTAGCCGCATCCCGGAATCTTGATTCGTTCGCCTACGATTTAGTAACCGATCTTGGTCAAAAGACGCACGAGGAAACGCATGCCCTCCTTCGTGCGCTTGGTTTTAAAACCAATACCCACAACCGTTTCGCCAAAAACCCGCATGATGTTGTTTCCTTCCGCAATTCGTGGGAAAAGAATCGCGACGGCCTGCCTTACGAGATTGATGGCATCGTCGTTTTGATAAATGATAATAGCGCGTTCCGCCGCCTTGGTGTGGTAGGAAAAGCTCCGCGGGGAGCGATTGCATATAAGTTTGAATTGCGCGAGGCAGAAACCGTTGTTGAGAAAATTAATATTTTTGTAGGACGTACCGGCGTTTTAACTCCTGTGGCCAAATTGCGCCCCGTATCTATTGGCGGAGTGACGGTTACACATGCGACACTTCATAATTTTGATCAGCTTAAAAAACTCGATATCCGCGAGGGCGATACTGTGATTGTCGGCAGGGCCGGTGATGTCATTCCACAAGTGGTGCGTGTTTTGCCGTCTCTTCGGCCAAAAGCTGCGCGGGCTAAAGCAACGCCTCGGCGATGTCCGGAGTGCGGTTCACCCACGGTCCGCGACGGCGTATTCATCCGGTGTCAAAACAAAAAATGTCCAGCGCTTCGGCGTGAACATTTTTACTACTTTGTTTCAAAGGGCGCATTTGATATCGAGGGGTTGGGGCCCGAAACCGTGGATAAGCTTATCGACGGGGGATTTATAAAAGATGCCGCCGATTTTTTTACTTTAAGCAAAGATGGTTTTTTGCAAGTGGAAGGATTTGCGGAAATTTCGGCAAATAAACTTGCTGCGGCACTTCAAGCAAAAAAGAAAGTGCCGTTTGAACGACTTATTAAAGCGCTGGGCATTTTGCATGTTGGAGATGAAACTGCCCGTATTCTTGCGCAACGTTTTAAAACCATAGAGAATCTTTCCGCTGCGGGGGAGAAGGATCTTCAGCAAATTCCCGATATCGGTCCTACCGTTGCGCGCTCGATCGCTTTGTGGTTTGAAAGTGCGCAGAATCGAACATTGCTTAGGAAACTACAGCGGGTTGGCGTGCGGGCAATCGCGCCAAAAATCCAAGATAAAAAACAATCGCTTTCGGGTACCACTGTTATATTTACCGGAGAACTTAAAACCATGACGCGGGACGAGGCGCAGCAAAGCGCGCGCGAACATGGCGCGACCGTAACAACGGTCGTAAGCCCTAAAACCTCTTTCGTCGTTGCGGGGAAAGATCCTGGTGAAAAACACGAAAAGGCCACAAAACTTGGTATAGAAATTATTGACGAGGGGGAATTCTTGCGGCGCGTGAAAGGGCGTTGACGCAATCTCCTATCCGCTATACGCTAAACGATGGAACTATGCCCCGTTAGAAATCCTTAGCAAAAATTTTCTCAAAATTTTTATGAGCGACGGCAACGGAGGCATTCTCACTATCGAAATCTTATTACGATCTGCTTTGCGTTACGGGCAGATTTCTAACGGGGTATGATTGATGACAAAACCGTGCGTCATATAGCGCACCTTGCCCACGTAGGGCTTAATGATAACGATATCGGGAAGTTCTCGAAGGAGCTTTCGGCCATCCTTGAATATATCAAGGAGCTGGATCGTTATGATACGACAGAGGTTGATGCAATTGCGCATGCAACTGGCCTTGAGAATCAAGCACGGAAAGATATTTCGAAAGATGCAGCTCTTGCGAATATAAAAAAGGAATTGCTTGAGGAGCAAGCACCTAAAACTCAAAACGACTTTGTTGTCGTTCCACGAGTAATTGAGTAGAAGGGATTTTAAATTATGGAGCTTAATACCCTTACGCTTTTAGAAGCAGCACGGGGCTTACGCGAAGGAACATTTACCTCTCGCGATATCGTTGAAGCATGTTTTTCCGAAAGCTCTCGCAGCGATGGTGAAATCCACGCATACCTTGATGTCTTTCAGGAAGATGCGCGCAAACAAGCCGACCTTGCGGACGAACGATTACAGGCAGGGGTCCCCAAAAGCATGCTTGATGGGATTCCGCTTGCGATAAAAGATAATATCCTTATTTCTGGAAAGCGCTGTACCGCCGGATCAAAAATTCTTGAACCCTATGTTGCAAGCTATGACGCCACCGTGATCGAAAAACTTAACCTTTCTGGCGCCATCTTTTTGGGAAAAACAAATCTGGACGAGTTTGCTATGGGATCTTCAACAGAACATTCGGCTTTCGGCCCAACGCATAATCCCCACGACGTATCGTGCGTTCCTGGAGGATCATCCGGCGGATCGGCAGCTGCGGTTGCTGCGCATTTTTGTCTGGCAGCCCTTGGTTCCGATACCGGGGGATCAATCCGACAGCCAGCTTCATTTTGCGGGATTGTTGGTCTTAAACCAACCTACGGCAGAGTGTCGCGTTCCGGTCTTATCGCGATGGCTTCCTCGCTTGACCAAATAGGGCCGATGACCAAAACTGTTGCAGATGCTTCACTCCTTTTTTCTATTATCGCAGGTCACGATCCGCGGGATGCCACTACGCATCCGCATGCGGGATTTTCTTTCCAGGATAACGCATCATTGCAAGACCTTTCGGATATTCGGGTGGGCTTACCAAAAGAGTATTTTGGTCAGGGCCTTGATGATAAAGTACGCGCGATACTCGATAATCGGATAGAGGCGTTAAAACAAAAGGGCGCTCGAATTAAAGACGTATCGTTACCCCACGCACCCGCGGGACTTGCGGCATATTATTTGGTAATGCCTTCGGAAGTATCGGCAAACCTTGCGCGTTTTGACGGAATACGATACGGGGCATCTATTGCACGGAATGAATCCCCAAAAGATTTCTGGGAGATATATTTTGAAACGCGTAGAAAATATTTCGGCAACGAAGTGCAACGGCGTATTATGCTTGGAACATTTGCATTATCTGCCGGCTACTACGATGCATTCTATCTTAAAGCACAAAAGATTCGCGTTCGTATTACTGAAGATTTTGAAAGGGCCTTTCGTGATGTCGATGTTATCTTAACCCCGACTTCCCCTGTCTTGCCGTTTCGTTTTGGGGAACGTACTGAAGATCCACTTTCGATGTATCTGGCAGATATCTATACTGTTTCTGCAAATCTTGCCGGTATTCCCGCCCTTTCAATTCCTGCGGGAAGCGTTGGCGGCCTTCCGGTAGGGGTGCAGCTTATGGGCAAGGCCTTTTCCGAGGAAGTGCTTTTCGGGGTCGGACATTTCATAGAACAGTCGTGATGAATTGTTTATGGATATTGTATTAGAACTTTTAAATCAGGTCGCCCTCCTTATCAAAAAGGGCAATGGCGCGTTGGTTCCTGTCTTTGGCCAGGCCCTTCCGGCGCAATTACTCTTGGCGTTGAAAATCACATCAGGCGTTGTTTCCTTACTTGCGTTTGTCGCGATCGTGTATTTGAGTTTTCGTATCTCCAAACTTATGGGGGCAAGTCCCTTGGAGCGCTTGGGTGAAGCCATGCGGACGGCACCGGTTGAGCCAACGCGTCTTGCTAAACATTGGTCCCGCATCAAGAATCGTTTAGAAAAGGGCTCGGAAGCTGAATGGAAACTAGCGGTTATCGAAGCAGATAAGCTTTGCGACACAATTTTGCGCCGCATGGGACATTTAGGAGAAACCATGGGGGAGCGTCTGGGCAACATTAAGCCGGCCCAGCTGTCATCTTTAGAGCAATTGCAAGCGGCTCACAAAACACGTAATACCATCGTGCACGATCCTCAATTTTACCTTTCCGAATACGAAGCCAAACAGGCCATTTTAAACTACGAAACGTTCCTTAAGGAAATGCAGATAATACAGGAATAGTTCCGCTTGAATAGTCCGGACTTTTCCGCTATAGTATCAAGGCATCCTGGGGGTGCTTTTTCATCGCGGGGGGCAGGTTGGTATCTTGTTGGTCTCATAAGCCAACTAAGCGGGTTCGATTCCCGCCCCCGCAACACCAAAATTGCCCATGCGAAGCGTGGCTGCAATTTTGAGTGTCCCGAGCGAAGCGAGGGGCTACCTGAAAATTTCAGTGTCCCGAGTTTGTCGAGGGGCTGCCGAATTGAATGTCCCGAGGAACGTAGTGACGAGGGGGCACCAATCCCGCGCGTAGCGCGGTTGCCAAATTCAGCGTCCCGAGCGACCGAAGCTGAGCGTAGCGAAGTCCTGAGCGTAGCGAAGGGGAAGTCCCGAGTTACGCGAGGGAGAACGTAGCGACGAGGGGCTACCATGAGGAAGTCCTTCACTCCGTTCAGAATGCTCATAACGGCATCTACTCGCTCTGCTCGTAGGATGTTATAGTAATTCCCCGCCCCGTGCGTAATAAGTAAGCAAGCTTGTTTTCATGGAGTACGATCAATATTGGAATACGGTATCCGCCGTTGCCGAGCCATCGCAATGGCCAGCGTGGCAGCTCTTAGAAGGATATATTCGCGAAGGACAATTACGCCTTGAAATAGGCGCTGGCATCCGGCCTAAATTACCTTTTTCAGGAACCATCTTTTTGGATACCAGTGAAAATGCAGCTCGGCGCTTGGCACAGCGTGGGGCTTTAACCGTCGTACATGACGCGCAGCATCCGTTGCCGTTTCCTGACGAAAATTTCGATCTCGTCGGAGCTTTTGAGGTGTTGGAGCATATAAAAGATGATGTTGCGACAATACGCGACATTAAAAGAATATTGAAGCCAAATGGTTATTTTATTTGTTCGGTGCCGGCGCACATGGCGTATTGGTCACCATGGGATGAATTTGTAGGGCATCACCGACGCTATGATCCGCGTGCTCTCCATCAGATTTTTATCCGTGAGGGCTTTCAAGTTTTGCAACTATGCGCTTTTCAAAATATCGTTTATTGGTTCCAGCGCACCGTAATGTATCGCGTCGCGCTTCGGGGGGTAGTTTGGTCTGCCCAACAATTCCCATCGGTATTTAGCCGCGCAGTTGATGATGTGAGCTTTGCCCCCGTGGTAAAACTGATGAATCTTTTTAAAAAAAGCGGGTTGGTTTGTTGGGATCCTTCCGCAGGGGATTTCCCGGACGGTTCTGTAACAAATCTTATGGTGGTGTGTAAAAAGATATAACGCCTGGGTAGCTCAATGGAAGAGCATACGTCTCATAAGCGTAGTACGAGGGTTCGATTCCCTCCCCAGGCATAATCGCTCGTCCTGCGCCGCAAGTTTTCACGCCTTCATAGATATGTGCGTTAATGATCCCACCGCCAGACCGATGAAAACTTGCGTCGAGGACTCGCTGGAAAAGATTTAAACCGCGCTGGTTTTTTGCTTTGGAAAAGGAAGGAAATATGAGCACTTTGAAACGAAAAACAAAAGAAGAATTGCGCCAACGGCTTGTGCGTTCAGCAAAACGTTATCTTGGCCGTCCTTATTACTATGGTGCAAAAATTTCTCATGCCCCGAGTCGATTCGACTGCTCAAGTTTTATCAAGTTTGTCTACCGAAAAATCGGCATTGATCTGCCACGGCCCTCATTGAAGATGGCGGGCATGGGTCGTCGCGTACCCAAAAAACTTAAGAGATTAGAGCTGGGCGACCTTCTTTTCTTCCATGGTACACAGGGACGCTACAGCCCTATGTTTCCGGAGGGTATTGGTCATGTTGCCATGTATATCGGGGAAGGCAAAATCATTCATGCAAAGTGGCACCCAAAAGGGCGGGGTAGGGTTGAAGACGCATCGGCTGTTGAATGGCTTTTGCGTAGGGACCTTGTAGTAATCAAGCGCATTTTATAACACTTGTCACTTTTCGTTTTACACTTTACAGTAATTATAGTGCGGGTGTGGTGTAGCCCGGTTAACACGCCTCCCTGTCACGGAGGAGATCGCCGGTTCAAATCCGGTCACCCGCGCCAATAAAAAACCACCGACCTTTTGGGCCGGTGTTTTACTTTTATCGTTGTGGAACTTGGAGCGGTTCCATTTCGCCACTTTCATAGGCGTCTTTCGCTGCCTTCGTGAGCACGATCTGTAACATCTTTTCGCGCGCCGCTTCTCCGGTAACTACGGTATCTCCGATGCGCGCCTCAAGTCGGGAACTCGGGAACCCAAGCTTCCGCACCATCGCGCTTTTCACCAAACCGGTTTCGCGCCATGTGTCGTATTCGCGGATCATGTCCAAGAGCTTGCTTTGCACATTCCGGTACCCTTCGCGCTGGGCCACCACGTAATCCTGGATCTTGCCCCAGTTTTCCAAGAGCTGCTCCAAGCTTGCCTCGGGGTACGCCTCAAAAATCGCATTGAAGAAGGGTGAGTCGACCGTGTAGCCGCCTCCCTGTCCTTCGTATCGGCCCTTTACCGCGTCCTCAAGGATAGTGTTGACCTTGTCGCTTTGGGCCTCTGCAAGGCCCACTTGCTCATGGAAACCGGAAATGAAGGCAGAAAGGTGGTTTTGGTTGTCAAGATATTGCGCAGACAGCGCCCGTTCTTTCGTGATGCCGTCGTTGCGCAGGCCGTTGACCCAGGAATAGCAGGAGAATCCTCCGACTAGGATAAAAAGCAGTACGGCACCAAGGACAAGAAGCCCTATTTTTATTCCGTTACTCATGGTTTTCTGTTCCTCCTCCTTTTCTTTTTTCTAGATTCAGTATCGGTTTCCGTGGATATAGCGTTGTCCGATGAGCGCAAAAGCGCCCCATACCGGAACCGCAAGCCAGAAGCAGACAAATACGATCCAGAATTTTTGCCAGAACGTTGGTTCAATTTCGCTCTCAAGATAGAGGAATCCTCCTCCTATATCATCGGCATCGGTTCCGGTCATCGAAACTCGTTCAAACTTCGTTGCGGACTCACTCAATCCCCACAATATCCGTTCGAGCACTCCATCGCCGTGGCGTCCGCGAACCCTTGTTTTCTTGTTGCCCTCTTGGTCTTCCTTGGTATAAAATTCGCCTTCTGTTGTTCCGATAACGCTTTCTGGGGTTAAGGGAACCCCCTTAAGATTATTTTTTATCGCAACCAGCATTGTTTCATTGCCAAGAGGCATGCCGGTGAGTGCTCGCGCCCACGCGACCGTTGTTCCATCTTGCGTGCCTACTACCACAATAATTGCATTCTTGCTCAGGGCATCATCGCCAAACATTTTAGAGTTTGCCCAGTATGCTTTGAGCGCCGTTATGTATGCATCGGGCCCGCGATTGATTGTAGAATGTTGTGCAATTACCAAATGCAGGTCGCCTTGAAGTTCCGTGCCCAGCGCCGCGTTTAACCGCATAAGGGCATTTTGCCAGACGCTAGGATCTGTCGGCGCGTATCCAATAAAATGCACCTTGTCTGCGTAGTAAAAGTCACGAATGTTATGCGTAACATCGGGCAATAACTTCTCGTTCCGATACGATTCAATTTTATCGCTATACTGTTTAAGAATCGTTTGGTCGGAAGCAAGGATGTAATTATCGTATTTCATGCGTTTCGTAACCGGTCCTGGTATTCCCGCATCAATACGCGCTTTGGCAGCTTGCCAAAATTCGGGAATACCCGAAGGCAACTTGCTTGGTACGCTTACACTGAAGCGCCAACGGTGCCTATCTGGATCTGTGGGTAGCCAGTGGTCTGCGATCGTGTAGTATCCAAGGGTCGTATCAATGCCGAAGGTCCATTCCTCGGTGGTATATGGGCATGAGTGATAGTGCGTATGCGGATAGGTTCGCGTATGCGTGTTACCATCCGAATCGGTATAGGTTTCTGTATGGATGTGAATCCAGGGATCGCAATCGTACTCGCGGGCACATGGTCCATCGCGACTGCAAGGAATGCGTTCCCAGTCAGCGCGCAGCTCATAGCCATTCCAGTATTCGTTAAAGCTAAGGTTATTGTTTTTGGCGATAGTCCATCCCGCCCATGTGGTGAGTGGAACGATCACAAGCGCAATAACGAATGAAGCTACTGCAAATTCAAGCCATGTGATTTCAAGGGGGACTTTAAAAAAATCGAGCGCAAGCTTTACGATAAGTCCTGCGGCAAGCGCCACTAAGACAGCAAAGATTGCGAGGATGAGCATCAGTGTTCTACTCCGTTCGTATTTCAAAGATCAGAAGCAGTATACTAGTACTCGTTTCTTTTGTCAAGGTCTTGGGGGCATGATATAATAAAAATTATGCGACGGGAATTCGGTCAAATAATTGAAAAGGAACGGGAGCTTGTTGCACGGCAAGAAACGGGCGGAGAAGAAGAAATAGAGGAACAATGGCAGCGCACACATTCAGTCGAGTCCGAACAATAAGTGTATGCATTACTTTCAATAACTTCCGTCCTGAAGGCGGAATTTTTTGTGGTATGACGACAAGCGAATTATGAAATACGTTTTTCTTTTGCTTGCTGCGCTTTTCATTTTTGGGCTTGCGGTTTTCATGGGAGCCCCCTTTTCTTTTGATACCCATGATGAATCGGGCCAAGCTGTCCGATCGGAAACCGAAGAATCGGCGCTTCCCGAGCCGCTTAATATCCCGTTTCTTACGGAAGTTCCTGAACCAAATAATCCTTGCAGCAACATTTCTGTTCCTGAAGAAATTCAGCAAAAGCGAAGCGATCTTGCCGATAACATTGCTGTTTTGGAAAAGCGTACAGAAAAAGTTAAAGATACTATTTCTCTCTCATTTGAACTTGAGAAGGGAAGCCCCGATATTCGTGCCGTTGCGTTTACTATTGATACGGGTACTGGCGGATCATATGGAATTACCGAACTTCTTGATATTGCCGCGTACTATAAAATCCCACTTACTTTTTTCCTTACCGGTTGCTGGGTAGTAGAAAACCCGGAACTAACACAGCGTATCGTTCGGGATGGGCACAGTATTGCAAACCATACGTTAACGCATCTCAATCTCGCAGATGTTTCAGACGAGCGTGCACGCTACGAAATTGAAGAAACAGATAGGATTTTTCGCGACGTAACGGGTTTTACGCCCTTTCTTTTCCGAAAACCCCAGTACGCGGGAGGCGAACGCATCACTACCCTTGCTGGAACGCTTGGGAAAATTTCTATTCAAGGATACCCTGATTTTGGCGACACAACAGGTTGGCGCAGTGGCAGCAGCAAGGAAGGCGTTCTTGGGCGTATCACAAAACATACTGCCCCGGGTGCAATATGGGTGTTTCATAACTTGAGTTCTAGCGACCTTTCCGCGTTTGAAGATGCGGCGCGTTTCCATTTGCAAGACGGCTATAAGATAGTTCCTGTTGAAGAGCTTATTATTAGATTATATGGATTGGATGGTGAGCGTTAAGGCGCATTGAGAAACCCGGCTCAACAATGGTTGTGAAATCAGAAAAGCATTTCTTTATGAGATGGTGTTGACTAGGGCTTCTGTGTTATAATGACTATACGTTTTGTTTTCTATACCTTTACCTTATGCCAGAGCAAAAAATTCTTATTGTTGAGGACGAAGATCTAATCGCCCAGTCGCTTATCATGCGGCTCGAAAAGGAGGGATATGAGGCATTGCGCGCGGAGAATGGTTTTGAAGGTTTGCGGGCTGCAATTAAAAATAAACCGGATTTGATATTGCTTGATATCCTTATGCCCCAAATGGATGGTTTGGCAATGCTTAAGAAGTTGCGCGAGCATGATTGGGGGAAAAACGCTCGCGTGGTATTACTTACCAATTTGGATGACGTTGAAAATATTGCCCAAGCAGCGGAATACGGTGTGGCTGACTATCTTGTAAAAAGCGATTGGGAGCTTGACGATGTGGTACAAAAAATTAAAGATAAACTTGCCAGTTAACCTTTACAGCTTTCTTTCCTTTTCTTGTTACGATATAATAAAGATATATGAAATACTTCTCAAAAAAGAATTTATTGTATTTTACGATAGCCGCTGGGGCGCTTCTTATTTTGGTCATCATTTTAGCGGGTGGGGGCGGCTCCTCGAAAAAACAAGAGCCCGCCAGTGAAGCTCCTCTATTGCAACCCGCGGTAGGATATGACCAATTCTCAAGTTTTGCGGGAGAACGGCAGGGAACGTGGACAAATACTACTTTTAGCACCAAAGGCGGTATCTCGGCTAATATCATTGTTAATCCTGATGGAGCCGCTTCGTTTACAGTAGATGTGGGAGGGATGGTTTTTGGTTTAGTTGATCCGGATCCCAAAACCTTTGCTGGCACATATGGCCCGGCAGAACTTTATTTCTCTGACCACGACGACCTTTTTGGGGACTTTACTATATCCATTAAACCTTCTGGAGAATTTACCATGAATGCACCGAGCGTTGAAGCGCCGGGGATTGACCGCTTGGAGGTAAACGGGACCATTTTGGGAAATCAAATACAAGCACGCTATCAGGTGTTCATGAAAGGCGGTACCCGAGCTGAAGGTTCGGTGCAGCTTGAATAGGAAAGAATAGGTTGGTGATCTAATTTTGATTATAAAAACCGCCTCTGCGGCGGTTTTTTATATTTGCTGCTTGAGGTCGTATATGGTACAAATAGAAATATTACATTGCGGCACTATTTTATGTTTTTAAAAACTATCAATGCCTATTTTATTCCCGGATCCATTGTTATCGCCGGCGCTCTTGTCGCCGCGGCTTTTTATTTCAGCGGCGGATCATTTTTACAGGAGGAAATGGCGGCATTAGATCAAAGAGAAGAAATTCAAGGCGATGGGGGAGAAATTCGAATCCGGCCAATTGACGTTTCGAAAGATCATATTAAAGGGGATGCTCGTGCGACGGTTTCTGTGATTGAATATTCTGATTTGGAGTGTCCTTTCTGTAAGCGTTTTCATCAGACATTGCAACGGGCGCTTGGCGAATATGCCGGTAAGGCCCGATGGGTATACAGGCACTTCCCACTTACCTCGCTCCACTCCAAGGCCCCCAAAGAGGCAGAGGCAAGCGAATGCGCCGATGAGCTTGGCGGGAACGATGCATTTTGGGCCTATATTAATCGCCTCCTTGAAGTGACGCCTTCTAACGACGGACTTGACTTAGCACAGCTTCCTCAAATTGCTCAAGATATTGGTCTTAACCGGGATGCATTTATACAATGCCTTGAAAGCGGCAAATATGCTTCGCGTGTTGCAGAAGATCTGGCCGAGGCCTTAAGTGCCGGAGGAGACGGAACTCCCTATACTCTTGTTATGGCCTCGAATGGCAAGATGTTTCCCATTTCGGGTGCGCAGCCCTATGCTTCGCTGAAAGCGATCATTGAGCTTGCTCTCCGGGAGAAATGAGATTATGCGCGGCCCCACAGTATTTATTATTCCAGCACTAAAACTCGTTTTTGGCAGCAAGCTTTTGGCGCTTGCTGTTTTAGGTATCGCGGCGGTGTTTTTTATGCTTGCCGTATATCTTCCTAACCTTCGTCTTATTGCTCAAGTAGTATTCTCTAATCGCATTGCGGTGGGGACTAAAATAGGATTTCTTGTTTCGCTTTTGGGCTCCATCCAGACCAATTTTTCGCTTTTTTCAGCAGCAATCACGGTGCTTGTTGCTTTACTGTTTGGAATGAATGTTGCAATGTTCTTATATTATCTTAAGCAACGCAGGACCGTTTTTGTGGGAGGCGGGACGGCAACCGGTATAGGCGGACTGATCGCAGGCATTTTAGGTGTTGGTTGTGCGGCGTGTAGTTCTGTTCTTTTAACTTCTTTGCTGGCAACCCTCGGGGCGAGCGGACTTCTTGCTCTCTTGCCTTTTGGGGGAGGGGAATTTGGCATCGCAGGAATTTTCTTATTGCTTATTTCTATTAGCTCGATTGCAAAAAAGATTCAGGACCCGCTCATTTGCGAACCTCCGCATCAAGATAAATGAAAATAGCGCTTTTGCAGCACAACTTTATTATCGGCGATATTGCTGGCAATGCCGAGAAGATACTACGGGGATACCGTAATGCATGCAACAAACATGTGGATTTAGTTGTTTCTACGGAACTTGCGCTGTTTGGCTATCCTCCGCGTGACTTGCTCGAGCGTGAAGATCTTATCGCGCAACAATTAGAAGCGTTGAATCGTATGGCCGGGGCTGTGGGACGGGTGCCTCTTGTAGTGGGTTTTGCGGAGCGTAATGAAGAAAAAGTAGGTAAGCCCCTTTTCAATTCTGCTGCGGTTTTACAGAACGGGCTCCTTCAAGAAACGAGACGTAAGGCGCTGCTTCCTACTTATGATGTTTTTGATGAGTATCGGTATTTTGAACCGTATACCAAACCACAAAGCCCAGTGAGTATTGGGGAAAAAAGGATCGGCGTAGTTATTTGCGAAGATATCTGGAACGGTGTTGAAGATGCGGGTGTTGGTGGGAGGAAACAATATAGTTTCGATCCATTTCAGCATTTTGAGAAGGGTCATTTTGATGCACTGGTAGTTATTAATGGCTCACCATATTGGTGGGGAAAAGCAGAAATGAGGTTCCGTCTTGTGTCCGATCTCGCACAACGGTTGAAGGTGCCTATTTTTTATAGCAACCAAGTGGGGGGTAACGACGAGCTGATTTTTGACGGTCGAAGTTTTGCGGTTGCCCAAGATGGATCGTGTACTGCTCTTGCAAAAGCATATCAAGAAGATATGCTCATTGTTGATCTTCATCAACAAACTGCTGCAAGTTTTCCCACTGATGTTGACAAAACAGAAGAGGTAGAGAATGCTTTGGTACTCGGATTGCGCGATTATGTTGGCAAGGTCAATGGATTCCGTGGGGGTGCGGTTTTGGGACTTTCGGGAGGTATTGACTCTTCGCTTGTTGCCGTACTTGCGGCCAAAGCGCTTGGCGCAAAAGACGTGCTTGCAGTTGCAATGCCTTCTCCGTTTTCTTCCCGTGAGAGCATTGAAGATGCCGAAACCCTTTCAAGGAACCTCGGCATCGATTTTTTTACAATTCCCATTAAAGAGGGATTTGAGGCGTATCGTAAGATGCTGGATTCTACTATTGGATGGTCGGATCCACCGACCGTTACTGAAGAAAATATTCAGTCGCGCATTCGCGGGATGATTTTGATGGCGATTGCCAACAGACAAAAACGGATCGTGCTCGGCACGGGGAATAAGTCCGAGCTTGCTATGGGATATGCAACCTTATACGGCGATATGGCAGCAGGGCTTGGTATTATTTCGGATCTCCCAAAGACCCTTGTCTATGAGCTTGCGCGGTTTATCAATCGTAAAAATGAGATTATTCCCAAGCGCGTTCTCATGAAACCTCCTTCGGCAGAGCTAAGGCCTAACCAGAAAGATACCGATTCGTTACCTCCTTATGATGTCTTGGATCCGATATTACACGCATATGTAGAGGAACGAAAAAGTGCTCAAGAAATTATTGATGGAGGACATGATCGCACTTTGGTTAACCGAATCATAAGAACCGTAGACATGATGGAATTTAAGCGTCGTCAAGCAGCGCCCGGTCTTAAAATTACGACAAAGGCCTTTGGTTCAGGTCGGCGTATGCCGATCGCAGCCCGTTTTTCTTAGATTGCGTCTATTGAATTTCTGTGCTATTGTTTTTACAGTTCTTACGAATATGAAAAGGAGAGAAAATATGGATCCCTGGCCGAAATTGCGTGAAGAGCCGGCATTCCGCGGTAGGTTCCGCAAAATAGATCGGGTTTGGTTCCTTATGCCCAACGCTGAGGAGAAAGATTACGAAATCGCCAAAGAGGGCGAGGTTGTTGTTGCCTTGGCGCTCACTCCCGATCGAAAGGTAATTTTAACGAGGCAATTCCGTCCTGGTCCCCAAAAGGTGCTTCTTGAGCTTCCTGCCGGATGGAAAAATCTAAACGAGTCGCCGCAAGAGGCAATAGAACGGGAGCTCCTTGAAGAGACCGGCTATGCTGGCAATGTGCGTTATGTAGTGCCCAAAGTCGTACATAGCGCTTATTCTGATATGCAGCGGCACGTGTTTGTCGTTGAAAATTGCACGCAAATTCAAGAACCATCTCCCGATGATAGCGAATTTATTGATGTCGTCTTGATGTCTCTTGACGATTTCCGAAACCACCTTCGCGCGGGGCAGCTTAGTGACGTGGGATCCGGCTATTTGGCACTTGATTTTCTAGATCTTCTGTAAAAACAAAATGCGCGGCATAAGCCGCGCTATTTATATTATTAGTACACAATTGCTTGTGCGGGTCGGTCTTTGTAGCCGACCTCTCGCTTTACGCGTTCAATTTCGTCCGCCGGTCCCGTAGCTTTAGCAGGATTGTCGGAGAGTTTCACTGTGGGAACTCCGCACGCCTCAGTTGCTTTCATAACAAGCGATAAGGGTGCAGGGCCAAGGTCATTGGTAAGATTGGTGCCCCAGCCGAATGAAACCTGAATTCTATCTGAAAATCGATTGGAAAGCTCGATTATTTTCGGGAGCGTGAGGCCATCGCTGAAGAGCAGAAGTTTTTCTTTAGGACTAATCCCTTGCTTTTGGTAAAAAGAGACAATTTTTTCACCAATTTCGATAGGGTCTCCGGAATCTTGGCGCATACCGCGCCATTGCCACGCTTGGTCGGGCGTAAAGTTGTCAAGAAAAAATTCGGTGCCGAATGTATCTGTGAGTGCAAGGGATAGCGATTCGCCATATTCTTCCCACCAGGTTTTTAACACCGTTTGATGGGCAGACAATACGGGTACGGCATCGTTGAGCGATCGGAAATATCCATAGAGTATCATGAACATTTCGTGTGCATGCGTTCCGATGGGTTTAATTTCAAACTCTTTTGCAAGCAGTACGTTTGAAGTACCGAGTACCTGATCGGGAATTTCGGCAAGCAGAATTTCAAGGACACGTTTTTGCCATTTTCTAGAAAAGCGGCGCCGAGTGCCAAACTCAACAAATTTTACTTCAGGATGTCTCTTGAGCGTTGCGATTTTTTCCAGAAGTCGCCGTTCTCCCTCACGCCATAAGCGACGTTGGGAAAGACGTTGTGTGGTGATAAGATCTCGATAATAAAGCTCGTTCACAATCGACAACACAATTGTTTCCCATAAGATGGTTTGGGGCCAATCGCCGGTTGTCTTGATGGTTAACGTGTTCCTCTCTGTTATTGCTTGAACCGGCGGCAAGTCAAGCGGATATCGTTCGTGTTCGATATGGCGTCCAAGAAACCGTATGAAATCTTCGGAAAAGATAGGATTCCTCCGCAGCCAGTTGAGTTCCTCGTTAGAAAAATGGGCTCTTCCCCGCACGTACGCAAACTCATCTTGGAGCCGTTCTTGATTAATATGTGCGGAGAGCGCTACGTCTTTGGTGCGGTTGGTAAAACCATACGTTACGGGGAAACTTCGAAAACATTTCCAGGCAACCTGTGCCATCGTCAGCTTATAAAAGTCGACATCAAGAAGTCGCGGCACAATAGGCATCTCAGGCCTCCTTTGTATAGAGTTTTTTGTTATCAATGAACTCGGCAATGGGCAGCAGCGTAAGCCCGAAAATCGGCTTCTCGTGCGCTATACGCCACCGTAATTCCGTACTTGATATATTTAACCATATATTATCTTTGGGGTCAAGTATTGTGGTATTACAGGGGAATGAAATAGTTGTAGGCCGTCCATCCCTTACAATAACGAGGATATCGGCAAGCGCGCATAATTTTTCTGGATTGTGCCATTGGTGAAGCGCTTGTGCTTGGTCCGATCCGATCGCAACAGTAAATGCCGTATTGGGATGTTGGGTTTTAAGATATTCAAGTTCTTGTATGGTAAATGGATAAGAGTCGGGAGCGTCTACGAGGTGCGTTTTGACAAATACCGGTTCATGTGTGTCAAACCCATGCTTCACAAGTAAGCGGGTCATCGCGAGGCGATCTTGGGGTGATGCATGTGATTGTTTGTCGGGTCGCATTCCGCTTGGTACGACCCAAACCCCGTCGAATCTTTTTGCATCAAAAATTTGGCGAATAGCTGTAAGATGCCCGAGATGCGGTGGATCAAAGGCGCCACCAAAAAGTGCAATATATTTTTGCATAGACAAACTATATCACTCTCTTTATAAAAAGTAAGGGTCCGGCTAGGACACCGGACCTCTGACGAATTCTGGTTTAATGCCAACACCTTGCATTTCTCGTTCTGCTTGTTCGCTGGTGTTTTTAGCGACTCCTCGGCATGCATTTAAAATATACCATGTATTAAAACCTGCTTTTCGTGCGTCAAGCGCAGTAGCTTTAACGCAATAATCTAAAGCCAATCCACAAACAAAGACCTCGGTTATCCCGAGCGCTCGCAGCATTTCCGCAAGCCCCGTTCCATCAAACGCAGAGTAAGCATCCTGATCTTTCTTGTATGCTTTGCGGACAATATGGGTGATCCGCGCGGTGTCGAGGACAGCATGAAGGTTTGCTCCCGAAGTTCCGGCAATACAGTGTTCAGGCCATTTTCCGCCCTGCGTGTCAAAAGAGCAATGATCTTGGGGGTGCCAATCCTGGCTCGCAACAACGATGTCAAAATAAGTTATTGCGTTGTTAATTTTAGAAACAACAGCGTCGCCGTCTGGAACCGCTAGGTTTCCGCCGGGACAGAAATCATTTTGTACATCAACGATAATAAGTGCCGATCGGTGCCGAAGCTCTTCCTGCGGTGGGTATATCATCGTAGCAGCCCTTTCTTCTCTCAAAGATCTGCAATGATTGTATCACTACCCGTATCTTTTTACAAGGCCCCGCCTTTACATATTGGACAATTTGCGTTATAATTTTATTACCAAAATATCTAGTTCTTTGAGAAGGGAGGGGAAAGTGGAACCCAAAAAGATCGCGATTCTTGCGCGTCCTGATAATCTAGAGGCACAAGTATATGCGGACGGCCTCCGGAAACATGCGGCCACCCTCTTCGTTTCATCCCCCCAAGACGCTGATGTAATCGTTATAATCGGTGGCGATGGGACGATGCTTTCGGTAGTTGCGCAATATCAGCACTTGCGTAAGCCGTTCGTTGGTTTTAATTTCGGTGACGTCGGCTTTTTCATGAATCCATACATAGATCCGCCACAGTCAATTAAGATGCTTCAGGAGTCGGGGGAACACTTTCGCACGCAGACCTATCGCTTACTACGCGTCGTCGCCAAGGATATAGCAGGGCGCGAGCGATGTGTTTACGCCTTCAATGAGATTTTGGTACAACGCGCAACGCCACAATCAGCCCACCTTGATGTTTTGATTGATGGTGAAGTTATTAATAAGTTTTCCGGGGACGGCATCATTGTGTCTTCGCCCCAAGGTAGCACGGCTTATGCGCAAAGTGCCGGCGGGCCAATTGTACATCCGGGTGTGGCAGCTCTTATCATCGTTCCTTTTGTCGCACAACGGGCATGGACGTTTCGCTCATTGCTAGACGCCGTGGTCTATCCCGCGGACTCAAGAATTGAAGTGAAGAACCGGAGTCAGGCGAAACGACCAGTCCATCTCCTGTATGATGGTAAAAATGGGGGAATTATTTCGTCTGTAAGCGTTACTGTTTCGCGGCAGAAGGCATCTATCCTGTATCTGAAAGATTCCCGTTACCGAACCGGATTCACCCAGCGATTGGTGGATAAGATAATCGGCCCTCCGCGCGAGGATTAAGCAATACACCGCACAAGCGTGCGGTGTTTTATTTTGATTTTTCGCCAACGACCAATATGTTTGTGTATGGGAAGGGGATTGTAATGAGTTCTCCCTTTTTGCCGAAACGATATAGTTTGGTTACCGGCTTGAGACGATGTTCAACGATCCAGCGGTTTCTGAAGGGTTTGATGCATAACGGCCTGAAGCCATGAGAAATAAGACGTTGCTCAAATTCCTGTGGCGTCCATACCCCAAATACTTCTTTTATTTCGCCTTCCCAGTTTTCAAGATAGTCCTTTTTCATGAGAAACTCGTAGGCATTTTCGCTGCCAAGTACCGCAAAAAGTTGGTAGTCGTTTGTTTGCAGATGCCCGTATGGTACCGGTCGTACTGCTTGAAAATCGCGCACGAAGCGCATGAACATTTCGCGAGCCGACGGCAGGTTCCCATATGATTTAGGGGAGAGCCACATCGCGACGTGCTGATTTTTGGGTTTTACGCCGTCACGAATGATGATACGCCCTCCGGGTATAAGCTCACGATATGTTTGTTCCAGCACCATATCGAGCACGTCTTCACGATATCCATTATAGGAATACAGTTCATGCCATACCGATGAAAATATTTTGGTGCCTACTGAACCGGAAGCAAATCTAGGTTTCAGAATATTTTCTTGTATGACAGCGGTGTTTGCCAGGCCAGAGACCGCCTCCGCGCTTGTTTGGGCGAAATGTGAAGAAATATCGCGGCCTATTACTGGGGTGGTGGCAAAACGTATACCAAGACGCAAAAGAAGCCCTCCAGTGCCGCAACCTTCTTCCACAATATAACTGCTGCTATCGTACTCGGGTGCGACAACCCATGGTGCGATATCACGCCATTTCATACGCATTGAGGCATTCATGCCTTGTTCGTATACGCTAAAATGACGGCCGCGAAAGCATTCAAATTGTCCCATGTATTCTCCTTTTCTAATGAACTATGGCGCTTAAACCTTAACACAAAAAGAAAACATAGTCAATATTTTCATTTGTGTTCAGAATACGTTTTCACAGGATCTTAAAATAAGGAAGCGATATAGATTATAATCTTGCAAATTTTTGGGTGACGACCCGTTTTGCATCTTGGTAAGCATGTATCCACTTTACCTTTTTGATTTTTCGAAACATTCGTTGTTGCACTTTTGCAAGCTTTATCGTATTGCGCAAGATATTGGCGCGCACCTCATCGATCGTTATTGTACCCTCAAAGTATGGTTGCCATTCACGATAGCCAATACCCGACATTCCCGGGGTCTTGCGACCGTATTTACTAATGAGATTTCTTGCCTCACGTTTAAGTCCTTCTGCGAACTGTTGCTCAAGACGTTTTGCGAGACGCTTTTTTAGTGCGGGAGGAGCGGGATTTAATCCAAGAATTAGTATTTTAAAAAGGGGAGCATCTGTTTTGCGTAGTCGGGAAAAGGGCTTACCTGTCTCTTTCATTACCTCAAGCGCCCGGATAAGACGGCGAGGGTTTTTTAGATCTAAAAATGCGGTCGCATCAGGATCGCTTCGCAGCACCTTTTTTATCAAATATCCAGTGCCTCGTTTTTTGATTTCCGCCTCCAGTTTTTTGCGAAACGCTTTTTGGGGAGGTACTTTTGGGATCGTGTAGTTATACAACAATGCATAAACCCATTGCCATGTCCCGCCTTCAACAATCGGGACTCGACCCTGTTTTTGAATTTCAGATATGGCGCGAAGAGCTATTTTTCTCCATTGTTGGACGGAAAAATATTGATTGGGTTTTACAAGATCAATTCCATAATGTTGCACACCCCGCATCTCCGGGCATTTTCTGATCCCTGAACCCCGATTGCTGGTCCCTGTTGTATGCGGCTTTGCCGTCCCAATATTCATTTCTTTGTATACCTGGCGCGAATCAGCAGTAATGATATCGCCGCCCAGTGTTTTCGCGAGTTTATGTGCAAGGTCCGTTTTTCCGGAAGCGGTAGGGCCTACAATGACAATGACGGGCGATTTGACGCGGGTTTTCCTGGATGCCATGCTAGAGGTAGTTTTTACACAAAAGGAATTGGATGATGCGAACGTTTGATGTCGAAACCGTAGAAGAAACTGCGCTAAAGATAATCAGGGAACTGATCATAGAAGCAGGGTTTGACCCCGAGCTTTCCGGAGAAGCGCTTTCAGAAGAGGATGAGCTTTTTCTTGAACAAAAAATTCAAAATAAGCTATTTGATCGTTTGGGGGAAGTGCTTGGATGCCAACAGATAAAAAATGCGGTGGGGGACGGCGAACTTACCAATACCGATAATGCTCGCGACCCCATACAGACGCATATTCGTTACGCACTTGACGATAAATGTCATTTTCACGACGAGACCTACTATTGTTATTGCCGACAGAAAAGAACTTAATTTTAAACACACCGCCCCTGTTAAAAGGGGCGTTTTGCGCGGATAACTTCTGCAAGATCGCGCGGACTCATACTCCGCAACTCTGTTTGTTTTCGTTCTCTCACGCTTACGGTTTTCGCCTCAGCTTCCCGATCACCCACTACCGCAAGATAGGGAATTTTTGAGAGTTCCCCCGAACGTATCGCTTTTCCAATCGTTGTATCACCGGACGCCACTTCAACACGAATGTTTTTTTCAGAAAGCAACGTCCTGACTGTTTCGGCATAATCTTTATGGCGTTCGGATACTGGGATTATTCGTACTTGCACCGGAGCAAGCCACACGGGAAAATCGCCAGCAAAATGCTCGATGAGTATTGAAAGAAACCGTTCAATGGAACCCATGATAGCAGCATGGATCATAACGAGGCGCTCTGTTTTTCCTTGTTCGTCAATGCAGGTAATATCAAATCGTTCCGGCAAATTCATATCAAGCTGGATCGTTGCTACTTGCCATTTTCGTCCAAGGGAATCTTTCGCTAAAAAATCGATTTTGGGTCCATAAAAAGCTGCCTCGCCTCGTGCAAGCGGCGCTCTCGCGCCTCGGCTTTTTGCAAGATCGATAAGTTCGGTTTCGGCTAACCGCCACGTCTTTTTATCGCCAAGGTATCGTTTTTGTTTTTTGGGGTCGTGCAACGAGACGCGAATAGTAAGCTCAAAACCAAAAGCACCATAGAAAGTATCGATGATATCCCAGATATTCATCATTTCTTTTTTTGCCTGTCCGTTTCTGCAAAAAACATGGGCATCATCTTGCGTGATACAGCGTACACGAGACAAACCAGAAAGCTCCCCGGTTTGTTCGTCCCTATAAACCATTGTGGTATTTGCGTATCGTTGGGGTAATTCTCGGTAGCTCCACGGGCGCCGTTTGAAGATTTGGATGTGATGCGGGCAGTTCATCGGTTTCATGGCAAAAAGATGTCCTTCGCGAGTGGTAATTTTAAAAAGCTCATCTTTGAATTTTTCCCAATGACCGCTTATTTCGTAAAGCTCTTTTTTGGTGATGTGAGGAACTTCAACACGTTCGTAGCCGCGGGTTTCACGTAATTTCCAGATAAATTCATCAAGCAAGGTTCTTATTATCGTGCCTTTGGGGGTCCACAGAGGCAATCCGCTGCCTATCAATTCCGAAAACGTGAATAAATCCAAATCGCGCCCTAATTTTTTGTGATCTCGTTTTTCAATTTCCTCCAGGCGGTTGAGCTCTCCGGCAAGTTTATCATTTGAAAAGAAAATAGTTCCATAGATCCGCTTTAGTTGCGGATTTTTTTCATCTCCTCGCCAATATGCTGCGGCGGCTTTTATAAGCTTGAAGGCGTTATGAGGAATGTCGGCAGTATTTCGTACATGGGGGCCGGCACAAAGGTCAAGGAAATCTGTGCCGGTGCGATAAATGCTTACTTTTTTTGCTCCTTTTTTTGCAAGATCGCGAATCAACTCAATTTTGTAGGGTTCTTTTAGTTTTTTAAAAAGCGCAAGCGCTTGAGAAATCGAGAGATATTCTTTTTTGAAAAGTTCGTGTGCGGCAATAATGCGCCTCATTTCCTCCTCGATAAGGGGGAATGAGTCGGAACTGATCGCTTTTTTGGTATCAAAATCATAGTAAAATCCATCTTCAATAACCGGCCCGATACCCAGTGCCGTTTTAGGGAAGAGGCGCTTTGCTGCCTTTGCCATGACATGGGCAGTCGAATGCCGAAGCGTTTCTAGTTTTATTTCTTGTTTTGCCATACGATTATTGTAAAACATGTTTGCACAAAAACAAAGACCCCGTTTTGGGGTCTAACCATGCACTCGAACTGATTCGGGCGCTTTGTGGAACATCCTTACGTGCCAGCCAAAATGTCCGTTGCAGAGATGTGTGTTATGTTCCGAACAAAAATTATAACCCCTTCCCGAACAGGATCCTCGATCACAGGAGGGAGTTGTTTCGACGGGTTCAGGATTTGGTTTAAACCGCATCCTGGAGTGCTGTAGATTTTCCTCAGGAAAACCCATTAAGTCATACATATCCATCCTCCTTTTTCCTTTTCAATGTTCTCTAATACCTTTGCTAGTATTATTCTGTCAAAAATATAAGAGCCCGTATCATGGGCTTCCTTTCTTACCTCTTTTCTCATCCATCTTTATAAAGAGGCTGAGGGTAACATAAGAGCGCAAGCGGCGGGGCTGCGAGCGGCCTTAAGGAACGGAAGGATCCCTTGCAGACGCGAGCAGGCCTGCCGTTGCGCTCGCCCTATACCCTTCTCACTATCTCCTCTGCCTTCTCCACAATCTCCTCCGCCCTCTCACAAATAAACCCCATCTCGCCATTGCGTTCTGATACCGTACCGTCAAGCAACACAATTGCATTCTCTTTAAAGGCAGTCGGATAATTTTCTAAAACTCTCGGGAAAACAACGACTTCAGTGGTTCCTGACATATCTTCGACATTCACAAAAAGCATCGGCTCTCCTTTCTTTGTGAGGATCTTTTTAATTTTTGTGATTACACCCCCAATGCGTAATTGTCTTCCCGTTGCCGCATCACGCATAATCTCAATTGGCTTAGTAATGGTTGCCAGAAGCCGTTCATAGCTACGAAGCGGATGTTCGGAAACCCAAAGCCCAAGATGATCTTTTTCCCACCGAAGCCGTTCTTGTTTGCTTGCCGGCTTCGTTTCTTTCAAACGCAATGTCGCTCCTGTCGATGTTTCGTCGAACAAACTTCCCTGGCCCGATTGTGCGTTTCTATGGCTTTCTTTTCCGAATGAAAGAATCTGATCCGTGCTTTCAAGGATTGCTTTGCGTTCCGCAAATTGGTCTAGCGCTCCGGCATACGTTAAACTTTCCAATGCTTTTTTAGTAAATTCCGGTCCGGCAATCCGTTTTATGAAATTTTCAAGCGAAGTATATGCACCGTTCGTGTCTCGTTCAGTAATTATTTTTGTTACCACATTATGCCCAAGATTTTTTATCGCAGTAAGGCCAAAACGAATTGCGCCAGGATTTTTAGTTTCTTTATATACAACTGTAAATCCTTCCCGTGACGCATTCACATCTGGCGGTAAAATTTTAATCTCATGGGCTCGCGCTTCCTGAATAAGAACCGCAACCCGATCGGTTCCCATGCCATATTCCCGGTTAAGCAGCGACGCCATAAATTCATAAGGATAATGCGCTTTCAGCCATGCGGTTTGATATGCAATCATTGCGTAACAGGCACCATGTGATCGATTAAAACCATATCGCGCGAACGGTATTATCCATTCCCAAATTTTTTCTGCAGTATTTTTCGTGATCTTGTTTCGCATCATTCCGGCAACAAGTTTTTCATGTTGCTCATTAAGAAGCGATTTAATTTTCTTTCCAACAGCTTTGCGGAGCATATCTGCCTCGGCAAGCGAAAATCCGGCAAGCTGCCTGGCAATTTCCATGAGTTGTTCTTGGTAGACAGCGATGCCATGGGTCTTTTTGAGTATTGATTCGAGCGCATGATCTAGATATTCCACTTTCTCTTTTCCGTGCTTTCGTTTGATGAAGGAGGGGATAAACTCCATAGGACCTGGGCGATAAAGAGAAATCATCGCAATAATATCTTCCAGTTCCGTAGGCACAAGTTCCTTTAAATATCTACGCATGCCCCCGCCTTCCAATTGAAATACGCCCGTGGTGTCTGCCGTTCGCAATAGCTCAAATGTTTTTGCGTCATCAAGCGGTAAGCGCTCAATGTCCACCTCTTCTCTATAGGTATTTTTGATACGGCCGATGGTTTCTTCAATAATTGAAAGATTCCGAAGGCCCAACAGATCTATTTTCAAAAGCCCGAGATCTTCGATGGAATGCATTTCATATTGTGAAATGACGTGTTCCTCTGACTGGGATGGGTGTTGCAGTGGAACCAGTTTTGTGAGCGGCTCTTTGGAGATGACGACCCCACACGCATGCGTTGAAATATGCCGGGCCACTCCTTCAAGTTTTCGTCCGGAATCGACGAGGCGCGCAACATCAGCTTCGTTTTCATAGGCCTGACTGAGTTCTTGGGAGGCCTTAAGTGCTTGTTCAAGCGTCATGCCAAAAGGGATAAGCTTTGCCACGCGGTCGCAAAAACTATAAGGGAATCCAAGAGACCGGCCTGCGTCGCGCACCACGGCACGTGCAGCCATGGTGCCAAAAGTCCCAATTTGGGCAACGTGTTCGTCGCCATATTTTTGGCGCAGATATTGGATTACCTCATCGCGGCGCCAATCGGCAAAATCAAGATCAATATCAGGCATCGATACCCGGGCGGGGTTTAAGAATCTCTCAAACAAAAGCTCGTAGCGCAGGGGATCAATATTGGTGATGCCCAATACATACGCAACAAATGATCCGGCGGCAGATCCGCGTCCTGGTCCCACTACGATTCCTTGCCCTTTTGCCCAACTGACAAAATCTTGCACGATTAAAAAGTAGGATGCGAAACCAGTTTTTTCAATCACTGAAAGTTCGTATGAGAGCCGCTCCAATGCTTGGGGAGGGTAATTTGCATCATAGCGTTTTGTAAGTCCCTCATCGCATAATTTTTTAAGATATGAATCAGGCGTGTATCCTTCGGGAACAGGGAACATTGGAAGCTGAATGGCGCCGATTGGCAAAGTAACATTACATTGTTCTGCAATTTTTGCGCTCTCTTTCAATACCTCGGGCATGTTGGGGAAAGACGCATCCATTTGTTCCGCGGACTTTAAAGAAAAATCGTCGGTTTTCAAAGAAAGACGGCTCTCATCGTCAAAACGCGAAGCGGTTTGCACAGAAAGCAAAACCTCGTGCGCGTCTTTATCGTCTGCAGAAACATAATGTATGTCGTTTGTGGCCACCAGCGGCACATTATATTGTTTCCCAAGTTCTATCAATTTTGTATTAAGCTTTTTCTGTTGAGGAATGTTGTTGTGTGCGCCAAGCTCAAGAAAAAAATTGTCTCGACCGAAAATATCCAGATACTCGGTAAGCAGATTGTTGGCATGTTTCATATTGCCCGATTCAATGGCACGGGGAATTTCTCCTCCCAGACACCCCGATAAAGCAATAAGCCCTTCGTGGTAGGTGCGCAAAAGCTCTTTGTCCACGCGCGGCTTAAAATAAAAACCTTCTAGTTGGCTTTTGGTAACGAGTTTCACCAAGTTTTGGTAGCCGATATTGTTTTTGGCAAGAACTGTAAGATGAAAGCGTCTGGTATCAAGTTGCGGATCGCGATCAAAACGCGAACGTGTAGCGACATACAACTCCGCGCCAATAATTGGTTTAATGCCCTGCGCTTTTGCTTTTTTATAAAACTCAACGGCGCCCCAAAGGCCGCCGTGGTCGGTGATCGCGAGCGCATCCATGCCAAGTTCTTTTGCGCGCGCAACGAGTTGATCAATTTTTGCAAGTCCGTCCAGAAATGAGTAGTGCGAGTGGACGTGTAAATGGACGAATCGAGATGCCATAACTTTATTGTATGGCATTGAGCTGTCTCGACAAGCTTGACAGTTAAAAATACTTGTGCTATAAAGGAATTTAGGACTTTATACAACACAAAAAGGGAGAAAGAAAATGAAAGGAGAGATGGTCGCGACGGCAATACTTCTTATTGCTTGGGGTCTTGGTTGGGCGGCTGGCGGGGTACTTTCTTTTTGGCTTGTCGTCACTAGTATTTTTGAAGAGTCATGGTCGTTGGGCGGTCTATTTGCGGGGGTAGGCCTTGGACTTTGCGCGAGTGGCACAGTTTTTCTTATAATAGGCATACGTGAAGGCCTCTGGGCATTCCGAAAGTAGTTATTTCCTCCCTATGGGAGGAATTCTGCTATATTAAAAACAATGGTGCAGTGGATTGTTGGTATTGATGAAGCTGGGCGTGGGCCGCTTGCCGGTCCTGTTACAGTTGCGGCAGTGGCGGCAAAACGGGGTTCAGGATTGAGGGTTCAGGGATCAGGACGTTTGAAGGACTCGAAGCGTCTTTCTTCAAGGCAGCGCGAAATCCTCTCCTGCACAATCAAAAGCAATGAGGGTTTCCGATGGGCAGTAGCTTCAGTTGGCCCAAAAATCATAGATAAACAAGGGATTACAAGGGCTCTTAATCGTGCTGTTGCCGCCGTTTTGCATAAATTGTTCCCTAATTCCTATTCCTCCCGACGCCCCAATCGAAACTATCAAAAAAGAAGTCGGGATCCCGACCTTGCGTCGGGACTAAACTCTATTATATTGCTTGACGGCTCCCTTTACGCGCCATCCCAGTTGCGGCAATGTACGGTAATTAAGGGGGACGAGCAGATTTCGCTTATCGCTGCCGCCTCTATTATTGCAAAGGTGCATCGCGATAAGCTTATGGAACGGCATCACCAGCATTTTCCCCAGTACGGCTTTGATATACACAAAGGGTATGGCACGAGATTACATTATCGGCGATTACAAGAACTCGGTCCGTGTTCCATCCATCGGAGAAGTTTTCTTAAAAGCTTGCAAAACTAATCTATACCCTGTACCCTATATCTTGTACCCTTTATGAGCACCGCACGACAACGGCATACGAAAGGCCGCAGGAATAGACGCCGGAGCCAAATTAGGCTTTTGGCGCCGCAACTTGTGGTTTGTAACCATTGTAAAGCGATGAAAATCTCCCATTTCGTCTGTGGGCGATGCGGATATTATGGCACTACAGAAGTTATTGATACGCTTGCGAAACTTACAAAAAAGGAGCGCAAAAAGAAGGAAAAAGAACAAGCTGCTCGCGCAGAGGCAGAAAGTCAGGCGCGCCAAGGAGAAGAAATAGTGCCCGCGCACAAAGCTCCACAACTTTAAAATCTCCAATTGCTCTAATTGACCTAATTTTTAACGAATGTTTGAAATTTTCCAATATCTAAGCATTAGAGCAATTAGAAATTAGAATAATTAAAATTTTTAAGGAACATGGCTTCTCGACACCTTGCCCGTTCTGTTGCCTTGCAGGCATTATACGCATGGGATTTCAACGGAAAAGAAGATTCCCAGATGTCCGATTTTCTTGAGAAAACATATGCGGAATTTGCCCCAGGGCTTGAGGACGAAGGTTTTGCGCAGGATCTCGTCAAGGGTATTTTAAAAAAGCGGGAAAAGCTCGATTCGATTATTGCTCGGGCAGCCCCGGAATGGCCCGTGGAGCAGGTGGCGATGGTAGATCGGAATGTTCTACGTATCGGCATCTTCGAACTTTTATTCGGAGATCGCGAGGCCGTGCCTCCTAAAGTCGCAATTAATGAAGCAATTGAGCTTGCCAAAAACTTTGGTGGCGAATCTTCTGGTCGTTTTGTAAACGGCGTTTTGGGAACGATTTACCGGGAAATTGGAGAACCGGGGAAGGAACACGTGAAAGAGAAAAAAGAAGAAGAGCAAACAGAGGACAAGTAATTTCCATAAATTTCGCGCAGCACGTTTCTATACATTTCAGAAATACGAGAAATTTGTAGAAATGCATTGAAACTAATAGAAACTTTTTTATTAGGAATGCTATGGATATCTCAGATTTTGAGCGGCGGCTCGGGGTTTCTTTCAAAAATCCTGTTCTCTTGGAGGAAGCCCTGACCCACCGTTCGTATTTAAACGAACACCCCCGTTGGAAATATCCGCACAATGAACGGTTAGAGTTTCTTGGCGACGCGGTTTTGGAGCTTGCGGTCTCGGAATATTTGTTCCAGCGTTTCCCCGAAAAGCCAGAGGGCGAGTTGACCAATTTGCGTGCCGCCCTGGTACGCGCAGAAACATTAGCGCATGTTGCTCATGAACTAAAAGTAAATGACGTCATCCGCCTTTCTCGGGGAGAAGCAAAGGATGTGGGTCGTGCACGCGACGTTATTTTAGCAAATGCGTGTGAGGCAATTGTGGGGGCAATATATCTTGATCAGGGATTTCATGCCGTGAAAGATTTTCTAAGGAAAGCGCTTTTACCAAAACTTGAAGACATCCTCGTATCTGGATCCGTCCGTGACCCAAAATCTCAATTTCAGGAAATGGCTCAGGAAAAAATGCGCACCACCCCTTCCTATAAGGTGATTTCAGAGCGAGGCCCAGACCATGCAAAAACTTTTAGCGTTGGTGTATATTTGGGGGAAACGCTGATCGCAAAAGGCGAAGGCCTTTCTAAGCAAGAAGCTCAACAAGAGGCGGCTCGGGAAGCACTTCATAAAAAACGGTGGCAATAAGGGCTGATGTGGGTATTAGGAAATCACCCGTCCGATATTAGTGGCGGGTTTACTTTTTTATATGCCTGTGGTAAGATAAACCCACTTGTTTTTTGAAAATACAAACAGGAGGTGCCCCATGGGACGGCGAGGTAGGTTCTCAAGGTTTGTCATTCTTGGCGTCTTGATTCTCTTGGTATATTTCTTTGTATTACCTCTTCTTTCGGGTGGCTCAAAACCTAAACCCGAAGAAGTGCCTTATTCGCGTTTTGCCGAGGCAATCCAAGCAAAAGAGATTTCCTCTACGGTCATTTTGAAAGAGAGCAACGTTACCTGGTTTATTGCCGAATACACCCTTGTAGATAAGCCGGCAAAAACAGAGATAAACGCTCAAGCAATGGAAACGTTGCAGAAGGATCTTAGGCAGAATAATATCGCTTATGATTTTGCCCGTGAAAAAGGATCCTTTTGGTCGGGATTGTTTAAGGTTCTTCTTACCTTTTTGCCAATCCTTTTGATCATGGGTTTTCTTTTTTTTGTTTTGCGGGGCGCGCAGGGTGGAAACAGCCAGGCAACCAATTTTGGCAAAAGCCGCGCACGCTCGCTGATAGGCAAACGACCTTTTGTTACCTTCCAAGACGTTGCAGGTGTTGACGAGGCAAAAGAAGAGCTTACTGAAGTGGTTGAGTTTCTCCGAAGTCCACAGAAATTCCAGTTACTCGGGGCCCGTATTCCAAAAGGCGTGTTATTGGTAGGTCCGCCGGGATGCGGCAAAACACTTCTTGCTAAAGCCGTGGCGGGCGAGGCCTCGGTGCCGTTTTGGGAAATTTCGGGATCACAGTTTGTCGAAATGTTTGTGGGAGTGGGTGCATCGCGCGTGCGGGATCTTTTTGCGCAAGCGAAAAAGAATCAACCTTGTATCGTTTTCATCGATGAAATTGATGCGGTCGGGCGCCATCGCGGCGCAGGAGTTGGCGGAGGCCACGACGAGCGCGAACAGACACTAAATCAGCTTCTTGTCGAGATGGATGGTTTCGACACGTCAACCAATGTGATCGTAATTGCGGCAACAAACCGTCCGGATATTCTTGACCCCGCACTGTTGCGGCCAGGGCGTTTTGACCGCCAGGTCACGGTTGACCGTCCTGATAGTAAAGGCCGATACGCAATTCTTCTAGTACACGCAAAAGGAAAACCTTTTGCTGATGATTGCGATCTTGAGAAGCTTGCAAAACAGACACCCGGTTTTTCTGGAGCAGATTTAGCCAATCTTATCAATGAAGCAGCAATTTTAACAGCTCGCCGCGGCAAGCCGAAAATCACGATGGCCGAACTCAATGAGGCAATTGATCGAATTATTGCAGGCCCGGAGCGCAAGAGCAGGGTGATAAGCGAAAAAGAGCGTAAAATAATTGCTTATCATGAGGCAGGACATGCACTCGTTGGCTTTGCGTTACCTTATGCCGATCCTCCCGTTAAGATAACCATTGTTTCGCGAGGCAGCGCCGGCGGCTTCACCCGTTTCCTTTCTGAGGAAGATCGCTCTCTTTATACCAAAGTTCAGTTTGAGGATATGATTGCAACGCTGATGGGAGGGCTTGTAGCCGAGGAACTGCTGTTAAAACAACATGGCCATACCACCGGACCGCAAAACGACCTTGAGCGCGCAACAAACTTGGCACGCCAAATGGTAACGCGTTTTGGCATGAGCGAGGCACTTGGTCCGCGTACATTTGGAAGGCGCCAAGAATTGGTATTTTTGGGAAAGGAAATTACTGAACAGCGCGATTATTCCGATCATATTGCCGAACAGATCGATAATGAAGTGTTTCGGTTGGTTGATATGGGAAGGAAAACGGCAGAAGAGGTTTTAAACAAACATCGCAAAGCGCTTGAGCGTCTTGTTCAGGAACTCCTTGACGTTGAAACGCTTGAAGGGGAGGACCTGCAAAGGATTCTCGGAGAACTTATCCAATCCTAACCCGCCACACGGCGGGCTTTTTCTTGATATTGACAGTATTTGGATGTTGCCTCACAATGTACTGCGATGCTTACAATCCGATTTATGAGATTCGGACGTCGGCACCAACCTGCTTTCCGGGTGGTGCTGGTTCCGAAGCGGTCAAAACCAGTCCGAGGCAAATACATAGAAAAATTTGGCTGGTATAATCCTCTTAAAAAAACCTTCGAGATTAATAAGGAGCGAATAACAAGCCGCATAAAAGAAGGCGCGCAAGTTTCGAGTCCCGTTTGGAATTTGTTGGTACGAGCGGGTATTGTAGAAGGACCAAAGCGCCCCGTGCACGCAATCGCGGCGAAAAAAGATGTACCAGGCGCGCAGTCGGCAGAATCACAACAAGAAGAAACAGCAGTTGCTACGGCTGTCGATGAGAATCCGCGAGAAAGCGCTGCAGTTTCAGTCGAGGAATCTGACAAGGATGCCTAATGGGCGGCTCCTTTTTCTAAATTTTTTGGGGCTTGACAAATTTTTCTTTATTTGCTATATAGGTATTACGTGCTGGAGCAGATGGATGTTTTGCGGTAATCCACCACAATATGGTGGTGCTTGAATAAAGGTCGCGCTGTTCCTCTTGCACTTGTTTTTCTGATATATCTGTAATTTCTATGGCTGCACTTCCGAGCGATAAAGATTTCGTGGAATTTGTAGTGAAGGCCATTGTGGATCACCCCGAAGATGTAAAAGTCGATCGTAGAGTTGACGAGATGGGCGTATTGCTTACTCTTAAAACCCATCCAGAGGATATGGGTGAGGTGATCGGTCGCCACGGTGCTACTGCAAAGGCCTTACGTACTCTGTTGAGAATCGTGGGGTTACGGCATCACGCCCGGGTTAATCTTAAAATTGAGGAACCCGAAGGCGGGTATGCAGGACGCCGCTTGCAGAGGCCCCAAACTTCAGCCGAAGACATGGCTAAAGTCGTGGAAGATTTGAAAGAGTCCTAATTGTTTCACTCGATATCTCACAGATGCGAACCCCCCGTTTCCAATCGACAATGGGGGGTTCTCGGTTATGCATTGATTTTTGCGATGCTTTACGTTGACATTCTTACCATTTTCCCAGACATATTTCGGTCATATTTTGCCGAATCTATACTTAAACGCGCCCAAAAAGCGCGCCATCTTTCAATTTCCATTCATAATTTGCGCCGTTGGGCTCACGATGTTCACAGAGTCACTGATGCGCGTCCCTATGGTGGGGGGGCAGGTATGGTGATGAAAGTCGATCCTATCTTTCGCGCTGTACAAGCATTGCGGAAAAAAAGGAAGACAAAAATTGTCTTATTCTCTGCAGGCGGGAAACAATTTACTCAAAAGACGGCCAAACGCTATGCGGCGTTGTCGCATTTAATATTAATCTGCGGTAGGTACGAAGGGGTTGATGAGCGTGTGAGAAAGTACATTGCAGATGAAGAAATTTCTATTGGACCCTATGTGCTGACAGGTGGAGAGGTTCCTGCTATGGTAGTCGTTGATGCCGTGGCCCGGTTGCTGCCGGGAGTTCTTGGAAACAAGGAATCTTTAAAGGAGGAGTCGTTTTCTTTCGGCTGGCGCCCCGAACCAGAACCGCGTGCGCGTGGTACGGTTCGGGGTAGCCTTGGACCGTCCGCGCGACGGCGCGATCTGGTTCAGGGCGAATATCCACATTACACTCGCCCGGAAGCATTTTTCCCTAATCCCAAAAACAAAAGGATTATGTGGCGAGTTCCAAAGATCCTGCTTTCCGGCAACCACCAGAAAGTATTCGAATGGCGGAGAAGGCGGCTGCGGATAATACGGCCTTGACATAAGGCCGCGATGGTGAATAATAAAGAGCACTATCGTATACGTTCCCATTGGTCATTTGCCTGTCCGCCGAAAGTTCGGCCGCGCAGGCGGAGATTGTGACATTGGGACTTTTATTTATACTTATGCCCCGTTAGAAAATTGTGGGGCAGCACAGGCGATGCTTATTATTGTTTAATAAAAATAGTGGCCATTCTTTCTCTTTGTTGTAAAAACCCGTTGGTTTTTACGGCCATGAAACGGATGGTGAGCTTCTCGCGGGGTATGCCGTATTATGTAACCAAAGAAGGGCTCCAACGAATCCAGGAGGAGCTTTTGGATCTCAAGAAAAATCGGAGGAAAGAGCTTACTGAAAAATTACAGCGCGCAATATCGTTTGGCGATCTTTCGGAAAATGCGGAGTACCAGGAAGCGAAAGAAGAGCAAGCATTTATTGAAGGTAGGATTGTTGAGCTTGAGGCGATGGTGGAACAGGCAGAAATAATCTCGCCCCAAAAAAATGGAGGTGCAATAGGTATTGGCTCGACCGTGGTCGTTGAACGAGAGGGGGCGCGAAATAAGCCCAAAACCTTTACGATTGTGGGAGGCGAGGAGGCGCAGCCAGAAGAGGGGCGCATTTCAAATGAATCCCCTTTGGGAAAGGTGCTCTTGGGACATAAACCTGGGGATACGGTTGAAGCAACCGCTCCCGACGGTAAGGTACGCTGGAAAATAATCGCGGTGACCTAGCAAAACCCCGCCCTACGGCGGGGTTTGTAGTATCGGAGGATTTGTCTTGTGGTATAGTAAGTTCATAATAATCTTAAAATGGGGAACGAATGATCTCACAACTTACATTTCTTGCAATGCGGTTTCGTTTTGCAGCGCTTTTGGGATTCGCCGTTTTGCTTATCGGTTCCATTGCTATCGCGGTCGGAACCCTTCATGTTTCTCGCGTTCCCATCGATCGCGACCTTCCTAATGATAATTCCGTACTCCAGGATTTTTCGTTTATTGAACGGGCCGTGGGCAAGCGAGAGACAATCGCCTTTGTCGTGACATCCGAAAACCCAATTGAACGAACCACTTTTCTCGATATTTGTGAAAAGGCGTTTTCATTTGCACAATATCCAGGAGTTTGGTTTACGGATTGTCAACCTTCTGCCAATGATCGGGCAGTATTGGTTCCAATGGAAATCGATGCAACCTTGAGCGATGAAATTCTTGCTATGATCCCGTCTATGCGGCGTGCCCTAGAAAGTGTCGGAGTAGGAAGAGTTTTGCTGACTGGTCGGGAAGTATTAGTGCATGACATCCAAAATGGTATCGCGCGTGACCTTATGTTGCTTTTGCCGCTTTCATTCGGCCTAATGTTTTTCGTATTTTGGATGTCGTTTAGGAAAATCATGTTGGCGATTGGCGCATTTTTCCTGCTTGCTACCGTTGTAGCGCTTATGTTTGCCGGTATCGGGGCCTTTGGAATTGGGGTATCGTTGATCCTTATGCTTACTCCCTTAATACTCATTGCCTTCGGCGGTCCCTATATTGTATATCTTTTTGTGCATTTCCAGGATTTGCGACGTGAAGGGGCAAATCCTCTCCAAGCACTTACTTCCGCTTTGCATCAAAGCGCTTGGCCGGTTTTGTGGGGAAGCGCTATTGCGGCAGTTGGGTTTGCAACATTGGGGACCTTTCCCATTACCACCATCCGGACGTTTGGGATTGTCACGTCGATCGGGACAGTTTTAACCGCACTTTTTGCTTTAGGGGGAGGATCAGCGGTATTGATGATGTTTGGGACTGGACCGGTGGCGCCAAAGCAAGGAACGGTACGGAAAATCGTGGGCTTAATCGAGCTTGCGATCGATAAAACGTTGGGTGCTTTTGCCGCAAGCATTGCTCGTTTTTCTTCCACGTATCCAATTTTAGTGACGGGCGTGGTAATAGCCGTAAGCATTTTTGTGCTTGTTGGCTTACCCCCTAAAGTAGGATCAGATCTCATTGCCTATTTTCCGAGCGATCACGAGGCACGGGCTGCCGATAAGATTTTGCGTTCATCTTTTGGCGGGGCAGCTTCTATGGTTGTGTTGCTTGATGGGAAAACGGAGGGGATTTTTACAGATCCGCAAGAGATCATTGCGTTCCAGGAATACGTTGGTGCCCTTCAAACGAATCCCGATATCGGAATAGTAATTCCGCAATGGGAAAAACTCGGCGACCCCTTTGATGAATCGTATCGTTACGCACTTTTGCGCATTCGGCTTCGTTCTACCGAAAGCAATGTTATCCGGAGTGTTCGCGAAATGGTTCTGAAGGCCGGCCAATCCCATCTTCCGGGTATTACAATTGCTACGGCAGGAGATATGGCGCTTGCTGCCGAGCAAGATGACGTCATGATACGAGGACAAGTTAATAATATTATTGCATCAGTGATAATCGCTCTTTTGGTTTGTATCTTTGCTTTTCGCGCCCTGCGCTTTGGAGTGCTGGCGCCATTGCCCTTTATTCTTGCAACTGTCCTTACTTTTGGCGCCATGGGGTGGCTTGGCATATCATTGACCATGGCGACGGCATTAATTACTGGCATCGCTGTTGGCATCGGGCTTGATTTTGGTCTGCATTTCCTCGATCACGCACGGAAAACAAAAGCATGCACACCCGACGATTTTGCAGAAATCGGAAGAACAACCGGAAAACCCATTCTTATTGATGCCATTGCCACTATTGCTGCATTTCTGGTGTATCTTTTCTCCTCGTTTCCTCCTATTAAGGAGCTTGGTATTCTGATTGCGTTGATGACTGCTGGTGCAGCGGCAACCGCCCTGGTGCTATTGCCTGCGCTTGCGCGTTTGTTTGCTCGTTATCCTCAACCAAAAGAACCTGCCTAAAAACAAGTTTTTGTATCATGGGGGAATGCGGGCTTCAGCGGCTCGCCGCTTCATTTTTACCCATAAATACGCTATTCTTGAAAGGATGGAACGGAAAGAAGAACTTCGTTTATTGCGCAGCAAACACGCCGCATATCCTGGTAAGGCGGTTAGGCGCGTGGAGATTGGCGGTCTTCATAAACGTTTTTTATCCTTAGCCAAGAGCAAAAAGAGTATTTCAATTGTTGGGCGAATTATGGCAACACGGGGGCATGGCGGCGCGGTATTTATGGATGTGGTGGATGCTTCCGGAAAACTGCAACTACTCCTTCGTAGGGACGTAATGGGAGAGACGGCCTTTAACAAGGCCGTAGAGACGCTTGAGACGGGGGATTTTATATGGACAAAGGGCGTTCCTTTTAAGACACAGAGGGGAGAAGAGACACTCGAGGTGAAAGAAAGTCGGCTTTTAGCAAAAGCGCTTGTACCGCCCCCAACACATTTTTACGGGCTCAAAGATATTGAAGAGCGGTATCGCAACCGCGCGCTCGATCTTTTAGTGAACGACGATGTACGTCAACGTTTTGTAGCGCGCGCAAATATCGTTGAGCTGTTGAGGCGGGAATTTATGAACAAGGGTTTTATGGAAGTTGCAACACCCATGCTACAATCGATTCCTGGTGGCGCATCGGCAAGACCTTTCAAAACCCATCTTAATGCCCTTAATTTAGATCTTTTTCTTCGTGTTGCACCAGAGCTTTATTTGAAGCGTTTGTTGGTAGGTGGGTTTGAAAAGATATTTGAGCTCGGGACAGCTTTCCGGAACGAAGGAATGGATGCAACGCATAACCCCGAATTTACTATTTTAGAGGCCTATTGGGCGTATCAGGATGCCGAAGGTCTTATGAAATTTGTCGAAAGCATTTTTGAAAACATTGTAAAAAAAGCAAAGGGGGGTAAACCTATTTTATTTCGTGGAAAGGAGATTGTGTCTAAGAGACCATTCACTAAACTGCTTTTTGCTGCGGCACTAAAAAAATATGCGCGCCTTGATATCGCAAATGCGTCATATGCGGAAATCACAAAACAGGCGGAGCAGGTGGGTGTCGACATACAAGAACAACCCACGCGTGAAGAACAACTCGACGCAATTTTTAAAAAACGATGCCTTGAACACTTATGGAATCCAACTTTCATTATTGAGCATCCGCTTGAGCTTTCTCCTTTGGCAAAAGCAAAAGTCCCGAGCCAGAGCGAGGGATCCCGACGCGTAGGAGGGGAGGTTGCCGACCGTTTTCAGCTCGTAGTTGGCGGGATGGAAATTGTCAACGCGTTTTCCGAGCTCAATGATCCTATTGAGCAGCGTAGGCGATTTGAAGAACAAGAGAAAGCGCGCAAAGCCGGCTCCCAAGAAGCGCAACGTTTGGACGAAGAATATTTGGAAACCATGGAATACGGCATGCCGCCAGCGGCAGGTCTTGGTATTGGCGTTGACCGTTTGGTGATGTTGTTAACTGACGCCCCGAGCTTGCGGGAGATAATTTTGTTTCCGACGATGAAACCAAAAACAGGGGAGAGGGGATAGAGAATAAGCATGACAAAAAAGCTTCTGATATTTATCGTATTGTTGGTTATTTTTCTCCTGGTCGGCCTGTTTATTCTCGTTCGTACAGGGAGGGCGCCAGAGGGTTCAATTTGCGGCGGCATAGGTGGTTGGGAGTGTCCTGATGGCTATTTTTGCAAAACGACCGGTCCTTCTTATCCAGATAAGAGCGGCGCTTGCATTCGCGACAGTTTTCCATGGAATCTATTGAAATAAGATAATGCAATGGAATTATTGCTTGCGACAGCAAACCCGGCAAAATTTCGTGATTTGAAAACTGTCTTCTCCGTGTTGGAAGGCCTAGAAATTATTGCCCTGTCCGATTTTAGGGACGTCCCTGAAGTCGAGGAAACAGGAAAAACATTTGAAGAAAATGCGATTCTGAAAGCAAAAATATATACACAGCATTTTAATATGCCTGCTGTTGCAGATGACGGGGGACTGGAAATTAAAGCATTAGGAGGAGAACCCGGCATTAAATCGCGCCGCTGGCCGGGCTATACGGCTGGGGACGAAGAACTTATTGAATACTGTCTTGAACAAATGTCCGATGTGCCCGAAGGGAAACGGCAGGCACAATTTCGTACCGTTGTTACTTTTGCGACACCACGGGGCGAGGTTGCGTCTTATGAGGCATCGCTGCCGGGGATTATTACTAAAGAAGCGCACCCGCAGCGCGATAAAGGGTATCCCTACCGTTCTATTTTTTACCTTCCTGGTCTTAAAAAATATGCGGTGGAACTTACCCCAGAAGAAAATGCGAAGCTAAGCCATCGCCGTCGAGCCCTTGCCGCCCTTTTGCCAGAAATTCAAAACTATTTTCGCCAATGATCGTTATATGTTAAAACCTATTCGTATATTCGTACAGATCCGTATTTTGTAGTATTTATGTTAGACATAAAATTCATCCGGGAAAACCCAAATATTGTGAAAGATGGCCTTCGCAGAAAAGGTGCTGATGTCGATATTGATGCTTTGCTTGCCCTTGATGCGGAACATCGCCAGATACTTAAACAACTTGAAGATTTGCGCGCGGTGCTGAATCAATTAAGCAAGGATATTGCGGAGGGAGACGATGACAAGAAAAAAGATGCCGAAGATATTAAGGTGCGTCTTAAGAATCTTGAACCAACACAACGAGATCTTTCGCAAAAGCTCGGGCAAACGCTTTTACAGTTGCCCAACCTTCCGTTGGTATCAATGCTTGAGGGGAAAGATGAATGCGACAACAAAGTGGTGCGCGAGGGGGGAGAAAAAATAGATTTTTCGTTTAAACCAAAAAATTATCTTACGCTCGCAGAAGATCTTGATCTTATTGATATGGAACGGGGTGCAAAAGTGGCTGGCACGCGGTTTGGCATTTTAAAAAACGAAGTAGCGCTTCTTGAATTTGCGCTTATTCGCTATGGTCAGGATTTGCTGTTGTCTGAGGGTTTTACGCCTGTTATCGCACTTTCCATGATAAAGCCGGAAATGTTTCGTGGCATGGGGCGTCTTGCCGCGGATCAAGAAGAGGATCGGTATTATCTGCAAAAAGATGATCTTTATCTTGCGGGGAGCGCAGAGCACACTATTGGTCCTATGCATAGCGGAGAGATCCTGAAAGAAAGCGAGCTGCCCAAGCGGTATCTTGGGTTCTCAACATGTTTTCGCAGGGAAGCTGGTTCTTACGGAAAAGATACAAAAGGGATTTTGCGCGTGCATCAATTTGATAAGCTTGAAATGTTTGTTTTCGCCAAGCCAGAAGATTCTGAAGAGGAACTCGAGCGTCTTGTTGCATGGCAGGAACGATTAGTGCAGGGACTTGGGTTTTCGTATCGCGTGGTAGAGATATGCACGGGCGATATGGGATGGACCGATGCTCACCAGTTTGATATTGAAACGTGGCTTCCGGGGCAGAATGGCGGGAAGGGAGAGTATCGCGAAACGCACTCGGCCTCAAATACCACAGATTTTCAGGCGCGAGGGATTAATGTGCGATATAAAAACAAAGCCGGCAAAACCGACTATGTGCACATGCTTAATGCAACTGCGATTGCTATTGGTCGTATGCTTATCGCCATTATCGAGAATTACCAGCAAAACGATGGATCCATAGTCGTACCTGATATCTTGCGTCCCTATGTTAATTTTGAGCGTATCTCGTAATCGAATATGGGGATCGGATCCCCATAGTAAGCTGCTGCGACGATAATCTATGCCCGAACACGGCCCGCAACTTGAAGGAGGAAAACCTTTCAATACAAGGTGGGATGTATTATCTAACCGGTCCTATGCCGGAACGGAGTGGGGAAAACTCATGGAAGAGCGAACGGCGGAGTTTAATGAGGCCGTACAGCAAAACAATTTTGAGTATGCGCAGCGGTTGTTGCTGAAGGGGGGATTAAAAGACGAGTTGACGTCGCGAGAAATTGCAGATTTTGCGCGCAATTATTTTGAGTATCATATGTCTGAATATCAGCGCCTGCGCGATCCTGAAGAGTATAGAAAACTTCAAGACCTCCACGAAGGCCTTTCCCCGGATCAATTTCTGTTGTTGCGTCGGCATTTAGAGCGGGCGGTGCCAATTAATCGTGTATTCGGGGAGTTTGTCACTCAGGAAGACAGGGAAGAGTTCGATAAGATGTCTCGCCACGCAGCACAACAATTTTTTGATTTATCGGTACAACGCAAGAAATTTTCAGAAATATTAAATTGGCCGGAAATGCACCCAATTCTTGAGAAGCTGGATCCCAATGAACGTCGACAGATTGTAACGTCGGGCATACGTCAATATATTGAGGAAGAAAAAGAGTTGTTGGGAGGCAGAAAATTTTCTGAACGTTCCCGCGCTTATCTTTCAGAATGGGCGGTAAAATACGGCGTTGAGGATGGGGATGTTTTAGAAATTCTTACCGAGCCCGAATAATTTACTATTGGGGTCGAACCCCGATAATCGTAGAAGACCCTATATTGTGCCGGAACGAGAATTGCCAACGGGAAAAGGCGGGGAGCTTGAACAATATGCGAGCGAGCACTGGCGTGAGCGCCTGGTTCAGTTTGCCGAAGTCAAAAACACGGTTGATTGGGTTAATCCTGATTTCCCAAATCTCCCATTTCGGATCGAAGAGGGAAAGTCGACACCGCTTGGAATGTTTGCGGAAATGTCGTTTCCCACGGAGTTGCACCGTCGTTTAAAACAAGACAGCGAGGGAAGATGTCTTCTTGAGGTTTCTCCAGAACACAGACGCTCCACGCTTTTGGGACGCGTTATTTTTCAGGATGCACAGGGGAATTTATACCGTGATGTTGATATCAAAGGAATCGGGAGCATTGAATTCCCTCGCTTCTTTTCTGGGAGCAAGAATGCACATGTGACGCAACCGGGGGGCGAATTGGATTATACTTTGGGGAAGCGAGGGCTTCTCGATTATAATTTGGCCTTGTACGATCGTGATACAAGCGAGGCATTTTTGCGCGCCGGCATTTCAACTTCTCGAACCGTTGGAATTATAAAACTTGAAGAGTTACTCGTGGATGAAAAAAGGGTAGGGCTTGAAGAAGTACGAAACCGAGGGTTATTGGACCCAAGCTTTCAGCCAGTGCTTGAAATGCGCGCCTTTGGAACGAAAACGAGGATCCAAGACCTTGAATCTCACGAAAATCCAGAGCTACTTTTAAATGATGCAAGAGCTCTGGTGTCCCAGATGGTACAACAGAAGGGCGATATACACTTATCATACCCCGACTATTTTTTGTGGTTTGCAAAAACGCTTGGCAAAAATGTTGCACATATGCACGAAAATGGCTGGCATCATGATTTTCTTACTCCACATAATATCACGCTTGATGCACGCATAGTCGATTTAGATTCGGTGGGGGACCTTACGACAGAAAGGGGTCGAAATGGCGATTGGACTGCAGCCCGCGGATCATTAAGTATGTTCGCCTCTTTGGTTGCGGAAATGAGGAGGGCAAAATTCGGCGAACTTTCGACGTTGATGCGTGAAACATTTGAAAGAAGCTACGATGAAGTTTTCCCGCAAGAAGCGCGCAAACGCTATTTTGCAAACACCAAAAGAGAGGCGGCTGCATAAGAAAAACCCGCCTCTTTGACGGGTTGCGATGGGATGGACATTCTTACGATTTCTTTTTGTATCTCCATCGAAGATAGGCGAAAATTGGCCACAGCATACTTGCGATCACCAAAAGAAGAAGCGAGGAAATAAAATAACTTATAATTCCCGTTCCTTTTACTGCTTGATGTTCGGCATACGCGATACTGATTTTAGTTCCAATAACGATTGCCCCCAAAAAGAACCACAACACAATTCCCGAAAAGACATAATCCATCAAGACCTACCCTTTCTCTTGTAAAAAAGCTACTTTTTTCGTACCATATCATTACGCGGTTTACAAGTTTATTCGCATGCATTCATATGCTTTCAAACTTTGACCTCCGTGTAGGCACCACATTTAAAATGGATGATGATCCCTGGGTGGTTTTGGAAACGCAGTTTATCAAAAAGGCGCAGTCCACCGGCCAGATGCAGGCGAAAATAAAAAACCTTCGCACTGGCGCAACGGTATCGCGCTCCTTTAAGCAGGCAGGCCGCTTTGAAGAGGCAGAACTTACTAAAATGCCTGCCCAGTTTATTTATAGCAATCGAGGCAAGTTTGTGTTTGCAGAATCCGATAACCCCAAAAACCGTTTTGAGTTATCAGAAAACCAGATTAGCGACGCTCGGTTTTATCTCGTGCCAAATATAGAAGTTACCGCACTTCTATTCGATGATCAAATAATGAATATCGAACTCCCTGTAAAAGTTGATCTTAAAGTCGTTGAAGCGCCGCCGTCGGAAAGGGGAGATACCGCAACCAGTGGCAAAAAGACAGTGCTTGTGGAGACGGGCCTAAAGATAAACACCCCGTTTTTCATCAAGCAGGGCGACGTGGTACGCGTAAATACCAAAACCGGGGAATATGTAGAGCGGGCCGCCTTGCCTCACGCATGAGGCGGGCGAGCCTCGCTCAACAAAAAGTTGAGCGGGCAGAATAAAAACGGCCCGAAGACCGTTTCGAATTACTTTGTTGAATGTCGCTTGGCAAGAGTGGTTATTATTATGATAATAGTTCCCACAATTGCCCCAATGAAGATAATCGCGAGGAAAAAGATAGCAGCCGTTAAAGCCAAGGGCCAGAAGGCATTGAGGGCCATCTTGCCAACCCACGTTGCCTCCAGGGGACAAACTCTGCTGGGATCGTTGGTTTCAAACCCAACTTTTGGACCGAGTTTAGCTCCTAGAGCATCATAAGCAATGTGCCACAGCAGGTCTGAAACCGTTACCGTTCCTACGAGCCATCCCAGCGCAGCTGCAAGCGCTATTGTAAGCTCCATTATTTCTCTCTCCTTTTGAGTTAACGTACTAACAGTATTATACAAACCCTTATTTCTATGTCAAGCTCTCAACATCGAACATGGGTAGAAATTGACCGCGATGCTTTACGGCATAATGTCCGGGAGCTTAAAAAATTATTGTCGCCATCAACGCGTTTTTTAGCGGTAGTTAAAGCAAATGCCTACGGTCACGGATTATCGGAGGTCGCACAACTCCTTGCTGACGAAGCCGAGTGGTTCGGGGTTGACTCGGTTGATGAGGGATTAATGCTCCGCGAGAAAGGAGTGGCCGCACCCATATTGGTGTTGGGCTGGACTCCGGAGGATCGCTTAGCAGATATTGTACGCGCGGGCTTGCGTCAAGTGGTCTATGATCACGATACTATGTTGGGTCTTGCTGCAGCTGGCCTTGAGCAACGAAAACCGGCAAAAATTCATATAAAGGTTGAAACCGGCACTACGCGACAGGGAATGTGGCCCGAAGAGGTTTCAAAGATATTAAACGCTGCGCGAACTTCTTCGTGGATTGTGCCGGAGGGGATCGCGACCCACCTTGCAAATGTTGAAGATACCCACGACCGCTCTTATTTTCGCGCCCAGCTTTCGGAATTTAAGCGTGCGCTAAACGAGAGCGCAAAAACTGGCTTCCCGAACTTGATACGGCATGTGGCGGCCTCTGCCGCAGCGCTTTTACACCCAGAAACTCATTTTGATTTGGTGCGCGTGGGCATCGCGCTTTATGGCATTTGGCCTTCGCCTGAAGTTGCAAAAGCTGCCGAAATTCATGGGAAGGAATTACACTTAAAGCCGGTGTTGTCCTGGAAAACACGAATTGCACAGGTTAAAAATGTGCCTTTGGGAACACCGGTCGGCTACGGGCTTTCCGAAAAAGTAAACCGCGATAGCCGCATTGCGGTGTTACCTGTGGGATATTTTGATGGATATGATCGTGCGCTTTCTCGCGCTGGCGAGGTATTGATACGAGGATTGCGCGCAAAGGTATTAGGCCGGGTTTGTATGAATATGATCATGGTAGATGTCACGCAGATTACCGCTGCAAAAATGGGAGATGAGGCAGTGCTTATTGGGGAACAAGCACAAGATGAGATTTCCGCAGATATGCTTGCCGAGAAACTTGGAACGATCCCATACGAAGTGTTAAGCCGTATCAATCCTTTGCTTCCCCGCGTTTTAATCTAATCCCCGGGCGTATTCTATTCCCTAATTCCTATCCTTTAATATTGTATGGGAACTATCCGTTATCGTAAGGCAAGGAGAAAAAACAAATCTTTCGTCTTTCCGCAAAAACTTAAAATACCGCCTCGGATAATTCTTGGCGGCATTTTTATCATAGCTCTTTTTGGTGGCGTGTGGTATGTTATTGGCCCAATGGGTCTTTTGAATGTTAAGCATGTTCGGTTTGAAGGCGCTGACCGCGTCTCGCCCGATGCTATGCAGCAGGTTATCGTCGATCATTTTTCTGGAAAACGATTTGGCGTTGCGCAAATGAGCATGGTGTTTTTGAGACCCGCGGATATCCGCGCCGTGTTAGTGCAAGAATTTCCACGCCTTCAAGAAGTAAACATTCGTTACACTCTGCGGCCCTTTGGATTTTTCGTTCATATACAAGAGCGGACACTTGCTGCCCTTTGGTGTGTGGGCAAGGAGTTTGAGCAGGGCACTATAGATACCCAGCAATGTTTTGCCGCAGATCGTTATGGCGTTCTTTTTGACGAGGCGCCAAAATCCGAAGGAGCATTGGTGATAAGTATTATTGATACGACACGCGCGGATGCACATCTTGGAGAATCGGTTTTTTCCGAGGAAGAACTTGGGGCGTTATCTGAAGTTCGAGATATATTAAAAAATATTGCTGGAGTGCTTGTGGTACGCATCATCCGTGCAGGTGAACATGAATTTCGCGCGGAGACCGCGCAACGTTGGTTCGTGATTATTGATCCCGCAGGAGATCTTGCGGCACAGGCATCGGCGCTGCGAGAAGTATTGGCGCAGGTAATTTCTCCGGAGGAGCGACTTGCCTTGGAATATATTGATGTTCGCACGCCAGGGAAAGTATTTTATAAGTAAACGAGAAACTGCGCAAATCGTGTAACAAAAAATGCGGCCCCGGAAGGCCGCATTTTTGTTTCACGAAACTGTAATTATTTTGGTCGCATCGGTATGCGTAAACGTGCTGCAATAAGTTCTTGGGGTCCTCTCGGGAGGCGTTCCGGATTAAGCGGCAAGCTGAATCCAAACGTTGACCCTTTCCCTTCTTCCGATCGCATCCACATATTTCCTCCATGCCCTTCGACGATATTGCGTGCGATGTAAAGTCCAAGGCCGTATCCTGTCGCTTCTGTTCGGATGGCGTTTGAAGCACGAAAGAATTTGGTAAACAGCATCGTTTGCTCTCGTTGGGGTATTCCAATGCCATTGTCTTGCACCTCGACAATGACTTCGTCCGGCTTTGCTTCGAGGATAACCTGTACCTTGCCCCCTTCGTGGTTATAGGTGATTGCATTGTCTACAAAAGTTGTGAGCACAAAATTAATTCTTTCAGGATCGCATACGATTGGAGGAAGAGGGGGAGTGGGGAGCGCGAGAGAAAGCTCTACCCTTCTTGATTTTGCAAGCGATGTGGTATCCGCAATGACTTTTTGGGCAAGATCCTCCAAGACGATTGGTTTGAATTCGTATGCGAATTTTCCTTCCTCAAAACGTACTGATTCAAGTAGATCCCCTAGAAGATGAATCATGTTTTCCGTTGTGCTGAAGGCATTGCGCAGCGCTTGTGCCTGCTCTTCCGCGACAGACCCGAAACTTTCGTTCAGAAGCTCGTTGATGGTCCACTTCAAGGTTGATAAGGGTGTGCGCAATTGGTGGGCGGCAATGGTAACGAAATCGGATTTGAGCGCGTCGAGTAGTTTTTCCCGCGTTACGTCTTGCAAGACAAGGATGGTTCGCAATGCGGTGATGGTGGGCGGGGGAATGGGAATAGGGGTAACAGAAACCAAGAGAGGCCCCATCGAGAGAGTGGCTGAGCGCGACTCTTTCTTATCTAAGACGCTTTGAATAAGTACTAGAAATTCTTCCCGTAACTTTTGTTCTCGCGAAAGCAGCCCGATAGTTGAAAGATCAGCCCCGATTTTTATCTCTTTTGGTTCGCCAAGCAGACGGGCAGCGATGGCATTTGTGTAGACGATTTTTTGGTTTTCTCCTAACACAATGATTCCTGCGGTAAGGTTTGCAAGAATTGTTGCTAAGTAATCCCGTTCTCGCCAGAGCTCCTTTCTTCTTATCTGGAGCCGGTTGGCATAGATATTCGTGTAAAAACCCAAAATCGGGATGGCAACGGTGGTAATGACTAGCTTGGTGAAGAAGATTCCTGGATCTTTTGCTGCATCCTCCAGAAACGGAAAAACATAGTCAACCTTGACGATTCCTGCAAATTCAGCGGCCGAAGCCGCAAAATACAAGCCCGTGGCTACAATAAATACCACGGTGCGCTGGATTACGCTTGGGAATACAAGAGAACCGTGCACAACATAGATAAGCGGTATAAGGACTCCGTTAATCCCAAATCCTCCTCCCAGCATCAATCCTATGGTTACTCCGACCATATCGGCCATTAAGAACCAGAAGTAGGCATCGGCAAGGCGTTCTGGATCTGGAGAAATGGGAAAACGAATAAAAAGCAGCCAAATAATAAATGTCGTAACGAGCGCAGCCCCAAGAACGGCCCATGATACTGGACTTTGACGCACTGCCAAAAGATGCAATAAACCAAATAGCACTCCATACGAAACGATAATTGCGATTCGCAGCCGGATATTTGCCGCAATATCGTTTTGTAATTCTTGGAGTTGCTCTTTGGAACGATTAATCGTAGCCATTTTATTGAGGCGAAAAATTATATACAAATATTGAATGACCAATGACGGCTATAGGGGTATAGGCGTTGAGAAAACAGTATTGTCTGGTTAGACCCTGGAATTTTTGTCCAGGGCGTGCGCACTGTCCCTGTCGGAAGGTCGCGGAAACCGCAAACCATCCCGACGGCCGTCCTCTTTCTGCCCACCAATGTTCTATTACCGCATTCTTTATGTAATATTCTGGGGGTGCTAATCCAAAATAGTCGATTGCAATTTTCTTTATGTTGTTTTCTTCAACAAAGTTGGCCAAACGCTTAAGATCCTGACCCCAATCAAGATTTGAGTCAACGACGTAGACGTATCCATTTTCGGATCCTCCCCCAAGGATATTAAAATGGGTTAGATAGTATGGCCACGCGCGAATCGTACCAACTGCAAGCATTCCGAAAAAAACAGCGACTACAGCTCCTTTTGCTCCGCTGGCGAAAAGCCCCCTGGTATTTTCGAGAATAGTGCGAAACCCTCCGGGTTTACCATGCCGTTCGCGCTTAAGCCATACCGCGAGCCCAATTGCGGTGAGTGCAAACAAAAAGGGATAAATAGGAATAAGATGCCGTATGCCGATATTGAGATTGCCTTTGATTGAAACGGCAAGATAAAAAAGAATCCAGAGAAGAAACGCGATATGCACGAAATGTTTACGTTTCCACTTCACAATTTCTAAAATCGCGTTCCTCAAACCCTGCGATCCCGATAAAGAGCGGGATATTGCCATTCGGAAGGCATAAAGGCCCGTCATAAGCGCAAGTAATACAAGAGCAAACATTGCCGTCGGTTCTTTGAGAGCAAACACTATCGGGAAATAATACCATCGTCCTTCTGCGGAAACTTCTCTCAAAAAATACGTTGTATTGCCGCCCGCCACCCGCTGTGTGGCCATGGTAATCCCAAAAGCGTATTGGGCAAGGGGACGTAACAAAAAGTTACGGGCCATTTGTTCGGGAATTGTAGTGAGTGTTTGGTTTGGATTATTGGCAAGCGTTGCACGGATATCTGCAACTTGTCTGCTCTGCGGATAATCCCAGACATGCCACATATAAAGGGGATAAACGATACCCATATAGCCAATGATGCCGACAAGCACCGTTCCTCCTAAAAATATACACAACGATTTCGCCACATCTTTTTTAAAAGATATGAAAGAAAACAGCCACCACGCAAAAGCAAGTACGGCAAAGTAGGGAATTAATAAAATAAGTGAGAATTTTAATGCCTCCGCAATCCCAAATGCAATTCCGGCAGCAAAAAGACGTTTCCATGTTGGCTTTGCGAAGTACCGCAGGAGCAAATAGGTTGCAAGAAACGCCCCTAATGCCGCCGCAACGTCTGTCGTGACCAAACGCCCATGTGCAAGAATAGTTGGTGAAAAAACAAAAAGCGCAAGCGCAAAAAGTCCGGAGAGCGTTCCTCCTATTTCGCGTACCACCCAGAACAAAACCGCGCCAAGCAAAAGCATCAAAACCATCGGCATAATACGTGCTAATCGCACGATAAGGTCGGCATCATTTCCAGATTCGAACAGAAACGCCTTTCCAAAATTCCATTGCCCGTTTACTTCATCGATCCACGAAGGGTGATTAGTCGGCACAATAAGGTTTGGAATAAAAAGAAGCGGGAGCGCCGCGAGATCCTTAACAAGTGGCGGATGTTCGGGATTGAGGCGCATGTCCTTTTGGGTAATATAAGAAACCGCTGCTCCAATATGAGCATCCTCGTCATACGTAAGCGTATCCCCCCAGGACGAACTAAATGCCGAAACGGCCATTACCGTTAAAAGAAATGCCGCAAGCAACATGTCGAGTTTAAAAAAGCGCCAAAGCATATCTTAGGTTTATAGTGAGAAGTATTCTATTCCTTGTGTTTCTTTGCGTTTTACCGTTGGGAAAAGCGCTCGCAGTGAAGCTTCTAATTCCTGATCATTTGCTTGGAGTGGAACGAGCATGGTTTTTTCAAATTGAGGGATAATTTCCGCAAGCCGTGTGCTTTCTTTGTAGATAATGGTCGAATCCGCATAATCTAAAAAGCGTATGGGAGCGAGCTCAATAAAAGAATTTTCAACCGTTGCGCCCGGCTGGTTGATGACAACAACTTTTTGAGTATATATGTGCTGTTCTCGCAGCACCTTTGCCATAACAGTAAGATCATACCGAAACGCTTTTTGTGTTTCCGGATGTGAGGCCCATACAAAAAAATATTGGTAAAAATTAATAACAGAAACGATAGTCAGTAAACCCATTAATGCGATGTGTGACCACTGACGTCCCAACATTTTCGTCGTTCTTTCTGCAAGCCAACCAAACCCCAGTGCCGCAATTAACATCACCGGGGGAATCGCGCCAAGTGTTCTTAAAGCATGCGGTACGCCTTCTTGAGAAAGGATTCCCGGAAGGAGCATGAGGCCAAACCACACAAAAAGTACCACCATATAAAATCTTCTTCCCTTTGCGTTTCGCAGGCGCAGTAATAGCGATAGAGCAACTGCGATGCCCGTAAGGAAAAGAATACCGCTCAATAAATCAAGCTGAGGCGATCCTCCAAGATTATGTCGAAAATTATTGTCACCCGCCACATGAAACATGCCTAATGTTTTTGTGAGTGAGCGCGTAAATTCGGCGATAGGATCTGCTGCTGCAAAAACGGCTACATCATTTGCGCGCCCAAAAAAATCTGCCGGATGATAAGCAAAATATCCCAAAAGCGGTAGTGCCGCGACAAAAAACCCGATAAAACACCATCCCCAGACAATGACAAAGGACTTCCATTGGGCTCCGTTCTTGTTTTTATGCTCCCGCCACAGGTCATAAACAAAACACACGAGCGCAAGAATAGGCAGAAAACGGGCGGAGATATATGTTGAAAGAGAAATTCCGTACATAAATCCAGATGCCGCAAACGCTATTTGCGAACGGTTGCGCATGGCGGAAATCATCCACCAGACCGCAAGTGATGCAAAAAGCGGCAAAAGAATCGCGCGAAATCCGATTCGCGAAAAGTTTACATGCCAAAACGAAACGGCGCCCAACAAGGAAGCCACAAGGGCTGTCATGTGAGGATGATATGTTTTTGTGAAAAGTTCTCGTCCCACAAAAAAAAGGGCACCTACTGTAAAGATGCCTATAACAGCCGCCACAAAGCGGAGTGCCCACGATGTTGCGCCAAAAATGCTTATAGAAAAGGCCTGCAGGTTAATAAAAAGTCCCTCACGCCCGAAATTGTCGGTATAAAATACTTTAAAGTCGCCTTGGGACAACGCCTCAAGGGCATTGAGCCCATTTACGGCCTCATCCGGCCAAAGGCCGGGTGGGGTAGTGGTGAGATTTAACAAACGGAAAATGGCACCAATAATAATGATGCCCAACAGCGCCCATACCGTATGTTTTCCCATTAACTTTATTATACCATGAGTCAGCGAAAGATTGGGTTATCCGTGGTATAATAAGAGAATGGCAAATGAAAATCCACGTGCTACTAGTGAGCGGCCGGAAGTTTTACATCCAAGATGGGAAGAAGTTCTTGGGGAACATCGAGAGGCGATAGGGAGACCCGAACGCCACGATGAGATAAAAGAACGATTGCGCGAACGTGTGCAGGAAGAGTCGCATCGAATACGTCCCACGGTACCCGTTATGCCGCAGCAAACGGTGCAAGGAGCTCTTGTGCATCCGGATGCGCGCGATATTGCTGCTATGCCAGACGCACGGAAGGTTGTGGCGCTTGCGCAAATTGCTTTGACTGAAGGCATTGAACCAGCTATACGGCTTGCCCGCAGCATCGATTCTGCATACGTCCTTGACGCGTTCCACGATGTTCTTGTTGATAAGCTTTTTAATGAACTTATAAAACGCGGCAAGCTACACCGTCAATAAGGGCCCTTTCCGTTCATGATAACTTTTATCGTATTGTCTATCATCGTGGCGCTTGCAGGCGGAGTTTTTTGGTGGTTCTCTCGTTGGGATCGCCGCTTTGTTTTAGAGCGTTCACTCAATTACCAATTATTGCGGGTTTCTTTGCCTCGTGTTTTTGAGCGGGAGGATGTTGCAAAAGAGCGAGAAAAAATTGCGGTTATGGAGCAGTTGTATGCAGCCCTCTTTCATATTCATGAGCAAGGTATGCATACGTGGTTTACCGGACAACCTTACGTTGCGCTTGAAATTGCATTGCCTAATGTCGGAGAGGAACTTGCATTTTTTGTTGCTTCTCCTCATAGATGGGTTGCCCCTGTTGAAAAGGCAATTCATGCCGTGTACCCGACTGCCGAAGTAGAACGTGTTGGTGATTATAATATTTTTCATCCACAGGGGGCGCACGCGGGCGCGAACGCACGGTTCGAACATGATTGGGCGTTGCCGTTGAAGACCTATCAAATTCTGGAATCGGATCCTTTGCGAGCGCTCACCGGTGCATTGTCGAAACTTGAAGCAGAGGGGGAGGGTGCTGCAATACAGCTTATTATTCGTCCCGCAGGGAAAAACAAAGCAACACGTGGGCGTCGTATCGCGCGGCAAATGCAAAAAGCGGGCCATTCTTTTGAGCGCGCGCGTTTTGAATTATCCTTGTGGGGGCAAGCGGCTGCAATGCTCCGCGGGGGAAAGTCGTCGGCGAAATCCTATCAAATGATGCCACAGCCGCGCGAAGGAACGCCCGAAGCCCGGCGCCGTGCCGCAACGCCATATTTTGCAGAATCTTTTCAACCAGTCACGCCTCTTATCCAGGAAATCGTTAAGGCGCTGGAACAAAAGGCCGCAAAGCCGATGTTTGAAACAAATCTTCGTATCATTACTTCGGCACCCCATCAGGCGAGAGCGGATCAGATGCTTGAAGATCTGGAGGCCGCATTTTCCCAATACCATACACCGCATCTTAATTCCGTTCGGTTTTTTAACACGAAAAATAGGGCATTAAGGGATCTTATTTACCGCTATTCATTTAGAACGTTCAATCCGGCCGCTTCTTTTTTATGTAGCACGGAAGAGTTGACCTCCCTTTTCCATTTTCCAAGCGTGGCATTAGAAACGCCAAAGGTGAAAGTTGTGAAGGCAAAACCAGCAGCCCCCCCGGTAAATTTGCCGGCCCAGGGGCTTGAACTTGGCATAAATACATACCGCGGCATTGAGACAAAGGTGCGCCTGGCATCGGAAGATAGGCGCCGGCATTTATATGTTGTGGGGCAGACCGGGACAGGGAAAACAACATTTCTTCGTAATCTCATTGCCCAAGACCTCATTGCAGGTAACGGAGTGGCGGTAGTAGATCCCCATGGCGATTTGGCAGAAGCGGTGCTTGGTATGGTTCCGTCAGAACGCGCGGAAGATGTAGTTTATTTTGATCCTGCAGATATGGAAAGACCGGTTGGTCTAAATATGCTTGAATGGTCTAGTCCAGAACAAAAGGATTTTGCCGTTCAGGAAATGATTGCGATTTTCATGAAGCTGTTTCCCCCAGAAGTTATTGGGCCGATGTTTGAACATAATATGCGAAATGCCATGTTAACACTTATGGCGGATCGCGAAAACCCAGGCACTATCGTTGAAATTCCTCGTATTTTTACAGATGAGGCATATTTGCGGCAATTGTTGCCGAAGGTAACCGACCCCATGGTTCGGGCCTTCTGGGAAAAAGAAATGGCAAAAACAACCGAATTTCATAAATCAGAAATGCTTGGCTATTTGATATCAAAAGTCGGTCGTTTTGTTGAAAATGAGATGATGCGAAATATCATTGGGCAGCAGCGATCGGGATTTAATCTCCGGGATCTTATGGATCAGGGTAAGATATTCATCGCGAATCTCTCAAAAGGACGCGTAGGGGAAGTGAATTCAAGCTTATTAGGACTCATCTTGGTCGCAAAGATGCAAATGGCTGCCATGGGACGCGCGGATATCGCTGAAGAAGGGCGTCGCGATTTCTATCTCTATATTGATGAGTTCCAGAATTTTACTACCGATTCGATCGCAACCATTCTTTCCGAGGCACGAAAGTATCGGCTCAATATGGTTTTGGCACACCAGTTTATTGCCCAACTTTCCGATTCTATTCGTGAGGCGGTATTCGGAAATGTCGGATCTTTGGTGTCGTTTCGGATAGGCCCGAAAGATGCTGAATTTTTGGTAAAACAATTCGCTCCAGTATTTGGTGAAGATGATCTGGTAAACATCGAAAATTTCAATGCATATGTGCGACTTTTGGTATCAGGACGAGTTGAGCGTCCCTTTAATATCCGTATAGCCAGACCCATGCAACTTAGTGCGGACCGTATTCGTTCTTTGCGGGAATTATCTCGTACGCGATTCGGCCATCCGCGCGCAGCAATTGAGGAAGCAATTTTGCGCCGTTCCCGTCTTGCAGAACCGCTAAAACCAGAACCTTCATTTGTCCCTGGCGAACGAAATCGTTAATATGGAGAAAGGATACAATACTATATGAAATTCCGATTTCCTGGAAAAACATATATTGATGCGTTGATTACGGCCGTACAAGGCCACGAGCATATCGCCGGTGTGGCCATTGAAGAAGCGCGGGTTCGTGTCGCAGAGCTTATTGTCCAGGGTCCCAATCTTCCACCGGCAGTAGTTACTGAGGGCGCTGTACCTTTGCCGCCTGGCAGCATCTCTTCCGGTAAACTTATCGATGCGAAAGCAGTTGAAATGGCATTGAAAGAGGCAATCACAAAAGCAAAACCAATGCCCTTATCCACTCATAGCGTCGTACTCTCATTGCCCGTCCTTCCGCTTTTTGCAAAAACGGTTACGATTCCTCCTGGTACACGAAACGAGGATATTGATTCAATGCTTCGTTTGGAGGCAGAGAGCATGCTTCCTGTTTCGCCAAAAGAAGCATTTATCGACTGGCAATTGGTCGCGCACAACACACAAGAGGGCACGGAAGCCATGAAGGAATATGTAGTTATAGCAGCGCGGAAACAAGACGTTGAGCCGTATCTTGTTGCAGCGCACTCTGCGGGATTGCGGGTGGTTGCCGCGGAACCGCTTATGCTTTCCGTGGCCCGCGGGCTTACCCAAGATCCTGCCCGTCCGGGCTTTGTCGCGTATCTATTTTCCGATGCAGTGCTTGCCGCAGCGATCGAGGGAGATGCAGTGAGGTTTCCGCATCATGTGATTATTGATTCAGTGACACCAGAGGAGCGGGCGGCAATGATTGCGCGCGAGCTGACTACGCTTGTCCGGTTTTTAAAAATCGAAGATCATACCAAACACATTGCAACGCGTCGTATGTTGATAGATGGCCTTATTGATGATGCAACCATAAAGGCGATACAAGAGCTTGAGCAGTTGGGAATTACCGTAAGCTTTGCCACCATAGAGCACGAACTTTCTAAAGCGGCCATTAGAGGGGCTTCGTTGAGGGGAATTATACCTCGAAGCCAGGATCATTTGGTTAATCTTATGTCCGTGCGTACCGAAGAAGCATATTCTCGAAGTGTCTCGGAATTTTTTATCAGGTTTGCGGGAAATACAATTGCGCTGGGTGTAGCGGTGAGTGCCATCATATTTGCCGCAACGTTTGCAATTGTAACAATTCAAGAAAAGGCGGCCAATGACGCGCTTCAGGCAAAGACAAATCCTGAAGTTACAGAGCTTGTTGGGCAGGCGCAAGAGTTTAATAGTGCTGTAGCTATAGCCCGACAAGCATTTCAACAAAACACTCGTTGTTCTTTTGCCGATATATTGCCGCGGATAGAAAACGCGATACTCGGCCAGGGCATACAATTACAGCAATTAACAATTCAGCAAGATGCTCGTGTTTCAATCACCGGCATTGCAGATACCGACGAAGCATATTTATCCATTCACGAGCGCATCAACGACTCGGCTTTGTTTACGACCAAAGTATCTCCTAAACTTAATATATCGTCATCTAATATTCCATTTAATTTTGCCCTTCAGTTTATTTCCTGTTTTTAGGCCACTGTTTTGTTTATGAGGCGACTTCCCAAAAGCAAGCTAGTTGTTTTTTTGGCTCTTCGTTTTGGAGTAATTCTCTTTGCGTGTCTTGTTATTCTTGCAGCAAGAAACATCTTACCGGAAAAACTCACTTCTATTCAAACGAAAAGACAACAGACAGAAGAGGCCACAGCGCAAATTCGATTATTGGCATCGTTAAAACAGGATGCCGCAGAACTTGTTCCGTATACGGAACAAGTTCGTGATCTCGTACCGGTGCTCGATTTCACATCGTTTAATTCGGCAAAACAAAAAGTTACACAAACAACCAATCAAATGCTTCAAGATGCCGTTATCACTTTTTCTGATCCGGCAGCCGGCACTCCTGGTTTTGAAAATGTGGTGTTTAAAATTACGGCTCAAACCGAAAGCGAACGCATCACTTCTCTCTTTCGCGAATTTGATCTCCTTCCCGTCGTAATTGTCATATCAGGAGTTTCATCGAGCGGACAGCGGAATGAATTGCCGCAGTTTACCATTTCGGGATTTATGATATTTCGCGCATCAAGGCCGTAGTATTTCGTATGCACACCAAACGTATTCCTTATTGGATTTGGTCTTTTGCCGCAATTGGCGCGCTGATTCTGGCCGTGGGCATGATCGCGTGGTCTTTGTTGCAGGCGCGAGAAGCGATTCAGAAGGCAGCGGAAATACCGCCAGAAACTTCTTTGCCGAGCCAAGGGTTTGACCGCCAGGGATTTGAGGAGCTTTTGCCGCGTCTTCAACGAACTGATCAATAAAATGTCTTTTGTTTTTCCATTAGCTATTTTTTTTCTTGCGGTAGCAATAGTTGTTGCCGCATTTATCCTTTGGGATAAGCGACGGAGCCAACAGGGTGAGAACGGAGAGCTTAAGGGAAAGGTTGAACAACTTTCCCGAAGTATTTCAGAGACCGTTGCGATGCTTGATCGAAGAATTGGGCATTTAGCACAAATGACCGAGCGATCGCATTCTTCAACCCAGGATGTAATACGTGATGTTTCAAACCAATTGGTTGAGCAGCGTTCCGCGTTAAGCCGAGTGCTTGAACAATCTAAAGATATTGCACGACTTCAGGAGATTTTGCAACCGCCACGCGTCCGTGGAGCTTTGGGTGAAAAATTACTTGAAAATATTTTAGCCCAGCACCTGCCTGGGGGTGAAGAAGCAGGCCTTTGGCAGAAGCAATTTACTTTTCGGTCCGGGGAAAGGGTCGATTTTGTGATTCGTGCAGGTGAATTACTCATTCCTATCGACTCAAAATTTCCCATGGAAGCGTATGAACGTCTGAAGCGTTCGTCTCCCGAAGCGCGCGAGCATGCGCAAAAGGAATTTACGCAGGTCGTGAAGCAACACGCAGAGGCAATCAGGAAAAAATATATTGTGCCTCAAGAGGGTACAGCGGACTTTGCCATGCTCTATATTCCATCCGAAGGCGTATATTCAGAGATTATTGCCCTTCCGGATCTTGCCGATGCGATTTTTGATCGCGCAATTATTCCCATGTCCCCCGGCACTTTTTTCGCTTATTTACGAACCATCTTAATTGGTTTGCGAGGAATGCAGGTTGCTTCTTCTGCGCGCGAAATTCTTGCGGGCCTAAAAGCCCTTGACCAGGAGCTTCTCATGTTTGGGGAACGGTTTCGGATCGCTGGCGGGCATTTACGTAATGCGGTACGCGCGTATGACGATGCCGAGCGCGGTCTTGAAAAATTTTCCAATCAACTTGATCGCCTTCGCAATATTTCAAATAAAGAAACGTAACAACATTTTAGTTGTCGGGCGAGGATGTTTATGATATAAGGGAAATATGGTACGTCTTGAAGTGGTGCGTTCTGTAGTTTTGTTGCGAGATCCTCCCAAAGACATGTTGGATGCATTGATGCATTTGGCGGTTGAACATATTTGCAGGGATGGTGAATCGATTTTTCCCCGCCGTCCCGATCTTGGGATTGTTTCGGCAAAAGGCCGAGCGTTTTTCGTAGAAGAAGGGGCGCTTCATTTTAAAATTACCGAACAGGGGAGAACCATAACGCTTGCTACGATTCGACCAGGGGAAATTTTTGCTGATCTTGCCGAACAGCCCCCACCTGGATTTTTTGTGGCCGAAGGCCTCACAAAATTATGTATCGTTTCCCGAAAGGACCTTGAGGCAATTCTTGCCCAGCATCCCGAGATCGCTTTGCGAACGCTTAAACTTGTTGCACAACGGTTGCGTGATGCTGAAGAAAAGCTTGCTGATGCCCTAGCCGGCGATGCGGCAAGTAAGGTTCTTAGGGAATTGACTCGGGTAGGAACCAACCAACAATCGGATGGTTCTGTGCGCTTGCCTTATCTTACGCATGACGCAATTGCACAAAAAGTCGGACTTGCGCGCGAAACCGTAACTCGTATTATCGCGCGGCTCGTTGCGGCAGGTAAGCTCGAGCGTCTTCCTGGTCGAGTCGGATATCTATTGAAAAAATAAATAGGAGATATCTTTCATACAAAATATTTATGGACGATAAACGATTACTGGAATTTTATGGTGGCGAGTGTCCTCACTGTATTCGTATGAAGCCGCTTATCCAAAAGGTAGAACAAGAGCTTAATGTGGTATTTGAAAAATATGAGGTATGGCATAATCCCGAAAATGCCAAAAAAATGGATGAGTACGATAAGGGCCATTGCGGCGGCGTTCCGTTTTTCTACAACACCGGAACCCATAAATGGATCTGCGGCGCCGTACCCTATGAGCAATTCAAAATATTCGTTTCCGAAGGATGATAATATTATTGTCCCCCTTGTTGCATAGAGGGCATTAAATTTGGTGCTCTTCTTGCAAGGTAACCGAAATTATTATAAAAAAGAGTTTATATGGAGCAAGACAAAAAGACGTTGCGCAAAGAGCGTCGTGAGCAAAGGAAACAAAACATTGGGCGCGCGCGTCGTTTCCGCACGGCACGCACATGGGGTATTCTTGCGCTTATTGTCGCGGCAGCAGGGATAGCCGGATGGGTTTGGTGGTTTCGGTTGAGCGCTGGATCAGCAGAATTCTCCGCAACGGAAAGTTGTGTGAACCATCAGACCCTTGCCATGCACGAACATCCACGCTTATCCATTATTATTAATGGCGAGTCGGTTGCTATCCCGTCAAATATCGGCGTTAATGGATTGTGTTTGCATCCGATCCACACGCACGATGGTGTAGGAACGCTTCATCTTGAGGCGCCCATTCGACATACATTTGTTATGGGAGATTTTTTTACGATTTGGGGAAAACCATTTAACCAAAGCCAAATTCTGGACGCTGTTGCAGATGAAAAGCACCGTATCATAATGACTGTTGATGGACGTCAAGTTGAAACATATGAAACCACAGAGCTTCATGACGGTCAGCATATAGAGATTCGATATGAAGCCGTTGCTGAGGGAGAAAACCGTATAGATGAGTCGTAATCTTGACATAAAAGGTTGGGTGCGATAGGGTGGGCCTAGAAAATTGAAAGAACCATAGGTGAGGCATAATGCCCTATCACATTGAAGATGGAGTAATTCGGGTTGTTTTTAAACGGGGCATCACGCAGGCCGAAGCCCTGAATACGATTTCTCGGCTGGGATGCGAGGCAAAGGATTTTACTTCGTATGTTTCCATGAATGTTATTGTACATGTCCCGCAGGGAAAAGAGGCAGATTTTGCCGAGCGTTTTCTTCGGGAGCCCAATGTTGCCATAGCCGCAACGATTCATAAAGAACACTAACACTTAGCCCGCCTTTCGGCGGGCTTTTCGCTATTGAACTCTTGAACTTTAAATTGTTAAATCTTCAAGTTCGTGATACCCGTATCAGCCCCGAACATGCAATCACTTCGACTCCCTTCTTCTCAAGTTCATCCAAAAATAAATTCATACCAATCGAGTCGGTTGACATATGTCCGGCAACAACGGCATTTATATGCGCGGCCTCGACATTTTCCTTATGTTTCTCCGACATGTGCATACCGATAATCGTTCCGATGCCAGCATGTGCAAGCCGTTCATAAATTGCCGCTGACCCTTCTGTTCCTCCGGTAATTTCTGTAAAAGCAATTTTTCCACATCTTCGGTTTTCATCTCCAGCAAAAAGCATTGGCCCCATGCCGAGTTTTATCGCCTCGCAGTATTCCGGTATTGTGCGTAAAAGCTCCAAAAGATCCGATACATACCGAGGGTTTGCTTTTTCAACTTTTTGTTTTAAAAATTGCGCTGCCATGTTGTCAGCTGGCGTATGTACGCATTGCAGGGACATGTCGAGCTTCTTTGCAGCATCTACCGCCCGCTCATGATTTCTCGGGGAAAGGCCTCTGGAAACTTCGGAGATTCGTAATTTCAAGAGCGATTCTGCAATCCCGATAGGTACGCCGTATTGTTCAAGAATATCTGCCTGATAGTGCATAACCTCATCCAATCGTGCTAAGGCCTTTCCAACGGGATGGTGGGGGATAAGGCAGTCGATTCCTCCCAAGCGGTCCGCCAACAAAACTTCGGCCGTTTCAATATCAATACCAGCGAGTACACGTTTTACATCTTTGCCGGAATCGTAAAGAATTCTTGTATCCGCATATGGGTTTTCGAACAGATCCTTGTCATAAAGTTCCTTTTCGTCGTCTGAAAGCTTTTCATATTTTTGTTTCCTGCGCGTTAAATCACGCACAATTTCCTCTTCCATCCGGAAGTCGTTTTTCTTGCCAAAGGCAATCGCAAGTTCGTGTATTTCTTTGACAGTCATAGGTTTTTTGGTATTCTTATAGAGGGATTATATATAGTATGCTGCAAGAAAAAGAGAATGGCAAGAATATGTTTCCTGCACTACGGTTTGCATGGGAATTTGGATATTCAGTCGCCATTCCTATTGTCGTGCTGCTTTTTGGTGGGAGGGCCTTGGACAGGGTTCTTGGTACATCTCCGTGGCTGCTTTTGGTTGGTCTTTTTTTCTCGCTTATTGTGACGGGAGTAATTATTTGGTATAAAGTTCGAAAATTCCTTTAGCTATGCACGAAATATCCCTTTCAACTGAAACCATCGGTCATCTTGGTTTTTTCCCTGTAACAAACACGCTTCTGGCATCGTGGCTGGCCATGGCTGTGTTGGTCGGGTTTGCATTTGCGTTTTCCCGCATGTTACGCCTTGTTCCGCAAAAAGGACAGGCAGCGGTAGAGATGGTTTTTGAAGGCCTTTTGTCGCTTATGGATAGCGTTACGCAAGATCGTTCAAAATCAGAAAAATTTACACCACTAGTGCTTACTATTTTCTTTTTTGTGATAACGGCGAACTGGATGGGAGTTTTGCCGGGTGTTGGATCACTCACTATAGAGCACGCCGGCCATCTGGTTCCTTTGGTGCGTTCTGCTTTCAGCGATCTAAATAACACCTTAGCAATTGCTCTTATTGCCGTGGTTGCAACTCACGTTATGGGAATTACTTCACTGGGAGCTTTCCGCCACATCGGGAAGTTTATTTCATTCAAAAGCCCCATTTTGTTTTTCGTTGGCTTACTCGAGGCCATAAGCGAACTTGCAAAAATTTTATCCTTTTCCTTTCGGTTGTTCGGCAATATCTTTGCGGGCGAGGTGCTGTTGATTGTGATCGGTGCTTTAATCCCGGTAATTGCCCCCATACCGTTTTTAGGGCTTGAGCTTTTTGTAGGGTTTATCCAGGCGCTTGTGTTTGCAGTGTTGACATTGGTATTCCTTACTATGGCCATAGCCCACAAGCATTAATCGGGTTTTGCCTTTTTCCGCATTTTCCTTTATTATTTAGGTGTTATGCCAGAAGTTAATGAGGTCGCAACACCAGAGACGCAAGAGGGCTTGAAATCCCTTGCGTCAGCTATTGCCATTGCCGTGGGGGCTTTGGGCCCCGGTCTTGGTATTGGCATTTTGGCTGCAAAAGCCATGGAGGCGATGGGAAGGAACCCGGAGGCCGCGCCAAAAATCCAGACCGCAATGATTTTGGCTATTGCCTTTGCTGAGGCCATTGCCATCTATGCCTTGGTTGTTGCGCTGATGATTAAATTCGTCTAGAAGCAACACGAACGATCTGAACGGATCACCCGAATGTCCTGAATATTAGGGTCATTTGGATGTAATCCGGGTATATTAGGGTCGCTGTCTTTATGTCAGAGCTTATAGCGAACTTAGGTTTGGATTGGAAGCTTTTGCTAGCCCAAATGTTTAATTTTGGGATTTTGGCGTTTGTTTTAACAAAACTTGTTTATAAACCTTTGCTCAAGGCATTGAAAGAACGCCAAAAACTGGCAAAAGCGACGGTAGATAATGCCGAGGAATCGCGTAAGGCATTGGAAAACATTGATGCCGAAACAAAGCAAATTGAAGGCGAGGCGCGGAAAAAAGCAGATGAGATTATTAAGAAGGCAGAAGTACAAGCAAGCGAACGGCGCGAAACCCTTATAGTAAAAGCGAACGAGGAAGCAGAAAAGATTGTTTCGCAAGCGCGCGCCGAGGCCAAAGCCGAGCGCGCGTTGTTGTTTTCTGAAGCCCGTCGCGATATGGCGTCATTGGTTATTCGGGCGGCGGAGAAAGTGTTGGAGAGGGAAGTGACAAAAGAAGATTCAAAGAAACTTGCTCAAAAGGCGATTGAGGAATTGACCTAACATCTAATTGATCTAAAGAAATCCAAATGGCAAATCAACTCCAAAGCACAAAATTCAAGATTCAAAACCTTTTTATTGAAGCAATTTTGGGGGCTTCTGATGTAAAGAGACGGGAGCTTATTCGGAAGCTTGTTACGTATCTTCATCGGACGCGACAGTTATCCAAAAGCCGCGAGATTTTAGCAAAAATTGAACAGGAGCTAGAGCATAGAGCAGACAAACGTGTTGTCAAAGGAGAAGTTGCGCATGAGGGGATTTTGCCGCACCGAGAGCTGAAAACAAACCCCGCGCTTTTAGCCGGCGCAAAACTTCGCGCAGGACAAAAGTCGGTTGACGTTTCGATAAAAAGCCGTCTTCAAAAACTATTTTCTTTAATGAGTTAGGACATGACGATTCGTAAGCAAGCTTTTTGGATTTATACTCTCTCCACGGTTGGTGTTAGGGATATGGTTACCACCAATACACGGTTTAGGGATGCGGTTACCACCGGTATGGGTTTTATGAAAGTCGAAATTACTAGCGGTATGATTATTATATTCCCAATGATGTCTAAGAAACTTGAAATTCCATTTTCAACTATTCAAAGAGTAGAAGTAAAGAAGAGATTTTTATACAGCACAATTTTCATACATCGGGATAAGGCGGAACAAAAGAAAATACTTCAACTTCGCCTTGCGCCGTGGAATTTAAGACGCATCCTCAGCATATTCAGCGAGCAGGGGATACCTATTGTAAATCTCTGAGGAGAATAACCTCGAAACTTTATGGATTCCCGTTCGATCATTAAAGAACTTGAGTCGGAAATAGAAAAAGCAAAACTTGATGTTGCGGCAGAAGAAACCGGCCGCGTGTTGTCGCTGAAAGACGGAGTAGTACGCATGTCCGGTCTTGCTCCAGCCGGCGCTTTGGAGCTTTTGGAAATTCGTACGAAAAAAGGCCCTGTTTCGGCATTGGCCTTGAACATCGAAGCCGAGGAAGTTGGCGGCGTGGTGCTTGGCGAATATCGCTACGCGAGCGAAGGCGATGAAGTTGTACCCACCGGCCAAATTCTTTCAGTTCCGGTCAGCCGTGCCTTTCGCGGAAGGGTTGTCAATGCTCTTGGCGAGCCCATTGATGGTAAGGGGCCAATCAAGGCAGAGCAGCGAAATCCTC
>MHSS01000014.1 GCA_001822835.1 Candidatus Terrybacteria bacterium RIFCSPHIGHO2_01_FULL_48_17 | reverse complement strand
AAGCATTGGGGGCAGTTGACTACCTCGTAAAAGCTGATTTCGATCCCGAAGAGGTGGTGACGAAAGTAAGGGCAAATATGGCGCGTTTAAGCATGGGCGCAAAAAAGACGGCTTCGCGCAAGGAAGGGAAGGGCGGAGCAAATACCTTGGTGCTCGTGGTTGAAGACGACAAATTCTTGAGGGATCTTATGGTGCAGAAACTAAAACGCGAGGGCTTTGCGGTGGACGAGGCCATGGATGGAGAAGAAGCATTGAAGCACGCAAAAGAGATAACCCCATCCATTATTTTGCTTGATTTAATCTTGCCGGGCATAGATGGATTTGAGGTGTTGAGGCAGCTTAAGGCCGAAGCAAAAAATGCAAATGTTCCTGTTATTATTCTTTCTAACCTCGGCCAGCGCGAAGACATTGAAAAAGGGATGAGCTTGGGGGCAGCCGATTTTCTCATTAAGGCGCATTTCACGCCTGGGGAAATCGTGGCAAAGGTAAAAAGCATTGTAGGCGGCTAAGTCGTCATTGATCGTGCTTGCATATTCAGCGCAGGGCATGCAAAAGTAAAGGCACTGGGCTGCTTTTTTGTATAGCTTTACTTATGTCCAAACGCACGATGCTTATTGCGGGGGTTGGGGCGATGGCAATGATTGGCGCTCTTTCTTTTTTGTTTTTACCAAGAACAATTCGGATAGCACAAAAACAGAACGTTCATCCTATTACGGCTTCTTTGCCCGAAGCATCAAAACGCTTATCGCCGCAAGCCGGTGAGGTTTTATGCAAGGGCGAGCAGCAGCTTCCCCGCGCTATTGCTGTTATGCTTGCGGGAGATATCGTTGCGCGCCCCTTATCGGGAATCGGGCAAGCAGATATTGTGGTTGAAATGCCGGTAGTCACTGGTTCCGTAAACCGTTTTATGGCAATTTTCCAATGTAAGGATGCTGCCGAAATCGGATCAGTCCGGTCGGCGCGCGACGATTTTATTCCCCTGGCAGCCGCGTTTGACGCGGTATATGCGCATTGGGGCGGGTCGCATTTTGCGCTCGACCAATTGCGTGGCGGAATTATTGACGATATCGACGCATTACGCAATCCGTTTGGCGCATATTTCCGAAAATCGGGCATACCCGCACCCCACAATGGCTTCACCTCATTTGAGCGCTTACGAACCGTGGCCGAAAAACTGGGATACCGTACAACCTCTCATTTTTCTGGATTTCCCGCGATTGAAAACCACGCGCAAGCAGAGGGTCATACGCAAAAAACTACTGTTCTATACCCTGCATCGTATCGTGTTGTGTGGGAATATGATTCGGGAACCGGTCGATATGCGCGGCGGCGAGGGGGAACGCCGGAAATTGATGCGTCAACGAAACAGCAAGTAACTGCAGGAACAATTGTTATTATGCGAACAACCTCTCGGCAGATTGAGGGTCAATATAATGATATTCGTATTGTGGGAGAGGGGAAGGCGACTGTGCTGCGTTTAGGTGAGGCGGTAGAGGGAAGATGGCAGAAAGAGGCGAGTCCTTTGTCCGCGCCCCTTCGTTTTCTTGATGTCGCGGGTACTGAAATCCCGTTTGCCCAAGGACCCCTGTGGATTGAAATTATTGATCAAACAGAATCCGTTCAGATCGAATAGTCATTCTATCTACCGCTTTCTACTCCCTAATTGCTGTCCTTCATGCTCTACCTTCTTCACGGCCCAAATAGTTTTTTGCGCAATCGGAAACTTTCCCAAATTATCGAAGCGTATCAGCAAAAGCACCCGGATGCGCTCGGTTTTTCTCATATTGATGCTTCCGAGCAGGGGCTTGAGGAATTCGAAACGCTGTTGGCCGCGCAGGGATTATTTGTGTCCTCGCGTTTTATCATTGCGCGCGATGGTCTTTTGCATTGGGGCGAAAAGGCCTTAGTCCTCCTTCAGGAATATAAAGCCGCAAAAGATCCGGCCATGATCGTGGTTTTTGTCGAGGAGAAAATTGAAAAAACTATTTTATCTTTACTGCAAGGCGTCGCCACCATTCAGGAATTTCCAGAGCCATCTTTGGAGGGGGTTACCCGTTTTGTTAAAAAAGAAATCGCGCAACGAAGCGGCCAGGTTCTTGAATCGGAAGCGTTGACGCAGCTTGCTTCGATTGGGAGGAATAATTTTTGGAGACTTACCAATATATTGGAACAGGTATTGGCCTTCACATACGGCAAGCAAAAAATTACTATCAAGGATGTATCGTTATTCGGGCAGGAATACGAGACGCAGGCCATTTTTCCTTTGGGCGACGCATTGTTATCGCACCGTTCGCTTGGAGCACTCAGGTTTCTGGAGGAATTGGTGTCGGGAGGGGAGGATCCAAAAGGAATTGGCAATTATCTTATATGGCTTGCGCGCTCGTTTGCGGGCATATATGCGGCATATCAGGAGGGAATTTCTGAAGTCACGGTAGCGCGCACTTTTTCTTTACATCCTTTTGTGGCACGCAAGCTTTTGTCCTTTGCGCAGCTTTGGAATCCACAAAACGCAGAGGAGTTTTTTATTCACGCGGCTCGGTTTGACGCTCGACGCATGCGCTCTTTGCTCCCTCTGCGCTTGGCCATAGATGCGTGGTTGCTTGCGGCAAGGTAGCTTTCCTTTCAAAAGCGGTTGTGATAGGGTAGCTCCACACTGAGCTTTTTTACAAAGAGGAGATAGGAGCGATGGACTGGAAGTCCCGAAGAACGATTTTTGCAGCAGCCGGCTTCCCCTTTACAACATGCAAAGAGGCGGCCGATGCTTTTGCCGACGAGAAACTGAAGACACATTTTTATCATCGCTATGGCCACGACAACCCCGATATCTTTGCAATGAGCGTTGCCAAACTAGATCGCGCAGAAGACGGAATTGCCACATCATCGGGTGAAGCTGCGATAGAGCTGGTATGCAAAGTATTTGTGCAGCCAGGAGAAGCAGTGGTGTCATCCGCGCGCATTTACGGAGGAACATATAACTATTTTACAAATTATCTTTTGGCAGAGCGTGGCGTCCAGGCACGGTTTGTACCCGACCCCACCGATCTTGTGGTGTGGGAGCGCGCGATGCGTCCACGTTTTAGCTTTAATCGTTGGCAGCCAAAAGTGGCATTTCTTGAATCTCCCGGCAACCCTTTGCTTGAGGTATATGATATTGCCGCCATTGCCAATGTGGTGCATAAAAACGGTGCGTTACTTGTGGTTGACAATACCATTGCTGGTCCCACCATTCAGCGTCCGCTTGAATTTGGGGCAGATCTTGTGGTGTACTCGGCAACCAAATATCTTACGAACGGTTTGTTCTTAAGCGGCGTGGTAACCGGCGGAAAAGAGTTAATTGAGCCATTAAGGCAACGCTTAGGAGTTTCTGGGGTTAATCTTGGCGTTTTTGAGTCGTGGTTTGCAACGACTGCAGTTGCGCATTTGGAAGTTCGCATGAAACAGCATTCCCAAAATGCGTCAGCGCTTGCGCGATTTCTCTATACGCATCCTGCGGTTAAGCGCGTCTATTACCCTGGATTAAATTCAACTGCGCAGCGCGAATTGGTGCGAAAACAGATGGGGAGTAAGGGAAGCGGCCTCCTTTCATTTGAGATTGAAGGCGGCAAAGACGCGTCATGGTGCGTGTGCGATCACCTGGTTGCAAATGGCACGGCTATCATTGTCCCGCATCTGGGCGAGACCGAGACCATGGCTATTCATCCCGCAACCACTACCCACGCAAAACTGACTCAAGCTCAACGTCAGGAAGCAGGTATTGGCGACGGCCTTATCCGTGTTTCGGTTGGTCTTGAGGAAAAAGAAAAAATCCTTTCAGGATTTAACGATGCTCTTTCAACAATTGCCCCGCGTTATTGCGGGGCATTATGATATAATAGATCAATGGCAGAATCGGCTGCGCTTCGATATCTTTTGGAAAACAGTACACGGTATCCTAAGGATGTACTGATGAAAAACTTGAAGGACGCAGGATATCCAGAGTCAGAAATCGCCGCAGCCCTTAAACAATTAGCACAACCGCTGCAACCGGGTGTGACAAGGGACGGTGGGTTTTTTGATTTTAAAAACAAACGTTTTTACAAAAGCGTGTGGCAGAAAGTCGGTGATTTTGCGTTCGGCTTTTTCGGATTTTGGGTGATTGGTTATATTTTTTCCCGTCTGCTTTATGCTTTTATCCCATTCCGATTTTTTGCATACGGACCGTTAGCACTCCGCTTTTTCCCTGTTCTCGTATCGCTTGGAATTTTTATCGGCGTAATAATGTATTTTTGGAAAAGGCGGCGATGGATTTCTTATGGTGTTTTGGCAACTTTTGTAATCGGATTTTTACTCGCCGGGATCGTGTTGTTGTTTTTAGGATTCGCACTTCGAAGCTTTTATTAAACTTATGGCACGAGAGGAACTCGTTTTCTATATCGCCAGTGAGCGACAACGCGGCACTACCGATGTTACAATCAGGCAGGCGTTGTTGGCAAAAGGATGGAACCCCTCATTGATTGAGGAGGCGTATGGTGCGCTTGATGTGTCTGGACGACTTGAGAAACTTGAAAGACGTTTTTCAGAACTTGAGACCACCGTAAAACAGATTGCATTTAAAATAGGAGTTTCTTCAGCCGCGCCCCCAGCGCCATCCTTTCAAGAGATCCCTCCTCCGCCATCTCCTCCGCCATATATTTCTCAAAAACCAAAGGAGATTCAATGGGAGGCCATGCTTGGCGGCAACTGGCTTGCGCGAGTAGGGGTGGCGGCTCTTGTGCTTGGCGTCGCATTTTTCTTAAAACTGGCGTTTGACAATGATTGGATAGGCGAGCGCGGAAGGGTGCTTTTAGGAATTGCGGGAGGGCTTTCATTGTTGGGTCTTGGGGAATACTGGAAGGAGAAATATAAAATATATGCGCAGATTATAACGGGCGGAGGCGTTGCGATTCTTTATCTTTCGCTTTTTGCAGCCGCCATTTTTTATCATCTCGTTCCGGCAGAGCTTGTGTTTGTGTTTATGGCGGCAGTTACCGCAACTGCCGGACTTTTAGCGCTGCGGTATGAATCGGCAGGTGTTGCGATTGTAGGAATATTGGGTGGTTTTGTCACCCCTGTGCTTTTATGGACAGAATTTTCCAATGAGTTTATTTTGCTTATCTATGCCGCAATTTTAGACCTTGGCGTTTTATCGCTAGCGTCGTTTCGAAATTGGCGGCCCTTAACGCTTTTGGGATTAGTGGGGTCTCTCGTGCTTTTTGGTTTTTGGACAAGCCAGGTGGATGTGCAAGAGAAATTAGCTCTTGCGCAAGGCGCCCTCACTGTTTTTTGGCTTATTTTTGTCGGTGCAACAACTCTGTTTCATTTTTTATGGCGTAAGGCGCCGGATCGTTCCGATCTTGCGCTTATGTCGCTCAATGCCGCGAGCTACTTTGCAATTAGTTACATTTTGCTTTTGCCCTCGTGGGAGCCGTTTCTGGGAATATTTACGTTTGGGCTTGCGGCGTTTTATGGAATCCTGGCATATGCCGCATTGTCGGTTTCACGCAAAAACGCACTGCTTACTTTGTTTTTGGGTGGTATAGCCCTGGTATTGCTGACGTTTGCCATTCCCATTCAATTTACCCAAAATTGGATTACAATTGCCTGGGTAGTGGAGGGGGTAGTGCTTCTGTGGCTTGGTTTTTTGCTTACCAGTTACCATTTGCGTGCATTTGGACTCGGCGTGCTTGTTATTGCAATGGTGCGATTATTTGCGTTTGATGCCGGCGTAAATCTTAAAACGTTTTCTCCTATTTTTAACGATCGCTTTATGACATTTGTGGTTGCGATTGCATCCGTATATGCGGCCGCATATTTTTACGCAAAAGGGAAAGAGTTGTTAAGGCCCGAGGAAAAATGGATACTACCGATACTTTCGCTTGCGGCCCATTTTCTTACGCTTTGGATGTTGAGCGCCGAGCTTATCTCTTTGTTTGATAGCCGCGCCCTTGCCGCACGTTCCCCCATTGGGCCCAAAGAGCCGTTTGTGCCGCAACCAAGAGCTGACTATGCCGAGGTGCGCAACCTTAGCAACGGAAAGAATTTTTCGTTATCGGCGCTCTGGGCGCTTTACGCCATTGCTATGGTGGCCGTAGGAATTGTGCGGCGATCACGCGCGATTCGTATCGCGGCACTCGTATTGCTTTGGTTCACCATCTTTAAGGTATTCTTGTTTGACTCTTTGGGTCTTGACCAGGGATATCGTGTTGCCGCGTTTATCACGCTTGGCATTATTTTGCTTGCCACAGCTTTTCTCTATAATCGTTTTAAAGAAAATATTAAGGAATTTTTACTTGAAGAATCATAGTATGAAATACATCATTTCGATTGTTTTATTTTTCGCTCTTGTGTTATTTGCAGCTTCCGTGCGTGCCGATTTCAGCGTTGCTGACTGGCGGCTTGTAAAGGCAATCAACCTCCCCGAAGCGCTTGGCGAAAACGAATATGTTGAGTTGGAGCTTGATCAGGATGTTTTTGCGCATGCCGCTTCTGGCCTGCGCGATTTGCGTATTATCGAAAACGACAGTCGGCGCGAGGTGCCATATCAGCTTGTGGTGGAACAGAGTGAGCGCGAGCGCACTACGTTTCCCGTAAATATGCGCGACCTTTCGTATATAAAGGGCGAGCAGACCTCGTTTGTGTTTGATTTGGGAAGGGCGGGGGCATTGCACGGCGAGGTTGAAATTATCACAAGTTCCGTAAACTTTCGGCGCAGCGTTTCTGTTGAAGGAGGCAATGATGCGGCCAGCTGGGCCGTATTGACGGAGAAGGGCCAAATTTATGATTTTACGGTATTTGAGCGCGGTTTTCGGGCACAAGATACGAAGGTGCGATATCCAGAGAGCACGGTACGGTATTTGCGTGTGACGATTTTTGACCGGGGGGAAGATGCGCTTTCGCTTTCCGGTGCACGCGTTGCCTCGGTACGGGAAACCGCAGCCAAAGAAGTGCAGTACGATGCCGATATCGTTGCGCGCACACAAGATCCCGAGAATCAACGTACGCAAATCATCTTTGATCTTGGCGGAGAAAATTTACCAAGCAACCGTCTTGAGCTTGTGGTTTCCGATAGCAATTATTCGCGCGAAGTTGCTCTTGAAGGAAGCAATGATAAAAACTCATGGAATAGCGTGTACTCTCGCGACATTCTTTATTCATACGATACTCCGAAATTTAGGGGTGCCAAAACATCCATTTTATATCCCGAAACCGCGTTTCGGTATTTGCGGCTTACGATTTTTAATGCCGACAATCCTCCTCTTCAAATAAAAAGCGCTCACGCAGTCGGGCTTTTGCGCAAGGTGGTTTTCTCTGTTGTCCCATACGCGGTGCTTCGTCTCTATTACGGAAATCCTTTGGCGCGGTATCCCTCTTACGATCTTGCGCAATATTTCCGTTATCTTGAAACAGAAGGGCTTCCGGCGGCAACCCTTGGTCTGCAAGAGCAAAATCCTTTGTTTGAGGAAAAAATCCCTCCGCCCCCGCCATTTTCTGAACGTTTCCCGTGGGTGTTAAACGGAGCAGTTGTCGTATTGACGGTTGGTTTTGGGATATTTTTAGTTTTTCTTTTTCGGCGCATCAAAAATATTCTTCCCCCAAAATAAGGCATGAACGGTACTTTTTTTGAAAAAACATTGCCTGCCGTAGGAATTTTCCTTTTTGTCGCAGCGCTTGCCTCTGTTGGTTTATTTATAGCCGGCATATCGGATTCATCAGGCGAAAACACGTCTTCTGTTCCTTATTATAATCAAGGCCTTGAACCAGAGCCGCCATCTTACCCCCCGCAACCTTCCCGGCCAAGCTCTCGAGATTACTCCTTCTATTTTTTAAACCCCTCTCGATATACGGTTATCGATGCGCTAATAGGAGAAAGCGCGCAAGAGTATTCCTATGTCAACGCCTCGGGCGTCCCTGTGCGCGTTCAAAATTATTCTATTGATCTTAATACGGCCTTTTTCCGTTGCGGAATCAGTACCCAAACAACACCGATGCGGTTCGGTATGAAAGTTAAATTTGCAATTGAAAAAGGAACATCCAAACAGATTTCGGCGATTGATATTAGGGATGCTTGCGAATCTTTGTAGGTGTTTTTTAAAGCCGTGAATCTGCCCGGGAAGTTTCCGGGGCTTTTCTTTTTTCGGAAAGCGCGTTAGGGTCAAAATATGGAACAAAAACATTCATCCGAAGGGCTTGGCCCAGAGTTTTCTGAACAGGAAAAAGGGATGCTGCGCGAATATAAAGCGCGCGCGCAGAAGGGGGAGATGGGCGGGCCAAAAGACAAACCGCGAGAAGGGCGGGAATTCGTCATGCATCCAGAGCCGGTTGATCTTTCTTGGAAGGAAGTGATGATGTCGGAACGCGGGCAAGAATTTTGGCAAAAATTCAGCAAAGAAGAGCGGTTGAATAAAATGCTTGATACATGGCAGGAGCTTTTTTACGATTCCCGGTTTCATAATGAAGGCGCAGAACAAGAAATGCGCCGGCTGATTACGGAGGAAGCTGGACGCGATCAGATTGCTGATGCCCTTTTGGAGCGCCTTGAAATAAAACCAGATTACGCGCTTTTCGATTTGTATCGGAGTTTCGCAAGACCGGAAGATACCCAACGTTTAGGGGCGCTGTTGTTGCAAGACAAAGTAATGCGGGAACCTCTTGACCGTAGCGACAAGACGATGCTCGTGAGCTTGCTTGCAACGAAAGGCGATCTGCGACTTGCGCTAGAGGCGCTCTCACAATTTGCCGAGCGTGTTCGCGATTGCGATTATGCTGATCTATCGGCCAAGGGGCTGGACCCGCCACCGGCCAAGCGTGCCGCAGATCAGTGGGATATACTTCGTGCGGTTGAGCAATTAGAAAAACGTATCGAAGATCCGGCGATGACATACGCGGCAGGGCCACAGGAACGCGATGCGCTTTTGAAAGAGGCCGCCATTCTTCGGGCGCAGGCCCGTGTCTATATGCGGGACGCGGAAGACGAATTGTCGGAATGGGTAAGGTCACATCCGGAATGGGCCGGACGATTTATAGGGCGTGATCAAGAATAAAAGTTTTATGAAAGCGCTTATTTTAGCTGGGGGCAAGGGGACGCGATTATATCCCGTAACTTTGGAAACGCCAAAGCCGTTGTTAACCGTGCGCAAAAAGCCGATCATTAACTACCTGGTCGAGCTTTTTTTGGAGCAAGGCATGCACGATATCGGTGTTATGATAAACACCGAGCATAAGGATGACTTCGCGTGGTGGTATAAAAGGTGGTGGGACGATTACCCCATTCGGTTTTTTGAAGAAACCGAACCCATGGGTACGTTTGGCGGTATTGTAGGAGCGGCCCATTGGTTGCGCGCCGATCCTGCATTTTTTGTCACGAACGGGGACGAACTGAAGCGCGTGGATTTAAAAGCCATGCGGACGTTTCATGACGAACATCAAGGACCCGCTACCATCGCGCTTGTTGAAGTGCCAAGACCTCAAGATTATGGCGTTGCAGTAATGGACGGCATGCGCATAAAAGATTTTTTGGAAAAACCCCAAAATCCTCCAAGCAAATTAGTGTCTTCGGGTCTTTATCTTTTTACGCCGGAAATTTTCGATTATTACAACTTTTCAACATTCAAACCCGCAATGGTAGAGCAGGATTTATTCCCAAAGCTTGCAGAGGAAGGAAGATTATACGGCTTTCCGTACGAGGGCGCCTGGCACGACTGCGGAACGTTCGAAAGATGGAATGAAGCAATAAAGAATTGGCCGGAGGGGTAGATGTGCTTGCGGCAGCGTTTTTCGCTGTCCTCGCACAAGAAGCGCGGGCACTCGGGTAGCCCACCTCGCGTCTGCAAGGGATCCTTCCGTTCCTTAAGGCCGCTCGGCGGGCAACCGCTCGTGCCCGATAATTTTTTTCGGGCTCGTATTGCTTTCTGCTTGCACGGGATTGAAAGTTATGAGTTATATGCGCAAGGAAACACAAGTTGCGGTAAGGATTGTAGAGGATAGCGGCGCAGAGGTTCTGCGCTTTTTTCGCAAATCGTTGGCGCATAATTTTAAAGAAGACCATTCACTGCTTACAGAAGGGGACCGATCTGCACACGCGATGATCACCGAGGGCCTTACCAAAGCTTTTCCAGATCATGCGATTGTAAGCGAAGAGGGACAAACACGGGTTGCAGGAAATGAGCTTTGGGTTCTTGACCCCATTGATGGCACTTCAAATTTTGCGACTGGGGTGCCGCATTTTGCTGTCTCGCTTGCTTTCGTGCGCAACGGTATCCCGGAAATCGGTATTGTATATGCGCCGGCAAAAGGACATGTGTTTGTGGCGGAGCGAGGCAGCGGCTCCTTCTTCAACGGCGCCCGTATTCACGTATCGAATACAGGACATTTATCTGCGGCGCGGACACTTTTAGATCCGGGACGCAAAACGGAAAGCCGTAAGATTCACGGGCGTATTATTGCGGCTCTTCGAGCGCAAGGGGTTGAGCAGGAGGGGAGATGGTGTGCCGCGCTTGATTTATGCGCAGTTGCTTCAGGGGAGCGTGATGCGTTTGTGCATCGAGGGCTCAATGCGTGGGATATTGCAGCGGGCGTTTTATTGGTAGAAGAAGCTGGCGGGCTGGTGACTGATTTGCAAGGAAATTCAAAAGATATTTTTCAGCCAGGCATTATTGCTACGAATGGAAATATTCATGCCGAGGTGACAAGGATTGTTCGCGAAGCGTTAAGGTATGACGAATCAGATTAATTTTGGCAAAAGCGCGGAAGACGCAGCCGCAAAATATTTGGAAAAACGCGGTTTGAAAATCCTTGCGCGCAATTGGGAAGCAAGAGCCAAGGCGCTTGACCCGTGGCGGCAGGGGAGAAGGATCGGCGAGATAGATATCATTGCCCGCAAAGGCGCGGTTTTTGTATTCGTGGAAGTAAAGGCAGGAAAAGCAGGAATGATTGACCCGTCCGTGCATGTAACGCCGCAAAAGGAGCAGAAACTTCGTAAGCTTGCAGCGTTGTGGTTGATGTACAACAAAAAAGAGGGGAGCGAATATCAGATTGATGTGGTGGTGGTGCGGAGGAAATTTGATGGCGAATTTGAGATGGAGCATTTTGAACGCGCAGTCGGAGCCGTGTGATGTAAGATATAATGATACAGACCCGCGCATGCGGGTCTGCCATTCCTAAAAGAACACATAGGCGGCGAGGAGCAACCACGTCACCCATAAAATCATGCCAGCCGCAAAGGGGTGTGCAGTTGAAAATTTTCCGAATTGCTTGCCGGTAAAAACAAGCAATTGATGAATACCCCTCCCTACGCTGCGAGCGATTTGTTGGTACTTCACGCGAAAGTCCTTTCTCAACGAGCAGAGCGATAAATTATTATATAATTTTATTTGCTTTTTGTCAACCTCGCCTGTGTTCGTTGGCTTGCAGACACAAAGAAAATATGCTAACCTACAATTAATATGAGAAGCCCTGAACAACCAATGCCGGAGGAACTTCGGCGGGAAGCGGAGAAAGAACAAGAACCCAAAACACCGGGAGGTCCTGTCCGAGAACGGCCGATACAACAAGACGGCAAATGGTATCACTTTGGCGAAGAGGTTTCGGAAGAGAGGGCGACGGCATTAAACAGGGACCATACGTATGCAAGGCAATTTTGGCAGAGGATGCAAGAAGAGGGGTTGTCGCCGGAACAGATAAGGAACTACGAGAACGCATTACGCGGGCAAATTCAGAATCACGCAGAACAAGGATTGCTTTTAGAAAATGTGAGCGCTGGCGAATTGGCCGATAAAGATAAGGAAAAACTTTCTGCTTTACGAGAGCTTGCCTCCGAGATGGGCTACGAGGTAGGTCAGTTTAGGCGAGGCGAGGAGCCGGGTCTTATGCGCGCTTCTTTGCACAAAATTGAAACCGATTAAGTCCACGAATCTTATAACTTATGCCACGCGAAACAGGGCCATCGCCAGAGGAAATGGGTATTGACCCGGAATCTATGAAGACGCCGGAGCAGCGCGCCCGGGAAGGTTCAGCACAATCATTTTTTGAATCTCATGGTCGAGAATGGCGCGTCGGGGATAGCGTAAGCTTGATAGGAGCAGGGGGAAGGACCGTAGAGGATTGGAATATCAAGAGCTTTGGAAAAAGATTTGCGGTCCTTGCGAGAATGGAGGGGAACGCTGAGCAAAGAAAGCTTGCTTCCCTTGAAGAAGTGGGCGGAAGCATTCCTGACGACGAAACGATTCGGCGGGTAACGGGGACTTAGTTTCTTTTCTCAATGTTGTTGCAAAGACAGTATAGCGCCCCCACGAGTATTATAGAAAAGCCGCATGATTTTGCGCCGCCCCATACATGGGGCGGTTGTTGTTTTCGCGATAAGCTACGATCGTATGTTATCGCGAAACAAAAAAAGATAGCTATTTCCTAGTTTCTGATTGCTGTATACTGGAAACATGCCAGCTAAAATAGGTGAATATCGCAAAGTGCCTGGACGAAAAGCGAGGGGATATTTGGTGCGAGCGGAGAAGGCGCTTTCTAAAACCACGGTAGGGTCAAAATTGGTACTCTCTGGACGGGGAGAAGGAGCGCGCGCGTGGGATGTGGATGGCAACGAATTTCTAGTATTTTGCGGCGTGGGAATTGATAATTTCGGTTTTGGCTCGTCGCTTAAACCAATACGAGACGCAGTGTACGGGGTGCTGGAACAAGGTATTGCGCATTATCCTACAACGGATTGGCATAACGAGTGGAGCATTCGCGCTGCAGAGGCGTTGCGCGATCGGGTTATTTTGTCTGGCGACGGCCTTGCGTTTCCTGCAAGGTCCGGTGCCGAAGCAGTTGAAGCGGCCCTCAAAGCCATGCGTAAAGCGCGCCCAAAACGCGATCTTTTCATGCGGTTTCGCGGCGCTTTTCATGGCAGAACTCATGGCTCTCTTTGTTTGCTTGATCCGCGCAAACCAGAACGCGTAACAAGTTATGCAATGCCCTACCATACGCTCGAGCTTCCGTTTCCTGCCGAGCACCACGATAGCCCTTTGGAAAAAACCGTCCACGCCCTATCTACCATACCCTCTGCCCTATACCCAAGAATAAACGGTTTATTCATTGAAATCATACAAGGCGAAGGAGGAATTAATGTGGTGGATGCGAAGGCGCTTTCACGCATAGTTGATTTTTGCCACACACACGACATTGTTTTTGTAGCGGATGAGATTCAAAGCGGCATGGGCCGCACTGGATCGTTATGGGCGTACGAGCATTATGAGATTGCGCCGGATATGGTTCTTGCCGGGAAGTCGCTTGGCGGAGGAATTGCAGATATTAGCGCAACCCTCATGCGCAAAGACCTTTCATTTAAAACGCTTGGTGAAAGCTCATCTACGTTTGGGTTTGAGCCGTTGAAAGCCGCGGCCATGCTTGCGGCTTTCGCGTATCTTGAACAGGGCAAGATTATGGAACGAACAAAGAAATTAGGCGATCTTGCAATCAAAAAGCTGCATGAAGCATTGGGTACTCATCCCAACATCAAAAACATCCGTGGCAGGGGACTTATGTTGGCAGTTGAGTTTCAGCACAGTCACGATGATCCAGCACCCTATCCTCAATTACGCAATCAGGTTGTCGGGGAGGCCGAACAGCTCGGCCTTATTACGCTTTCGTGCGGTTTCGATGCACACAATCCCTCTATTCGTATTATGCCACCGCTCATAATCTCTGAAGACGATCTTTTGCAAGGTATTGGGTTGTTTAGAGAAGCAGTCGAGCGCGCTGTGGAGGGTAGACGCAAAACGGCGCACGTGATAAAACAAAAGGACAAGAAATAGGTCTTTGAAATACGAAAAAGGGAAGCAGAGTGCGCAAAAACACTCTTTGGTTTTTAAGCATCGTTCTGCTTGTTGGTGCCGCACTTGGGTTTGTTGTCTACACCCAATCTTTCCAGACCCAAAAATCGGCCCCGGAACAAGGCGTAGGTCCTTGCCCGGGAACACGGCACGAACTTGATCTCGTCGACAATTCCATGGTTGTTGTTTCCTCTTATTTTACGACTGCTGGCGGTGAGCGAGTTGGTCCTTATCGGGGGCTTGGGTTTGTACGTAACGAATATGTTATTACCGCGGCGCATGTCATCAACCAGGATCGTGACGAAGAAGTAATAAAACGCGAAATCTTTCTTGAGCGTTTTCTGCAATCTAAACGAACACCGCGCACAGCCATTGCTCGCGTGGTCTATGAGAATGAGCCGGTTGATTTTGCGATCCTCGCAATGCCGTCTCAATCGCAACGTGATAATAAAGCAACATTTAATATTGCGTCGCGGAGCGATATTCGATATGGGAAAACCGTTTGTTTTTATTTGCATCCTTTTTCGGGGAAATTCGATCAGACCATCACCGGAACCGTTAGCCGTTTTGCGCCGCCATACGGATCCGAGGCATGGTTTGGTTTTAAGATTGAAACGATCCTGGCTCGTACTGTTCCGGGGGCATCTGGGGGGCCGGTGTTCGTGCGTACTCACGGTGGCCTTAAAATTGCCGGAATTATGCGTCGCATGAATCTAGATCCCCAAGATCCGACCCTTACGATGCAGCTTCAGGCAACCGATGTCGCCTTTGCGGTGCGGGAAATCTTGCGCAAAACCGGCATCGACATCCTTGAGCCTTAGGCCTTGACCCCGTTAGAGAATTGCCGAAATCTGTATGACCGTAAAATGAGTTGCGCAGATTATCCCGCAATTTTCTAACGGGGTTGACAGAATCTCATTCCTGCGTCATGCTTGACTATAGAGCGTCCATATGGACGCTTTTTTGTTTGCGCTGCGGCGCATGCGGACTAACGCAGACTAAACGCGGACTGTCTCGGAAAATTGTTAGCGTAAGTCAGCGTAGCGTCCGCGTAAGTCCGCGATTTATATGGATTTAAAAACATTCGCATCAGCCATTTCGCAAATCGTTGAAGAAAAAGGCATTCCCCAAGAAAAGGTCCTGGAAACCATTGAGGCGGCGCTTGCGGCTGCTTACAAACGCGATTATGCTTCGCGCGGCGAGCAGATTCGTATTTCGCTTGATCCGGAATCGGGAAAGATGAAAGTATTTAAAGTAATGCTTGTGGTGGACGAGTCGATGTTAAAGCCCGAAGAAGAGAGCGAGGGGGATGAAGAGGAAATTCAAGGAAAACAACGGGGCGGCCGTTCCGCAAAAGCACGAAACGCATCGCGACAAGAAGAAACTCCACCGATAGATGAAGATGATGGCCGGGTTCGCTTTAATCCGGAACGGCACATGATGATCGCGGAAGCAAAAAAAATACAAAAAGGCATAAAAACGGGTGAAGAACTTCTTATCGAGCTTGAACCGCACGAGGATTTTGGGCGCATTGCCGCGCAAACCGCCAAACAGGTCATTATTCAGCGCTTGCGTGAGGCAGAGCGCGAGGCAATTGTTGACGAATACAAAGACAAACAAGGAGAACTGGTTTCTGGAATCGTACAGCGCGTTGAGGGACGTACCGTGTATGTTGATTTGGGGCGCGGCATTGGCATGCTTTTTCCCCAAGAGCAAATCCCCGGCGAGTATTACCGTATTGGTTCGCGGCTGCGCACGCTTTTGTTAGAGGTAAATATGTCTCAACGAGGTCCGCAAATTATCCTTTCGCGTTCGCACCCCGAATTTGTAAAAAATCTTTTTGTGCTCGATGTTCCGGAGATTGAAGCGGGCGTCGTTGAGATAAAGGGGGTCGCACGCGAAGCAGGATTTCGCACAAAAGTGGCGGTGCACTCAAATCAGGAAGGCGTTGACCCCATAGGTGCTTGCGTGGGGCAGCGCGGTACGCGCGTTATGGCAATTACCAACGAATTAAATGGCGAGAAGATTGATATTATCGAATGGGACGAAGACCCCGAGCGCTTTGTCGCAAATGCCATGTCTCCCGCAAAGGTGGTTGATGTGGAACTTAAGGCCCGTTCTGTTGCCACGGTTTTGGTGCCCGATGACCAGTTATCGCTCGCCATTGGCCGCGAGGGTCAAAATGTGCGACTTGCAGTAAAACTTACGAATTGGAAAATAGAAGTGCGGGGAGATTCCCAGGCGGAATCGGAAGCGCCACAGGCAGTTGCTGAGATAGGAGGGGAAGTAATTATACAAGGCGAAGAGGCGGAGGATGTAGGAGAGACGGGAAAAGCGGAAGAGATAGCAGGAGCGGAGAAAGCGAAGGAAGCACTAGCTACAACTGGAGAAAAAAAGAGGAAGAAAAAAACGGATGCAAAAGCCGCGAAAGTGACCACCGAAGCAAAAGGCTCAAAAACAAAAACAACAAAAAGGGCATCTCCAAAAAAGAAAACCGCGTAATATCACGTAAGAGCTTTAATTTTATTCTTATGGAAATTTTTGCGATTATTGCGTCTCTCATATCGCTTGGCTACGCGGGATTTTTAGCATGGCGCGTGATGCAAAAACCCCGAGGCGATGAAAAGATGCAGAAAATTGCCGCTGCTATTCAAGAGGGCGCTACGGCCTATCTTTCAAAACAGTATAAAGCCGTTGCGCTTGTGGGGATGATTATCGCGGCACTTATCGCCATTTCCCCACTTGGCTGGGAGGCGGCCCTCGGGTTTATGGCTGGCGCGACCGCATCTGCATTGGCAGGAATTTTAGGAATGATGATTTCCGTGCGCGCAAATGTGCGCGTGGCAGAAGCGGCGAAACAAGGTCTTGCGCCCGCATTTTCTCTTTCGTTTAAAGGGGGTGCTGTAACCGGTTTTGCAGTCGTTGGTCTTGCGCTCGGATCAGTTACAGCGCTCTGGATGCTGTTTCATGATTTAACTCCGCTCATTGCGCTTGGGTTTGGCGGTTCGTTGATTTCGGTCTTTGCGCGTTTGGGCGGCGGAATTTTTACGAAAGCGGCCGACGTGGGCGCAGATTTGGTCGGGAAAGTAGAAGCGGGCATTCCGGAAGATGATCCTCGTAATCCCGCAGTTATTGCGGACAACGTGGGCGACAACGTTGGCGACTGCGCTGGCATGGCCGCAGACCTTTTTGAAACGTATGCCATCACTACGGTAGCTGCCATGCTTTTGGGGTCGCTATTGTTCCCCGAGAACCAAGGCACAATCCTGTTTCCAATAGAGCTTGGTGCTGTAGCGATTGTCGCCTCAATCTTAGGGAGTTTTGGTGTCCATCTCTTCGGCAAAGGAATTATGCGGGCCCTGTACCAGGGCTTACTTCTTGCGGCGTTTTTTGGGACTATAGGGTTTCTTTGGTTTTTTATAGGGTTGGTAAATACGGGCGAGCCGTTTGGCGGTGATATTATCGAATTCGGCTATACTCCGCAGTGGGGTCTATACGGGGCAGCCCTTATTGGTTTGCTTGCTACTGCCGCAATTGTATTAATTACCGAATACTACACTTCAAAAAAATTCAGGCCTGTGCAGCAGATTGCAAAGTCGTCTGAATCAGGACACGCAACCAATATCATTTCTGGCTTGGCATTTGGTATGGAGGCAACGACCGCCCCCGTTGTTGTTATTGTCGTTGGTATGCTCATTGCCTATGCACTTGCCGGGCTGTATGGCGTTGCAATTGCTGCGGTTGCAATGCTCTCGCTTACGGGGATTGTTGTAGCAATTGATGCATTCGGTCCCATCACCGACAACGCTGGCGGCATTGCTGAAATGGCAGGACTTTCTGATTCTGTACGCGAACACACCAATGCTCTTGACGCGGTTGGCAATACCACGAAGGCCGTAACCAAGGGATATGCCATTGCATCGGCCGGGCTTGCCGCGTTGGTGCTTTTTGCTTCATATCTTGCGGAGTTTGGCGAAGGTACAAAAAAACTCGTGTTTGAGCTCGATAATCCCTACGTACTTGGCGGCATATTAATCGGTGCTGCAGTACCATATTTGTTTGCGTCGTTTGCCATGCGCGCGGTAGGCCGGGCTGCCGGGGCAGTGGTAGAGGAAGTACGCCGGCAATTCCGTGAGATTAGGGGCATTATGGAAGGTACCGCAAAACCAGATTATGGTCGCGCGGTTGCGATTGTAACGCAAGCGGCGCTTAAAGAAATGTTTGTGCCGGCGCTCATTCCAGTTGCTGTCCCTGTAATTGTTTGGTTTGCGTTCGGCGAAAAAGGTCCGTTGGTTTTAGGCGGCGCCTTGATCGGGGTAATTGTTACGGGAATTTTCGTTGCGCTTTCAATGACGTCCGGGGGAGCCGCATGGGATAATGCCAAAAAATATATTGAGGAAGGCAATTTTGGCGGAAAGGGTTCTGATGCCCACAAAGCGGCAGTGACGGGTGATACGGTGGGGGATCCTTATAAAGATACGGCGGGACCTGCGATAAACCCGGTTGTTAAGGTCATGAACGTTGTTGCGCTTTTGCTCGTTCGTTTACTCTACATATAGTAATGTTTGAGGTCATACATGAAATTCCTCCGCGTTATTTTGCGGAGGAATTTATTTTTCTGCTTTGCGCGACGATCTGCTTGAGTTCCTCTTCAGTAAGCTCCACCACATCAAGACCGATCGCGCGCCACTCTTCATCAGAAAGCACGATTGGTTCTCCCGTTTTAAGACGGGTTGCAAAGCCCGCAGAAGCAAGCCGTGCAAATATTTCTTCAAAGGAATTAAGAATCCATTCAAGCCGGGGAGCTTCGGCCCAACCGCCTCGTCCATTTATGATGAAAGGGAAATCAGGATAGTAAATCCTAAACCGTAACCGCCTTATTTTTTCGCGGCCGATCATTACGGGAACGCCAAACAGTTTCCATTCGCGTTGCTGACCGCCCGTCTGTGAAGTGGGTTTCCAGCTGCGTATCGGCTCAAATCCGGAAACAAACCCTAGTTGCCGAAGACCAGTGAAGCTTTCGACCAGAACCGCAGGCATTCCTTTCAGATCCCCGATAGATTCTATTACCGAAGTGGTAAGGCCAAACAGGTTTCCGATGAGAGGGATGGCGCTGAGCGCGCGCTTTGAGAGTTTCCAGTCAAGCAGTGCGCCGATAATGGTTGCCAGCACCAATGTTGCAAGAACCCCTGCTACCAGAGGAACCTGGTTTGTGTATAAGGAAATATTAAGCGCGGCAAATAACGCATCCCAAAGATCAAGCACCCCGCCTTTTCCAAACTGGAATATCTGCCACACAATCCCGAAGAAAAAAAGGATAACAAATCCGATAAAAAGCCATCGTCGAATCCGGCCGAGCATGCGTTTAATAGGATATGGCAACATACGCCAGGCAAACGCCCGAAACGCAGAAATGTTAATCTTCATCAGTCGCCTCTTGTAAAAGTACGTGTACTTTCCTGGTATCACGTTGTGGTTTGAAATACAAGGGAAGCAAAAAAGAGGCGCCTTAGCGCCTCTTTGTGTGTGTAGCTTCATCGAGTTGAAAGCCCCAGAATTTTTGGAGGGATTCAAGGAGCGCGGAGTCAATGGGGATGTTTTTCCAAAGCTGTGGTTTCCAGTGGATTGGTTTTTTGCCTTGACTTTGGAGCCATCCAAACACCTCCGAGCTTTTATTCTGGACACGAAGCATTAAATGCTTAGGAATCGGATATGTCTTTCCGTTAATGACTGCCGGCATGGCAGGAACAAAGAAACTTACCCAGTCGGCGGTTCCCACAGAAACCCCATCCGCATCAAGGAGGGTGGCGTTTTGGTTTTCATCCCCCATAATAAAGCCGACTTCGGGTTTGCCGGCGATAAGGGCAAGCGCGGGTTGAAACATGAAAAGCTCTTGGACATTTACCTTCACCACCTGGCCGGTTTCCTCATCAATTTTTGGCGCCCAAGGCAGTATATTAAGCCGCGTTTTTTGCAAAATCCGGGCCACCAGTTTGTTTTTGGAAGTCATGATCACACCAAAAAGCACAATAATAACCGCGGTGAGAGCAAGGGAGGCGGGAATGATAAGAGGTTTATAGTCGTCACTAAACCACGGCGAAAGACCATCAAATAACAAGAATGGTTTCCAGAAGGTTGTGATCTTATTGAGGGAAAACCGTATGACGCTATACACGAGCAAAAACGCAATCATTGTTAAGCTGCCAGAGACCACGATCTGTTGAATGCGTCCAGGAAGCTGTTTTTGCATTATAGACACCCCTTTACAGTTTTAAGGATCGGATGATATGATTATGAAACAAAACTCAAGAAATTTCAAGGTCATATGGATATTCGAGAAAACCATTCAAAAAATACCCTCGTATTTCTCATAACGCTCGAGCAAAACGAGATGGGTGTGCACGAATCAGAAGCGCTTGGCATGCTTGCGCAAAAGCTTGATGTGCCGGGTTTCCGAAAGGGCAATGTGCCCCCGCACATAGCGCGGCAGCACATACGGCCTGAGGCGCTCTTTTCAAAGACCGTAGAAATTGCTGCGGGCCATGCTGCTGCAAAAGTCCTTGCGCCCCACATCGATACAATGGTTGGCCCTCCCCGTATTTCAATCATTAAGGCGGCTGCCGCCAGCCCCCTGGAGGCGCGCATTGAAGCGGATCTTTTGCCGGAAATTGATTTAAAAGATTGGAAAAAGTTACGGATTGAGCAAAAGGCCGTCGTTGTGGACGCTAAAGAAATCGACGGTTCTCTTCAATGGCTCCGTAAATCTCGGGCGCAATATCGTGCTGTTACGCGTCCTGCGCAAATGGGCGACTTTGTTGAATTGGCATTTCGTGTTACGGTTGACGGCAAGGAACTTTCTGAGGCAAATTCGGAGCGATATCCGCTTATTTTAGGCGAGGGAAGTTTTGTTCCGGGATTTGAGGATAAAGTGGTAGGGATGCGCGGAAACGATGAGCGTACCTTTGGTATTGCCGTTCCGCAAGAATGGCCGCATCCTCTGCTTGCTGGGAAGGCAGTAACGTTTACAGTAAAATTACTTACGCTTCATGAGCGATTGCTTCCGGAGTTAAATGATGACTTCGCTCGTTCCCTTGGGAAGCTTGAAGATCTTGAGACCCTGCGACAAAACGTGCGCGAGGGACTAGAACGCGAACATCAAGACAAAGAAAAGCGGCGCGTTAAAGCAGATGCCCTCAAGGAATTATCAAGAAAGGTGAAGGAGCCAATTCCAGAGGCGCTCGTCGCGCAAGAAGTTGAGAATTTGTGGCAGGATTTTTCAAATTCTATTTTGGCGGGAGGAATGCCTGTTTCCGATTATTTATTGCGTATAGGGAAAAGCCCGGAGGAATTAAAGAAAGAGCTTCGTGTGCCTGCCCTTGAGCGCGCAAAGGCCGCTTTGGTGATGCGCGCGATCGCCCACGCGGAAGCAATCAGGGCCTCAGACGGCGAGATCGAGGGGGAGGCCGCGAAATTGTTGAAGGGTGCCAACGCCCCTACGCTTGAAGGCAAAGTTGACCCAAGCGAGCTTCGCGCGTATGCTGAAGCTAGGGTTCGAAACGAAAAGGTCTTACAATTGATTTACGACGTCGTAACACAAGACACAAGACACAAGACGCAAGATACAAACAACTTTCAATAACCAAATTCCAATTACAGCCGCGTTTGATTATTGGTTATTATATTTTGAATATTGTTTGGTCATTGTTCCTTGTGTCTTGCAACTTTTACTTTATGGAAGAAGAACTTGCCTCCCAATATCTTGTTCCCATGGTGGTTGAAAAAACCGCATTTGGGGAACGCGCATACGACATTTATTCGCGACTTTTGAAAGATCGTATCATTTTTTTGGCGGGTCCCATTTCTGATGCCGTTGCTAATGCGGTAATTGCACAACTTTTGTTTTTAGAGCAGCAAGACCCCGAAAAAGATATAAAGATTTATATTAACAGTCCCGGCGGATCGGTTTCGGCGGGCCTTGCGATTTACGATACGATGCAATATGTAAAGCCGGACGTCTCAACCATTTGCGTGGGAATGGCTGCATCTATGGCCGCTACGCTTCTTGCCGCGGGTACCAAGGGTAAACGATTCGCGCTTCCTAATTCCGAAATTTTACTCCATCAGGTGATGGGCGGAGCAGAGGGCCAAGCAGTGGAGATTGAAATTACGGCTCGTCATATTATTTCCCTCAAAAACAAACTGAACGACATTCTCGCCAAGCATACCGGTCAGAAACTAGAAAAGGTAGAAAAAGACACCGATCGCGATTTTTGGATGACAACCGAAGAGGCAAAAGGATACGGCCTGATTGATAAGATCGTTGTAGGTAAATCCGGGGGAAACAAGAAATAAGGAAATACACGGCCGGCCCTGTGGGGCGGCCTGCTGATAAGCTTGGCACCTGTCTTGTTTTTGGTATAATAAAAGAGAGGGAAAATACGTTCATATGCAACTTTCTTCCCGTGGATGGAATAAGATTTTGGCGCTTGTAATTGTCGCAGGGGCTGTTTTTGTTGCTCTTGCGATTTTTCTTTATCCAAAATTGGTTTCCAAATCCCCGGCACAGCCGTCAGAAGAAGAGCGAGCCGATATCGTTGCCTTAGTGAACGGCGAGGAGATTGGGCGAGACGAATTTGAAGCGCGCGCAGCAGCAGATGAGTATTTTTATACGGTGATTTCCCCCTTGCCCGAAGCAGAACAGGCAACTATTCGCGACAGAACTCTCGAAGAAATGATCCAGGAAAAACTATTGACCCAATTTCTTTCGCAGCAGGGCCTGAGCGTCACTGATGACGAGGCAAGGCAGCGCATCAAAGAAATTACGGTGGATACGCAATTTGATGGCGATTGGCAGCTTTATGAACAGGAACTGCAAGAGATTTATCGTACGACGCTTGATGAGGTTATACGGACGGTGCGTATAGATCTTTTGCGCGAGAAAATAGCGGCCTTAAGAAACGCACAACATGTATTTGGAATCTGGGTAGAAAAGAATCAGCCGCAGGTTATTGCGTATGAGTCCATGACCCCCGAGCAGCGCGCACAACTTGAGGGATTGAATCGTGAAAAGAAAGAAAAGGCCGAGCGGGCATTTGCGCGCGTTCAGGCAGGCGAGGATTTTGCGGCGATTGCGCGCGAGGTTTCGGAACACGAGGTAAGCGCCAAAAACGGGGGGGATCTTGGCGAAGTAGTTCTTCCGACCGATGACGCATCTGTCCTTGACGTCGAATCATTCCCATTTCCGGTGGATGTTGGCTTTTTTGATGCGTTGCGTGAACTTGGGTCCGGAGAGGCGAAATTATATGAGGGATTTGCTGGATACTTCATTATAAAGATAGGTGAAATTCAGCAGGCACCCTTGGGAACGCAAAGTTTCGAAGAATGGTATGCCGCTTTGCGCGTACAGGCGGACGTAAAGACATTTTTATAGTATATGGCACGTCCTATAAGTATCAGCCGTTTGTTGCTAAATCCATTTGCTTGGTATGCGGTGGGTGCTTTGGCGCTTCTCCTCTTTTTGGTTCCTCATTTTAATGTCGATGCCCAGTTCATCAATTCCCCGACGTATATATACAGAGGCGTTACTGCTGGGCAAGCTGTTTCGTGTAGCGCACCGGCCTCCGAATGGGTAGCGGTAAAAGCACGGCTTATCGATTACGTAAACATGAAAGCAATTACCGGGACCTTTACTGCTCAATGCAAAGCCGATTTCCGGTCAAACTCATTTAATTACACGACCGGCTGTGGCAGCGCTGCATCGGGGGGAGCGTATTACTGTGAAGGGCCGGATAGTACACATCCGACATTTTCCTGGTTTTCTGCAAAATGCGCTGGGGGAACAGCCAATCAAAACGGATCGTTATGTGTAGGCGGATGCAACATGCCGTTTCGGCTAAGCGCCGATGCTGTAAATTATGCTGCGACTCCTGTTTGGTTGGTAAACCACGGCCCAAATTCCAAATCCACCCTGTATCCCGAGGGCAACAGCAATACGGCAAATTACGATATCTATCTTGCGCGGGCCAGCTGTGAAAGTAGTACCTGGGTTTGCAGCGGTCTTCAGCCCATCCGCAAAGATGCGTGGGGTAATAGGTGTGGAAGCTTGCCGGCATGTACGGCGAATACCACCTATTGCTCTGGAACCAATGTGTGTTTCAGGAATACGGGTTGCCGTTCAGGTGCCTGCTACAACGACGCCGATACGTGCAAGGCAGACACGTGTGGCGCGTGGGCGAATCAGGGATGTGGTCTTGGCGGATGTGCAACAAATCAGATGCGGCAGACCAGAAATTGTACGTATAATTGTGCCCCAGAAAGCAGGTGCGTTGCAAGCACGGCTTGCAATACCGGAATCATTCAGGGCCGATTGTTTATAGACGCGAATGCGAACGGGAATTATGAAGCAGGGGAGGCTTTAATTAAATCAGAGGATGGCAAGTGTTCTCTTGGTACCACGGTGTCGGGTGCGGGCGTAAGTTATTCTGGTCCTGAATCCGGTACGCGTCTCCCTGATAGGTGCAATCAAGGGGGTCCTTACTATTCTACGGGTTCGATTGCCGCAGGGTCATATGTGCTTACTGCTCTTCCCCCTATAAATTGGATCGTTACAAGCCCAAACAACGTTTCTGTAGACTTGGGCGTCGGCCAGATAAAAGATCAGTGGTTCGGCTTGCGGCGTTCTGCCCCACCAATTGCGGTGGCTACAGCATCAACAGCTGGCATAAGCGGCCCGTTTGCTAAAACCATTAAAATTGTATACGGGCAACCGGTGTACTTTTCCTCTGCCGGTTCTAATGACCCCGATGGGGGCACCATTACCTACCAGTGGGACTTCACGGATGACGGCGCTTTTGATAGTACTGATGCAAACCCAACGCATGTGTATCAGAGGGCGGATTGTGGTGGTGCAGATTCCTGTACAATCATTATCCGTTTGCGCGTGACGGATGACGAAGGGGATACTGCAGAGGATTTTGTACAAACGGTCGTAAGCCCTCCGTTGCAAGTCGGTTGTCAGGGAATACCTCCCATCGCGCAACTTAACCAGAACGTTATTTGGAACGCTATAGTTTCCGGTGGTGTCGGCGATTACTCTTATTCGTGGTCCGGTACCGATGGCCTTTCCGGAACCTCGTCAAGTGTTTCCAAATCCTACGCTACGGCCGGAACCAAGACCGCAACGCTTACGGTAACCGCCGGTGCGGAAACCAAAACAGCAAACTGCCAAGTTGAGGTGCGTTCGCTGCCAATTGCCGATGCCACTGTTTCAACTTCTGCGACAGGGACTTTCGGCGAAGTCGTCGAAATCGGTCCAGGACAAACCGCATTCTTTTCTGCGTTAAAGGATGGTAATGGTGACGGTCGGGGGTCTTATGATCCTGATGGCGGCGCACTCGCAAAATACGAATGGTTTTTTGGCGACGGCACATCAACCACAGGACCCGAGCCCTCGCATACCTTTTCAAGCATTGGCGAATATACGGTTACTCTCTCGGTTACCGATAACGAGGGAGACGTGGGTACAGATACGGTAAAAGTAAATGTGACGTCCGCCCTTCAGGTATCGTGTAGCGTTGAGCCAACAAACCCCACCACTGGAGATATCGTGCGCTGGACCGCAACGGTTTTTGGGGGGAGCGGGAAGTATACGTATACGTGGCAATTTGATGATAATGACGATGGGAAAACCGATGTTACCTATTTGGGAACTTCTATCGTGCTGCGAGTGTATAGCAGTCCGGGTCCAAAGACCGGAACGATCCGTGTTATTTCTGGTGATCAGGTAAAATCAGCGACATGTAACGTTACGGTTACCGCTGCAAACGCTTTTTGGCAAACAGCGCCATTACGTAGATTTTTCTCTTTCGTGTTAGGCAAATTCATTCCCGACGTATCGGCATATTAGCTCCAGCCGGCCTTCCTTTTATCATATGCGAAGAAGGGCCCCTCACCGGGGCTTTGCTTTATCTGTTACAATAGATATGGGTTTCCCTAAAATGTGATCCTCTATGCCTCTCGTCCTTGCTATTCTAGATGGTTTTGGCGTAGCTCCACCGTCGTTTGGAAACGCGATATGGCGTGCGCGCACGCCCAGCTTCGACGCGCTTACACGCGAGGGTTTCACCGCAACGCTGCAGGCCTCGGGTCTCGCCGTTGGGCTTCCGTGGGGGGAGCCGGGAAATTCCGAGGTAGGGCATCTTACGGCGGGATCAGGAAGAGTAATTTACCATCACTTGCCACGAATTGTGCTTGCCATTCGCGACGGTTCGTTTTTTAAAAATCCAGTCCTCAAAGAAATCGCCTCGCACCTTCGCAACTCCGGTGGCAAGCTTCATCTTTTGGGACTGACTTCGTCTGGTGGGGTGCATGCCTATATTGATCATCTGTGGGCTTTGTTTGAATGGGCAAGGCAGCGCGGGATCGTTGTCGCGCTTCATGCGTTTACCGACGGTCGGGATGCTACGCCTCATGAAGGAAAAGATTTTCTTCCGCGCGTCATTGCGCGCATGCACGATTTGGGAGTGGGGCGTCTCGCTTCTTTTGTAGGAAGGTATTACGCCATGGATCGGGATGGGAATTGGGAAAGAACGAAAGCCGCATGGAATCTGTTCGTTCATGGGGAAGGGGAGCGGATTCGGCAAAGCGAGATTGATGAGTACCTTTCTCGTCAATACGCCAAGGGCCTTTCTGACGAATTTATTCCTCCCGCATCCGTGGTGGATGAAGAGGGGCAGGCAATTACGATACAAGATAAAGATGCGGTACTCTTGTTTGATTTCCGCGAGGACTCGGAGCGGCAACTGGCGCGGACATTTGCCCATGAAAAGTTTGATTCTTTTGATCGCGGGACATATCCGCGTGTCTTTTTTGCAACCATCACGCAATACGAAGAGGGGCTTACGCCTCATATTTTGTTCCCTCCGCAGGATGTTATTGATACGCTCGGTGAAGTTGTATCGGGGGCGGGCCTTCAGCAATTGCGCATTGCCGAAACCGAAAAATACGCACACGTAACGTACTTTTTTAACGGCGGCAAAGAGGTTGCGTTTCCCGGGGAGGAACGACGAATCATCCCATCGCTTGAGGTTGCGCATGTGGATGCGCAGCCACAAATGCGTGCGCGTGAGGTGGCGGATGAGATAATCGTTGCGCTTGCGGAAAAGCGTTTTGATTTTATCGTCGCGAATTTTGCAAATGCCGATATGGTGGGACATACGGGCAATTTTACGGCTTGCGTGGAAGCGGTTGAGGTTTTGGATAACGTGATTGGTCAGCTGCTTCCGCGCGCTCAAGCTGGCGAAATGACCCTCATCGTTACGGGAGACCATGGGAATGTTGAGGCAAAGATTGATCCTCATACGGGCCGTCCTCTCACGGAGCATACAACTAATCCCGTCCCGCTTTATATCACGGGATTTTCCCTTCCCGACCGCTTCCGGGGCATTTCAAAATTGACGCAGGATCCCATCGGCACTTTAGCTGATATTGCCCCCACTATTTTGGGAATTCTAAAATTGCAGGTGCCGGTTTCCATGACCGGAAGAAGTTTATTGCGCTAGCGCTAAGAAGGGAAAATAAAAATAGCTCCGTTAGGAGCTATTTTTTTGTTGTGCCTGTTTACCAATTTTCCATCCAGATTTTGTTTTTTTCACCCCTCCGGCTTTGTGCGTTTGTTGCCAAACCCGACGAATTGCAAGCGTTTGCTGCGGAATATCTTTCGTAACAACGCTTCCCGCAGCCGTTCCGCTTTCGTCTTCCAGTGTTACCGGAGCCACAAAAATAGTGCCGACACCGATAAAACAATTATTACCGATGGTGGTGCGCGATTTCATTTCTCCATTCCAATTTGCGGTAATGGTACCAGCGCCGATATTTACGTTATCCCCCGCAGAAAGATCTCCTAAATAACACATGTGTTTTGCCGTAAACTTATTGCCGACCAAACTCCGCTTTATTTGCACAAACGGCCCCATTTCACAATCATCCCCCAGTTTTGTATCCTCAATAACGAGCGGGCCGGTAAAGCGGCATCGTTTTCCTGCGCGCACATTCACGAGCCGCACGTCTCCCTGTATGGCGCAGTCCTCACCAAGGATTGTGGCACCAAGAAGTTTCGCTCCGGGCTCAATGACTGTACCACCCCCGATTACTACCTGCTCTTCAATATACGACGCGATGTGGTCGATGATCGTTACGCCATGCATGGCAAATTGTCTTGCGATGCGTCTACGCGTTTCTGGGTTGCTAAGGTTCTGCTTCATAAAATTCTTTCCTTTTGTGAAATAGCTTATCTCCTTTCAAGCACGTTTTGCCAGAAGCAGCAAGGATGGGGTGGCTGTGTTAAACTATTGGTATGAGGCCAAAACGTATTGTCGTCATTGGCGGTGGCACCGGAGTATTCACGGTGCTTGTTGGTTTAAAGCGCACCTCCCATAAACTTTCTGCAATTGTGACGATGGCAGATGAGGGCGGCTCTACCGGAGCGCTTCGAGCCGATTTTGGCATTTTGCCTCCGGGAGACGTTCGGCGTGCGTTGATAGCTCTTTCTCCCGCAGAAAAAACACTGAGCGACCTTTTTTCATACCGGTTTGAGGAGGGAAAGGGCCTTGAAGGGCATTCCGTGGGCAATCTTCTCATCACGGCGCTTGAGCGGATGACTGGTTCTTTTGAAAACGCAATTTCAGAGGCGGGGAAGATCTTGGGCGCAAAAGGCGAGGTGATTCCGGTAACTTTGGAGCATGTGCGTTTACGCGCGTGGCTTAAGGGGGGAGGGGTGGTTACGGGGGAGCATGCTATTGATGTTCCCATGGGAAGACGGATAGCCCGTATCATCCGTCTTGCTTTTACGCGAAAGGCAAATGCAAATCCTCGGGCTATCGACACGATCTTAAGGGCCGATCTTGTGGTTATTGGACCGGGCGATCTTTATACCTCCGTACTTCCAAATCTTTTGGTCAACGGCATTTCCACGGCATTACGAAAAACGCGTGGAAAGGTAGTATATGTGGTGAATCTTATGACGAAGCGAGGCGAAACCGATAATTTTACTTCGAGAGATTTTGTGGATATCATCGAAAAATATTTGGGCGGAGAAACGCTTGATGTTATTGTGGTAAATACCGCCCCGCCTCCAGCACGGCTCTTGCGTCTTTACCGTGAAAAAGGGCACGTTGCTCCGGTGGCGCATAAACCCGATTTCTTTCCGGGAAAAAGCTTTGCAGTCATTGAGGGGAAGTTTATACGGTCGGATAGGCGTTTTATTCGCCACGACTCTCAACGTCTTGCCCGGGCACTGCTTCGGGCGTTAAAAGCTCGTCATCGGCCCATCTCTTCATGATTCCCATTGTATCGCTACGGTCGCACAACTGGCTCGTGCGCGCGCTTTCAGTTTTGCGGCACGGCGGCATCCTTATTTATCCTACCGATACCGTTTATGGCATGGGGTGTGATGTCACCAATAAAAAGGCGTTACGGCGTCTTTTAAAAATAAAGAGACGTCCTTACGGAAAGCCCTTTCCCGTTCTTGTTTCAGATTTTGCTATGGCCGAGCGCTTTGCAAAATTCCCCAATTGGGTTGAGCCATTGCCAAAAATATTGTGGCCCGGCCCATGGACTTTTTTGGTTGAGGCGCGCCGGTCCTTGCCTCGTGCTGTCGTGTGGCGCAATACGATTGGGGTGCGCGCTCCAGATCATCATTTGCTCCAAAAACTTATTCACAAATTTGACGGTCCAATCGTGGGCACATCCGCGAATATTTCAGGAAACACTCCCGCGTCTACAGCCCGCGTGGCCGCACGTATATTTTGCGATGCGGATTTGATTATCGATGGCGGTCGGCTTTTCGGTAAACCATCAACGGTTATTCGTGTTACGTCCAGAGGCCTTGCGATACTTCGAAGTTAAAAAGCATTACTCCTCGTAATATTCTATGCTACGTCGTCCAATTCACGCAACTGAAGAATTGGTTCGTTTGTCATATCTAAAGGATCACGCGTTGGCCGATATCTATCTTTCCGAGGCCATCAAAATGTTTGGCGTAAGCTTAGTTTCAATTTTTGAGACGATTTATCTTTTTGTTGTTTTCAAAAATTTAGGCGTAGCATTTCCTGCGGCAGCTGTCTTTGGTTTTTTTTCTGTTTTCTTTCTTGCGTTTGCGCTTTTATGCCCCTTGGGCGCCCTTTTTTCTTCGCGCTTTGGTTTTTCTAAAGCCGCACTTCTTTCTTCCCCGTTTTTATTTCTTTTCTTCGTGTGTTTGCTTCTTTTGCCTAAATATCCGTGGCTTATTGCGGTGGCGCTTGTTGCAATTACCATCAGAGCATCGCTTTTTTGGCCGGGGTTTCATCTTTTATTTGCTACCGCAACACCTGCACAAAACCGGGGTCAGGCATTAAGCGGGCTTGTTATTATTAGTACGGTAGCGTCCGTTTTGGGGCCGGCGGTTGGAGGAATTGTTATCGCACAGTTTGGCTACGCCGTACTTTTTGCGGTTGTTCTGCCTTTTGTGTTGGCATCTGCCCTCCCTTTTGTTTTGGTACGCGATTCCGATCATAAATTCAAACATTCTCCTGGAGAAATGTTTCGACGAATCAAAAACTTACGCGACTGGCGCTCAACGCTCGCGTTTGCAGCAAGCGGTGCGGAAGACGAGGCAAACGGAAGAGTGTGGCCGCTTTTTTTGTTTCTGCTGGCCATTTCGTTTTCTTCGCTTGGCATTATCGTGTCCTTGGGTACTGCTCTTGGGGTTCTGACCACATGGATTTTCGGGAAGTTATCCGATCGGATAGATCGTATAAAGATATTGCGGTTCGCGTCTGCTGCAGCTTCTGCCTCATGGCTTGTGCGGGCAGGTGTGCGTACGGTACTACCGGCAGCGTTTGCAAATATGGTATATGGCGTTTCGCGCGCGGCCTATAATGTTCCGTTCCTCACAACGTTTTATGATCGCGCCGCAACCTCTCCCGATCCCTATGCCGCAATCGTTTTTCGTGAGATCGCCCTGAATCTTGGAAGGGCCATCTTTCTTGGTATATTGGCGGTTGTGGCGCTTGCTACGCAGGATTTTAGGATTTTGCTTGTCATTACCGCAACACTGCCGCTCTTGCTCCCGCTGATTCGGTATTGGAAACCATGAAGCATGGAATAGGATATAGGGGATAGGGAATGGGGTTATATGAAAACATGAATATTTTCATTGCCGCAATATTGGGCGCGGTGCAGGGATTAACGGAATTTTTGCCGGTATCTTCCACCGGCCATCTTATCGTTGCGGAAAAATGGCTGGGCGTTTCGCAAGAGCGGTTCGGCTTGACCTTTGATGCGGCTTTGCATTTAGGAACGCTTACTGCAGTTGTGTTGTATTTTTGGGGAGACATTGCAAAACTCATCAGCTTTGATCGTGGGGTCACTCGACTCTGGATGCTTGTTGTGGTCGGCATAGTCCCCGCAGGAATTTTTGGGGTTTTGTTCGAGGATGCGGTTGCAACCGTATTTCGATCACCGTGGGCGGTGATTCTGGGCCTTATGGGCGGAAGCATTGCCTTTGTTCTTGCGGAAAAAGTAGGGAAAAGAGCGCGTGAGCTCTCATCGGGGAATACGCGCGATGCGTTGATTATAGGATTGGCACAAGTTTTTTCATTTATCCCCGGAGTTTCACGGTCGGGCATAACCATTGCTGCAGGTCTTGGGCTTGGATTCCGGCGGGAGAATGCCGCACGCTTTTCTTTTTTGATGGCAATTCCGCTTTTTGCTGCCGCGGGCCTCAAGCGCCTGACCGGCATTGAGCTTGCGGCGCTTGGGGCAAACGATCTTTTGTTTTTCATGATTGGCACTATCGCGGCAGCGGTTTCTGGTTATTTGGTGATTGCATTTTTGATGCGTTATCTTGCGCAGCACTCGCTTTTCCCCTTTGTGTGGTATCGGTTTCTTTTTGCGGGACTTATTTTTCTTTTTTTAAACAAATAACACGTCCCCAGGTCGCGTTTTTTAGTGAAACACGTAAATTGTCGGAGCTGGACTTCTTAACGAATTGAGAAGATATACTCAAATACAGCATGGCCTACGACCGCTAAGCTTTCCGCGCTGCATTTATTGAGCGTATCGTCAGTGGTGTGGTAGGGCGGGTATTCGGGATCAATCAATAGAAAGCTCGGAATCCCTACTCGATTTAGGGGGGTATGATCGTCTTGGACGTTTAGTCCAATTTCATCTTGAAAAACCTGACCATCCACTTGTTTTGCAATATTCCAAAACGAATCTACTTGGGCTTGAGCGCTTTGTGTTGATGATTGCTCTTTGTAAATTCTCAAATCTTTATCGCATACCATATCAACAACAAGCGCAGATGTCGGCTTGGTCTTTTTATAAAGTTCGTTTAGATGCTCGGCAAAATATGTTGAACCAAGGGGCTTCCAGTTGCTGTAATCGCTACTCTGGTTTATGTCACCCTCCTCTCCATCAAAAAAAACTATATCTATGCCAACGTGCGGTATTAGATGCGAATTATTGAGCATCCGCGCTAGTTCCACGAGAACGGCGACGCCCGAAGCCGAATCGTTAGCTCCCGGCACCGGCTGATCATTGTGTAAGCGATCCTTATCCGCAAATTTTTTGCTGTCATAGTGTGTAGCTAAAATAATGCGAGATTCTTTGGTTGGGTATAAGCGAGTTATGATGTTTGTTAATTTGTGGGTCTTGCCGTCCGTCCCAAGATAATCAAACGATTGCATTGTGACATCATTGGTGTGTGCTTCCATTTCGGCAGCCAAAAACCTTCGAACGCTTTCATGTCCGGGAGCACCCATATAGCGAGGTCCATAGCGCAGCTGTTGGTCTATCACGGCCAACATTTCGTTGCCGTCAAGAAAAGGCTCTTCCTTGAGGGTACGTCGGACCACCTTTGCTGTTAAATGTTCAACTGGGGAAAAATTATCTGTGAGAATTGGATATGGAGACAAATCAAACCGGTCTAGGTTAATAATTTTGTCTTCAAGCGCATTCATGGTTGGATTTTCGCTTTGCTGAATAGAGGTCGCATTTAAATCAATTTTTTTTCGGCTTTTATATCCGACTAAAATAATATTTTGGGGATCCGTTTTTTGGGGTGTTTCAACCGCAAAAAAATAACTATTTTGAAAAACGCTTTGAAATGTTTTTACCTCCGCAAAAATAAGAGATGGTTGTTGCCTCGATAAATCTCCAATTAAATTGGCAATAAATATTCCATCGCCAGATAATTTTTCTTTTGCGATAGTAAAAAACTCCTGCGTCGTAAAATGGGCAGGAATGGAAAAAAGCGAGTAGTACACATCGCTAAATATTAGGTCGTATTTTTTGTTGGAATTTCTAAGGAATCGGCGGCCGTCTTCAAAATAAGTATGTAAGTTTGGATTATCTTTTAGCCCGAAATATTTTTTTGTCAATTCAAATAACGAAGGTTCAATTTCCGAAACATCAACAGTTGCATTTGGCAACTCCGTCAAAAGCGCCTTGGGTATCGAGTAGGCACCGCCACCGATAACGAGAGCGTTTTGAACGTCTGGCTTGAAAATTTCGTAGAGCGAATAGTATTTTGTGTATTCATAAACCAGGTCAGCGGGGTCATTTGAATCAAGAAATATCCCCCCGGAGCCGCTCCGATCCTGTTGGAAAAACCTTGTCGGCCTATTTTCCCATATGCCGTCATAGATTGTAATTTTTTCGTAAATGCCGTCCTTGCTGTACAAAACATCATTCTTTGCTTGTTTGAAAGCAACGATGGTGATGGGGGTTAAGATAGCTATAGTAAACAAAGCGTGAAGTAAGTGTTTTTTATTAAAACCAAAAACCAAAAGAGGAATGAATCCGAGCAGAAAAAGGACAAGTCCGGTGGCGATAAAAATTTGGTCTATCCCAAAGCGGGGGATAAGCACAAAGCCCGCAAGCAAGCTACCTACAATACTGCCAAGCGTAGACCAAAAAAACATTTTCCCGGATACCGTTCCGACTCCCTGCTCCGGAAGTTGAATGCTCTGTAATTTTATAGCGTAAGGTGACAGTGTGCCCAGCAAAAGAGCGGGGGCGAAAAAAAGGAGCAAAGAAGACACAAGGGGTCCGCTGGCGAGGGAAAGGGTAGCGCTTAAGGTCGGAAGAATTAGCGTGCCCAAAAGATGGAGCGCAATGATGGCTAAGCCGCTTACGAGAATTATGCCAAAAAACCATCGCAACGACGGGTAGCGGTCTGCAAATTTTCCGCCGGCATAATATCCAATACTCAAAGCCGCAAGTATTACGCTTATTACGCTGGATACGGTAAAAATTGTATTGCCGTAGTGGGGTGAAAGAACCCGAAGAGCGACAACTTCAACAATCAATACACAAGCTCCAGTGATAAAAACGGAAACAGAAAGCAGGTTTTGCTTGAGGAATTTATCCATAGATCTCACCGTCATTGTATCCATTTATAGCCAATTGGTCTATCCGCATTTCCAATTTTGGACAGGGTTAGCGCATTCGCAAGAACTTGCGTGTGCGGTGGCGACCATACTGTTCTCTTATAAATAAAACACGGCTCATGGAGCCGTTTTCGGAGAATTGGTGCCGGAGGTGGGGGTCGAACCCACACGACCTTGCGGTCACAGGATTTTGAGTCCTGCGCGTCTGCCAATTCCGCCACTCCGGCATTTAAAGTTACTTCAGTTACTCTATCAGATTCTTTTTTTATTGCCAAGGTCTTTACGCATGATACACTATCTATGTGGCCAAAATTATTGCAATTGCAAACCAAAAAGGAGGAACAGGGAAAACCACAACGGCAGTGCATTTGGCGTCTGCGCTTGCAGCACAGGGTAAACGGGTTTTGCTGGTTGATGCAGATCCGCAGGCAAATGCCACCACGCTTTTGGGTATAGCCCCGGAATCTCTTGCAACTTCGTTGTATCATGTATTAATTGGGCAAGTTTCGGCGCGTGAATCTATTGTACAAGGCCCGCAAGAAAATCTTGACATTTTGCCCGCTACCCCCGAGCTTGCCGGAGCTACTGTTGAGCTTTTTGAGCTTGAGGACTACGAACTTTTGCTTCGTCAAGCGCTCGAGGACATAAAGGGTGACTACGATTTTGTTCTTGTAGATTGTCCGCCGTCGCTGGGCATTTTGACAGTAAATGCGCTGGCGGCTGCTGATGAGGTTATTGTGCCGGTAAGCCCCTCTCCCTTTGCCCTTGATGGCTTGCGTCAGCTTGTGGAGACGCTTAATCTTATTCAGCAAAACCTCGATATTCCAACAGCTATTCGTGGAACGCTTCTTACTATGCACGAACGCAATAATAGAACCGCAATGCGCGTGGCAAAAGAATTGTGGCGAGGAGCGCACCCGGTTTTCGAGGTCATCATTCCCAAACATCCATTACTTGCCGAGGCGCCATTTATAAACCGGCCAGTGGTAATTACTCACCCAGAAAGCGATATTGCGCAGACATTCCATGCGTTAGCAAGAGAAATATTAAATGAGGGAACAGGGAACCCCGCACCAGAACAAGTTCGGTACGGGGCAAGTGGGGAATAGGGAATGCTTATTCTATTTTTATGGCAGTCGGACGAGGATTACAATCGCTTATTCGGAAATTGCCTCGTTTCTTTGTGGCGGTTGTTGTCTTTTTGATCTCTATTTCTTTTGCGAATGCAGAAATTAATTTTGGCGATAACTCCAATTTTGATCCGGCAGGTCCCGGTATAAAGATAATCGCAGTAGCGCCACCGGGGATATTTACGCTGCCCGGATCTGAAACAACCAACTTCACTAGGGTTTGCACATTAGGAGAAGCACTTAATATTGTTCTCGATGTGTCGGGCAAGAATAAGGTTGAGTTCCATGATTCGATTATTGATATGTGCGATACCAATACGATAAATAATTTAGATACCTATATTCAGCTTGATAAAACAGGTGAAGTCACCGTTGACTCCGAATCGCTTACGTATCTAAGAAATAAGCGGGCGAATATTACTATGCGCAACCTTCCGTTTGAGGAGGAGCCGGCCATTGAGGTAGACGGAAAGCTGGCAACTCCGGAAGATATTAAGGATAAGCTTTGGAATCAATCGGCAAAAGAGCTGGTCTTTACGGCAAAACATTTTACTACCTATAAGGCGGTAGAGAGAGGAGAGGCAACAAGAATGGAAGAATTGGAGACAATGCCTTGTGACCTGAATACGGATGGTCAGTGCGACGACGCGGACTCCGCTCTTTTCCAGCAGGCTTTAGGCAAGAGACGAAATGACCTCGGCTATAACCCTCTTGCTGACGTGGACGCGGATGGCGTCGTGACCGTTGCGGATCAGGAAATTCTATTTCCCGGTAGCTATGATTATGTGACAACTTTCCCGCGCGACGTTTATACTATAAATCCGTCAACTATAATACGATATGTTTTATTAATCGGGGGCGGGATTGCCGGTGCGCTAATTGCATATATTGTTTGGAGAAAAAGAAAGAAGAATTTTAGCAATCAGAAATGAGAGCTTAGAGATTAATTATTTATGGTTGTTGGCCGAGGATTACAATCGCTTATTCGGAAAAAACATAAAAAGGGTACAGTAAATAGGGGACAGGGTACAGGACGGAAAGCCGGCGAAGACGGCGTGTTTTGGTTGGACGTTGACGAGATTAAGCCGAACCCCGAACAGCCCAGGAAAGAATTTCAAAAAGCAGGCATTGCAACGCTGGCCGCTTCTATCCGTGAGCATGGAATTTTAGAACCATTGATTGTTGAGAAAGTTGAAATTCCGACAAAGCACGGCATGAAGATGGAATACCGTCTTATCGCGGGAGAGCGGAGGTTGCGTGCAGCAAAATTGGTGAATATACGGCAAGCGCCGGTTATCATCCGTAAAGCGCGCGATGATCGCACCCGCCTTTTGTTATCGCTTGTCGAAAACATCCAGCGCGAGGACTTAAATCCCATTGATCGCGGAGAAGCATTTAAGAAATTACAAGATGAATTTGAACTTTCGCAAAAAGAAATTGCTGAACGCGTCGGTTTTTCGCGCGTTGCCATATCAAACACAATGCGGCTTTTGGAGCTTGATTCTAAAATAAAAGAAAGCATCAGGAAAGGGGAGCTGTCGGAAGGCCATGGCCGCGCACTGCTTTCTGTGGCAGAAGAGGAGCGGGATTATCTTTTCCGGCATTTTAAAGAAAATTCCGTTTCGGTCCGCGAAGCAGAGGCAGCAGCGCGGCAACTTCAAATAATGCGGCGCGTTCCTGTGCGCGAGGCGTCAGAAGAGCGCGCACGCCTTGAAGATCGGCTTCGTAAGGCGCTGGGTATTCCGGTTCGCATTACCCGTCGAGGCAAGAAGGGATCTATTGCTCTTATTTATCAGACCAAGGAAGAGCTTGCGGCAATTCTTAAAAAATTGCTTCACTAAAATGTTTATAAAAGACAGCCGCCCGTTGGCGGCTGTTTTTTGTTGCCCTATACAATTCTTCCCGTGACTTCCAGTATTCCTTTTACTTTTTTGATCCGCTCCAAAAGTTTTTTTAAGGCATCGCGTGACGGTATGTTTACAATAAGATGCATGTCGCCGCTTTCTCCTTTGCCACGACCTTCAATACTGACGATATTAAATCCCGCGCGCGAAACAGTTGTTGAGACGTCTTTAATAAGTCCCACCCGGTCTCCTGCCTCAAGCGTCACTTCGGCACGCAATGATTGCGGCAGAGGAGAAGCAACTTCAATACCCTGGTCCCTGAGCGCCCTTCTGATATGGTGTCGTGCCGCAGTCGTTTTTGCAATTTCAAGCCATTTGGCAGACGGTTTTTTCCCTTTTTGGGTGAGAATTTCGATAACGTCGCCGTTTGCCAAGGGCGCATCCAGCCCCACAAATTTTTCGTTAACGCGCGCACCAACTGCTTTGTCTCCAATTTCCGAATGCACGTGATACGCAAAATCAATGGGGGTTGCTCCTTCGGGCAATTCCAAAACCTCACCCTTTGGGGTGAAAACATAAATACGGTCTCGGAAAAAATCGATACGCAGCGACTCTAAAAATTCTTGTGTTCCGCCAACCTCCTTTTGCCAATCACGGAGTTGCTGGACCCAGCGGAAGCGGTTATGCACCGCAACGGCTTTTTTACCCGATTCCGTATAAGCCCAGTGTGCCGCAATACCATATTCTGCTTGTGCGTGCATTTCGGGCGTACGCACTTGAAACTCCGTGATCCGGCCGTCTTCGCAAAAGACGGTTGTGTGCAACGACTGGTAGCCGTTGGGTTTGGGTACTGCAATGTAGTCCTTAATGCGTCCCGGCAGCGGCTTCCAGCGTTTATGTAATATCCCAAGCGCCTCGTAACAATCAGCCACAGTCGGCACCACAATGCGTAGCGCCACTAAATCGTGGACCTTGGAAAGCTCTCCACCGAGACGTTGCAACTTTAGCCATAAACTAAAATAGTGCTTTGCGCGGGCATGTATGGAGACCATCTTAATACCCGAACCCGTCAGGGTTTCTAAAACAATAGGCAATATTTTCTCACAGTACTTATCCCGTTCCGCATATGCTTCGCGGACTTCGCGAATGAGCGTGTCATATTCATTTGGATACACATAGGGGAACGCGAGATCATCGAGTTTTGCTTTTAACTCCCCAATTCCGAGCCGTCCGGCAAGCGGGGCATAAATCTCCAGCGTTTCAAGTGCGATGCGGTGCTGCTTGCGTTCTGGTAAGGCCTTGAGTGTTTCCATGTTATGCAGTCGGTCTGCAAGCTTAATTAACACCACACGAATGTCCTCTGCCATGGCAAGAAACATCTTGCGTAGGTTTTCTGCTTGTCGTTGTATGCCTGCTTCGGTTTTCCCTCCGGCTCCCCGGTATTTTATTTTTCCAAGCTTAGTAACTCCGGCAACAAGAAACGCGATTTCGTCTCCAAAACCGCGTTTTATGTCCTCGTTTGTTGTTGGCGTATCATCTACGACGTCATGCAGCAAGGCTGCGGCAACGGTTGCGGCGTCCAGCCCCATTTTTGCTAATGTTTGTGCTGCCGCTGCCGGATGTATAAGATAGGGGTCGCCCGATTCCCGTTTTTGTTTTTGGTGAGCACTGGCTGCATATGTAAAGGCGCGGGAAACAAGCTCGCGGTCATCTTGTGTGCGTTTACCCCACGCATCCAATATTTTTTGCAGCAACTCTTCCATCGTTGACATATCTTACCGCTCCATAGTATAAAGGGCAAGGTTCTTAGAAAATATAAAATAACGGAGGTTGGTATGTGTGATCCGGTTAAGGCGGGCGAAAATGCTCTTTGCCTCAAAGATTGGGGCATAGTACAGCGTCCCGCCAACGCTCCCAAGGATGCGCTTATCGTAAGATATAAAGACGAGCGAGATCTGCTCGTGTGGTTACCTGATGGCCTTTTTCATATCGCATGCGGTTCATTTGTCCGATGGGGTGTTTTAAATGAAGATGACAAGATGGTTGTGTGGTGCGCAAGCTATGATTGCCGAAGGGTTTTTCCCGACGGCACGGTATCTCCCAAGCTTCCTGTTCCTTTCCTTTCCCAATCATAATAGACACTCAAGCCGGGTGTCTTTTTGTTGACAAATAACAAAAGCCCTGCTTCAATAAATTCAGTTGTTTTCCAAAGGAGATTTGTTAATGCAGGATTTTCTTGTTGGAACGTGTCGTGCCGTGGGCCTGCTTGCACAGAATGTGCGCATAAGAGATAAGGCCTTTGCGCACCTCGCGGAAACCCTTATGCGCGGCGAGCTCTCTGCGCCTTCATGGAGGGCACCCGTATTTCCGGAAAACGACGACAAGACCTTTTTGCAGTTTCTTGGCGTTGGTAACTCGATTAATTATTGTTTTACCGATTTTAAGACGCATGGGAAATTTGATACCAATTTTGTCTTTCCCGATGGCTCCAAACGGGTGGTGTATGGCGCATTTGCCATGTGGGCTTGCCTAAAAAGGGCCCTTAACAATGGCATTCCCGTACTTTCGGCACGCTTTTTGGCCGAAGGCCTCGATGAGGAGACATACGATCAGATTTTTGTTCCCGTAACAACACCGCTACCCATGCGCGAAAGCCGCATACAAAACCTTCGCGCCACAGGCGAGGCGCTTCTGCGATGGTACGATGGAGCGTTTTCAAATCTTTTTGATCGGGCCGATTTTCAGGTATTTCGTGATGACGGAAACGGCATTATCCAGCGCCTGGCGCGTCATTTCCTATCGTATAGTAGGGATATGGCACGATATTGCGGGCTTTCAACCCCCATTCCTTTCCATAAGCGCGCGCGGCTTTTGGCGTTGATGTACGAAGGAAGGGCACGGGCGTCCGAGGGGTGCCTTCCCTGTCTGCAAGATCCTGGAAATATCGGCCCTGTTGCCGATTATGACGTTCCTAAGGCACTGCGGGCGGTTGGAGTATTGCGGTATAGCCCGCACCTTTCTCGTCTTGTCGATGATGGAATTCCCATACATCACGGCAATGTCTATGAAGTAGAAATTCGCGCACAGACCGTAAATGCTATGGATGCGTTATGTGCTGCAATAAATCGCCTGCGTGAACGGGCGCAGCCAATAACTCAGATCGAACTCGATTATGCGGTCTGGTCTGCCGGCCGCGAAGCTCGGGGGAAACATCACTACACAAAAACCACCGCCTATTAAAAACCTCGAGTACTCGAGGTTTTTTCACTTATTTCTAATTGCTATTTTCTGATTACTGTATAGCGGTGGGCGGGAGCCATTTACATGTTTTATCAGAACAACGCTCCTCGCCCCGTTTCATAACGAGCAGGGAATTGCAATTTGGGCATGCTTTGCCATTTGGTTTATCCCACAGCGCAAAATCACAATCGGGGTAATCGGAGCAGCCATAAAAAACCTTTCCGCGACGGCTTCGTTTGCAAACAAGCTCTCCTTTTTTGCATCGCGGGCAGATTACGTTCGTGCGGTTTTCTTTTATTGATTTTGTTGTTTTGCAATCGGGAAAACCGGTACAGGCAAGGAATCTGCCAAAGCGTCCAAGCTTAATGACCAGGGGCTTTCCGCACCTTGGACATGTTTCGTCCGTTGGCTCCTTTACCTTTATTTCCTTCACGGTTTCCAGTTTTTCCTCAACGTGAGACGAAAACGGTTTCCAAAAATCTCTGACAACAGTTACATATTGTTGCAGACCTTCGGCAACTTCATCGAGCTCTTTTTCCATGGTAGCCGTAAACGTAACATCAACGAGTTCGGGAAAATGTTCGACCAAAAGGCCGTTAACGAGCTCGCCAAGTTCGGTGGGAAAAAGCCGCCGGTTTTCGTCGCGCATTACATATCCGCGGTCTTGAATGGTGGAAAGCGTTGGCGCATATGTTGAAGGCCGGCCAATCCCATTTTCTTCGAGGGTTTTTACGAGTGTAGCTTCAGAATAACGGGGTGCGGGTTCTGTAAAGTGTTGGTTGGGAGTTATTTTTTTGCATGTTATTTTTTGTCCTTGCGAGACATCTGGAAGCTCGCTTTCTTTGCGTGACGATGGCCACAGACGCATAAAACCGTCAAAATCCGTGGTGCTGCCGTTAGCCCTGAAAAGCGCCCGATCTTTTGCAACAACGTCTATTGTTTTTGCGCGAAGTCGTGCTTGGGGCATTTGTGAAGCCATCGCGCGCCGCCATATAAGATCGTAGAGCCTCCACTGCCGCGGCAGAAGTTCCTTTTGAAGTTCTTGTGGGATAAGCGCAGGATCGCTTGGTCGTATGGCCTCGTGGGCTTCCTGTGCACCCTTGGCTTGGGAGGTATAGCGACGGGAACCTTGGGCATATTCATTGCCAAAATGTTGCGAAAGAACTCTTTGTGCTGCAGTGAGGAATTGGTTCGAAAGATTCGCCGAATCAGTACGCATATAGGTGATAAGTCCCGTTGAGCGTCCGTTGACTTCTATGCCTTCGTAAAGTTGTTGTGCAATCATCATGGTTTGTTTTGCGGAAAAACCAAAGCGACGCGACGCCTCCTGTTGCATGGTGGAGGTGCGGAAGGGGAGAGGAGGGTTGAGTTTGCGCTCTTTTACTTCAACGTTAGCAATTTCCCACTCGATTCCTTGGAGCGCTTTAATTATTTCCTTTGTCTGTTTTTCATTTTGAATATCAAACTTCCCAAGCTTTTGTTTATTCCATTCAATCAATTCCGCCTCAAGGGCGTTTTGGATTTTGCCTGCCCGCCCGTCGGCAGGCGGGGATTTTGGATTTGGAACTTGGAGCGAAGCGACTACGTTCCAGTATTCTTGCGCCTGAAAAGCTCTTCGTTCGCGCTCGCGTTCAACAATGAGTCGTAGCGCAACCGATTGTACGCGCCCTGCGGAAAGGCCGCGCGCTACCTTTTTCCACAGAAACGGCGAGAGGTTATATCCCACCAAGCGGTCAAGCACGCGCCGCGCCTGCTGCGCATCCACCAGCTTCTCGTCTATACTCCGCGGGTTTTTCAGCGCTTCCTCAATCGCTTGCTTCGTAATCTCATGAAACACAATCCGCTCAATTTGTTTTGGATTTTGGGCTTTGGATTTTGTACTTCCCAAGCCCAGGGCTTGGATTAAGTGCCACGCGATCGCTTCTCCTTCCCTGTCTTCATCCGTTGCCAAAATCAACTCCGTTGCTTTTTGCGCATCTTTTTTAAGCTCATTCACGCGCTTGCGGACCTTGGTAGGAATAACGTATTGCGGTTCAAAGTTATGATCAATATCAACGCCAAGTTTTGATTTTGGAAGATCACGTACGTGTCCATATGAGGAAACAACTCGGTAGGATTCTCCGAGAAATTGCGAGATCGTTTTTGCTTTGGTAGGGGATTCAACAATAACCAGTTTCATAAATCCAAACTCCAAAACTCCAACGTCAAATAAGGGCCAAAATCCAAATTTGGACATTCGGCCATTTGAATTTGATTTGGCATTGGGATTTTGACATTTGACATTTAGACGCGAGCATACATTCCTCCGCCCAGATTTTTTATGAGTCCTTGCAATTCAAGTTCTACTAGTCCCACATTACATGTGGTGATGTCAAGCTTTGTTTCTTTTACTATAGCATCTACGTGTCGCGGCGCATCCTTCAGGGCCTCAATAATTTTCTGTTGCTCTTCCGATAAACTGATTCCTGATGCCTGATTACTAATTGCTGTTTCCATTTCCCATTCTTCCAAAACATCTTCTGCGCGCATCACCAGTTTTGCACCAAGTTGGATGAGGCGGTTTGGCCCTACTGAATTTTGCGACGCAATGGATCCGGGCACGCAAAAGACGTCTCGGTTTTCGCGAAGCGCCAAATCCGCGGTGATTAATGCCCCCGATTTTTCCGGCGCCTCAATTACTAATACGCCGCGCGACATGCCTGCTACTATCCTGTTTCGTGCGGGAAAATGATAAGGTTTGGGTTCTGCGCCCTCGGGATATTCGGAAACAACTGCTCCGCCATTTTTTACAATTCGTTCTGCCAAGCGCCAGTGCTCGCGGGGATATAAGGAAGCCCGGTCAAGGCCGGATCCTAACACCGCAACTGTTTTTGCCCCGGCATCAAGCGCAGCTTGGTGCGCCAAGGCATCAATACCATAGGCAAGCCCCGAGACAATACAAAGCCCTGCGCGGGCCAAATCTTGCACAAGCCGAGGGGTAACCTGTTTGCCGTATGGCGATACTTTGCGCGTACCAACCACCGCAAGCATGGGCATATCCGGGATTTCTCCCCACACGAAAAGCTCTTCCGGCGGATCGTGGATTTCCTGCAAAAGCGGAGGAAACCCATCTCTTTTAAGGACTTTAATTTCTTGCATAAGGGCGAAAACCAGTATTGAACATCATCCGAATAATCCGAATACTGGCTAGTGCGAATATAAGATAATTCTGCGCGGGATGTCAAATGCGTTGACAGCTCAGCCTTTTTATGATAGGAAAGAACTGCTTTACGAAGTTGTCCGTAAGGATGTAGCCCCGCATTTTCGGGGTGGCCGAGGGAAGCAGCGTTCATTCACAACGAAAAGGAGAAAGCGGTGAAAGGCAAAAACATCGCGCCACAATGGGGCGAAGATCGCGCAGGCGAGTTTGTGAAACAACTCCGCCGCCGTGGCGTAACGGGTGAACACGTGCAAAGCGTAGTCGCCGAAAAGGGTGGCCGCCATCTTGATGGATTGGCACATCTTCTTTGTAATCAAGGGAATCCTCATGAGTACGGCGACGCTTTCGTGGAGTTAGCCGTGAAGTTTTGTGCTGTTGCGCCTTGGACTAAAGCCGCGCTGATCGATTTTCTTGCCCTTATCCCGACCGAGATTGCGCAGCAAGCGTTTGAGAATTTACTTGTGCGCCTACGTCAGGAAGCGGGGCAGGCATCGCAAGACAAAAATATGCGTTTGCTTTCCAACTTTACTTCCAATCTTACGATGCTTGAAGAGTTTTTTGCCAGCAAAAGCGATGAGCATGAGCACGTTTTTCGTTCGATATGCATTCGGAACCCCGATGCTTTCTTTCGGGCTTTTCGGGGCGACGTTCTTTGCGGAAAACAGTGTATTGCTTGCGCCTATTACGAGCAGAGCCCGGGATGGGATGGTTCGAAACGAATCCGCAGAAATGAACTCTGCGAAGTTTGCGACGGACCCGTTGAAAAAACCGATAGCACAGAGACGCAGGAAATTGGTATATTTATCGATCCGCGCATCATCTATTATTATAAATGCCAAAACTGCGGACACCGCCAGTATTATTTTAAGGGTTAGATAGCCGAGAAGCCGCCCCAGTGGGCGGCTTTCCCTTATCAATATCAATTTTCTTCAGCGCGGGCAGGGGCTTTGAGCGGGTTACGAGGCCGCAATGTGGTGGGCGCGAGCGGCTCCCGCCGAGTGGCCTTAGGGAACGAAAGGGTAATCCTGCAGACGCGCGGCGGGTTGCGCGAGTGCCTGTAGCTCTCGGATGAGGAAAGCGAGAGGCGTTAGTGCGAGCGCAACCTTTCAACTGCTTCGGCAAGCATCTGAAAATATAAGTTCAGCCCCACGCGATTGGCGAATCCCGATTGCTCGCGTCCCAAAATGTTTCCTGCCCCTCGAATTTCTAAATCTCTCCGCGCCAATTTCCACCCCGCTCCAATTTCTTGTGCTGCTTCTTCAAGCGCCTCAAGCCGTTTTTGTGCAGTTTCGGTAGGATTTTCTCCTGGATACAAAAAATAGGCATACGCTTTTATCTCGCGTCGTCCGATACGCCCCCGCAGTTGCCATGCCTGTGCTAGCCCAAGTTTTGTTGCGTCTTCAACAATCAAGGTATTGGCACTCCCCAGATCAAGCCCGTTTTCAATAATGGTGGTTGACACCAGAATATCTATTGTCCCGGCGCGCAACGCACGCATCGTTGCAATAAGCTCCTTTTCTGGCATACGGCCATGGATTGTGCCGATACGGGCCGCTGGTGGTGCAAGCGCCCGTAGCATCTTCACGAAAGGTTCCATGGTTCCAATGCGGTTGTGTAGCACATATGTCTGGCCGCCACGTTCAAATTCGTGTGCAAGCGCTTTTTTCACTAACTCTTCGTTCCATTTAACCACTGTCGTTTCAATGACCTGCCGTCCGGGCGGGGGAGTCGCGATGCGCGATACCGATCGGGCCCCAGAAAGAATAAGAGAAAGCGTGCGGGGGATGGGGGTTGCCGTGAGGGAAAGGATATCAAGCGATGAGCGCAATTGCTTAAATCGCTCCTTTTGTTTTACGCCGAATCGTTGCTCTTCATCAATGATCAAAAGACCAAGGTTTTGAAATAAAACGTCTTTGGACAGAATGCGGTGCGTGCCAATAATAACGTCAACAGTTCCCCGGGTGATCCCGTTTAGGATACGTTGCGTTTCTGATTTTGTCTGAAGTCGAGAAAGTAAGGCAACCTTTATGCCAATCGCCTCCATGCGTTCTTTCGCTGTTAGGAAATGTTGGTCAGCGAGGACTGTTGTTGGGGAAAGCAGGGTTGCCTGAAGCCCCGCACTTACAAAAGCAGCTGCGGCGCGCAGCGCAACCTCGGTTTTGCCAAAACCAACATCTCCGGCAATCAAGCGGTCCATGGGGTGGGGAGAAGAAAGATCTTTGAGGATATCGCCCCATGCTTTTATTTGATCTGGTGTTTCATCAAATACAAATGAATGCGCAAATTGTGCAAGGATTTCCGGATCGAAATGCACGGGCGGGCGTTGGGCAACGGTTCGCTCCGCATACAGCGTCAAAAGTTCCCGCGCGAGCTTTTCGGTTTCTTCCCGTATTTTTCGTTTCGTGTGAAGCCAGCCAAAACCGCCAAGCCGTCCCACGCTCGGTTCCTGAAAGCCGATATAGCGCGATATTTTTCGTGCGGCAATTTCTTCTGGCACAAAAAGTTTGTCCCCCTGTGCATATTCAATAACAAGATAATCTTCGTTTTTGTTTATTGCTCGCCCCGCACCGGAGCGAAGCGACTGGTTCGGGGTATCTTGTAACTTGTCTCTTCCGTGGTAGCGGCCAATACCATGGTCAAGATGCACGACATATTCGCCTTTTTTTAGTTCCTCAAGTTCATCCGGCTGTGTGCGCACACGTACCCTTAACCATTCTTTACGGGAAAGGTCTGATGTAATGGATAGCTCTTCTAGCGCCTCAATATTATTTCCCGCGAACTCAATTCGTACTGCATGTTCGAGGTTGACGGGGAATATATCAACAATGCCGCCACGATGTGCAAACTCGCCATAGCGTGTGACTTCAAGAACTTTTTCATATCCTAGTTCGTCGAGCTTCCGTAAAAGCGAAAAGAGCGGTAACTTTTTCCCTGCTTCAAGAAGCGCTGTCCGACTTTCCCATCGTGGCTGCGTCACGAGCGCCTTCCGGATTTCATGTTCATTCTCCGTAAACCATAAAACGGGCTTCTCCAGAAATTCGGGGAGGAGCCCCATGACCAAAACGGATTGTTGTTCGTGCTTCACATTGACGTTTAGCTACTTTTGGGGATACTATAGCAACAACAGTTCTTTAAAAAGATGGATGGAAGGGGAAAAGGGATGAAAACTCTCCGGGGGATATTTCTTGCAAGCACCGCAGCTCTTTGGATAATTGGCTGGATATACACATTAGTTCCGGCTGTCGGCCTTGTGCTTCAAAACGAGGACAAATTTTGGGTGTATCCTGCGTTTTTTGCATGGCTTGTCTTTGTATATGGCATGGCAACAGGCTACATTCCCCAAAAGATACTTGTTCATATGCTTGCTCCGTTGTGGAAAGAATATTGGTGGATTATTGGTATTGGTGTTGTGATTGCCCTCATCTCTGGTTTTGCTCCATTGTTTAGCTTTTTGGCATCCCTTGAGGGAACGGCACATTCCTTTTTGGCCATTGTGGTCGGTGTGGGTTATGTTGTCTTGATTGGCGGCATCGTGGTGTGGTTTGTACGTACCCTATTCCTTCGTAGTATATCTAAAAACCAACGAAAGAGAGATTAAGCCCCGCATGGGGCTTATGTATTATATTCGTTCATGGCGCGCTCATATCCTTCACGCACCACGACGGTAAGCGCTTCAATTGTTTTTTTGAGGGCTTTGTTTAGTTGCGTTTGATGTAGAGGGGTAAATTTTGCTATTACAAGCTTATTTAAATCACGTTCATGCCACTTCATGTTTTTGCCAATGCCGATACGAATGCGCACAAACGCTTCGGTTTTGAGTGCCCGCATCACCGATTTTACCCCTTTATGTCCTCCGGATCCGCGATTAAATACGATTTTTAATGTTCCCAAGGGTAAATCAGCATCGTCATGCACAACCACAATCGCATCGGGTTTTATTTTGTAATATTTTACAAGAGCGGCAACGGCAACTCCGGATTTGTTCATGAAGGTTTCGGGAAGTGCCGTAATAACTTTCGTGCCGCCAATCCTTCCTTCAGTTATAAGCGATCGTTGTTTACTGTTTTCTGAAAACTGGCGGAGCCCCTCCTTTTTCTGCCATTTTATAACAGCGTTTCTTCCAGCATTGTGCCGGGTTTTTTCGTATTCCTCGCCAGGGTTGCCGAGGCCAACCACTAGTATGATTTTGGGCTTTGAGCTGGACATAGAAAACGTTCTTTGGTAGTATACCTCACAGAAGCGTTGAAAAAAAGAAAGGAGCGGGCGATCATGCGAGGCGTTGTGGCGATGATAGGCATCGCGGTTTTTTTCTGTAGCCTTTGGTTTGGAGCAACCTTTCTTACTGAAGGGGTGGAATTGGATTCTAGCACGCAGATTTTTTGGGGCGCGGTCCTAATTTCCCCTGCTGTATTGCTAACGATTTGTGTTTTTCTTATTTCGTTTTTTCAGATTGCCAGCGAAGTGCATATGGGTCTTTTTGATCGTACTCCCACGTTTCGTGGGTTCAGGCCTCCGGAATGGTAGAATAGTAACAACGCCAGCCCCCCTTGGGTTGGCTCTTTGCTTTTTTATCCGGGCCATTCGGATGCTCCATTCGGGTCATCTGCGTCTATATGGTATTCGTATTTGTTCGCACCATTGCCCATTCGCATTTATTCGCGTTCTAATTCGCGTTTGATTTGAGATTGTATTTCCGAATACTCAAACATCCCCGCCCTCGGCACAAGTACCGGTGCCGCAACTCCCGAAAGGTTTATCGTTTGGCCTTGCAAGAGATTTAAATCCGTCCGATCAAGCGCAAGAAAGCGCAAATTTGCTGGTTCAAAATCGTGCGTCAATTCCCATAAGCGCTTCAGCTCTCGTGTTGAGAAATTATGCGCCACGTGTTCTTCGCTTATGACAACGAGCTCAAGAATTTTACTAAAATCATTAACCATTTTCAATCCTTGGGCCTTGGAAATCGCTGCCTCAATAACCTGTTGCTGTCGTTTCATTCTCCCAAAGTCGCCTTCAGAATCGTGTCGCGTGCGCACATATTTTCCGGAAGTCCGTCCGTCAAGCGTGCGCCAGCCCGCATCAAGCTCGAACGTTTCAATGCCTCCTCCAGGAGTAGGAAATGATGGATCGCTTATCTTTTTCTCAACCTGCACTTGTACGCCTCCAAGGGCAGTGACGATTTCTTCAACTGCTTCAACATCCACAACCACCGCATAAGGAATGGTAAAGCCCACAATTTCTTCCACTTTTTGCCGCAAAAACCCTGTTTGTGTTCCAGCATCTTTTTTGCCGAGTCGTTTTGCCTCTTGTTCCCCCAGCGTTCCCAGCGAATTTATGCGCATGAAGGTATGCGCTCCCGGGGATTCAATGAGAAGATCGCGTGGGATGGAAACAAATGTCGCAGACGCGGATGGACGAATACGCACGACAATAATACTATCTGCTAACTCTCCGGCAATCCAGCCAGGTCCCGCGCGTCCTACCAGTAAGATATTTACGGCACCGGATTCCTCTCCCTTAAGTTTCTCGGAGGGCACAAAGGGGGTGGCACTTAAGACAAGCTTGATGCTTGTTGAAAGCGCATGCGCCCGAACTTCAAACGTTTTTTCGGGCAGTACACCCCCAATGAAAAGCGCCACCGACACCGCGGTGATTGTAGCGGCAAGTACGACGGCAACAAAAATCTTACGCATGGCGCTTGTATCATTACATGAAATATGCCCAAGTTGCAAAAACGTTACGCTGGTGCCACAATGGATGTAACCATAAGCACGCGGGGATGTGCCTTATCATGAAAAGCTTTTTTTCCTTTATTTGGGATTCGGCAAAAGTTATTTTCGTTGCTTTAGCCATTATCCTGCCGATACGGTTGTATGTTGCACAGCCGTTTTTTGTGCGCGGCTATTCCATGGAACCGATGTATTCGAATGGCGATTATTTGATTGTCGATGAATTGAGCTATCATTTCCGCAAGCCGGAACGCGGAGAGATAATCGTGTTTCGTTTTCCGCAGGACCCATCCCAGTTTTTTATTAAGCGAATCATAGGGCTTCCGGGCGAAACGGTACGGGCAAAAGACGGACATGTCGTTGTGGAACAAAATGGCGAGCAAGTAGCAGAGCTCTCCGAAGGTTATATCTCCGATTCTTTGGCCACGGGAGAATTTGAGCTTTCTGCAGGCCCGGATGAATATATTGTGTTGGGGGATAATCGAGGAGCATCCTCTGATTCAAGGCGCTGGGGAACATTGGCGCGCGAAGCGATTGTCGGCCGTGCTTTTTTGCGCGTGTGGCCCCCGCAACATTTTTCTGTGTTTGCAGCACCAATGTATTGATAAAAATCCCAATGTCAAAATTCAAATGACAAATGAAATCCAAAATCCCAATGTCTCAAATCCGAAACGTGTTTGGAAATTGGATATTAAGTCATTGGATATTGATTTGACATTTGAGTTTTGAGCTTTAGATTTACGAAGTTATGCCTAAATTTCAAACACCACCCGGTATGCACGATATTCTTCCCAAGGATGAGGCCTTGTGGAATCGTGTATACGATACGGTGCGCGAGGTTGCGCAAGCATATGATTTTGGAAGGATAGAAACGCCGGTATTGGAATTTGAGGAGCTTTTTTCGAAAGGATTGGGGCAGACAACCGATATTGTTGAAAAAGAAATGTATACGTTGCGTACAAAAGGGGGAGATAGGCTTGCGTTGCGACCGGAAGGCACAGCACCCGTGGTTCGCGCTTATGTACAACATGGCATGAAGACGTGGCCGCAACCGGTAAAACTTTGGTATTTTTCCCCAATGTTTCGGCATGAGCGGCAACAGGCGGGCCGCTTTAGACAGTTTTGGCAGTTTGGTTTTGAGATTTTGGGCGATAAGGACGTGTCGGCCGATGTAGAGATAATTCGTGTATTGGCCGTAACGCTTGAAACGTTGGGTCTGCACCACACGGCTCTGCAAATTAATTCGCTTGGCTGCAATCAATGCCGCCCGTATTTTAAAAAGGTGCTGGGAGGATATTTGCGTAGCAGGAAGGAACAGCTTTGCGCAAACTCTAGAAAGCGCCTCGGAACCAGTCCTTTGCGGGTTTTGGATTGTAAGGATGAACGCTGCCAAAGAATTGCTATGAATGCCCCAGAAATTATAGATCATCTGTGCGAAGAATGCCGGCAACACTTCAAGGGGCTTTTGGGGTTTTTAGATGAGCTTACCGTGCCATATGTGTTTAATACCAAATTGGTTCGGGGCCTTGATTATTATAATCGAACGGTTTTTGAGGTTGTGCCCGAAGAGGAGGCGCTGGGGGAGGATCGGGCGTTGCCTAAAGCGCAATCAGCCATGGTTGCCGGAGGCCGCTACGACCTTTTAATGAAGCAATTTGGCGCAAAAGACACGGGGGCGATTGGCGGGTCGGGAGGCGTTGAGCGCATTGTCGCAGCGCTTTCCCGCGAGGCAGGGGCAATCGCGCATCCCCAAGTGCCTATAGTTTTTGTTGCGCAACTTGGGGAGAAAGCAAAACATCAAGCGATGCTTTTGTTTGAGGATTTGCGGAAAGCCGGGATACTCGCGCGCGCATCCTTTGGGCGCGACTCTATTAAATCCCAACTGCGAGTTGCCGATAAGATAGGCGCTCCTTTTGTGTTAATCGTAGGGCAAAAAGAAGCGCTTGAAGGAACAGCGCTTTTGCGTACTATGGGTGATGGGACTCAAGAAACGGTTGCCCGGGAAGATATCGTAAAAGAAATTCGGGAACGCCTGAAAAAAATTAAACCGCGAGTAAATAAAAGTTGATATGCGTTTTACGGTGCTATGGGGTGCATTTTTTGCGAAATTATAAATCGCGGACAAAAAGGAGATATTATTTTTGAAACGAAGGAGCTTGTTGCCTTCAAAGACATCCATCCTAAAGCCCCGGTGCATATTTTGGTTGTTCCGCGCCAGCATATTGTGAGCTTGGTTGACACCGACGCATCACGCCGAGAGATTCTGGGGAACCTTTTTTCCGCCGCCGCTGATATCGCGCGCATGCAAGGGATTGCCGAGTCCGGTTTTAAGGTGGTAATGAACGTAGGGCGGGGAGGGGGGCAGATTATTGATCATTTGCATGTTCATGTGCTGGGCGGATGGAAGGAAGAGGATAACAGGGAATTGCCCTGACCCCCAGATATTTTTATTCATTTGCCGTTTTTCATTTATGATTTATTGTGGAAGGAGGGATATTTATGGTGCATGTAGTTCGAAAAGATCGTGAGACCTCCGGATCGCTGATTCGGCGATTTACAAAACGCGTTCAGGAGACGGGTGTTATTTTGCAAGCCAAGAAAACAAAATTTTTCACTCGGCAAAAATCAAGGAATCAGAGAAGGAATTCGGCATTGCGACGCGAAGAGCTGCGCCGCCAACATGAGTGGCTTGAAAAACTCGGGAAACTTAATGAAGAAGAACGCTGACACGTTTTCCGCCGAAATAATCTGTACTGTGCGCGCACCTGCAAGCATCCGTTTTATTCGGGTTCTTGTTCGGGCTGTGGCGAAGGAATTGGGGTTTCGCAGCGGGAATATCACCGTAGCGTTTCTTGGGGAAAAAAGAATGCAACGGCTTTCCCGCGATTTTTTAGGAAAACGAAAAGCAACGAACGTGCTTACGTTTCCCTACATTCAGGATATTCGTAGGGGAAGAGTTGTGGCGGATATTCTCTTATGCCCTTCGGTCATTTCGCAAGAGGCGCCACAGTTTACGAAGACACCAAAAGAATATCTTGCACAATTGATTATTCATGGTATGTTGCACTTGAAAGGATTTGAACATGATACCGATAAAACAGCTGCGTGCATGGAGCGTTTTGAGCAGTTTTTTGTCCACAAACTTTTATGAGTAGCGGCTATGTTATTGTCGGAATAGAACTTGGTTCGTCATTTTTCCGCGGTATCGCCGTACGACCAGAAGAGCATTCTCCTGACGGTGTTGAAGTCGGTGCATGGGCAAAGGTTCCCTCGGCGGGCGTGCGCAGAGGCGTTGTAGTTGACGTAACTGAGGCATCTCGGGCGCTCGTGGCATTACGCAGCGAACTTGAAATGCAGCTTCACGATCGGATATCGGAAGCCGTGGTTGCGGTAAGCGGGGCGCATTTGGCGTCAGTTCCCGCACGAGGATTGGTTGCGGTTGCGCGCGCTGATGGTGAGATAGGGGAAGAAGATGTGCGGCGCGTGCAAGACGCGGCGCAGGCAGCTGCAATCGGAGCAAACCGCGAAGTATTGCATGTATTGGAGCGCGATTTTATCGTAGATGGGGAAAATGGCGTGCGTGATCCGCGCGGTATGCGGGGGGTGCGTCTTGAGTTGGAGGCCCTTATTATTGCCGTCTCTACTTCGCATTTGCGTTCCCTTGAAGAGGCACTGGGGGCAGCGGGCATCACCCCCATAGCATTTGTAGCAGCTCCTCTTGCCGCAGCCCGTGGAGTTTTAACGCCGCGCCAAAAAGAACTTGGGACGATGCTTATTGATCTTGGTGCCGGAACGACCGACTTTTCTGTCTTTGAAGAGGGGCGATGCCTGCATGCAGGGATCATTCCCATAGGTGGTGCACATATTTCAAATGATATTGCAATTGGCTTACGCATTCCCATTGAGCTTGCCGAAGAGTTAAAGCATGCGCACGGTTTGGCCATTGCACGAACTGGCGGCAAGCGCGAAATGCTTGACCTTCCCGACGGGACCGGATCGTTTACCCGCAAACAACTTGGAGAAATAATTGAAGCTCGATTGCTTGAGATTTTTGATTTGTTGGCAAAAGAATTGGAGGGTATTGGAAGGGCGCGCCTTTTGCCCGGCGGCATTGTATTGGGCGGTGGGTCGTCCGGCATTCCCCAGCTTGCCGATTTAGCAAAAGCCCGCCTAAAGCTTCCCGCAGCCGTGGGAATGCCAAACATAAAAGGGGGGCCGCTTGAAATACGACAAGATCCGGCGTTTGCGACTCCCGTTGGCGTTGTGTTGCTTGCCTTGGAGGACTCATCTTCAAAGAGGGCCTCACGAGGCCTTACGCGCATTTCCCTTCCTGGACTCCCAAAGGATGTTTCAAAAACGGTGAAAGGATTTCTTCGTTCGTTGCTTCCCTAAAAACATATGCCTTCTGTAAAACCACCATACGAAAACTTCGCCAATATAAAAGTTGTGGGCGTGGGGGGATCCGGCAATAACGTCGTAACCTATATGACTTCGACAAAAGCGCGTAATGTCGAGCTTATCGCTATGAATACCGACGCGCAGGACTTACATGCCGCACAGGCCCATAAAAAGCTGCGGCTCGGCAAAGATCTTACGCGGGGCCTTGGGGCGGGTATGGATCCTGCGGTTGGCCGTCGTGCTGCGGAAGAAAGTCGGGAGGAGATCGCAGCACACGTAAAAGACGCCGACATGGTTTTTGTAACCGGCGGCTTGGGTGGGGGAACGTGCTCGGGAGCAGCCCCGATTATTGCTGAGCTTGCAAAGAAAAACGGCGCACTTACCGTAGCCATAGTGACGCTTCCCTTTGCGTTCGAGGGGCATCAGCGGACTCGTATCGCAACCGAGGCATGGAATGAATTGCGCAAAAACGTTGATGCAATCGTTACTATTGAGAACGATAAGCTTTTGGATACCATTGACCGTAAAACCTCATTGCTTTCGGCCTTTCGTGCCGCCAATGACATCTTGAAAAACGCGGTTTTGGGGATTTCTGACGTTATCACGGTTCCGGGCCTTATAAATGTTGACTTTGCCGATATGCGTACCATTATGGCTGACTCCGGCATTGCCATTCTGGGGCTTGGGAGGGCTGTGGGCGAAGGGAAGGCCGTACAAGCGGCAAAAGCCGCTGTTTCCTCCCCCTTGGTGGACGCTTCTATGGAGGGTGCCCGCGGAATTCTCTTTACGGTTACGGGATCAAAAGACCTTGGGATGCAAGATGTAAATGAAATCGCCAAGGCCATTACAGAGTCGGCCGATCCAGAAGCGCGGATTATCTTTGGCGCTTTAGTAGACCGTTCATTGCGCAAAAATGAGGTGCGCGTAACGGTTATCGCAACGGGGCTTTCAGAGAAAATAGGCAAAGAAGGCCAGCGGGAACCCCTTGTGGTCGCCGATTCGATGAGGGATGAGGCAGAATTTACCGCGCAGCCGCGGGTCCAGGTATATAAAGAAGGGGAGCAGCAACAAGAAGAAGATCCATTTGAGGTTCCCTCATTTCTGCGCAGGCGCTTGAAGCGCTAAGATTGTATTTCGCGATATCTTTTTTGAAAGTCAAGAGCAGCGCGGTTGACGCGCTGTTTTGGTTTCATGGTAAGATAGATATGAGGTAAACTTCTCATAGTATGCCTCTTCTTTTTTATTTATTTTTTATTTTATTTTTATGACTCCCTCCGCGGTTTCCCGAC
>MHSS01000013.1 GCA_001822835.1 Candidatus Terrybacteria bacterium RIFCSPHIGHO2_01_FULL_48_17 | reverse complement strand
CGTTGAGACAGTCCCCCAGTCGTTACGCCTTTCGTGCGGGACGGAACTTACCCGTCAAGGAATTTCGCTACTTTAACACGGTTATAGTTACCGCGGTCGTTCACTGGCCCTTCGTTCGCTCAGCCGCTACGCGGCTTCGCACGCTGACAGTCGCTGACTTTACGCGGACTTACGCGGAAATGTTTCTGCGTTAGTCTGCGTTCGGTCTGCGTTGGTCCGCGTGCCGAGTCGCGCAGCGACCGGCAAAGTTAAGGTTCCAGCACTGGACAGGCGTCAGCCCCTATACGTGGTGTTACCACTTCGCAGGGACCTGTGTTTTTGATAAACAGTCGCCAGGGGTCTTTTGTTGCAGCCAGCGCTCCGCACTAGAAGCTCCAATAACCAAGAAACAAGGTGCAAACAAATTCCAAAATCCAAACGGTTGGAAATTGGTTATTGAATATTGTTTGTTTCTTGCATCTTATATCTTGAAATTTCCAGTGCGAAGCACTGGCAGGCCTTATTGCGAACTTACGGCCGCTGTTTTGCCGAGTTCCTTAACGAGGAATCACCCGTTCGCCTTCGTGTTCTCCACGCACCCACCTGTGTCGGTTTCCGGTACGGGCTCGATTCATTGAACCTTAGAAGTTTTTCTGGGAATCCTGCTCGCCAAAATTTTCCGACTCGAAAGTCGAAATTTCCGCTGCACTTGGAATTGTGCTTTCGGGATTTGCCTCGAAAGCTTCCTTATGCCCCGGACGTGAATCCAATAACACGCTTTGACTACTAGAATCCGTCACTCCTTCGAAATGAATCGAGGTGCAGGAATATTAACCTGCTGTCCATCAGGTACGCCTTTCGGCTTTCCCTTAGGTCCCGACTCACCCGTGGCTGATTACCATTGCCACGGAAACCTTGGGTTTTCGGCGGCCCGGGATTGCACCGGGCTTGCGGTTACTCATTCCAGCATTCTCTCTCCCTTGCGCTCCACACTTCCTTACGGAAGGGCTTCAAAGCACAAGAGATGCTCCCCTACCACCACCGCGCCTCGCTGCTGCTCGCCGCGGAAATCCCAATTCCAAAATCCAAATGTCAAATAAAATATAAAATTCTAGCATCCAAAATCCAAAACGCGTTTGGGCATTGAGTCGTTTGGTATTTATTTGTCATTTGAGCTTGGACATTTGACATTTCCGTGCCGAACAAAAGTGAGGCACGGTGATTCGCGTCTTCGGCACTACGCTTAAGCCCCGGACATTTTCGGCGCACCACCTCTGAGCGAGTGAGCTGTTACGCTTTCTTTAAAGGGTGGCTGCTTCTAAGCCAACCTCCTCGGTGTCTCTGAAGCGGTACCTCCTTTGTTGCACTGAGCGTAGATTTTGGGGCCTTAGACGGCGATCTGGGCTGTTTCCCTCTCGACCATGGAGCTTAGCCCCCACGGTCTTACTGCGCATTAGTTCTTTCCGGCATTCGGAGTTTGATTGATGATCCTGGGTTGCCCCAATGATAATCATCCAGTGCTCTACCTCCGGATAGATTCGATGCGCGCAGAGCCAAAACTCTTTTCGGGGAGAACCAGCTATTCCCAGGTTCGATTAGCTTTTCACTCCTACCCACAACTCATCCCATAGTATTGCACGGCTAACGGGTTCGGGCTTCCCCCCGCTTTCACACGGGGTTCACCCTGGTCATGGGTAGCTCACCTGGCTTCGGGTCTCTGCCGTACCACCGTACCACCGCTCGCTCCGCTCGGGTGGAAATTCTAAATCCAAAACCTAAATGTCAAAATGACATTTTTGATCTTGTGATTTGATATTCCACTTCGAACGAAGTGAGAAGTGGCATTCGCCCTGTTCGGACTTGGTTTCCCTACGGCTCTCTACATATAATGTAGTTTGCCAAAGCGGTACGGTTGAACTCGCTGGATCGTTCTGCAAAAAGCACGACATAACCGACGCTTCGCGTCGGAAATCCCAATTCCAAAATCAAAATGTCAAACAAAATTTAAAATCCCAATACCCAAAATCCAAAATGCGTTTGGACCTTGAGTTATTCGGCATCTATTTGACATTTGAGCTTGGACATTTGACATTCCCGATGCGAAGCATCGGCGTTGTCTCTTTGTAAGCATAGCGTTTCAGGTTCTATTTCACCGGCCTCACCGGCCTACTTTTCACCTTTCCCTCACGGTACTTGTTCACTATCGGTCAGGAGATGTATTTAGCTTTAGCAGGCTAGGCCTGCTTGTTTCCCCCGACGTCTACGTATGTCGGGGTACTCAAGATAAAAAACAAGGAGTATGAGAGGATTTTCGCCTACGGGACGATCGCCCTCTATGGTCACCCTATTCCAGGGTATTTGGCTAACCAACTCTCAACTTCTTTACTCCCTCCAAGATTGCTCCTAGACGTTTTTCTCTTACAACCCCCCGCCTTCCTTAGAAATAAATCTACGGTAAGCGAGGTTTGAGCTCTTCCCGGTTCGCTCGCCGCTACTACGGGAATGGCTATCACAGCAATCAGCTATCAGTAATCAGCTATCAGGAAAACCTGACGGCCGAAAACTGAAAGCAGAAAACTGTGATGGCTTATTTTCTTTTCCTCTGGTTACTGAAATGTTTTACTTCACCAGGTTCCCACACCGCTGCTCCGCAGCGGAAGCTCCAATCACCAAGAAACAAGGTGCAAACAAATTCCAAAATCCAAACGGTTGGAAATTGGTTATTGAATATTGTTTGTTTCTTGTATCTTGTATCTTGAAATTCCCGATGCGAAGCATCGGCGTACCGATGATTCGTCATCGGCGGGTTTCCCCATTCGGAAATCTCCGGATCATAGGTTGCTCAGCACCTCCCCGAAGCTTATCGCAGCCACGCCACGTCCTTCATCGGCATCTCCTGCCAAGGCATCCACGCTATGCCCTTTTACCTCGGCTAGCAATGTGTGATGACTTTGCAATGCCTATCAGGCAAGCAAAGTCGCGATGGCAAATAAGCAGGACGCATTATCTGCCACCATAAATAATATTTAACTCCGTTTTGATTTATCAAAGAATGGCTTTCCCGCTTTTCCAAAACCATCGGTTTTACAACATATTAAAACGCTGGTTTTGCAAAAACAAAAAAGAAAAACCCGCTGCCAACCAGCGGGACACGCATAAAAAGCGCCTGGCCCTACGTATTGGTTGGCTTAACAGTTACTAAAAATACGCTATTCATAATTCTTATCTTCTCCCCTCCAATAAGAGGTATCCTCATTATATGCAAGCAAAGCACCTTGTCAAGTAAATGAGAAAAAGAAAACCCCCATGGCTTGGGGGTTTTCTGTGTTGCCATAAACATCCTTATCGTTCCATGCGCTCTCGGAATTTGTTCAATACTTCTGCCGCGGCATCTTTTCCTCCAAGACCAAAAGCCACTCCTCCGGCCAACGCAATCATCGCTATCACACCCGTTATAAAGGTCTGCAGAATCTGCGTTGCAATACCAAGTTGCTGAAGGGCCGCGATGGCACCAAAAACGAAAACAGACCAACGCGCAACGCCTCCCGCAAGCTTGCCATAACCAAAACCGGAAGCTTTCACCGCACCGCCTACAAGTCGGTCTAACCAATCACTGGCTACGCCCGCCACCAAAAGAATGAGGGCTGCAACAATGATGTTAGGAATATATAACAATACTTGTTCAAGAAATGCGGTGAGTGCCGACAAACCAAGCATATCCGCGGCGGCAAACAAAAATACCAATACCAAAAACCAACGCACAAGAGCCGCAACGAATTTGCTTCCATCCAATGGTACTTCCGCTTTCTTGAAAACATCGTTCACGCCCGCCCGCTCAAGCCCTTCGTTCAACTTCGCCATCTTGAGCACTCGCGCGATGACCTGCTCAAGAGCCAAGGCGATAATCCAACCGATAAGAAAGATGACGATGGCAAGCACAAGCTGCGGGACAAAAAGCAAAAACCGGCTCCAAAGATTTTGGAAGGAGCCAACGATCACTTCAGACCAGAGTGTTGTATTTGCTGGCATACTAATCTCACCTCCTTTCATTACTGCTGCCTAAGCTTTTAATTGGGCAGCGGTGTTGCCCGCCGTACCTTGACGAAGGCAAAGCGGACGTCCTACTCATTCTCTCATACTTGACAAAAATCCAAAGCACTTCTGTGGATAAAGCGTTTTTAACGGAAAACCCCGAAAAAGACGAGATATGCACCATATGAAATTACTAGTGTCGCGCCAAAAATGCTTCTGCGTTGAGGCATAAGAGTCGCCAACAGCATGAGGACCGAAAAAAAGACAATAAGAGGCGCCTCAACGGTTGCCAATTGCGGCGATACCCGCACGGTACCGCTTACTGCCGCAATGCCAAACGCCAAGGTCAGCGTTAATAAGCTCGCACCAGCAAGGTTACCCAACGCAAGCTCTTCGCGCCTCCGCACCAATGAAACAAGCGCTGTGATGAGTTCCGGCAACGAAGTTCCTATCGCGATGAATGTCAAACCAATAAAGGCCTCTGGTATCTGTAACATGCGGGCGAGTGTTGCGGCGCTGGAAACCAAAAAATAAGCGCCGACTATAAGTAAAATGCTGCCGATGATAAAACGAATCATATCACGCCTCCCATCCTTAACGAGCGCTCGACCAACCGTTACCGGACGCGTCTTAATGTCTGCAAACGTATACCACAATATAAATCCAAGATACGCAAACGCAATCAAAATTAACCCCACTCCCAATAACGGCGGGATGACATCAACCAATAACATCATAAGAAGTACCGCGAAGCTCACGGCCACAAGACCCGAAATGCGCCTTATGCCTAACCCGTGGCTTTCCAACTCGTGTGAAGGATGGGCAAAAATAAAAACCACGCCCGCAATAAGCCCTAAATTTACCAAAGGACTTCCAAGGATATTTCCTAAAGCCACCCCTTCGTGGGATTCAATGCCGGAAAAAAATGATACGAACATTTCCGGAACCGTAGTTGCAATACTTACCACGGTCGCGCCAACCACAATTTCAGGAAGACGCAAGACGCGAGCAAAAGACGAGGCAGCACTTACAAACAAATTTGCGCCGACAATTACTGTAAACAAGCTCGCGATAAAAATAATCACATCGTAAGGCATACGTGAATGATGTATTGATATTGTAACACAACGCCGCCTCGTGAAATGAAACGGCGTGGTTAACAAAAATGGAGCGAGCGGGATTCGAACCCGCGACCCCCGGTATGTCCCGAAAAACAAGGAGCGCATGCGACTATGTTTTTCGTGATCCCGTTGATAACGAGCGGAGGAAAACGCTGATGGAGGCGAGGAGATTCGAACTCCTGACCTTCCGCGTGCAAGGCGGATGCTCTACCGCTGAGCTACGCCCCCAGCATTTGAACTGAATTCCGACGCCATCGGGGTCGGAATCCCGACTTCTTTTATAAAATAATCAATGAAACGTCGGGACTACCGCCCCACAGAAAAAGGATAAGGAAATAATTCCCTATCCCCTATACCTTATCCCTCATACCCTTGCAATTAGAGGGCTTGCTCAATATCTTCAACTTCTTGACGTACCCTCTCCTCGATTGCTTGCAAATCCACGACCAGTTTTTCGCGCTGTTCTTTTTCCTCCTTGGAGAGTCTACGAGAAGGGAAATCGGCAACGCCAACAAGTTCCAATTCTTTTTCGATATCGCGCCGCAGCAAACGGAATCCCTCTTGTACCGTTGCCTCGGCCTCGTGAATTTCTCGACGTAATCGATCGCGCAACCCATGACTTCTTCGATTAAACCACAACGCAGCAAACCCTAAGATAGCGGCAATGATTATCAAAAGGATATTTGCAATGCCAATAACCGTTGCGAATGACAAGGTTAGGCCGCCAACCGAAACGGTCCGAGAAACTACCTCAATAGTTACCTGCGGACCCCAATCAGATAAAGCACCCAAATCATCCCGTATGCGCGCAAAAACCCTATAAACGCCCGGCTGCAAAAACCGAGGGTGCAGATACGACCACCGGCCATCCCGATCGGCTCGCGTTTCCACAACTAATGGTTCTTGTTGCTCCTGCGCAAAAGAAATCATAACGATGGTATCCGGGGGAGCCGTACCCCCAAGATAGAGAAGTTCATCTGATCCAAGCTGTCCTCGAAACGTTGTAATAAGAGGAACAATACCGCCCAAGGAATCGGTCTTTTGGACAAAACCCGGAATCGTAGGAAGTTCCTGTTCTTGTGCGAAAAGTGGCACTCCTTGCCCCAACAAAATCGCCAACGCAAAAAATGAAGCAACGAGAATAAGGATTTTCAATGAAATACGGCCGTCCTTTTTCCCATAGGATTCCAGCCGCGTAAGTTGCTCTTCCAGTCGCGATTTTAAATGTTCTTCTTCGGCAAGACGTTCGGAAACTTCAGAAAAATCCTTGCGTAATCGTTCACGCACAGCTAAAAGATCTTCATCGAGTTTTCTTTTCAAATGCCTATGGCGCATATGCTGATGACGCCATGCAAAAAATCCCGCCCCAGCAAAACCGACAATCAAAAGCGAAAGCAACCACCACGGAATAAACCACGGCCCGAATTTTACTCCAGACGACAGAAACGCAATAGCGCCGGCGGTAATCGTAATATGGCCGATGGATTCGGTCACATTGCCAGCATTGTCATATGCGCGCACGATTACATCGTATCCCCCGGGTGCTAATTCCGGCGTACGATACGGCGGTTGCGCCGCAACGAAAAACGATGTGGTTGATTCAATTTGTGCGACAGAATTACCGCTCGTCGGAACAATGCGAACCTCATAGCGATTCAGGCCCGACAAGGCATCGGTTGTAACAAAATTTACGAAGGGCCTTTGATCGCTCGATACACTCCCCGGAGCAAAATCTATCTCAAAGTCGGCAGGAGACGTTCCATCTATGCGGATTAAAAATGTCGTGGTACCGCCCCATGTATCACCTTTTTTTGCACGAATATGAAAATACCACAGCCCATCACCCAACTCGGTATACGATGTAGCCGTAACCAAGCCGCGTGATTGGCTGATGTCCACCGCTCCTCCGGCATCCTGATCAAGGAAAAACGCAAAATCGTTTACTCCTTCTTCTGTCAACCATTGTAAAGATGGGCCACGCGAACGGTACCAGGCATTTTGTTCGGGATGGGTAGAAGATGTTACGGCCGGTCCCTCGGGCGGCGGCAGTTCAATACGATACGTTGCACCAACGGTTAAGGACAAGATATTGGTACCACGGCCATCATTTGCTAATACCTGCGAGTTTCCGGTAAAAATCAACGAAACATTCCCCGGCTGCATCGCACGAAACGTCAACGTGGTTACCACGCCTTGCGAGGTTTTCACACCAGGGGATGGAATACCGCCCTGTAGCCGCACGATTCCTTCTTCATTAGAAAAGGTCGGGGGGGCTGACCATAAACTCACAATAGAAGAACCGGCAGCGGGGTTGGTAACTTGAATAATTTCCGGAGAGAAGTGCAGTTCGGCTGCTATCGCATTAATGGCTTGCGGCCCCGTATCAACGACGATCGAAACGTCAAAGGTTTTGCCCACATAAAAGGTTCCAGAGGCCGGGACAAGTTTTAGCACCGCCCCTGTTTGCGCTTGAGTAGAAAAGGAAGCGAATAAGAGAAAACCGACCTGCGTTACAAATATTACGCATATAAGAACAACGACTTTAAATAATCGAATACGCATAAATAAACCTGCTTCTACGCGGTTTGCTCATCCATAGTATGTATTATACCGTGCATTGTTTTTCCTCGCGATCGCATCTTTTGCACAAGCAAAATAAGCATCAAGAGCACGGCCGCAGCTGCTACAGGAACATACCAGGGAAAAACTTGTGGTTGCGGCGAAACGCTTGCCTCCTGGATGTTGCCGGCAAGGTCGGTAGCACGCACCAAAAGAGTTGAAACACGATTCTGATCACGCAGCGCATAAGGACTTGCCGCTTCGGCCCATAATGGATCTTCATTCCCTTTGGCCTCGGCAACTTCAACTTTTAGAATGCCCGACATCGCGTCGCGTGGCGCAAATACCGCATACCAATAATCGCCTTCAAAGACATCCTTGGTTTTCGCAACGAAGACCTCAAACGATTCCGGGGAAGTCAAATCAATCATAAGGCGAAAACGAGCAACATCCGGCTGCTGTTGTGCGTTCCTGCGACACGCAAAACCCCCTTCGTACACCGCAAGCTCACAGAGCGAGAAATAATAAATTCCGTCTTCCAGCGGGCCTACCTGGATATCACCAACCGGATTGTCGGACGTACCATCGGGCACGGCATAAGGGTCGCGCGACACCTCATATGAATATGCTGCGCCCTCTCGGGCCTCCCATTTCATCACCGCAGTATCCCTGTTATGCCATTGGGTTTGATCGGTATGGGTAGTAGAAATAAGATCAATGGAAGATGCCGATAAGAAAACTGCCCGCGCGGGCCTGGCTGTAACCAAGGTTGGGGTTGCCTTGCCATCGTTTAAAAATATTCTCGTGCGGTCGTCAAACGAAATGGCTGCGGAATCAGCGCTTATGCCTTCTTTTGCTGAAAAAACAATTCGTGCAATAGTTCCCGACCCGTTAAATCCGGCAGGGGCTCCCGCGACGATCTTTAACGAATCAATACCAATAAAGGGCGTCTCGGGTATTAGGGGCAAAACCGATCCTCCCAATAATATATCACGCGCTACCAACGCCCCGGGAGGAAAATTGAGCACAATCTCTGCCGCATTTACGTCTTCCTGCTCCGTATCAAGCCGTAGTTCCAATAAGCCGGTTTCACCAACAGGAATCTCAAGTGGATCAGGATAAAGCAATAACTGGGCAGCTTCTGCTTTTTGTATACTCAAAAAGAATAAAAAACCAAAAATAAAAAAGGTAATAAATTTTCTCATAAACCAGAAACTTAGATGTTAACTAAAAATCCGCTGTACCATATCCTTGACTATCCGGTCCACCAATAAAGCATGATGGAAACATCAATAAGATTTACCACGCCATCGCTGTTTAAATCGGCTCTCGGGTCTTTTGGCGTTCCCCAGTTATATAACAAAATAGAAAAATCGCGGATGTCCACCAAACGATCGCCATTCAAATCAATATATTCGGGCACGGGACCTCCAGGGCGTAACGGAGGAGGAATGCCTGGTTCGCGCGGCGGCGAGGGCTCCCGTCCGGGAAGCGGGATGACAACAAACGCAACGGTTTTTGTCGGCTCGGATAAAAGACCTGATAAAAGCTGGCTACGCGCAGAAACCGTATAACTTCCTATAAGTTTATCGGTGGCAAAAATTGCTTCCCACCTTCCCCTGCCGTCTGCAAGCACTTCCTGAGTTTGTCGATCAGGGAAGCGCGTAGCGCGCACAATTGCGCGCGGAAAGGTCTGGCCGGATACCAAAATACGCTCGCCTTGCCTTATGGCGACTTCTTCGACAATTCCTGTCAACTGGTTTTCCTCTTTGTTGTTTACCGTAATGGTCGGAGGCAATAAGACATCAAAGACGCGCGTGGTCTGCGCCTCAAACAATACGATGTCAACCGATACTGTCGGCGTAGTAAAGCCGCCAGAGTCAACCGCAAATAATCCGACCTTTGCTGAACCTGGCGACAGCCCGGTTATGCTTTCAGAAAAAATACCTGACAATGACACGGCAGCGGTTTTAGCGACCGCATCGTTTAAGGTAATAAAAAGAAGCGCTCCGGGCGAGGCAAAGCCCTCCACCACGAGCGCTGAACGAGTATCCCTGGGACCCGGACCCGGTTCGGGAACCTGCTCTGCCGCGCATCCTTCCCCCACACACGGCACTTCTATAGAAATGCCGACGTTACGCGTTTGCGGTTGCGTTTCCGGCGTATGCGATGCGTTTACGAAAAAAAACCATCCCGCAAACAAAACGGAAAAAAATAAAATAAAAACTGCACAATGGAAAAAACGCATCAACCAGCTGCAATAGAAAATAATGAGGGCAAGCAAAAAGAATACGTTCTGTCATTCCTTTTGCTTCTTCCCCGCTCACTATTCCCTACTCCTATTTATTTGCCGTATGCTGGCCGCGTACAAAAATAGAGAACGCGAGAGCAAAGCGTTTTCGAAAGACAAACCCAAAAACCAAGAACAAAAGCAAGCCGCCACCAACCGGACCCACGATTCGCATGGGAATTACCCAAAAAGAAGTGGTCGCCGCCAATGGTTCGTTTGTTGAACCGTAAATCGCAGTAAGTTGCGCATTCACGCGCCCAATAACGAATCCCTCTGGCTGCCATGTGGTCTCGATGACGCGTTTGGATCCAGGAAGCACATTCTTCTGATCAAGCGCAACTGTTGCAATTTCTCTTCCAAAGGTATCCGTAATAGTCACGAAACCGCGGGGTTTTAGATGCACGCTGCCTTGATTATCAAACCGCGAGGCAAACTTTACTGCGCTTGCGTCCAAAACCACATTCCCAGGACCGACAAAATCGCTTATCGTAAGCGATTCTTGTACATCCCCCGCAACCGCAACCAACAAAAGCGACGCAACTTTCTGGGAAACCGCGATTCCAGTTCCGCCAGTAACTGCTCCCGAACGCACTTCGGCGGTAATGGCGCCGTAATGTCCGCCCGGCTCCGCATTAAACGGCACACGGATAGTGTGGTTTACAATTGCCTGTTCCTTGGGACCCAACACCAGTTCCGAATTCTCTATGCTGGTCCAGGAAACAATGGAATAGGTGGTGCTTTCTGGCGCTGAAACGACTGCTTGTCCCGTTTCCCCGGACGGCGAAAAATCCTCCACATGCACCGCTACGGCAACCGTATCTTCCCCCGGGTTAAACACCCGTAAGGCATTAGTAATAACGTCACCCGGATTTGCCGTAATTTCAAACGTCAACGGAGAAATCGCAATGGTTTTACCCGCATCGGTCTGGGCCGCTGCAGGAAATGCTCCCAATAATGCAGTGCTCATCCCTATAGATAATGTGAGAACAAATATTTTTTTCATGTGATGTGCATATTAGCACGCCTTACAAGGGAAAACAATCGCCAACCCTTCAAGCCCGCGGCAGAGTTTTGTCTAGTTTTGCGTAAGCCGCGGGCTGAAACTAAAAGGTTGGGGTCGCAATATAAGTAATCGAATTGTCGTAGGTACCAGACGGCTGCGTTGCGCCTACAGAAAGCTTATATTCAATATATGCCTGATCATCGCTCACCGCACCACCATCGCTCATGACATTTTGTTTTGCAAGCGGTCCGTCAGTAGGATCGCAATCGGCAGCCGTTGAGCTCTGGCACGCGAAGGCCTTATAATTCGTCGTTTCTGTCGTGAAGTTACAGACCGAGGTTCCCGATTTGGTCTTACAGGAGTATCCAAACCCATTTCGAGTCACCGTTATCCATGCGCCTTCTGTATCGAAATCGCAGGGAGTTCCCGCATCGCAAATGGCATCGTCAACTGTAAGATCTCCGGTTCCTGTGCGGTTTAAGCTCGTATCTTCCTCTGCGGTTACAACATATCCACCCGAGGCATTTGTCGCCACCTTCAGAAACTGACAAGCATGCAACAATGTATCGGTTGAGGAGATCGTGCCAAAGTTCACAGCCGACGAAGACGTGTCTGGTCCACCAAGGGCAGAAAACTGCGTGTCGCAGTTCGCGTTTGTTTCGCTATTAATTTGGAAGGTTAGTGATTCCGCAACAGTTACCGAAACCGCTACTCCTGAAATATGAGCGGTAAGTACATTGCCGCTGTCTACCGCGGCTGGCGTCGTACCGGTTATTGCTTCCGATGTTGCAACGGTGATGGTACAAATGTCGGCATCAGCGGAAGTTGCGCCATCAGTACATCCTACGTTATCTGCCGGATTGGTAAGCCGTTGGGCGCCGGAAGACGCACCAAAAGTCAAAGTGACGACTGCCCCTAGGTCGAGATCGCCGGTGACGTTACTTGAGACCGCTACAAGAAATTCGTCGTTCGCAGCGGAACCTCCGTTATTAGATTCCTCAACATCGGTAACCGTAAATGTGTGCGATGCGCAATCGCCGCCCGTGCAAGAAAAGCCCATGTTTGCGGCCACAAAGTTTGGAACCGATGTGCCGTACGGATCACCTTCCCCCGCATCGGTTGGAAAATTCAACACCACAGAGAAGTCCGCACCAGCGCCCGAATCAGTGCTTAATGCGGTTGCAGTGGTAAATACAAACGTATGCCGCGATAATTGGCCGTGCCGCGAGTCCTGCAGCGTGTCTTTACGGCTTGAAAGTGCTAATGCCTCCGCTGGCCGCACCAAAAGATATAGCCCGCTCATAGCAAGCACGATTGCCACACCCAACAATGCCGCGATACCAATTTTACCTGATTTTCTAAGGTTTTTTACCATTTTCCTCACCTCCTTCTCGCCTGGTATCTCTACCAGGCAATACCTTTTTATTATACCACATAATCCACTAGCACATATTCACAATTCTTCATTTTCTCTTTCCAGCCCCCACTCCCGAAAGCAATGCCGCGACCGCTCCAGTAAAACGATTCCGCAAACGCCATCCCGTAAACACGAGAGGTGCCGAAACCAAAAAGAGCATCAAAAAACCAGGCCACGGGAATATCCAATATGATAGCGTTTGCACTAACGGTTCTTCCTCTCCTGCGCCCTCAAGCACCACGGTCGCTCGGTAGCGCCCAAGCGCTAACTGCCGCTCGGCAAATGAGGGCAGTAAGGGTACATTGGTCTGCGAAAGCATAATGGGAAACTTTCTAATTTTCCCGGGAAGAATGGTTGTTGCGGCAAGCTCCGCTTCTGCAACTTTTGCGCCAAAGGTGTTGTGTACCGAAAGCCGACCATGCGGACGAAGATGCGCAATACCATTATTTTTTATGCGCAAGACAAGATCGGAAGGCGTTTTTGAAAAAACGTCCACCGATACGGCTGGCTCTGCCGCAAATGCCGAAAGCGGGGCGCGAAACAAAGAAACAACACGCGAAGCGGCTTGCGACAAAACATTCGACCGTCCGGAAATTGTAAACTCCTCAACCGAAGTTGCGCCCATTATTTCTCCTTCAAGGTCAGCCGTAGGAATATTTAGCAACAACAATATCCCAATTTTCGGCAATACGCGGGTCGCGCCCTCTGCGAAATAAAAATCGGGGAATGCCGGCTCGACAAAAATGGCGCCGTATTTTCCTCCGGGTTCCGCGTTGGCGGGTACGGTTATCGTAAACGGAATTTTCCGTGTCTCTTTCGCTTCAAGGATCACATCGGCCTCGCTGAAGGATATCCACTGGATAATATCAAACGAAGAATCCTCCTTTTGCTCAAAATAATTAATGCCGCCCACTTCATCTGCTGCATCCCACCGAACGAGGCGGAAACGCAGCGGTATCGGAACATCTCCTGTATTGGTAACGCGCAATTCCTCTTCCCGCACCTCGCTGCGCGACACCGGAAACTCAAACTTTTCAGGGAATACCGCAAGAGACGGCGATACCTGAGCATTGACAACACGAATGGATACGAACAAGAAAACGAACAGGCACGAACAAAGAAAAATAGCGTTCGTATAATTTCGTTTGCTGATTTGTTTTCGTTCGTATTCCATAAGCTCACCCTACGACGCCTTTTTGATAAATTTTGCGGCGAGAAACACGGCTGCCAAAAACAATGCGCCGGCACCTATCGCAATTGTTCCAACGAGAGTTAGATTATTTTTTTGCAGCGAAACGCCGCGCGCCGTATTTGTTGGTTCTGCTACCGAAGAAACAGCACTCTCGCCCACTTGGAAATTTACGGATGCGCGGATGGGGGGATTAAACGAAATATGATTTTCGGTCGTCAACTCAAGCTTTACGTTATGCGCGCCTTCGGAAAGCACACCGAGATTCACGGCGTCTTGCGAGAAAAACTCGCGCGCCTCGTTGTGCACGAATCCATTAGCATCAACCCACATATGAACATGCCCACCGTCCTCTCGTAAGCTGAAATTTTGAACCGAAAAACGAACCACCACCTCTGTACCCGATGCATGCGCCTGCCCTTCTTCGGGTTCAAGAATGGTTAAGACAGGGTACACCTGGGCGGAAGCAACGCGAACAGGCACGAGCAAGAATAAACACGAAAGGAATAGTACGTTCGTAGAGATTCGCATTCCTATTCGTGTTGATTTGTACATATCAGTACTGTGTCGTAACGATATACACGAGCGTTGTCTGATACTCCCCGGCAAGGGTTGTGAGGTCAACCGACACTTTATAACTGACAATGGTTGCGGCTCCAGATGCCGGACCGCCCGAATCGCCAACCAAAGCCCCTTCTCCTGTAGTGAGAAATCCTGCCCAGCATTTTGAGTCCCCTCCGCAGCCGGCGGCCGAGAAACGGTTTGCTGTGCCATCCCCCAATGTTGCATCGTTTGTATGGTAACCAAAGCCGCATTCATCGGCGCTCTGGCAATTACTATTCCAATCAAGCGGGGCTGAATTGGGTACTGTGCCATCGTCATCAAACATCGATATGGTTTCAGATCCGCCCACACGCGTCAAAAGCTGCGCCGCCCACAAAGTTAAGCGGTAGCCATTGGTTGCTGATGTTGAAACTGTTGCGGTGGTCGTCTGCGTCGCGTCTGTAAAGTTATTCACGGCATTGAGCTGCGGAATTGTTACTGATGTCGAAGAAAGATTGAATGCAAGACCGGTTAACATGCCGATAAACTGCGACCCGTTCGTTGACGCCTCATTCAGACAAGGATTTGGCGCCTCGTTGACTTCCGGGTCATCAGTCCCCGCCTGGCACGTATAAGGGCTATTGTAAGTTGCGGGAGCAGCCCGGTGCCACGAGGCACCGATGGTGTCGTCGTCAGTTGAATCGTTATTGCACGCATTTGTGGATCCTGCCCAACAAGATGTCAAATAGTTCTGGCCGTAATCGTCGTAATAATCGTACTCACCATACTGCCAATTGTTCTGCTGGTTCACTTGGATGTTATAGCGATACAGCGCACAGCCCGCCCCCGGACAGCTCGCCGAGGCGGTCATCGAAAATTCTCGAATGCGGATTGCCCCTGCAGTACCCGGGGTTGTTATCTTCCCATCAAGGGCTTCGGTTCCACTTGCTACGGTTTCGGTCGTTTGTGAGGCAGCCGCGCTTCCCCAATTCGTACCGTTGTGCAACCACACGGTCGCATTACTGCCGGCCTCGGAAATTGTTATATCGTTTGCGGCGGTATCTATATCTCCGGTTACGGTCGAAGTCGCATTCACAGTATGTGCGCCAAGGTAATGATCTACCGTAAGGGTACCGCTGCCGGTAACAGAGAGGTTTACGTTTGAACCGTAGCGCGCATTGACGAATAAAACGGTGCCATTTGATACGCTCGTAGAGTTTGGCGCGGTCGCCGAACCATCCGTATACGTCCATCCGCCGCCTGAACCCGTAAACGCAAGATCATAAAAAGGCGAGCCGCCATCACTTATGGTTTTGCCGACGGCTCCGGCATCAAACGTTACCGTGCCGGTTTGACGCGTGAAGGTTCCGGAGTTTGACCAACTGCCGGCAACATTGATGTTGCAACTTCTCGTACTGCCTCCGCATGAAGTTGCCGAAACATCCAAGGTCGTGTTGGCAGTTGTAATGGAAAGATTGTCGTTTATATCAAGATCGTTTGTAGAAAGCGTCACGCTGGCAGCTGCTGTTTTTGCCAAGGAAAGTATATTAAACGCTTTGCCAACGCCAGTCCCGCCAGAGTTTAAGGAGGTTGCGCCGGTACCGTCAAAAGTCACCGTGCCCGAGTTTGCGGTAAACGTTCCGGCGTTTGTCCAGTTGCCCGATACGCGAAACGCTACGGACGATGAAGCTTGCAAAGTCCCGTCAGCATCGATCGTCATATTCTCAATATCCAACACCCTGTCGTTTGCGGTTTCGTTGTCAAAGGTAGTACCAAAGGTATCGGTTGAGGGTCCGAGGGTAAAAGTGCCGGTGACGATGATATCGCCCGGCGTTGCGTTGACAGGAGGAGAAATGGTACGGGTGCTGGAACCGGAAGAATTAGACATTGTAAGATTATTAAACGTCCAATCATTACTTCCTCCGTTGGAACCGAAACTATGGTTGGAGAGCCCGCGCTGAGTAAACGTACCCCCGCCAAGATTAATGGTGCCCGTGCCAAAAACATCGGTTGCCACCGTTACGTCTGTCGAGCCCTGCAGCGTCCCGTTCACGGCTAACGCACCATTGCTGGTGAGCGCAAATCCGTTCACATCAAGCGTTCCTGCTAAAATAGTAACTTCATTTGCTGCGACCGTATCGGCCTCCAACCGATAAGTTTCTGTGCCGTTCGTCTCAAGCCGCCAGTAGTTTGCGGCCTGTATCGTAGTGTCACCGCCGGGATTGTTGCCGCTATATTGCATGCGCATCGTACCGTTCGTAATTGCGCCTGCGGGATCCGCAAGAATCTGAAACGGATCGCCTCCGATACCAGAGAGAGTCCAGATGCGGTTGCCAGCGGCCACGGCGTCCAGTGTAGTAGTAGCACCCGCAGCATCGCCTGATTTTCCTATTCGTAAAATACCTGCGACTCCCATGGTGCCTGATGCTGACTGGGTAGTGATGGTGACAGCGGTTGAGGTGACGTTGCCGTTTGAGAACGTAAGGTTATTAAAGTCCCATGGGGAGGAGCCGGAGGTCGTGCCAAAGTTTTTGGCGGAAGTTACGCGCTGCTCAAACGTGCCTCCGGTGAGATTGATGGTGCCGGTGCCTGCGACGTTTCCATTTATCGTAATGGTGCCGGTGCCGGCTCCCGACAGGGTAGCTGCGGCCGCAACAGTGAGATCGCCTGAAACGTTAAGCGTCGGGCTATTGGCGGTTGCGGCTATAGTGGTGTTAGTGCCGTCGCCAATAGTAAGAGTAGTAATGGTAAACGTGCCTGCGGCAAAGGTATGAGTTTGGTTGCCGCCGGGTTTTAATTCAAGAGTGGAATAGGTCGTGGCAGTAATGGTAACTCCCGCCGAGGAACCAGTGTAACGAAACGTGGAAGAATTAGCGGTGAAGGTACCTGATAGCGAAAAAGGAGTGCCGGTACCGGTGATTGTAATAGTGGACCCATTCGCGGTCAGACCCCCGGAGGAGTTAATCGTAATGGTCTTTGCGGTAAGCGCAAAGCTGCTTGCGGAACTTGTGTTCAGCGTATGGATGCCCGCACCGCTGGACGCTCCGACAGTCAAATCGTTATTCACGGTCGTGTCAGCGCCAAGCGTATAAGCGACCGAGGTCGCGTCAGCCGTCGTGCCAACGCCGAGGTTATGATATCCATTCGTTCCTCCGGTGCCGGTCATGCCAAGAACCGTCACGCCAGAGGACGTTCCGGTGTAGTTCACGGTTGAGGTGCCGTATAAGAATGTATCGTTATTTACGAACGGCGTGCCGGTACCCGACAACGTAATAGTAAATCCTAACGCGTCTAACGTATGTATGGCAGCACATCCGTGAGCGGTAATGGTGAGGGTTCCGGAAACAGTGAGATTGCCGGCAAGATTAAATTCATAGGAATCGCAACTTGCGGCTTCGCCGATATTGAGATTATAAAATGTCGTGGTACCCGCGCCACCAAGAACCGGAATGGAAGCAAAGTTTGAACTTCGTACCGTCGTTGTTCCGGAAGCGGACTGGGTAAAACTTGAACGCACAGGAACATTAATATAGCCGGTGTTGCCTGCAAGCGTACTTCCCACGGTAAGATCGTAGGTAGACATATCAAACGTATTGGTAAAACCGGACGCGGCCGATTGAAGATCAAGATTATTGTTAACGGCTATAGCACCAAGTGCGGTATAGACAACATTCGCGCTGTTGGAAGTGCCGATATTAAGCGTGTAATAGGTGGTTGCAGTTACGTTGGTCGCGCCATTGCCGCTATACACCACTGTGCCGGTTGATTCAGTGAAGTTGTCGCCGCTCAAAGAAAGCGGGGTGCCAGTGCCGGTTAAGGTAAGCGTGTTTGAGCCATTAAGGGAGAGCCCGCCCTGGCTGCTGATAGTAACCGATTCTGCTACTACATTACTACCCAGCAATACCGCCTTGGACGAACCGTCTCCAACCGTAACCTTCCCCAGGTCCTGTTTGGTTGTGGGATTGTTATCCGTCCAGTTTGCTGGTGTGGTGCCCGTAAAGGTAATGGTGCCAGATCCTTTCGTAAGGATTATCTGATTTGAACAGGTGGCCGCACAAATCAAAATATCTCTTGCCGCGTTTATTGACGGGTCATTTGTCCCAAGATCTATGGCTGTAGATGCGGGATTTGTGTTTCCTCCCAGAACAAGGGATCCGGCTAGTGTAAAAGTTCCCGAACCAAATCTGTGTGTTGTTGAGGCGCCGGGATAAATTTCAAGATTAGTATAGGCGGTGGATGCCGTAACGATAATTGGCGTGACGGAATCCGTTCCTGTATATCGGAATGTTCCGCTGTCATTCGAATCGTCCAATATCCCTGTAATAACTAACGGCGTACCGGTACCCGACAACGTCCACACCTTTCCCTTCGAATCCAAGGTATGTGATGCGCCAATGGTCAGAACTGAAGACACAATGATGCCTCCAGCTCCTGTGGCTGTGGTCGTGGAAGAAGCCCCGGTGAAAGAAAGGGAGTTAAAAGTCCAGGCAGTGGCTCCGCCGAATCCCGTACCCGACGCCCCGTCCACCACGAGGGTGCCCCCGGTAAGACTGATGGCTCCATTACCCGTGACGTCACCCCCGTTCACCGTTATCGTTCCGGTGCCAGCACCCGAAAGCGTTGCGGATGCCGCAATGCTAAGATCCCCTGATATGTTAACCGTGGGGTTATTTGCGGTTGAAACCGTGACTGCATTGGTGCCGTCGCCCAAAGTTGTGCCTGCATTTGTCGCTGTGGTGCCGCTTGCGAGCGTATAGATTGGTCCGCCCGCCCCCGAAGGCTTAAGCTCCAAAATATTATAGGTAGTCGCAGTGATATTTGTTGCGGCGGTTGAGGTGTATTGAAACATCGAGCTTGCCGCGGTAAACGTAGCGCTTGCTCCAATAGAAAAAGGCGTGCAGGCGCAGCCGTCTGCATCGGTAAGCGCATAGGTTTTTGCTCCTGCGTTGAAACTCTGGCTTGCGGAAATCGTAAGGGTTTCGTTGACGGTGATGGTGCCGGTACCTTGGGCAGTGGTCGTGCCGCTGAAGGTCAAGCTATCAAACGTCCAATTGGACGCAAGAGAGGTCGTACCCAAGTTCCCGGTGCCAGACAAGGTGACGGTGCCTCCAGTCATGTTGATTGAGCCGCAGGTGCCGCTGCAGTCAAGATCGCCGCCGGCAATCGAAATACTTTGCGTACCCTGAACAGTTCCTGCAATCACCCGCATGTCGGCGTTAATGGTGAGAGCCGTATTGTTCACTGACCAGGAACCGCCGGAGCCATTGAACACGACGTTATTTACATCGGCGTCAACCGCGCCCGTAGAATCAATAGTTTCTGCGGAGCCCGAAGTAAAGGTAATGGTTTCTGTACCTGTATTAAAATCGTTGTTGTTATCCCACGAACCCGACACGGTAAAAGTTCCCGCGCCTCCTGAAGTCAGTGAGCCGTCAATGATAACGTTATGGGTGTCAAGCGTTTCGGTGCCGCCCACGGTAAGGGTATTTGAGGCGAGAACTCTAACACCTTCGTCGGTATAAGAATTCGTGCTTCCCTCAACATCCAACGTGGCAGGAGAACCGTTTGCGGTGTGCATCACGTCTTCGTCTCCGCTGTCTGAACCGCTATCAAAATCGTAGAGCCCAAGATCGCCTACCGTAAGCGACGCGTTATCGTTGGAACCGATGGCCAGCACGTTTCGATTGAGCACCATGCCGTCAATGACCGTGCCTACGCCGTCGTACTTCGTAACCGCGGTTGATTCGTTCCCGTCAGTTGCGCCGTCAACAAAAACCGTGATGATGTTGCCGGAGGTGATGCCCGTAACGCCGCTGATGGACCACGAGCCGTCGCCGGCGATGGATCCCGTATCTGTTTTTCTTGTTCCGTTTACCGCAAGCGCAACAGTTCCCGAAGTCATATCTGAAGTGCCGGAAATCGTGAAGGTTGCAGCTCCTGCGGTCTTAATTTGCGCCGTTGCATTAGAGGCGCTTGCGCCGGTATATGTCGTCAATGCAGTTCCGGACCGAGAAACACGGAAACAATAATCCGTGTTATCCGCGGCATTTGAAGTAAGCTGAAAGTTATATTCAACTTCGGTAAAGTTGTTCTGCGCAAGAGTAAGAGAACCGGTCTGGCTTGCGCTCGTATTTCCGGGGTCTTCCACCATGCGGCCGATTACAAATGTGGAGCCGGCAGGATCGGTCACGCCGTTTGCGTCCGCAAGATCAGTAGTATCTGTCTGATTTGCAAAATTATCGGAAGTAGTAAGACACGCAACTTCTGTTCCGCAGCCCACAGTAAGCGTTGGCACGTCCACATAACTTTCACCGGATCCCGTGTTATCACACGTCCCCGACATTGCAGATACCTGAAGACGAAAATTTGATGCGGTCGAGGCGCCATTGTTATCAACCGTGAAGCGCACGCGGACATTTTCATTGGGGCTCGTACATTGCGTTGAGGGAAGAGTGGAGCATTTATTCACCCCGGTTACTGCGGTATTTTCCGCAGCTTTCCAGCTTGCGGCTGAAGTCGTATAGCTTACCAAAACATACAGCGTTGAGATTTGTGCGTTTACACCGGAGCCCTGCACCACAAGCTGCATGTTATTGAGATCGGTGGTGGAAAGAGAAAGGCCGGTAAACTGCTCGGTTTTATCCTGGTTTGCTCCGGTGACGGCTTGGGCAGAACCCATAACGTCGTTATTTCCGTCACAGGTAATGCAGTATCCGAGCGTAACCGAGGTATTCGGGTTTCCCACGTCATCCATGGCGCCGGCCGTAATATCAAGCTGGGTGATTGTGGCAGCAGGATCAATGACATCATTGACAAGAGTAAAATAACTTTTTGCATTCGCCAGTAACAGTTCAGAAGTTTCCTGATCGGACGTTGGTGCTGTTGCCGAGGTGTCCGCGCTGCCATCATCCACGCAGTCCCACTCGCTCCCCGCAGAGCAGCCGGCAACAATACTAAAATTCATCGCAAGTCCGTTCCCGGTGGGATTATAGTAAAGGGTTAACGCCCCGCCTTCGCCACCATTATCATTTCGCCATCGCGAGTTATATTGTTCAAAGTTCGGAGTTTCATACGTCACCTCGACTTTCACGTAGTCGAGCGAAAAGGTAACCGCGGTGTTTGAGTTTCCGCGCTTGCCGCCTATTCGCACCTTGAAATTCGCATCAAGCAAATCATCCCTTGTCCAGGAGCGACAGCTCGTAATATCTTTTGTCACCACCGTATCGGTGAGCGGCTCCGTTGTATCCGTATCAGCCGTAGTGGGGCAATCAGTACCGGAAACGGTCGCCTGCGAGTTGAGAGTAGCAATTGATGCTTGAGTATCTACCTTGTACTCATAGATGATCTTTACTGCAGTGATAGTTGCGTCGCTTGGAAGCACACCATCAAAGCCGAACGTTTTCCAGCGGCTGTCAATGGTAGCGTTTTTCGCGGGAGCGGCGGTTGCATAGTTTACCCCGTCATCAGCGTGAGCATTATCAGGATTGGTCCAACCGGTAGTAACTATTTCGTTCGCGGTCGGAAATCGCGTTGAAATCGCATCTCCCGCGATTTGCCATCTTCGAACCTCTCTGAAATATTCCGCGCCTAATGTTGAAGCTTGCGGCGCTATACTTATCGGTTCTTGGGTTGAAGTTTCGGCTGTAGCATTTTCTTTCCCATTATTTTCTGACGCCTGCGTTTCTGTATTTTCTTCAGTATTTTGTTGCTCGTTTACAGAAAGTTCTGCGGGGACTATTTCGATATTTTCTTCTTGCAGCGGCGCAGCGGGTGTTTGTGACTTCTCATGCAAACGAAGAGGCCCTGTCATCCAAAGCGTCGGGGAAATATCGGGTGCGTCAAATATATAGGAGAGCTCGTATGTTTTTCCTTGCTCGAATTTTCCTTCCCACGCGACATAGTTGATTCCTTTTTCCTGCGAGTCAGCCACGGTTTTCAAAAAACCATCGCCCTCTGATTGTTTGAGAATTTGAAATGAATCCGGAACCGGCTCAACGATCATTCCCTCAAATGCTTCGTTCGCCACCACGGTAATTTTCATCCCATATGCGCTTGTTGGAAAAATACGCGTGGGGCCTTGGCGATGTATATCAAAAGGAATCTTATCGCGCACTTCAAATTTATCTTCGATTTTATGCGTCTCCTGATTCCCCTCTTTATTGATAAAACTTGCTGTAAGAGAAAGCTTGTATTCACCAATCCCCTGCTGGCCTGTAGGATCGTTGGGAAGCTGCCAATGCGCCTCGTAGTCCGACACTTCGGTATATGCCTTCAACGAACATTCTTCATTGACCACAATAGTGCGGTCGTCCGTTGATAAAGACCAAAACTGCTTCCACGGCGTTTCAATAACGAGTTTTAAGGCGGCATCGCAAATCATATTCCCTTGTTCATCCAAAACCGCAAACGCAAAATCAACGGTTTCTTCGGGCAAATAAATGGACTTTGCGGTGTTAATCGCTAATACACCCCATAAAAACTCTCGCGTGATATCGGTTGACGTACCGTCAGGCCCCACAAAACGAACCAAAAGCGTATAGCGCCCGGGCTTGAGTTCCTGCGGCGACTTGGCAACTACATCCCATTCTTCCGCGCCAAAAGCGCCCCTGCCCTTCCATCTCGAATCAAAATCGATGTCAGGCAAAGGATTGCCGTCGGCATCCTGAATTTCCGCAAAAAGCTGTACGTTCGCAGGCGGGGTGTTGGGATCAAAAATATTATCAAGCAATGCCTTGCGCAACGGCTTTTGTGGATCCCGCACTTTAAAGAAAAAGCGCGCCTCGTCTCCGGGCGCAAATACCCCATCGCGCAATTCTTTTTCTCCATCGTCCACGGGCACTAAATGGGTTTCAAACGGCTGTGTCACTTCGAGCGCCAGAAAAACGCTATCGACAAACATTTCTATTTTTGTGCCGTCAGCCCGCACGCTCTCAACAGTTATTTCAAGAGAGCTGGGATCCCCTACAAACTTTTGTGGAAGCGTAAACGAAAGATAGCCGCCATTAATTGCGTTTGAAAACGGCATCTTATTCACGAATCCGACAACCGTGCGGTCTTTCCCGTTACGGGACACGCTTATTTGCAAAATAGCGTCGAGAACCTCGGGCGAAACCGTGGGTTTTGTTTCCTCGCCGCTCGGTGAAATTGCCTCCTCCTCGCGTGGGCTTTCATCAATCGTTTCTTCGCCAGCGTCTGTTGCGGTTTCTTCCTCTGCTGCAGCTTCTTGCTCCGGCAAATCGTACTCCTCTCCTTCCGGCGGGGGCGCTCCCTCTTCCTGTGTCGACGGACTTTGCGCTTGCTCTTGCGCCTGCTCGGAAAATTCGGGAAGCGGATTTTGCGCGCGGGCAACAAACGATGAAAAAATGGTACGCAGTGCGCTTGTGTCCGCGTTCTCCGGGGCGGCCGGAGGCGCAAGATCGTTTCCGGTTTCTTCTAACGTTCGTTTTTTCTGCTCCGGGGTCTTGCCGCTTTCTTCTTTTTGTTCCGGCTCGGTAACGGTCAAAAGAATGGCGCTTGATGATGTGCCGCTTTCGTCGTCCACTGCCCAATGTTTGTAGGCACCCAGGATAAAACCGGTGCTCTCAATGTCTTTTGCGTACGATCCATTTTCGTCGGTCTCAATAGTCAATGGAGGAAATTCGGTTCCATCCGGCCAGCGAAGGTGTGAGGTTACCGTACGTAAAGGGGTAAAACCGTGGCCCTGAATGCTAAAAATGGTTCCGGGGGGACCCGATGAAGGAATGATGGCAATGGAAAGCTGTGGCGATTTTGTTTCTGGCTCTTGTATTGGCGCGCCTGAAGAGCGAACAGCAAGCGACAAGCCGACAGAAGCATTTACGACCCGGCGATCCGGAAGTTCAAAACCGCTGCAAGTAATTGATCCCGGCCCTCCGCTCCAATAGGCAGAGTTTTCGGTTGAAAATACGTTTTCCGGCTCTGTGGGAGAAAGTTCCGGCTGCCCAACCACGCGATCGGCACCGAACCAATCACCGGAACATTCGGAAGCAAACACCAGCACCTCTCCTTCCGGGCGCGCGCCAAGGCGGCCGAAATAAACGCTCGGCAATAAAAGAGATAATAGGATTGCTGCGATTCCCAGCGCCGCCAGAAAACGGGAAAATCGGCCGCGCGGACGCAAATTCCGCAAGCGACCTGTTAAATCAAGGCGCTCAACAACCACTATCTTTCCCTCCTTATTTTTTGTTTGCTTCCCTCCTTGTTTTCCAGCACTATCAAGCCCTTTTGGGGTTTTCAGCTGGTCCCACGGTAAAGGCATTACTTCTCTATTATAACACAAAAACACGGCCAAAAGCCGAGTTTCCCCACCTCATGAAGGCGCCTTAGGCGCGATACATTAAAACACGAATTTGTATTTTAACAAGTAACACAAATTCCACAGGTTGGGCATACTACTTTGCCCGTATCTGGGTATTCGTTGCCGCACGAAGGACAAGAAATAGTTTCCCCCATGCCGCCTTCTTGTAGTTCACGTTCGGACATACCTAAATAGAATATAGAATATGAAATATAGAAGGTTAAATATGCGAGAGTGGGTGGCGAAGGAATCGAACCTTCGACCTCTGTCTTATCAGGACAGCGTTCTGCCACTGAACTAGCCACCCAAATTTTGGTGCGGGGTCAGGACCCCGAACCATAAACGCTCCGCGTTTAAGTACGGGGCACGCAGCGTTCTGCTCCACCCCGCCTTGGCGGGGCAAGCTGAACTACTCACCCGACTAAAACAACGTTCCGTTTACCATTGCCGGCTCCAAAACCCGTTTCCACGATACGGGCACCTCAACTATTCCTCTATCCCTGGTTTCGGCCTTTACAAAACCATGTTCTGCGCCAAATTCGTATAGATCTTTGGTAATTGCAACATCATGCAGGCAATATTTTTCTAACTCATCCCAACGCCCTTCGCGAAAATAACGAATTGCGTCCAGTCCATGACCTGTTTTCCCAATACCCAAGGTGGCTGAAGCCGCATTTGAAAGCCCGACCCGAAACCCAAGATTGTTGGCAATATCCTCCATGAGATCAAGCGTAGGTAATTTCGCAAGCTTCATCTCCGGAAAGTAGGGCTGCAATACCGGCCAATCAAACCCTTTTATATTATATCCCACCACCAAAGAAGCTCCGGCAAGCTTTGCACGCAAGTTACCCAATGCTTCTTCACGAAACGCAAAGAGTAAATTGTCGCTGTAGTCAAATATTCCTACTAACGAGACGCCAAGGCGTTCTGGAAAATTGCGTCCTACCTCTGAAAATTCTTTTTTTGTTTCGCAGTCAAGTACGAGTACTGCCATGGGTTTTAGTTTCGCATACTGCCCCTATATAGACAAGCCCCGCCTTGTGGGCGGGGATGATTTTATACAAATCTCAAACGCTCGATTTTTGCAACCGTTGCACGATATCCGCGTTCGATAAGTTCTGGGATAAGGGTAAATCTTGGATAGCCGCCCCAGATGGATATCCCAATTGCGGGATTCCACGCGGGGGCAATATCAAATCGCATCAGCGGACGGTCGTTCCGGTATGAAAACTTGATCTCCCTAAAAAGGCTCTCGATCTCGTTCCGTAATGCTTGCGCTTCTCCCGGATCTGATGCGTAACGGCGCACTGACGCGAGGATTTTTTTTCGGAGCTGTCGTGATTTCACCACATCACCCGTCTTCTCGTCTGCAATAAGGGTTTCGCGCTGCATCAGATACCACGTCTCGATATCGAAAATACCGGCAACGATATCGGGTAGCGACAACGCATCTTTGGTAAAACGTGGCTGATCGGTAACTCGGAAATTGAAAATTGCATCGGCATCAAAATCATATGCGAGAGCAAGAGGATCTGGTTTTAACAGCGCACCATCACAATAAAAATCACTGCCGATTTTTTGAACAGGATAAAACGCCGGAATTGCCGCGGAAGCTAAGGCGTATTGCACAAAAAGTTCAGGAGGGGTGGTATGAGATGAATACGTTTCAAGCCGTGCTTGCGTGAAATTCGTTACGGCGATTTTAAGCTCGCAGGGAGAAACGGCAAGCTCGCGCCCGATCTGGGCAAGGTCAAAATGCTTACGGATGGTATCTGCCACCACAAATTCATTAAACGCATTCACGTGCAGCTGTGTGCGCCCAATCACGGCAATGAGTTTTTGGGCATATGGTTTCGAGCTGGGTTTGCGCTCGCCTATTGATTTAAGAAAGGCCGATATAATATCTGCAAGCTGCCCTCCACCCAAGCGAAATATGGAATTGCGGCGGAAAATCTGTTTTGGCTTTAGGGAAAGCCAAAAACGCTCTAACTCCTTCGGTCGCCGCAGAACCCCTCCCAAAATTGCATTGAAGGTACCGACTGAAGTACCCGACCAGCCAACAAATCGGTCAAGAAGCCCCGCATCCTCCAGAGCTCTCAGCATCCCGACTTGCATGGCGCCAGCGGTAATAAATCCCCCAGGAAGGTTTCCTGCAAATCGCATCTTTTTTGCCACGACGCGTCACCACCTTTTCATCTGTCAAATAACCATGTTTGTGTTTTAAATATACCACAAGATCGTGCAAAGGTAAAGCGACCATGAAGGCCGCTTAAATTATGATCTTATAAAAAAGAACCCGGCAGAGGAATGGTGCGTACAATGTCCTCAATAATTTCTCTCACACGCGCGTCGTACCCGGCTCTTGCTGCCTTTCCCGCCTCGCTGCGGGAAAGAATACAACGATGCGCAAGCACGAACGGTGCCATGTAAATTACATACTCGGGCGAGACGTGCCCCGCACCCCTCAAAAAAGCAAGCGCTTGAGAACCGCGCAATAAATCAAGATAGCCGCGGGGAGATGCGCCCAGCGTAAGACGGTATTGCGCGCCTTCGCCTGAAGCTTCAGTGCGGGTTGCATTAATGATCCGCTCGATATACCATTCGATTTCCTCGTCGACAAAAATGTCCTTCACGCGGTTCTGCAAATCAATAACTTCCGCCGGAGACACAACGGGCTTCAGGTCAAACACCGGATGGGTTTTGCGCTGTTTTCTGCCCATTTCAACTTCAGAAACGGCATCGGGGTACCCGATGGCCGAACGCAAGAAAAACCGGTCAAGCTGGGCTTCGGGCAATGGAAAGGTGCCCTCGTATTCAATCGGGTTTTGGGTCGCAACCACCATGAAAGGTTCCGGAAGCTTGTAGGTGATACGATCCACCGTAACCTGCCGCTCTTCCATCGCTTCAAGCATGGCCGACTGGGTTTTGGGTGTGCCGCGGTTAATTTCGTCTGCCAAGACAATGTGCGCAAAAATAGGGCCTTCACGAAACTCTTCTTCACCAGTTTTTTGATTATAAATTGAAATGCCGGTGATGTCGGACGGAAGACGGTCGGGGGTAAATTGGATGCGCTGAAACGTTCCCCCAATTGACCGGGCAAGCGCGCGAGCAAGCATGGTTTTGCCAACACCAGGCACGTCTTCCAGCAACAAATGTCCGCGAGAAAGCAGGGTAGCCACCGCAAGCTCAATAACACTGCGCTTTCCCACGATGACGCGCTCAATATTTGCAATTATTTTTGCGACTTGTTCATCCAAATCACTCACCACCCCTCGCTATTTTGGCTTTGCCAAAGAACTTCAGTGCGCTTACCGTATCAAAAAACAAATGAAAAGTCAATCGGTTAATTTGGGACGTTACGGTACTGTTCGTTTACCGAACTTACGGAAAGACCGGGGCGCCTTCCTCCTCCCACGACAAATATTGCGCCATCAAGCACAGCCGCAGCAAGCCCGTGCCGGGCTGTGGGCATGGCAAGGGCTTGCTGCCACGTGCCGCTGGAAGGGTCAAATACTTCATGGATGTTAAACGTTCCGGTAACTTCCTCTCCCCCAAATACGTGTAATTTACCGTCAAGCACTGCGGCGGCTATTCCTCCACGGGCAGTTGGCATTTTTGGGCCAATCGTCCATTCCCTGAGGGAAATATCATAGATTTCAACAGTTCCACGATTACCCGAAAGCCCCCCGCGCCGCCCGCCGACAACAATAATTTGATTTGCGATAACTCCCGCGGCAAGATGCTCGCGCGCATCAGACATTTGTTCCAACGGCTCAAACTTATTTTCAGAAATATCGTACCGCAACATATCTGGGCTTATCCCTTGAGACGTTACGCCGCCTATAATGTATATAAATCCGTCGTGCGCCACTGCAGCTCCGGCTGCCTTGGGATCCGGCATGAAGCCAAGCGTCTCCCATTTGCCTTTTGAGAGTTCAAATTTCCATACTTCGGCCGTTGGTGTAAACGTGATATTGGTAAAACCACCAAAGACATAAAGCGCTCCCTCATACGCGACCGCCATAGTATGGTGCACCGGCACAGGAAGAGAAGGAGCTTTTGTCCATTGGTTGGTTTTGGGATTGTATGCCTCAACCGTATCCAATGTTTGCGCATAACCGCTCAAACCTCCCACTACATATATAGTGCCGCCAAGAGTTGCTGCAGCAACCTCGGTACGTGCAGTCGGCAAAGAAGCCTTTGATTGCCACACTTCAACCACCGAGCCATTGTGTTGCGTTTCCTGTGTAATCAATGAAGGCGGAGACGACTGGAAACGCGAAAAGCCAAACACATACCATATATAAATGACGATTCCTACAGTAACGATTCCGATGAAGGCGATAAAGAGTGCGCGCATAATAAAAAGTGCTGTCATTATACCATGAAAAATTCCCCAAACAGCGTTTGGGGAATTCATTGCAACAAGATATATCCTATCTTACTGCACGTATGGTAGACGCACCCTCTTCCACATCACATGCTCCTATCTCAAGCGTGCCGTTGGCGTTTCGGATGGAATAATAACCGGCTTCTGCGGCAGTATATGCGGGTCCGCCAGGCGTTTGGGGAGCAACCGGCACTTCACCCAAATAGCCGTCCGTTACCACGAACGAGTAGTTAACACAATTCCCTGCGCCAAGCGCTTGCTCTGCGCACGCAAGAGCAGGACATCCGCCAGCAGGGGCACCATCAACAACCATATACGGCGTACCCGCCGCCTGTCCCGCAATATTGGCATGATACGCTCCGCCATTGTCAAATTGGTGCAACTTTACCGCATCAAGTATCGCGGTAACGTCTGAAGCCCGAGCGCCGTCTCGCGTCTCGCCCAAACGCCTCCCCGGATCCAAAGCAACAAAAATGGCAGCAGCTAAAATGCCGATGATAACGACAACGAGCAAAAGCTCAATAAGCGTAAAACCTTTTTTAGTTTGCATAAAAAATATGTTACTTGTTTTTCCCGAGAATATCAAGCACGCGGCGGTATATAAATACGATCGGTGCCAATACCCTCGGGGGTGACGCTTCTTGTTTTGTGGGTAATAAATTCATGCCTCGCTTCGTGGGGTCGACCTCAAGCCCACGCATTGCAAGGCCCCTCGCAGTTGCAATAGCCATGTCTTCTTTGTTATCAGCTCCCACCCTAAGGGGAATTCTCGGAAAATTATTCTGCAAGCTCGTACGAAGCGCTGGCTCAAAAGCAAGATCGCCCGTAAAAACCAATTGCGCAAACGGTACACCAGAAAACTGCATCGCGCGCTCAATATGCTCGGCAAGCATCGCAAGAGTTGATTGGCTCAATTCGCCGTTTTTTGGCAAAGGCAAGCTTTCGGCAAAACGCAAACTTCCTTCCCAAAAAAGCGCAATATTTGCAAATGCTAACCCGATATTCAACAACACGGTATTTTTCTTATCTTGAAATGCTTCGGGAACCAGTGCCCGCGCAAGGGCAACAGAAGCCATTTCAAACACCTGCGGCTCAAGCCCGGCATGGCGTATCGCTCGGTCAAGTCCGTCAATTACTTGCTTTCGCGCTGCCACAAATAATAACGCGCGCTTCCCTTTTTTCTCGATACCTAAATCTTCAAGATCTGCAGTAAGCTCCTGTGGGCCAAATGGAACTGCAGAAAATGCCCTACGAAAAGCTTCCTGTTTCCATTTTACCACGTTGCCTTGCGCGGGAACATCCACCAGATGTGGAAAAACTTCATTATCAGCAACCCCCACTATCGTATACGAAGTTCCCTGCTTGGCATCGGAAAGTGCCTCCAATTCCCTACTGATGATCGCAGCAAGGTCCTGTTCTTTTACCACCGCCCCGTTTTTAACCAAACCTTCTTGTAATGCAATATGGCGCTTAAGTTGTATGAGCGGCTGTTCTGGTGTTTCAGCCAAAACAACCACGTTAAGCGCGGAATCGTTAATGTCTATACCAATGGCAATATGTTTCATAGTGTCGGTTCAATCCATCGGGTAATTCTTCGAATACCGATATCAAAATCCGCCTCAATGGTTCTTGTCGATTGCGCAACATTAGCACTTGCACGAAGGGTACGGGTATTCCCCGCTCCAGAAACCGTTACGCTGCAGCCGGAAAGCGAAACGCCGGGAAACGTGGCATCGCGTATCAAACGCAACAATGCTTCGTCCAAACAGGCCTCTGCAGCAGCAAATGCACGCGCGCCATCACGCGATCCTGTGGTCGTATCCAAGGCGCTTACAGAAACCAAAGATAATGTTACCGCGACTAAAATCAGCACCGCGCCCATAATAAAAACGCTTATTAAGGCCGCAGCTCCTTGGTGAGAATCGCGTAATTGCTTTTGCATATTAATTCTTTCTTCTGTTTACGGTAAAGATTCTTAGGACCTGGGCATCATAAAGCGATATTTGGTCGGGATTAAAATACTGAACCGTAAATTCCACTTTTATGGTATCGGGCTCCGTACCTTGTCTGCGGTCGCGGATAACAAACTGTGTCACGTCAACCAAATCCGAAGTAAGGTCAACAACTTGGGAGCCGTCGTCAAAACGCAATTTTCGAATGGTAAAGGTACGGTTTCCCAACAGAACTTCCTTTGTATATGTATCGATGGTAACTTGTCCGCTTGGCATTTGAAGCGATAATCTTCCTGGATTGATATCAAATAAGGTTCTAGTTCCGCCGCTTCGCACAACGAAATCTGATGCTCGCACGTTTTGGGAAATTCTTGCATACACTAGTGAGGCATTTTCTTGCGCTTCTGCCACACTAATACCCTTTTCCCTATTCCCCAATACCATAAAAGTGACCCCCACGGCGGATGTAATTACCATAGCAAGCAAGGCGATATACAATAATGCCTCAATCAGTGTGAAGCCGCCCTTTGACTCCAAGGAGCCGTTTGGAAGAAACTTCTTCGTTGTCATGGCTCGGGTGCTGCAACAATAAACTCTTCGGTATCGGAGATGCCCGCGGCAAATGCCCTATCTTTTCCTGAGTGATACGCCACTCCAAATAAACGGGCGTTTGCGTCAAGCGACCCGAATAATTGAGGACTTGCGGGGTTTGAAATATCAATAACTTGAAATTCGCTAGTACCTGCGTCTGTCGCCAAAAACGCTAAGCTATTGGCCGCGTCTAAGGATACGCCATCAATATTTGCGGTATTTGCCAACAATCCCAAAAGGCCGGGGCTTGTGGGGAATGTAACATCAATCGCCACAAGGCCACCGCCGGAAGCTCGCCCTAAGACAATCTTATTACTAAAATATGCAATTGCTAATCCGTCTGCATTCCCTGCAAGATTCAAGGAGCCGGCGAGCGTGGGCGTTGTTGGCGCGCTTATACTCACTACCTGCAATTCTTGGCTGTTATGAGATGAGGCAATAAATGCATAGGTGCCAACAACCGTAACATCATTCGCGTTTGCGCCTAAATCAAGCGAACCCACTAACGAAGGAGCTGAAGGGATACTTACATTAATAACGAAAAATTCGTTTTGATTGCTGGAAGCTCGCACCAAATATGCACTAGTCCCGACAGAAAAAACACCGAGGGCATCCGTGGCACCCGTGGCATCAAAACTTCCGACCTGTGTTGGCGAAGAAGGAACAGTAATATCCACAATCTGCAGCTCCTGGTTGTTATGAGATGAGGCAACGTATGCATAATCCCCCGACACCCAAATACTCCTGGGATTTCCAGAAAGGTTTAACGAGCCGACGATAGAAGGGTTTTGTGTGTTTGCGGTATCTATAACAAAAAAATTGGGTGCTCCTCCACTAAGTACCATATAGGCATAGTCGCCCTGGATCCGGATGGCTCGACCGTCTTGAGTTCCTGAAATATCAATACTTACTTCTTGAAAAGGATTTCTCCAGCCGCGGCCTCCGCACGTTGCAAACTTTGGGCTTGGCCATCTTGTAAGTTCGCCGTTTGTCGAAATGGTCCGCTGATTACCGTCGAGTCCCTGCCATATCACAGAAACATCTATGCCCCGAGAGTCGGGATCTTGAGTGGTGCCGCTGCCCGGATCGCCGCACAGGGTATTGCGCGATACAGAATTTACGGTGACGGTTCTTGTGTATTTGCCGACAATTTCTGAAACACCGGAAAAAACCCACAGCCCCCCCGTATCGGATAATCCGTGGGAACCCACGGATAACGAACTCCAATTACGGTCACGGATTGATCGAACAGCATCCATTCCCTCCTGCACTATTTCAATCGCGCGGGATTCGTCTTGAGTGCGCAAATATCCCTGCAAGGTTCCGACCCCAAGCACGACAACGCCGCTGGCGATAATTGAAAATACCGCAACCGCAAGAATAATCTCAACGACCGACTGCCCATTCTTTTTAAAACGAAGAGAGTCCTTGTGCATTAACAAAAATAGCGCGGCTCTCGCCAAGCGCCGGCGCAGTAAAGGTAATAATTCCCGTTTGTGTGGGTAAGCCGCTTTGATAAAGAAAAGTGAATTCGGAAAGACCCGAAACAGTAAGGGTTCCCGGAAAAGTCATCGCCTCATCAAATTGGGGGTCGCGGCTGGCGAAACTTGATCCCGCAAAAAGCGTTACGCTCCGCCCTCCGGCATTAACCGCTATGCCAAAAGGTTGATTATGCCTTCCGGCTTCGGCAAGCGTTCGCGCCCGCCGCACCATGGCAAGCATCTCAATGCTTGCTGTTTCAAGATCATTGCCTACAAGAAAATCCCGGAAGAAGGGAGCAGCAACCCCTACCAGCATAACCAGAATAAAACTTACGAGAAGGACTTCAATGAACGTAAAGCCCTGCTTAGCGCCGAAGCTGACCGGTGATTTCATAAATGGGAGTAATAACTGCAAGAGCAAATCCCCCAACAAAAATTGCGACCACCACCAATAAAAGCGGCTCAAGCAACGTAGTTAAGTTTTGGGTAGTTGCTTCTACTTCTTGGTCGTAAAACGACGCAATAAACGCTAAGGCCTCGTCCAATTTGCCCGAACGCTCCCCAACCGAAACAATGCGCACGAAAAATCCGGGAAAGAGCGAGGGGTGTGCCAGAAGACCTGCAGCCAATCCTTCTCCCTGCATTACAGGAACAGCAACTTTTTTTATGGCGTTTTGATACACCACGTTTGTCGCAGCATTGGATGCGATAGTAAGAGCTTCGTGTAAAGAAATGCCCGCTGATAACAACAACGAAAGATTCCGGGAAAAGCGAGCAATGCTTACTTGGCGCGCAATATTGCCAATAAGCGGAATAGAAAGGAACATCCGATGTGTTACGGGATGGATAAAGGGCTGCATTAACAACACCCAGAATGCCAACATCGCAAAACCAAACGCTGGAACCGCAATGCTCCCATATGCCTTGAAAAAATCCGCAATCGCAATAACGACTTGGGTCATAAATGGGATGTCGCCATGCAACACACGAAAAACCCGTGTCAAATTCGGCAAAACAAACATCGCAACCGCCATAAAAACCAAAACAAACACAACCAATACCAAAACAGGATACATCATGGCCCCCCGTATACGTGACCGAAGCTCTTGCTCGCGTGCCAAGTAGGTCACAATTTCTTGAAGGTTCTGGGAAAGCGTCCCGGACGACTCTCCAATAGCCACCAGCTTCACGTAAAACGAAGGGAAAATATCCGGGTACACAGCCAACGCGCGCGATAGCTGCTCGCCTTGTTCCACCTTTTTTTGAACCGCTGCAAATACTTTTGCAAGTTTTCCGCGCGATGCCTCAGCCAACGCCTCCAGCGCTTCAAATAAAGGAACGCCAGCTTTAAGCATCATGGCAAGATGCTTTGTGGAAAGCAAAAGCTCCGTGTGGGAGACCCCCGTAAATGGAATAAGGATACGCATAGTGTGTAAATTAGGCACGGGTCACACGAAGGATTTCGTCTATCGTGGTGATGCCCGCCTGTGCTTTTGCAAATCCATCTTCGAACATGGTTATCATTCCCTCTTTCTTGGCTTCTTGCTCAATTTCGCCGCTCGGTGCTCGCCTCAATACCAAATCTCGAATTGCATCGGTCATCGTCAAAACCTCAAAAATCCCAACTCGACCAATAAAACCAGTCCCCCCGCACGCATTACACCCCTTACCGCTAAAAAAACGGAGAGGTTGTTGTAACGAAACAGAACGGGCTTCTTGCGGCACTATCTTCTCAAGCTCTTCGGGAGATATCATATGGCTCTCCACGCAACGGTTACAAATCCTTCGTATCAATCGTTGCGCAACGACCACAATAACGGTAGAGGCAACAAGATATGGCTCAATTTCCATTTCCAAAAGACGCGGTAAGGCAGTGGCTGCGTCATTAGTATGAAAGGTCGAAAGTACCAAGTGGCCCGTCAACGCAGCGTTTATTGCAATGTCTGCCGTTTCTTGATCCCGAATCTCTCCCACCATAATGATATCGGGGTCCTGCCGAACAATTGAGCGCAAACCGTTTGCGAAGGTAATACCGATTGCGGGATTGGCCTGTATCTGATTAACACCCTCAATATCATATTCAACGGGATCTTCGATGGTTGCGATATTTACTTCCCGACGGTTCAACATTTTAAGCACCGCGTACAGCGTTGTCGTTTTGCCCGAACCGGTAGGGCCGGTGACTAAAATCATCCCGTGTGGCTTTTGGGCTGCCGCTCGCACAAGCTCAAGATTTTTTTCAGAAAATCCAAGATTCTCAAGCGAAAATTGCCGTGCCCCCTCAGCCAATAGGCGCAATACTACTTTTTCACCCTCAACAATAGGCACGATCGACACGCGCACATCCACACGATCCCCTTCCTGACTGAAGGAAAGTTTTCCGTCTTGCGGCAAACGATGCTCATCCGTACGTAGCCGACTCATCACTTTAATGCGCGCGACCACAAGTTCATGTAAATCTTTGGGAAGTTCCGTAACATCATGTAACACTCCGTCGATACGAAATCGAACTATCACCCGCTCGTCCTGCGGCTCAAGATGGATATCAGAGGCACGATTTTCATACCCATAAGCGAGGAGTGAATCAACAATTTTGACTCCTACCGCCTCTTTGTCTTCTGTGGCTTTTGTGCGACTGGCCCGCTCGCGTTCCAGAATTTCCTGAAAGGCCTCGCCTACTTCTTTTTTATAGCGGCCAAAGGCCGCATGGATATCATGCAATGTTGCATAATACACCCCTGTGTTCTCACCGACTTTCTTTTCAAGATTGCTGATAAATTCAAGCTGTTTTGGATCGGCCATGGCGATTTTGAGGCCGTCTTTAGTACGCTCAAAGGCAATAGCATTTTGTGAACGCGCAACAACTTCGGGAACGATTCGCAGCACTCCGGGATCAATTTCCACTTCCCTTAAATTCACAAAAGGGACGCCAAGAATGTCGGCAACCAACTTTCCAAGATGCTCATCGGCAATAAGATTTTCCTCAACCAAGATCTGCTCAAAAGGTTTTTTGCGGGTCTTGGTAAGGCCTTCTGCCCGCGTTAAATCAGCGTCGGAAATGAATTTTCCTGACTGCAATACTTTTTTCAGCTGATCTATTGGAACAGGCATTCTTTCTTTTATTGTACCATTTTTTTCACCTTTACACGAATGGCCTTAAAAGAAAATTCCGTCCCTAAAGGAACGGCACTCGTTATCGCAAGCCACACGCTTTACGGGTATTATGCTACAAAACCATTGCGAATAATACCTCTAATATCTTACGACAATCTTTCCTAAAATAGCGTTTTTTGAAACACTGCCAAACATACGGCTATCAGTGCTTTGCTCATGGTTATCCCCCACCAAAAAATAGGAATTTTCCCGGTGTGCGCGCACGCGTTTTAACAACATCCTCCCATCGCGGGGATCTTTAACCACCACAGCGTCCCCGGCCTGATATGCGGCCTTGCGCAAAGCTACAACTCGATCGCCAGGCCGAAAAGCCGGAAACATGCTCATGCCTTCAATAATGAAACGGCGAAACATATTCATAAGATACAAGAAACAATAACCAAACAAGCTCCAATAATCAATAACCAAACTCGCGCGGTGTTTGTGTCTTGGTATTTGTATCTTGTTTGTTATCTTGTATCTTGTTCCTTGGTTATTTGCTTACTGCTGCTTTCGCCTTTGCAAATATCTCGGCAATATGCGCAACCGCTTCTTGCAATTGCTTTGCTGCCTCAGCATCTACTGATTGTTTGTTTTTTGAGCAAAGCTTTGCTGCTTTCCAAAACGTTTGGTGCAAATCGGGGAACATGGCAAGATGTTCCTGTTTGAAAAAATCGGTCCACAGAATTAACAATTCCCGCTTGCATTTTTCCGCATGTTCTTCTTTTGTCACAACCATGCGCACGAAAGAATTTCGCGTGTCCTCTGTCGGCGGGTTCTCTTTCGGAAGCGCCTGTATCTTTTCAACCATCTTGGCAACGGTATCGGCCGCGGTTTGTGCGGGCTCCGGCGTATAAATGCCGCAGGGCACATCGCAATGCGCATAGGCACGCTGCGGCGGGGCTAAGCGATCAAGAGCTCGAAAAATAAAGGAGAATGGTTTTTTCATATGCTCGTACTATAACAAACGCATTAGGAGCTAGACAAGCCAATAAGAATATGAAAAATAGGATATAGCATATTAAAAAAGAGCATGACCTGCTTAATCTCGTGAACATATTATCACATAATAAAAATCCCGCCGTGTGGCGGGTTCTTTTTATGGTTTCCGCAATTCAAGGAAAGATAGTGCCTTGGGATATGCTCTAAATGCTGCTACCGGCCCTATCATCACAAAAAAGTTATGGAAGTAATGCACAAAAACAGCTCCTGCAAATCCCCATCGTAAAAATGCGTATACGAAGAAAAGGCCGCTTACAAAATGAGACACCACCATAATCCAGTGCCGATCTTCCGGATCGAAATTCCTCAAATGCTCCAATGCGAAAATTACAGAGGAACCAAGAATTAAACTGGTCGTAACAGAGACAGTATCGGGCAAAATGGCCGCGATGGCTACCAAGGGCAACCAACGAAATACTACTTCCTCGCGAAGGGCAGCTCCAAGTAGATTAAAGCTAAAGCCCAACAAAGAAACAGAAACCGAGGGACGATGCAATGTCGGATGAAGCGTGGTGGGGCGTCTCGTGAGCACAAGAATCGCTGCGGCCATAAGAAAACCGACTAACATTTCTGCACCCAAAAAGCTTAGCAACGATTCTTTAACTGCTTCCAGCGTAAATCTTTCGGAGGCAACGGAGCTTCCTGCAAAAGCAACCCCAATCACATGAGGGATAAAATGGGAAGCGCCGTTAAAGGCCCACGCCCAGATAAAAAATCCGATAAGTCCCAACACCCAAACGATGACAATAAGACCTGCAAGTATCACTCGCGGATCCTTCTGATCTTCCTTTTCCATCAAATGCTCCTTTTTTGTTTGTAAAATATCGTCTTCCCATAATGCGCCAACGTCCCCTTCTTTGTCAAGAAAACCCGCTCAAAAACGGGTTGTAAACTTATATATTATTCCCACGCTCAACGGGAATTCTTTTTATCGAATCGCTAAAAACGCACGCTGCACTACCTCTGAAAGCGCGGGGTGCGCATGCACGGTTTTGGCAAGTTGCTGTACGGTTAACCCATTTTTCATTGCAACGGCTACCTCATGAATAAGCGTTGATGCATCGGGCCCTAAAATTTGGCAGCCGAGGATTTTTTCTCCTTTCCCGTCTGCCAGCGCTTTCACGAAGCCGTGAAGCTCCATCATTGCCTGCCCCATGCCGGTATGGCGGTACTTATACACTCCTTTTTTATACGGCGTTCCGGCAGTTTTCAATTCGTCTTCTGTCGCGCCGACTCCCGCAATTTGAGGGTCGGTAAAGACCGAATGGGGTATGGCAGAATAATCAACTGGCGCTTTTTCTCCCAATAACGCATTGCGCCACACATACTCTGCCTCAAGGTTTGCCGAGTGTTTGAAAAACCATTTGCCGGCAATGTCGCCCAATGCCCAAATGCCGGGCATGTTCGTTTCAAGATATTCGTTTGTTTTTACATACCCCTTGTCTGTTAGTTCAACTCCAGTTTTTTCCAAATCCAAAACATCGGTGTTGGGCCTGCGGCCTACTGCCAAAAAGAGCGTCTCGCCCGAAACGGTTTTCTCCTTCCCGTCCTTGTCCTGCACCGTCACTATGACGCCCTCGCCGCCTTTTGCAACTTTAATAACCTTGTGTTCAAGCAACACGTTAAAGCGTTGTGAAAATGCTTCGGTAAAGGTATTGGCGATATCGCTGTCTGATCTGCCTAACAGCTTCGGTGCCATTTCAATAATAGTCATTTCCGTTCCCAACGACCCGAAAAAGTGTGCAAGCTCGGAAGCAATATAGCCGCCGCCTACCATCACCATGCTTTTTGGCAGTTTTTCAAGCCGAAGGCCGTTGTCGCTGGTAAGATATTCTACGTGATCAAGCCCGGGAATCGGGGGCGCCACCGGACGGGTTCCGGCTGCAATCACAATGGTTTCCCCTTTGATTTGCTTCCCCTCAATCTCAAGCGTTTTTTCACCGACAAACTTCCCGCGTGCCTTAAACAAGGTAATATTTGGATTTTTCTTGTTGGCTTCTTCAATATCTGTTGCCTCTTCGTCAACTGTTGCAGCCACTCTTTTCGTAATCTCTGCAAAACGAATACCTTTCAATTCAGCATCAATACCAAATTTTGCCGCGTTTTGTACGGTCTGTGCAATCTCCGCAGCGTGAATCAACATTTTTGAAGGAATGCAGCCGCGGTTAAGGCAGGTTCCACCCATGGGTCCCTCTTCAACCACAGCAACTTTCATGCCCTTGCGGCTGGCTGCAGCAGAAACCTGCAAACCCGATCCTGCGCCGATCACAATAACGTCAAATTCTTCCATATGTTACTATCATACCTTGTAGTTATTCCCTTACGCAAAGCGTTATTTGCATGTCAGGGAAAAGGTCTGCGGCTTTAGCAATTTGTTCTTCGGCGATTTCTTCGGGAATGCCTACAACGCCGGCTCCCAAAAGCGGAAAAGCAACGCTTTTTAACCCCAACGACTGCGCCATCTTAAGCGCAGCTTTTGCGCCGGCAAAAATATCTTCTGCGTCAGCGCGCTGCCCGCTTTCCCAATCAATCGTAGGAACATGGATAACATGTCTTGCATGGAGTGTCCCTGCCCCCGTAACGCATGCCCCACCGATAGGACAAAATCCAACCCGATTGCTTTCCTCCTGTATTCTGGGTCCGCCTGCATTTACGATTGCAGCAGCCACTCCCCCGCCATGCTGCAAATATGTATCTGCGGCGTTTATAATCGCATCAACTTTCATTTTCGTAATATCTGCCCCCTTAATCTTCATAGATGTATCTATGGTACAATAAAAATAATGCCAAAGCTCTCACGAAAACAGCGGTATTTGCAAATTGCGCTTAACTCAACGCTTGAGGAAGCTAGGGAAATTATTGCAGTGCTTCCAAGGAACGACCGAATTATTATCGAAGCAGGTACACCCCTTATTAAACGATATGGCATACAAGGGATTCGCACGATTGTCTGGTGGTGGACGACACATCTGCAGGGGGGATCGTTCGTCCCCGCGTTTGCAGACACAAGACCCCAGCTTTCTCCTCTAGGAGAAATGGCTATGCGCTTATTGGCAGGAATGGGTAAGGGGATACGCACCTCACGCGTTGCAACGTCGCATACGGGCGAGCCCATCACGCCAACCCCCACAATTCCCTATGTGGTTGCGGATTTAAAAACATTTGACCGGGGCGCCACCGAAGTTGACATTGCGGCAGACGCAGGAGCATCCGGAGCAATTGCCTCTGCCGCAGCTCCGACAGAAACACTTAATGCCTTTATCCAACAATGTGAAGCGCGCGGCCTCGATTCTATGATTGATACGATGAATATTGAATTCCCCCTCTCTGTCCTTCGCGCATTAAAAAAGCCCCCCGATGTTGTGGTATTGCACCGAGGGGTAGACGAAGAAACGTTCAACCGCGAAAAGCGGCTCCCGCACCACGAAATCCACCGCATCAAAGGAAATTACGGGATCTTACTTGCCATGGCAGGAGGCGACACCATCCGCGAGGTTCAGCGGGCCGTATTTAACGACATTGATATCGTCGTGGTATGGAAATCGTTCTTCCAGCATTCAAGCGAAACCGGGCAGCTCGCCGATGAATTTTTAAAACAAATAAAGTAAACAAACATATGCCGCAAAAAACCCAAAAAGTTCTCTGGTTTGCCTTTGTCGGTGCCATCGTTATATACAATCTTATTGCATTTGCGATTCATGCCTCAGGAACCGTTTTTGAAATCGATTTTGCGGTACCTCGTATTTTCTTCTATGGTATGCTCTTTCTTGCCTTTGGCGATCTTGTTGTCATTTATCGACTTTCGGCACCGCTACGCGAATCTGCTCTTCCAATAACACCGCAAAAACAACAAGCTCTCTTTGTGATATCTCTTGCGTTGGCAGAAGCCATTGCGATCCTTGGATTGGTATTCTTTTTTCTTGGAGGGGAAATTAAGATCATGTGGCTTTTGAGCGCATTGTCCCTAATCGGAATGGCCTTAGCATTTCCCAAAAAATTGAATACATCGCCATAACCGCCAATAGTCAGCATATGAATCGAGGACGATGAAAGTAAAACAGCCGGCATACGCCGGTTGTTTAGCTTTGATTTTCCAACAACAAAAGCGTTACTCCTTTTTCCCAAATAGATTTTTGATTCCCTCCATGATCTCTACGGGCAAGAGGAATACTACGGTCTTTGAGGGGTCGGGGTTTATCTTCTCAATCGTCTCAAGCGTCCGCAGAGTCAAACCGCCGGAGGTTTCTGATAAAAGTGCGGCTGCTTTTTTTAAGTTTTCCGCAGCACCAAGCTCTCCTTCCGCCTTGATGATAACACCACGACGCTCGCGTTCCGATTCCGCCTGCTTTGCCATGGCGCGCTTCATATCTGCAGGCAACTCAATATCTTGAATCTTGATATATGTTACATTCACACCCCATGCAGCTGTTGCCTCATCCACGATTTTTTTGATTTCTTCTGCGATCTTTTCGCGCTCGGTGAGCAACGTGTCAAGTTCCACATTGCCTATGACATCGCGCAACACTCCCTGCGCGTATTGAGCTATTGCAAAAACATAGTTTTGCACTTTCAATACGGCGTCTTCTGCCCTCTCCACTTGGAAATAAACAACGGCATTAATGCCCACGGGAACGTTATCTCTTGTAATTACCTCCTGCTGCGGAATATCTACGGTGGCCACACGAATATCTACCCGAAGCATCGACTGCACAATGGGAAAAATCCATTTGAGCCCCGGCCCAAGGGTAGTACTATAGCGCCCAAACGTTAGCACCACACCGCGCTCGTACTGGTTGACAATACGGATGCCTGCGAAAAGGAAAAAGAGAAAAATGACAACTGGAACAAAAAAGATTGATAAAAACATAAAAATAGAAAAAGCTATGTGAAATCGCCCTTTGCTTTATTATACCACAAGCCGTGCTTTAAAGACACTCGCGCGGGAGATGCCGACTATCTTTTCGTCTCCTAAAAGAATAAATTGTTTTTCCGCCTTACCGCTTCAAGCGCATATAAAAACATGCCTGCGCTCCATGCCTGCTTTGCCATACCCAAGGGCCTACCTGTCTTTCCGTGCAGCCATTCGTTAAACTCCCATTTGCTTTTCTTCCCTTTCTGATTCGCCTGCATCAACTTAACCAATAACGCTTCCGCCTTTTTCTGCCTTCCTGCTTTCACTAATGCCGCCACATGGAGTCCTCCAATAAAAGGCCAAATGCCGCCGTTATGATATTGGTTTGGCAAATTCAAGCGATATTTCCGATAGTAGTTTCGCCAGTCGCTATTGTGTGGCGTAATAGAAGGAGTAATCGCTTTTGTAGGATACGGATGCGCAATCCCCGCTCGCGCCATATAATCAAGAATGATCCGCGTTTGCGAAGCGCTCGCGACCCCACAAAGAATCGCCAACAGATTTCCAAGCGCATCACACCAGCGGCCAAACCGCCAAAACGTATAGTAAGGAAAATAAAATGGACCGCGCCGTCCCTTACGCATACGCGCAAAACTCCATTCCCCCTTTTTGGGGGATTCCGCCGGCGGAAACGCATCCCACAAACGAGCATTGATGCGCTCCTTTACGAACACGGCTTCCCTGCGCCACGCTCGCGCTAACGTCTCTTTGCCCACCTTACTGGCAAGCGCTGCGCCTTTTTTTAGCGCCTCGTGCCACAATACATTGATGTAAAGACCTGTGCCGCGCACCGCAAAAAGGTCTTCCCAATCCCATGCTTCCTGTATTTCCAAAAGCCCATCGTTATTTTGATCTTGGAAAAAGAGCCATCCCAATGCTCCCTCTACGTGCGAAAAGCGCCTACGTATAAATAACAACCCTGGTTTCTGCGAACGCACGAACGCTTCAAGCCCAATGATATACCATGGCGAAGAATCAACCTGTGTTTGGTTGTGGGGTTCCGGTTTTTGGGATCGCGTATCTACGTTGGTAGGAATAGCGCCCAATGCGGTTTGATGTTTTGCTAACGTTTCCAAACTCGCCTCAACAGAAGAAATAAGAACAGGGTCTTGAGAGGCCAGCGCACCAAGAGAGGTTATCATGCTGTCGCGCGCCCATACGTGCGGGTACCCCAAAACAGCGTGTGCCGATGCTTTAAAGCCCAAACGGTGCACGCAGGCATGAATGGTATTACGCGCTTCTTGTTGTGCGCGCCCAAATAATGCATTTGATATTAAAGGGCGTGATGCCATTTGATATAAAGCTATCTATATGTAGCGTATCCGTTCCGTGCTAAGCTCGCAAGAAAATAAATCCTTGGTCGTACGTTCAACAAAATTGACATACAAAAATTAGAGTGGTATAATAATTAAAATTCAAGCAGGAGAAATGGCGTGATACGAACCGCTATTGGTTTTTTGACAATTGCTATACTACTGGTTGCGTTCCAGTTTCCTCTTCCGTCGCAACAACGCGTTATGCTCAACATAGAGGAAAGCGATATTCTCTTCTCTCCATACACAGTATGGCGCGAAGAGTCTCTACCCTTCCCTAAAGAGCGTATCACCGATCCGGTCAATATAGTTTTTGTTCACGCAACCGTCGGGAAAATTGGAACGCGCCTACAAGAAAACGGCTGGACGCGGACTTCAGGAACGCCTCAATTTCTCTATATCGCCAACGAGCGCGTAAAAACTTCCGCCCAATTTGCATATCCTGATATCCAAAATAGTCGTTTCCATGTCCGACTCTTCCCCTACAAGCACTTTGTTTTTGGAGCAGTGCACTTAGAAAAAAATAAAGAGGGAGGAGGACATGCTCTTGTGAGCTGGGAAGAAGCGGAACAATTTCTTGCGGATATGTTTGCTGATTTCGCGCAGCAAAAAAGCGGACGCGTCACAGAAATCAATTTCCGAAATATAAACAACGATGGAAAGATAACCCTTATAGATCTTGCGCCATTATAATAACCCTTGCTTCGGCAAGGGTTTTCGTTTTTGTTGATCATACACAAAAATAATGCTAGGGTAAACTCGTTCATTATCATAAATAAAGAGGAGGCCTTTAATGAGGGCAATTTATACCGGCATGGGAAATGTTGACCCCATTTGCGACGAGTGTGCGGCGCGCTGCCGTCCCGGAACGAAATTTTATGACATTCCTGATGATACTTGTTCTTTCTGTTGGAAAAACAGAAATGTCGCATCGTGCATCCGCTGCAAGACATCTACATTGTATTACGGCATTTGGTCTGTTCCGCGGTTTGAAGGAAAGTTAGGGACGGGTCGGGAACAATGGGACAAATTTCTTGGAATAATTAAAGTCGCTCTTTGCAAACAATGCTTTATCGACGGATGGACGTTACTCCATTCCTATGCGCTAGGCGACCAAGTGATTGTCTTTCAGGGAACAAAAATATGGGAATATCCGAAGTTTTCGGATGCCGATCTATTGCTTAAAGAATAAGAGGCGCATAAATCCCCGCAAGTTCTTGCGGGGATTTTTATATTATCTATTCGACCATAGCCATCCGAAGTTATTGAAAAATGAGAAATCTCAATAGGGTGATTGCGAAAAACAGTAAAGCCGAAAATTCCAACTACTACAATTTCCGAAATTCCCTCCTACCCATTGGCTATTGGTAGATCCGGAAAGGCCGTACCAGCCCGTTGAGGCGCCGGTGGCATTATCCCAATTGGTTGCACAAGACCTGACTGTATCTGGAACTTCCCCAATAGTATTTCCGTCATCACCAGTCCAAACCTGCACATTGCCGATCGAAGACCCGTTTTCCGTAACATTAATAGGGTTAACAATTGTTCCATCTATAAGATCTGCCCAGTTATCTACTACTTGTGCTCCATCGATCCGATAGATCGGCGTGGCAAAGTGTACAAAAGCACTAGACGGACTCGAACCATCTGCGACAATCCACGCTTTCCATGTAACTCCACCAAGGCCTACCGCGTTGGCGCGTGCTTGACATTTAGAATCTGCCCCGCTTATCCCTCCCATAGCATTCCCATAATATTGTTGGGAGGTTATGAATACTTTATAACTCACCGCGCCCCCGCCTCCCCCAATAACAGATAAGTCAGTACCTATTTCATAAAGATTAGATGTGTTGCCGCCGTCCTTGGATTCCTTATCTTCGGAGCCGCCATTGGAGAATTTATCGGATTCCATGTTTGTATTCAGTTCAAATACCAAAGGGTTTTCCCCGCAACCATAGAGATATAAAAAATCATCTTCGGTTACATCTGCTAGATTCGCCACGGAAAACCGAGGATCGAGAGGAAGATTAGCAAGACCGCTATGTGCGGTCGCGAAATCGACTGGAATCCATCCCGATCCATTTATGCTCATATTATCCTGATTTGCCACCAAGACGTCAGGAGTGCCCCTCCCCGAAAAGGTGGTGTCTGTAATATCATTCCCTGCTTGTCCGTCACCACTTATAAAAATAGAAGCGTTAGGGCTTACCCCGTTCTCGCAATTGTTTAAAATGGAGCCGTCTAAATCGGGATTGGAGCCCTCTGCCGTATAAAGCTGAAGCGCCGTGGAGAGGGTTCGCGAATCAGAAAGCCGCTGCGCATCTCTAGATCGAGCCAGTAATTCCGCGGGGTTCAATGCTAATGTAATAATCACCGCCAAAATCGCAAGGATTGCGATAACGATAATGAGCTCCAGGAGCGTGAAGCCGCGGTTTGCGCCCATTATTTTTATTATACCATATGAGATCTCCTACCCCTTATCGCTTCGCGGCGCATTGAAATCGCGTTGTGATCGTTTTGCCGCTACGGCATGTTCTTTAAAGTGCGCGTCAAGGTCAATAAGTGTTTTTAAGGTGATGAATAGTCGCAGGGCAATTGTAGAGGAGAGACGACCGCCAAAGACCAGCGCTCCAATGACAATTGCAAAGTGGAGCACAAGGAGCCGTCCGGCGGGTGCCTTGATTTGTTCCTTCGCCGTTGTGGACTTATATTCGCGTTTGCCTATGAAATTTTGCCAAAACGAAACGCCGTGGCTCCCCGCATACGAGAAAAATATCAATAGTGTTACTTTCAATGTGGGAAATTCGCGCTCAAGACCAGGAATGAGCTGCGTAAATACCATCAGGAAGATAAAATAAAGGCCTAGTGCGATGATCCACGACGCCGCAAAATTCCTTACCGCCTTAGCGGCATAGGACTCCTTAATGATTGCAAGCTTCATGATGTTATAACAGCCGATGACTGCCGTCTCAAGCCAGTAGAACAAGAGGAGCGAGAAAAGATTAAGGTTTTCGCCAAAGACAAACGGCATGGCATTTGCCGCGATAAACGCTACGATCGCAAGCAGAGTCGAGGATCGAAAATATCTCATAGAAGTATTGTACCGTATCGAGCCAAATCGAGCGCTCATCGTATTGGCGCTCGATTTAGGATTACGGAGATACCCGTTTGAAAAAATGATCGAATCCAAGAATTGGTCGGTACCCTATAAAAAGGACGCATCGAGTATTCATATGCTCGATGCCCGATACTGCTCCGGGGGTCGGACGAAGTTAGCCTGCCCGGCCAGGGAACCTCTTGTCAGATGCTCGTCACAAACCCCTTCGCCTTGGTCCATACCTGGTAGAAGTGTTCACTACTGTTCACGGTGTTCACCGTGTCCGTTTCGTTGTCGCCGCTAGGCAGCTTCTTTGGATTCGAAGGGCAACGTAGACGTGCCCATAAATTGTAGTACTTCTGCGTTCCGGATGAGGATGGTGCGGTCGGTCGTGTAGGTGAGCCCTTTGTTGGGTTCGATCTCAAAGCCAAGGTAGATCTGCTCTATACGGCGCAACTTAAGCTCCTTGACCGCGGGCTGCAAATCGGAATCGGAGCTTGCGATGATGGCGGTTTTCACCTTGCGATCGCACGCAGCCACCACGAGATCCGTGACAATCTTGGTATCGACACCCTTTTCCTTAAACGCGAGGGCCTCATGCCCGTACGCGTCCTTCACGACATTGGCGCGCACATGCCCGCTCACGATATATGTAAATCCGGTCGATTCAAGGTGGCGTTTTAGGTGTCTGCGCTCCTCGATAAGCGCGCGGGATTTATCGGCGGTCTGGGGATGAAAGACAAGGCGCGCGAAATAGATCCTCCGCTCGTCTACCGCAACGCCTTTAAGGACGTGATCGACCAGACCGCGGAAGTCAAACGTGGCCCATGAGGGCATCGGCCGGTGTGCTGCCTTAAATACCTGCTTGAGCTTGCCGAGGAAATTTCTCCCGTCGATAAAGAGGACGGTTTGCATATAACAAGACCTCACCGGACCTTTCGGCTGGGTGAGGCGTTTGTATCTCCTTCGTAGCACGAGCAAGCGAAGCTGGCAAGCGCGAAGATTATACACAGGGACATGACGGCGCCAGAGAATCAATACGCTAGGCCGTCGTGGTGGAGGGTCCGCGCATCAAGGTTACGCCAAAGGGAATAGGTCCTCTCACGAACGATGGCTTGCTACGGCGTCTCTGCCGCGGCGCGCAAAACGTCTCCATTCTCACGATTTATGGTTTCTGACCCTAAATCACGAGATCTGCTCCGGGGGTCGGATTCGAACCGACAACCAACTCCTTACACGAATCTCGCAGTTTCTTGCGAGGGTGGACTATATCATCGCCATGATCGAAAAAATCGACGGTAGGCGTTTCGGTATCTAGTCTCTACGGCGCCCCCCGCCTTCCATAAAATAAAAAGGGGTGGCGGGGGTTCCCACGGTGTTGCCTTTACCGTTAGGTACGCTTGTCCTATGCCGATCGAAGGGTTCACCGTTATCCCGAAATTTTTCATTTGGGGTTTCCCCCAAAAGCTGCCTTAAGACAGGGAGCTGCTCTACCATTGAGCTACCCCGGAATACAAATTGTTAATGTAAATGTTTGGGAAGATTACGAAATCCTACATGTATCTCACGATGACAATTCGCGCAGAGCAAAATGCATTTCTCTAACTCATTTTTAATACGTGCCCAACTGCGTGTCAATCCTTTCGTCGAAAGACCAAATTCTTTTTTTTGCGGATTGCGATGATGAATATCAAATGCAGCGGCGCATCGCGTATAGCCACATGCCAAACACTTTCCGCCGAGATATTCAATCGCAAGCAATTTCAATTTCCGTCTTCGTTTAGCAACTGCCTGTTTGTTATATTCAGCACGGTCACGATATCTTCTTTTATCTACCATATATGAACCGTTTCAGATGGCGCCAAGATTAGTTATTCTTTGCTTCTTTTTCAATCCTGCGCAGCGTCTCTCGAATATGCTGCGGACTTATAGCATACCTTAGTTTTCGTTGCTGCTCGTGGGTCAAATGCATTTCTTTTGCAATTTCGTCAAAGAAGTCACCGCGTTCTTGCGGACGTATTTGATGTCCGAACTTCCGTTCCTCGGCTGTATCAACGCCATCGCGCAAAATACCGCCGTGCTTCTCAAGTACGCGCCACAGTTGTTTCTGTGTAATATTGGTTTCTGCTTCAAGGTATTCCAGAATTTTTCGGACCTGATCGCGTGAAAGATTAAGCATAGATAGCGAACACACCAATACTATCCTAGATCTTTGAAGGCGTCCATCCCTTCGGCGGGCGCGATTTAAATTTTCCGCGCCGTAAATAACGCTGGAGGCGATCCGCGACTCGTTCTCGAATACGGGGTTTTTCTCTTCCTGGCAAAGGACGTTGTGTGAGATCAAAAAATTTCTTAAAATCGCGCCGGCTCATTTCTCTACCATATCGACGCTCGCTAATTAAAGCACGTTTGGGACTCACCGACGTGCCAAGCATCCGTTTTCGTTCAGCCCTATTCAAGGGAAGGCGACCGGGGCCGCGGCCTATTCTCTCCGCCACCTGTTCTTTAAAAAATCGTGTGGGAATTCTTTCAGGACCTCGTCCCATAATTTTATGGTAGCACGCTCACCTACGAAGTACTTGCAAGCTTGCGCGCCGCGTGATGTTGCCTGATCTTTTCAAGCGCTTTCGCTTCAATTTGGCGGATGCGCTCGCGCGTTACGCCAAACTCTGCCCCCACTTCCTCAAGTGTATGGGTTTGCCCTTGGTATTCATCAAGCCCAAACCGCATTTTTAAAATCTTTTGTTCTCGCGGTGTCAAATCCCCGAGAATAGCTTTTATTTCATCTCGAACGATCTCGCGCGTTGTTATTTCATGAGGATTTAATTGTTTTTCGTCTTCGACAAATTCTCCCAACAACGAATCTTCCTCGTCGTCCCCAACCGGCGTTTCCAACGAGACCGTATCTTGGGAGATTCGCTGAATATGATGCACTTTATCAACTTGTATATTAAGTTCCGATGCAATCTCTTCTGCAAGGGGTTCGCGGCCGAGGTCTTGTAAAAGCCGTCGTTTCACCTGTGTATATTTGGAAATCGTTTCTACCATATGCACCGGGATACGAATGGTACGTGCCTGATCAGCCAGTGCCCTCGTTATTGCTTGCCTGATCCACCAAGTAGCGTAGGTTGAAAATTTATAACCGCGACGAAAGTCAAATTTATCGACCGCGCGGAAAAGCCCCAAATTTCCTTCTTGCACAAGATCAAGCAATGTGAGATTGGGTGAGCGCCCCACATATCGTTTTGCAATGGATACAACCAGCCGTAGGTTTGCCACAACCAATTTCCGCCATGCCTCGCGATCCCCTTTTTCAATGCGACGGGAAAGATCCTTTTCCTCATCTGCCGTTAAAAATCGTTCGCGGCCTATTTCACGCAAATACAGCTGAACCGAATCGTAGTCACCCGGCGTCGGGATGTGTTTTGGCCGGCGCGACAAAACACGTTTAAGGTCTTTTGGTTCTTCTTCCTCTTCCTTGTCTTTATCCACCTCCAAATATCCTTTTGGCTCAACGATTTCAAGATTCTCCTGTGCCAGATCGTGATATAAGCGTTCAAGCCCCTCAATGTCCTGCTCGATATGAGGGATCAGTGTTGCGATTTCGTTGAAAGTAACGAATCCTCGTTGCCTGCCGCGACGAATCAATTCAGAAACCACCTCGGGAGTAATGCCGACGTTTACTGTACGTTTGCGCCTGGGTTTTTTAATGGACGCGCTTTTCTTTTTGCCCCTCTTTGCGAGACGCGTTTTTCGTATTTGTTTTGCCTTTGCGCGGCCCCTTTTGGACTTTATGGTCTTTCGCATAATGTGTATAAAAACTAAGCAACCGATTTAAGATTCTTGCCCAAAATATTTCCCAATTTCCGGGAGTGCTCCTGCACTTCCAAGCCAAGTTTTTCAATGCGCGCAATATCCCCGGCATGCTCCGCATCTTCCAATTCAGTTGTCAGTGTTTCTAAACGTTCGCGCACCACAAGGGCATTAAGTTCCCGCAGACAGGTCAGAAGCTCTTGTGCGGCATCAATCTCTCCGGATTTTAACTCCTCTGCAAGAAACAAAACGGGTTCAAACACAAGGCCTAAATGTTCGGGAACATTGCCGCGATTTTGCTGAAGAGCTGCCGCGAGTTCCTGAAGCGCCCCATGCGAAAACTCAAAAGAATTCACTTCTTCGGGTGCTTGCGGCACCAATAAAAGCGTTGCCAACAGCCGCACCTCAAGCTTCTCGCGCCTTGAAGAGATTATGGGAGCATTTTCTGGTGTAACACGAGATGGTGCCGTATGTTTTTTTTCTTTTACAAGCCGCGACAATTCTTCCCATATAGTTTCCTCCCGCACATGAAGTCGTCGCGCAATCTCTGAAACCAAATGGCCTCGCTCAATGGCGTTACTTATTTGCGCAACCAGAGGCAAAATTTCTTTTCCCACCAGACGCTTGCCTTCGGCCGTTGAAACATCGTTATGGGAAATAAGACGATCCAGAAAAAATAAAATTACAGGCATGGGTTCTTCGACCCGCTTTTTCCACAAATCGGGATCCTGACGGATAAAATCTGCAGGGTCTTTACCGGCATCAATAGCGACTGCTTTAACCATAAAACCTTCTTGCAACGCCAAGTCCACCCCGCGGCGCGCAGCTGCCTCGCCGGCGCTATCGGCATCAAATGCCATCACCAGAGTATCTGCCAGGCGCTTCAATAAACGCAACTGAAAAGAGGTAAGCGCCGTGCCGGATGTCGCAACAGTATTGGCCACGCCTACTTGATGGGATAAAACACAATCCATCTGTCCTTCCACTAAAATCACGGTATTTTTGGGACGGATATGCGGCGTTGCCTGAGCCAACCCAAAAAGCACCCGGCTTTTATCAAAAAGCGGAGTTTGAGAAGTATTTAAGTATTTAGGATCGTATTCCTGCTCCTGACGCCCGAAAATGCGACCGGAAAAACCAAGCACGCGCCCTGCACGATCCGAAATCGGAAACATAATCCGGCCGCGGAACCTATCTTTTATCCCGTAACCCTTATCGGCTATCGCGAGGCCGGCACTTACCATTTCATTCTCCAAATATCCTCTCGTGCGAAGAAAACTGGTCAGCCCATCTGGCGTATAAGGGGCAAACCCGATACGAAAGGTTCGGATAGTTTCTTCGTTCACGCCGCGCGATTTAAGATAGACCTTTGCCGCATTCCCTTGACGTGAGCGCGCAAGCTGCGTTTCAAAAAACTGGCAGGAAAGTTCATTGGCCTCGGCAATACGCGTTTTTGCTTCAGATGATTTTTTTGCTTCAGGCGTCGGAGGGGTAAGTGTTACGCCCGCACGCCGTGCTAACAGCCGCAGCGCATCTTTAAATTCAACTCCCTCGATACGCTCGACGAAGCTGAACATATCGCCACCGATATTACACCCAAAACAATGCCAGGTTTGCCGCTCCGGTGAGACAAAAAAGGATGGTGTTTTTTCGGCGTGAAAGGGGCATGTGGCTTTAAAATTTGCCCCGGCTCTCTGCAGTTTTATATAACCCTGCACGACATCAGCAATATCGAGCCGCGCTTTAATTTCTTCAACAGGCGTGAGCATAAAAAATTAAAAACGGGCCTATGGATTTATCGACTGATAATATGGCAGCGAACCCCACAAACCCAACATACTTATCACAAGGAGGATAAATCCAAGGAGAAAAAGCCGCACAGCACGTTGTTTGCGCGGCGGAAGCGATTGATACCAACGCCTTACTTTCCCAACCATCTTCTCTTTAGTATGGAACGGATTGGACTGTACTGCAAGCCATTATGCCATAAGCCATTCCAGGGCCTTTACCTCATCTTCAAACCACTGGATACGACCCTCTCCGCTGCTCACCTGAGCCAAAAACTGAATGGTTCCCTTAAGATGCGGGTTAAGACCAACCACTGCCATTTTCTCAAGCTGCGGGTTGGAAGCGATACGGAAATATACTTCGCGGGCTCCTTCAGGAATAAAGTGGTTTTCTCCCAATGGTACTAGGTCAACGAGCATTCGAAATCGTTTTCCCGGATGCGTTTTGTACAAGGCAAGAATATCGTGCTCGATCAGTTCGGCCTTGCGCATGTTATCTTGCGAATCCTTCGCAGGGACTGCAAATACCACATGAATAAGTCCATTATTATCTAAAAATGCCTGATAATACTGTTTCAGTTCTTGATCAGATTTTGGCATAGATAGATTTGTTTAAGATCACTCGTACGAAGCGTACTGCCAACAAGAGCGCTCGATCATACGGAGGGGGCGAGATTTTTACCCGCCGAAGCTTTAGCGAAGGCGGGCGAACTTATCTTCTCCCTATAGTTGCTCTCTCCCGAAGCACGGCGGTGGGGGCGAGATTCGAACTCGCGATACGGTTTCCCGTATATCTGCTCTCCAAGCAGACCCATTCGGCCACTCTGGCACCCCACCGCCGTTCCACGGGATTGCGATTTGTTACCAATCGCCTGTAGGCTCTTTGGACAAATCGGGAACAAGCAACCGCACTAGGCCACTATGCGAACCCTCCTTTCGTCTCCCATTATAATGAACGCACGCGCCTTCGCAAGGCGCGCTTTCCCACATTCCATCTTCTCTCTCCCATCTTCTCGTTATGTCGGAAGTTGCGAAATCATCCGTCCAAGTATCGGGGCTTTGGAAAGAAATTTATACGATATCAGTTTCGTTACCACCCAAATGTCTTTTGCTTCCTGAGCTGGGGTTCCGTGGCCGGAAAACACCTCGGCAAACTCTTCGCCAAGATGTTTCAGGTAGCCCCCAAATGAATCCTGCGCCAGATGCGCGTGCGCCCAATCAAGAATGGCACGCCAATCGTCCTGATCAAGCCACATGCCATGTTCGTCTTGGCACACATCCACAGTAATGTCAGACCCGTCGTACGTTGCACGATAAAGCGGCAATTGATCTTTCGGGCATACGCGGCTTCCCGGCGCAAGCTTAAATTTGTCTGGATTTTCCCACGGATCCACATGCAAAAATCCCAAAAACGGATCCTCTGTTCGTTGGGCCTTATGCAGTTCGTGATCGTCAAACCACAGTCCGCCGCACGAAGGGCAGCGCTCCACTTTCACGCTTTTGAAATCAATGGTTTCCAGTTGTGATTTACAAGAGGGGCATTTCATATCTCTTAAGGGCCTTTCACGCGGAAAACACACAAGGCATCCTCGCGTACAGCGCCACCGAGATCGCATTCGGGATCATCGAGGATCGCAGTGAGCTCGAAGGTCTCGCCATCCGAACGATATCCGTAAAATGCGGGCGGGCCTGTGGGATCTTGCGGGCACTCCGTAAGCGCTAGCTCCGCGCACGGCAATCCCCGATTCAGCTCGTTTTGTGTTGAAGGAAAAGAACCGCTAGTATTTTGGTAAAGCAAAAGAGCAACCATGGCATATGTGAGATCTCTGCTTCTTTGCCGATCCTTTTCGCTCGCTTCCCCAAAAGGCATTGGGGCATCCAGATTTTGAGAGCCGGTAAGCGGCCCCATCAAATCCATCAGATTTCTTGCTCCTTGCGGTTCTTCAATGACAATCTCTTCATCAAATTTTGAGAACGAAAGCTCAAGATTCAAGGCAGCAGTTTGGCCAAGGTTGTCATCGGCAAGCTCGATTACAAACGTTGCTTTCAACGGAAGGAGTTTTTGTTTCAAAATCCACGCTTCGCCCTCCATGCGCTTCAATACCCTACCAAACTCATCTAACGATTCAGGGGTCAGGTCTTTCAAAAAACTAAGGGTTGGCTCGTCGAGCCGATTTTTATATTTCTCGCGTAGGGTAAGTATTTCGGTCTTAAACGCTGCAAAATCAAACGCGGTCTTGTAATGGAATGCGCTTTGTCCATTTAATTCTTGGGTTCCCTCATATGTTAACGTAAATGAGTTTGCAAAAGCACGTTCTAAATCCTGCTCAAGTTCCTGATCTTCGGACGTAGGCTGCTCTTCTTGTTGCTCAAGCTTTTTCGTCAATTCCTCAAGATCAATGCCCATTTGTTCAAGCGTTGATTCATCAGCCACAAGCCACTGACCCTGAATGTCTGGCGGCAGCTCAAACAACTCTCCCAAACCTTCCAGTCGATCAATTTTTACGAAAAGTTTTTTTGAGGGCGCGAAAACCCGAAGCTGTCCACCCGCGTTCAATTTTGCGGTCGCGTCCCCAAACTCAATTGAAGGTACAATCGCGATAGCTTCATTTCCTTTGGTTGTACGCACATCCCCGCCAATCTGAAATGTCAAAGCGCCGGCAAATGCGGGAACCATAGTCGTCTCCGAATCAGGAAGATTAAATTGTTCACGCTCCGGTTGTTCTTCAAATGGTATACCTTCGGAAAATTGGGCTGCTGTAGGATTAAACGATCGACCCAATGGCAAGGCAGAAGCCATAAACCTAAACAAAGGAATTGCCGACGAGGTACTCTCATTAACGTTGCCCGATAAGGTTAAATCAAAATGATACGTTTCTAGTTTTGAGAAATTGGTAATAACGCGCTCTAACACATCGGCCGGAGGACGAATAAGAGAAAAATATGCGTAGAGTCCCCCGCCGCCCAAAAGCAACAGCGCAAGCAGTACGACTGCAAACTTAAGAAGCGTTGGCGTTGAAAATATCTGTTTTCGCGACCCGCTGGTGCTTGCCCCAAAAGATTCGAAGGAACCAATACTTGGTGGTTGCTCCGCACTTGGGGGTGGCGGAACCGTTGGTGGTAAGGTTTGCATAACAAATAAAATTAGTTTGCAAAAAATGAAGGATTGCTTGTTTGCATTATAGCGAATACGATCAGAAGCAAAAATAAGGCCACCAAAATGATTCCGGCAATAATGCCCCACACCAAAAGCGCATAAAACTTTCCTTTCTTCACATCCACAACGTCGCCTTTTATTGCAACAAGATTTCGGAAAAGAACAAAATCGAATGCAAATGTAAAAAAGAGCACCGCAATGCCCACTGCGGAAGCCCACGTGTTAAAAATAAGTTGCGGAAATGCCAATTGCCCTTCAAATTGTTGAAAAAACGTGGTTTCGTCCATAACGCCACCAGATTCCTGTGTTGCCTGATATCCTCCCCAAAGGGTCAAGCCAATAGTCACCAAAAATACCGGCAGGACGAGTAAGACCGCAACCGCAATTAATATAAGCCAGAGCAGCAAAAGACGTCCAAAAACGCTCCACCCAGATCCGCGCACTAACGCCCAGGAACGCGCGAGCGCATCAAACCCACGCCTCCCCTCAATGGCGGCAGCCGGCTCAACCAATGCCAAAAAAACAGCAACAATAATTCCGGGAATAATAAAAGGAACAAAAGCACCAAAGCGGATTATCCCTGCAATGAAAAGAACAATGCCGTATGGAAAGAGCACGCCAAATCCCCTGTTTATTGCCTCGCGAAATTCAAGACGGCCGCCGGATTGGTTTAGTGCAATTGTCTGTAAAATTATGATTGGTGCAAGGAAATAGAATAAAAAACTTGCAAGCGCAACAGGGAACGAAAGAATTGCATCAATGGCTTGCGGCAAAAACCCTAAAAACGCGGGCAACACTGCCTGAAGCAAAAAAAGTAAAAGCCCCAATGGAACTAATACATAAGATATTTCCTTTATTTCTCGAAGCGCCTCGGAAAAAAACACCCCAAACGATTTCAGTTTTGGTGGCTCGGGAGGCACCCCCGGCAGGGACGCAGGAGACGAGTAGGGTATATTCGGATCGGAACTTTGAGAAAAGGTCGGCGGCATAAGTAGTCCGGTAATCTACGGCAATCTATCGCAACCGGGTTGCGATAGATTAAAGGTAGTAGATTACTGTTGACGAAGGGCGCGGATACGCTCCTCCATGGGTGGATGGGTCATAAACATTTTTGCAAACCATGAGGTTTTGCGTTCCTCAATTTGGGGATCAGAAAGCCAAAGATGCGCAATGGCGTCTGAACGATGCCGCATGGGAATCCGCGCGTTGCCAATTTTTTCCAATGCGCGCGCAAGACCGTCCGGATAACGCGTAAGCAATGCACCCGACGCATCTGCCAAAAACTCGCGGCTGCGGGATATCGCAAGGCGCAACAAAGTTGCGGCAAGTGGCCCCAGAATAAGAGCGGCGATAAGACCAACTAAGGCAATGGCGCCAGCATTTCCCCGTCGATTCCCTCCAAGCCCTCCCCGTAACGTCATACGGACAAAAATATGCACGATGGTCACAATGATTCCGGCGAGCACCGCGGCAATGGTTGCGACAAGCATGTCGCGGTTACCAATATGCGAAAGCTCGTGCGCCAATACTCCCTCAAGCTCCGATTCGTCCAACATCCGGCGCAAACCGGTAGTTACCGCAATAACAGAATGTTTTGGATCCCTCCCGGTTGCAAAAGCATTGGGGCTTGGATCCTCCACCACATACACTTTTGGCATCGGAAGGCCTGCGGTAATCGATAGGTTTTCGATCATGCGCCATAATGGCGGATCATCCTGTTTTTGAATGGGTTTGGCACCCGAAAGCGCGATCACCACCCTATCGGAAAACCAATAAGAGAAAAAGGTGGTGAGCACGGAAAACGCGAGCACCATATAAAAAATAGTCGGCGTTTCAAAGTACGCCGAAAAAGCAGCCCCGATTACGCCAAGTAGTACAATAAACGTAAACATCAGCACGAATGTTTTGGTGATGTTTGAAGAACGATGGGTGTAAAGCGTCGCCACAAGAAACAAGATACAAGAGACAATAACCAAACAAATCTCAAATCCCAATAACCGAAACCCCGTTTGTTTCTTGAAGGTTGATTATTGAAATTTGTTTGTGCCTTGTATCTTGGTGATTGTATCTTTTTAGAATTTCACTACGGGTACTGACCTCACTTCTTCCTCCTCGACTTCGAAAAATTCGGACGCCTTAAACCCAAACATTTGTGCCATCATGTTTGCGGGGAAAAGGGCAATAGCGGTGTTATAGTCGCGCACGTTGGCATTATAAAAACGCCGCGCTGCCTGGATTTTGTCTTCGGTATCCGTCAACTCGCGCTGCAACTCAACGAAATTAGATGACGCTTTAAGGTCTGGGTATGCTTCTGCAACCGCAAACAGAGATTTGAGCGCCCCGGTCAGCATATTTTCTGCCGCACCCAGCTCTTTTGGTGTTTGCGCATTAAGTGCTTTTGCGCGCGCCTCGGTGACTTTCTCGAATACGCCCTTTTCATGCCCTGCATATCCCTTTACGGTTTCGACTAGATTAGGAATAAGGTTATGCCGGCGTTTGAGCTGCACCTCAATATCCGACCATGCCTCCTTGACACGAACCCGCAAACCAACCAAACGATTATAAAGATATATGACGAAAAAGAACAAAAGCGCTAGAGCGACGATAAAAATAGTAAACATATATAGATAGTATACCATACTATTGGAAAAGAGGGCGCCCCGGTGTGCGTACACCGGGGCATGTGTCTGTCCCCTGATATCTATACCTTAAACCCTGTTTTAATCGTACTCTCCCATGCCGCCTGGGGGCATGCCGCCGCCGGGCATTGGCTCTTTCTTTTCCGGAATTTCTGCAACCGCTGCCTCGGTAATAAGAATTAAACTCGCAATAGAAGCCGCGGTTTCAAGAGCGGATTTCACCACTTTTAAGGGGTCAATAATACCCGCCTCAATCATTTTCACATACTCGCCGCGCGCTGCGTCATAACCATAGCCAGCACCTTTCTTTGCCGCCTCGGCCAATGCTTCGTTTCCGTCTTTGCCGGCGTTTTGCGCAATCTCACGCATAGGACGTTCAAGAGCCCGCAACACAATTTCCATGCCGCGCCTCTCGTCTCCCACCGCATTTTGATAATCCTTATCCTCAACTAGTTTTGCAGCGGCTTCTCGCAATGCAACCCCTCCGCCGGAAACAATGCCTTCTTCCAATGCGGCTCGTGTTGCCTTCACGGCATCTTCAACGCGGTACTTCTTTTCTTTCATTTCAGTTTCTGTCGGCGCGCCAACTTTTACAACCGCAACACCTCCGGCAAGTTTTGCCAAACGTTCCTGCAATTTTTCGCGGTCATAATCAGAATCCGTCTGCTCAATTTGCGATTTTATTTGTGTAACGCGCTTGTCAATTTCCGACTTGGCCCCTTTGCCGCCAACAATCGTAGTATTGTCTTTTGTCGCAATAACCCGATCCGCTTCTCCAAGCATCGATATTTCAATATTCTCGAGCTTCAAGCCAACTTCTCCGGAAACAAACTGCCCTCCGGTAACAATGGCGATATCCTGCAATAATTCTTTTCTACGATCGCCGTAGCCGGGCGCTTTCACCGCAAGAGCGTTAAACGTGCCGCGGATTTTGTTGACCACCAAAGTAGCCAACGCCTCGCCCTCAACGTCTTCGGCAACTATCACCAAGTCCTTTTTGCCCTGCTGCGCCAATTTTTCCAAAAGCGGCAAGAGATCATTTAGCGCAGAAATTTTATAGTCCGTTACTAGCACAAGGGGGTTTTCCCATACTGCTTCCATGCGGTCGGCGTTTGTCATCATGTAGGGCGATACGAAGCCGCGATCGAACTGCATACCCTCAACCAATTCGTAGGTAATTCCAAGCGTTTGGGCCTCCTCCACCGTAACGACGCCCTCCTTGCCCACTTTTTCAAAAACCTCGGCAATTTGCTTTCCAATCTCCTTGTCGTTTGCGGAAATGGCGGCTACTTCCTCGACGCGGTCTCCGGAAACCTTCTCTTTTGCTTCTTCCAAAAAACCGGTTACCTTCAAAACGGCTTGATCGATCCCCCGTTTTAGAGTGACTGAATTTGCGCCCGAAGCCACCGCTCCAAACCCTTCAGACAATACCGCCTGAGCAAGTACGGTTGCGGTCGTAGTGCCGTCTCCCGCAACGTCATCTGTTTTTGATGCAATTTCTTTGACCAGTTCCGCGCCGATATTTTCCAATTTGTTTTCAAGCTCAATCTCTTTTGCAACGGTAACCCCGTCTTTGGTGATGACCGGGGAGCCGAACCCGCGCTCAAAAACCACATTGCGCCCCTGGGGTCCTAACGTTACTTTCACGGCATTGGCAACTTTATCAACGCCGCGCTTTATTGCCTCACGAGCTTTTTCACCGAATGCTATTTGTTTTGCAGACATAATCTTGAAAATCCAAAGTTCAAAGCTCAAATGTCAAATAAATATCCAACGACTCAATTTCCGAATTTGAATTTTGGATTTTAGATTTTATTTGACATTGGGATTTTGACATTGGGATTTATTCTAATACAGCTAAGATGTCTTCTTCCCTTGCAATAAGGTATTCTTTATTATCGACCTTTACCTCATTGGGTCCGTATTTCGTGAAAAGCACCGTATCCCCGACTTTCACCTCAAGCGGGATGCGCTTGCCTTCTTCCATTTTACCGGGACCCACGGCAACAACTTTCCCTTGCTCCGGCTTTTCCTTATCTGCAGTATCGGGAAGATAAATGCCCGACTTTGTCTTTTGCTCTTCCGTGACCGCCTCCAATACCACGCGGTCACCGAGAGGTTTAATTTTTATCATAATTTGTAGAAATGAATTAACACGGATTGCAACGCGGATTTGCGCGGATATAAGCTTAAGCGTAAATCAGCGTGGCTATCGGCGCGTATCGGCTTCTCTCATTAGCAGTCCGACGTGTTTACTGCTAATGCCGCCACTTATCTATTTATACAAAGCAAAAGGGCTTGTCAAGCCCTTCAGCCAGCCCAGATAAACTCTTCGGCAGGCTTTTCTAAAAATACTATGGGGGTCGGACCCCCATAGTTCGTATATAAAGAAAGACCCGGCATCGACTCTTGGAGCCAACACCGGGGCGTATAAACACCATTAGGGCCCTTTAGGCATTTGCCACCTTTTTACAGGCGGACCCTGGGTAAAAATATGGGGTTGTGAGAACCCCTCTCTGTATTTATCAATGACAAATGAAGAATGATAAATGCAGAGAGGGGTGCCGGAGATTATGATGCTCCGGCAATAAGAGCTGGACCGCTCCGGCGACGGTAACTGACCGCCGCACTTAGTGACCGCGTTTGTGCAGCCCCCTGGAGCGACCCTCATTAAGCGGGGTCGAGGCTTTCGAGCGCCGTTTTCGTAGCACTCGGGCAGGAATTCCCGGGCCCTACCCTCTCCGCCGAAGCTTGCGGCAAAGAGATCCTCCCCCTCTCTACATTCTTTAAAGTAATAAGTGATAAGAGAGAAGCGTTAAAAAAAGATAGTTGGCGCTTTCTGCTCTTCACGTAAGCTTTCGAAAAAAAATGTAGGGAGGGAGAGCCGAACTTATCGGCTCGAATGGGCTTATCCCCTAACAAAGAACTATGACCGGCCGAGGAGCGCTTTCCCACAAGTTTCCCGGGAACCTTAATGGTTCCACGCTCCTCAGATGATTCTACCTTTTTTGCGGCATCGCCCGAAACCTGCACACCCCGCCGCGGACGGGGCTTGCCCCGGGAAAGGGCTCGGGTTAGCCGCCATCGCGCGAGGTCGCCCGTAGAGGCCCCTCGGCTCCAATCGAGCCGGGCGGGAGCCAGCATTTCCGGCACCACACGTGCCAGCCAGACCGGCAGAGACGGGCGTCCCTCTCTCTGAATCAGTTAACAGGGTACAGACATCAGGGTACAGAGTTCAGAAAATGAAACTGGTTCAGGGAGAGGGCTCCGAGGTTATCGTTTCCCTCGGATCCGTTCTTTTGAAAAGGTGCTTAAATTGCAGCAGAGAACTTCTCGACCACCGCCGGGCCGTGACGAGCGTTGCGCACAAGCGCTTGCGCTCCCTGCTGCTTTAGGGGGGACAGAAAGAAAGTCCGGCTTGCCCCCACTGTTTGACAGATCAATCAGGCATTTCCCCTTCTTCTCTTGAGCGTCCCCAAGAGCGTCGGGGCGGGATCCCGCCATCGCCAACAGGGCGATAAACGGGCACAGCCTCCCCGCTGCCGCAGAACTCTTCCTCTTCGCTTATACTCGCCAGGCAAACCCGACGAGGGGCGATTTGGATAGCTCCTCCCCGCAAGATGGCGGGGCATGCCCCTTTTGGGCGCAACAACGGTTGGGACCCGACCAGACGGTGATCAGCCGTCTGGATTTCATCAGAAGAGAGCCCATCCGGCCCTCTCTCTGCATTCGTCTTGTGATAATTCTTAATGATGAATGATAAATGCAGGGAGAGAACCGAAGGAACCTCAATTTAATCTTTAAAATCGTATACTCCTCTTAGCACAACTCGACCATCATTGTCAAGGGGGCTCTATAAGAAACCCAAAAGAGAAGCGAAGGATTGTGTTAGGCAATCCCATCGCCCTTGAGAGGCGCGGCTCTTCCTCTTTGGCCCAGCGGCTTGGGGACGGAGATTGCGATAGGATGGCGCCCCAGAAACGAGCTATTCCACCCCGCTCGTCCTTCCGCGCATCGCAGGCTCCGCAAAACATAGACCGTGGGAACCGTAGCCCTCATCCCTTCGCAGGCCACAGCCGTTTTCGCCTCTCTTTTGGATTCCTTCTTTCTCAATCTACTGACGTTTTATATTGTAGCATATTAGTATGATATTTGTCAAGTACCCCGAATTCGGGTGAGCTTGGATGAAATGCCAACATCTCATCGTTTGCGACCACGTGTCCGCTGCCAGGATACTTTGTTTTGGGATTTGCGCGGATTTTGACAAGCTGGAGGAAGCGAGCCATCCCTTCCAATACCCCGCCCACGGGCGGGCCCAACGTAACCTCGCCAATACCGCGTATTATTTTCGCAACCCATATATCCGGAAGCGTATGCCGATTTGCGCGAGGGATTTCTGGCGCTATTTGTATATAGTCATGTATCCAGTTATTTACATGCATGAACCGTTCCTTGATATCTTGGTCAACGCTCCATGTGCGCACGCATGTTGCAAAAATATGGGCGGTGTAGAGCGAATGGAACGGAATCGCTAAACTTCGCTCGGTAACATAGTGGTTGGGACAGACGTGATCCGCTACACATGCATCCGAACGATACATGCCAAACATTTTTAACATAAGTGTTACAAAAAACCGTACAGTAAAAATGCGGCCGGGAGCGCTTACCAAAAAAATATCGTAGTCGCTATTTTCGCGCGTGTTATTTAACGCCAAAGAACCGGTAACAAAAACCGCCCGCAAAAAAGGAACCGCGCGCAACCACCGCACAATACCCATCAGTTTTTTCCATTTTTCGTCCGCCACCCGCATGCGCCACAAGCGCTCCGCAACCAAATCCTCTTTCCCTGGCAAAAAATAAAAGCCGCGCTGCTCCGAGATTTTCTTTTGCTCTTTTAGTAATTTGAGCATAAAGAAAATCTCTGAAAAACTCGAAGCGTTCTTTGCCCTATTCTCTATTCCCTGTCCCCTGTACCCTGTGCCCTGTACCCCAACCAATCCCCGCCATACCTCCATTGCGGTAAGCGGCATGTTTAGCGCATCCGCATACGCCACCGTCGCAAGAATTGATTGGGATAAAATATGTTTTAGCATTTGAATTTTATGCTTTTAGCTTAACGGCTTACTCTCCTACATCGGCGGGCGATACCTCAATTTTTTTTGAAATTAATTCTGGTTTAGTACTTTTTGGGGGTCGCAACCTGGCATTGCAATTTTTACACGTTTCCTGATCGGCAAATTCTTTTTTTGCCAGACAAAACGGGCAAAACCCAAGTTTTCGAATAACCTCATACGTTACTCTCTCATGAGAAACGAATGCCTCAAACTCTTTACGATTCGGAAAAAGAGGAAGCAATGCTCTTTTGGCCTCGGCTGCCGGCAAAAATGCCTGAAAATTTATGCGAGAAGAAAACCATCCAAGTAACACCACAAACACAATGGCTAATGCCAAAAGCGAGACAACGTTTATTCCCAAAATAATAAAAAAATTAAATATCCCGTGCACTATCACGGGCAGCAAAAGAGCTGACCGTAAAAATTGCGCGCGGTACAGAACATGAAATTTCGCGATTCCAAGATAATATGCCATGATTGCCGAATAGAGAGTATGCGCAAAGGTGGACAACGCAAAACGTAGAAAAAATACCTCCGCAAGCTCCCCTAATCCTCCGCCTTCCAATGCCCCGAAAAAATAGAGAATGTTTTCTGCGGTCGCGAAACCAAGACCGATCGCAACACCGCCCCGGATCATATCGACCACGCGGTCAACTTTAAGAGAAGGAAACACGAAAAGACGAATGCCGATATATTTTACTCCTTCTTCGACAAGGGCAACAAAAAGAAAACTATACAGCGCCAACCACAAAATATCGGAAGTTTCCCTTGGGGTTCCTCCGCGGAAAATAAAAAGAAGCGATTCCCCAATGCCACCGAAAGAAGGAAGCAGATCAAAACCCGCACGCTCGATAACATATGCGGCAGCCGAGGTAATTAGCCCCGCGACAAAAAGGCCCATCCCTATTTTCCTTATTCCTTTCTCGGTTCGTGCAAGATAGACGAAATAAAACCAAAACCAAAAAAGGGCCGGGAAAATAGCAAGAGCTGCGACAAAAACAAGGGGGGAGAACATAACGCCCTTTCATTTTCGCCCATTTCTCATACCCTGAAAAGGAATAACGGATCGCCCAGCGATCCGTTATTATTTTGCCAATACGTTCACATGGCCTTGCTCCAATGTTGTTGTTATTCCACTACAAGCGTATATTCAAAGGTCCAGTAATTTTGTCCGTCGACGATAGCATGCACGCGGTAGTAATACGTTCCGGCTTTCGTAAATGAGAGTTTTGTGGTGAATAATTCAGGAACAGCAAACTCACCGTTTGCAAAATCGCTCGTTAAATTGGGATATCCCGACTGCGAAGGAGCAACATCGGAACCAAACGATCCCGGATGGGATATGTCGCCCCAGTGTATTGCGGTGTGCATGGACGTGCTTCCTTCGGGACCATTCAGCAACCAAGCGAACTCAAGTTCTTGGCTCACCGTTGCGGTGGTGTGTTCGGTAAATAACACAATGCCGGGCTCATCGGTATATTCCGGCGGCGGCTGGTCGCTTACCTCCTCGGACGATTCTTCGGGCTGATTTTCAGGCGTTGAAGGAACAGATTGAGGTTGCGCCACCCACCATACAATCCCGCCTACCGCCACTACCACGAGCAATCCGAGTATTATGAAAAGCATTTTTTGATTCATAACAATAAAAAGATACCTCGATTATTTGCTGACCATCTCGACCCTTCTAGTATAGCACAAACGCAATCGAAAATACTCACCTTTTTCTCAAAAACTGACCTGTGTAGCTTTTGCTATTTTTTATAAGATCCAAAGGCCTCCCGCTGGCAATAATGTGCCCTCCACCCTCTCCCCCTTCGGGCCCTAAATCAATCACCCAATCGGCATTAGCGATGACATCAAGGTTGTGTTCGATCACCAAAACAGTATTACCCTTTTCGACCAGGCCGCGCAAAAGTTTCAATAATTTTTCGATATCGGAAAAGTGCAAGCCCGTTGTCGGTTCGTCCAAAATATAGAGCGTTTTGCCGGTTGCTTTCCGCGCAAGCTCTGTCGCAAGTTTCACCCGTTGCGCCTCACCACCGGAAAGCGTGGTGGCTGGCTGTCCAAGCTGCATATAACCTAACCCTACGTCCGTAAGGGTCTGCAATTTTGTAGATACTGATGAAATCGAGGAAAAAAATGCTGCTGCTTCCTCAATCGTCATAGTCAGAACTTCGGCGATGTTTTTTCCATGCCATTCAATCTCAAGCGCCTCTTTGGTATAACGCGTGCCGTTGCACTCTTCGCACTCAACCCACACGTCCGGCAAAAACTGCATCTCGATTTTTTGCATTCCCTCACCTTGACACGTTTCGCATCTGCCGCCCTTTACATTAAATGAAAAACGGCCGGCGCCATAACCACGCACCTTCGCTTCTTTCGTTGATGCAAAAAGGTCGCGAATGGGCGTAAATGCACCCGTATATGTTGCCGGATTTGAACGTGGTGTGCGACCTATGGGTGATTGGTCAACAATGATTGCTTTATTCAAATATTCAAGACCCTCCAAACTGGCGTGCGCTCCCGGCTCATCTTTTGCCTTCCAAAAATATCTTATGAGAGCCCGACCCAAAATATCGTTGACCAAAGATGACTTGCCCGATCCGGAAACGCCAGAAACACACACAAATTTTCCAAGCGGAATCGAAACATCAATATGTTTCAGGTTGTGTTCGCGCGCGCCCTTCACAACCAAATACTTCGTTTCTCCTTTTTCTTTCTGTTTTCCTGTTGGAAGAACAGCGATTTTTCTCTTTCCCGAAAGATACTCACCGGTTAACGTTTTTGATCGAAAAAGCTCTTTTGGTGTTCCGGAAAACGTAATCCGGCCGCCATGCTTCCCTGCTCCGGGACCGACATCAATAACCCAATCTGCCGCCCTGATCGTCTGTGGGTCGTGCTCAACCACTACAACCGTATTGCCCAAGTCGCGTAATTCCTTCAGCGTTTCGATGAGTCGCTCCTGGTCGCGCGCATGAAGCCCGATGGAGGGTTCATCCAAAATATAAAGCACCCCCGTCAGACGCGTGCCAATTTGCGTTGCGAGCCGTATCCGTTGTGCTTCGCCGCCTGCTAATGTGGTCGACGAACGATCAAGCGCAAGATACGGCAACCCAACCTCTAATAAAAACTTAAGACGATTTAATACCTCTTTTACGATTGGTTTTGCGATTTTTGCTTCGTTTGCGCTTAATTTTTCTTTTCCGAAAAGAAACGTACGGAAAAAAGCATCGAGAGCTTCAATGCTCAGCGCTGTTACTTCATCAATAGTATGGCCGTGGATTTTAACGGCAAGCGCTTCAGGCCGAAGGCGTTTCCCTTGGCAGGCCTCGCATATCCGAATGCGCATATATTTTTCAATCTCGCCGCGCGTCCAATCAGAATCCGTTTCCTTCCATCTCCGCATTAAGTTTGGGATCACCCCTTCGAATCTCCCGTCGGTGCCATCTGTCCCCTGTATCCTTTCCCCCGTATCCTGTTCTTCTCCATAGAGCACCACTTTTTGCACTTTGGCGGAAAGCTTCTCCCATGGCGTATTTACATCAAATCCAAGTTTTTGGGCAAGCTCCTCGAGCATCCACCAGTACCACGATTGCCTTCCTACCCGATGTGATGCAGACATCCACGCTTTAATCGCGCCCTCGGCAATTGAGAGACGCGGGTTTGGTATAACCAATTTTGAGTCAACCTCCAATTTATAGCCGATGCCGGTACATACGGGGCATGCGCCATGCGGAGAATTAAATGAGAAAGTGCGCGGCTCAATGGGCGGAAGATTAATCCCGCAGTGTTCACACGCTAACGCCTCCGAAAACAATAAATCCTCGGTATCGTTTTTAGATTTTGTGCTTTGAGCTTTGGATTTATTAACAATGAGTATTCCTTTACCCATTTTCAGGGCCGTCTCTACTGATGAGGAAATGCGCAGTTTGTCATCTTTTGAACCCCCGACCGTTAGACGATCAATCACAACTTCAATAGAGTGGGCTTTGTAGCGCTCAAGCTTCCTTTCTAGTGCTTCTTCCAGCGGCAAGGTCTCGCTATCAAGGCGCAGACGGCGGAACCCAGCACGGCCAATCTCTTCAAGAAGTGAGCGATACTCTCCTTTCCGTTCACGGACGATAGGAGCCAAAAGAGAAATTTCTGTTTTTTTGGGCAAAGCCAAGATTTGTCGCACGATCTGCGTTGGCGTTTGTGCAGATACCCCGCGTCCGCATTCAGGACAATGCGGCGTTCCTACGCGTGCAAACAAAAGCCGCAAGTAATCGTAAATTTCGGTAATGGTGCCTACCGTGGAGCGCGGATTGCGCAACACGCTTTTTTGGTCAATGGCGATTGCGGGTGAAATCCCTTCAATGGTGTCCACGTCCGGCTTTTCCATGGCGCCCAAAAATTGGCGCGCGTAGGCAGACAACGATTCAACGTATCTGCGCTGGCCGTCCGCATACAATGTATCAAACGCCAACGACGACTTTCCCGAACCAGAAATGCCCGTGATCACCACGAGCTTATTGCGCGGAATGTCCACATCCACGTTTTTGAGATTATGGACGCGGGCACCTTTGATACGAATTACGTCTGGTTCGGGCATACCCTGTTAGAGAATTACCGCTATCGCGAATGGTCGTAAAGGTCCTCGGACTTTTACGACGTCTTTCAAGATATAGATAATGGTTTTACGACACCATCCATCATCGCCCCGCAATCCTCTAACGGGGCATAGTTACTTATTATACGGCCGTGTCAAGCCCTGCGCAACCCTGATGGTGCACAAACAAAAAGAGCCCAGTGAGGGCTCGTGTTACCCGTTATTCGGTTTCGGTCTTCTCTCACTGCTCATCTTCCGGGTAGGGGTAATGGCGATCTAGAAGCGGTTCAATCACCCGCCCCGCAAAAGGCCCGAGTAAGACCGCGGGCACGAACAACAACAGCGCAAACCACAATGGCATTCCGCGTAAATCGGCCTTCAGTAGAACTATTAAATAGTGATAATTCATCCCAGAAGCGACCCAGATCAAAAGCACGAACGCGATAATTGCTGTAACGATCGCTGTTATCACCACTAGACCTCCTTCTTACTATCAAGGTTTTGAATAATCACCTTCAGGGTTACGATCACATTCCCAGAATCCTGTTTTTTCTATTGCCACCGAAAGCGCAAGCTCGGATGCTCGTGTGAGCATCTTTGCCATAAGCGCAGTCGCACTCCCAAGAGGATGCTCATTCTTAACCGAGAACCAGATATTCTCCTCCATAAGATTTCCGCTTCCATATGCCCAGTGACCAGCATCAGACGTGCCTGCACGAATCTCAAAAATGCGGCGATGCCATTCGTGCACATCTTCCTCGAAAGCATAAAGCGAAACCGTAATGTTTCCAAAAACAGATTCCTCAAGCGCAATTACCCCATGTTCCAATCCCGAAATCGCGCCTACCAATGCTGCATGCTGTGATAGGCGCGGGTGCGGTTTTTCATGAATGCCACAAGCAAACTCTTTAAAAAGCATTCTCGGAATCTCGCGTACGTCCATAGATTACCCTCCCTTTCGCTTGTAAAAAAACACGCCTTACCTATACCATAGAGTATTATGGCAGTCAACGTTTCTAAAGCACCGCAAACCCCGGGAGTATATTTTTTCCTCGACCGCAAGGGAAAGATTTTATATATCGGAAAAGCAACAAATTTGAGAAGCCGACTGCAATCGTATTTTAGAAAAAATGCGGAGCTTGAACCGGTTAAGCGGGCAATGGTCAACAAGATAGCGGGGTTTAGGGTACAAGGTACAGAATCCGAAATTGAGGCATTGATTTTGGAAGCGAAACTTATCAAAAAAAATCGCCCGCCATACAACGTGCTCTTGCGCGACGATAAAACATACCTTTCTGTTGGTTTTACCAAAGAAGAATTCCCGCGGGTTGTATATGTCCGCCGAAATACAGAGGGGCTTGAAACGATAATCGGGCCGTTCACCGATGCCGCGGCGCTTAAAAAAACGCTCCGCCTGCTTCGCCGGATCTTTCCCTATGCTGCCCACAAAGGCATACCGAAACATTGTTTATGGTACGATCTTGGTCTCTGTCCTATTCCCTATAAGTTGCCAGAAAACAAGGATCAGTTATCAACGCTTAAGAAAAGATATCGACGAAATATAGAAAACATTCAAGCGGTGCTTCGAGGCCAAAAAACAGATCTTTTGAAAAAACTGGAAAAAGAAATGGGAGAGACCGCTTACAAAGAAGATTTTGAGAAAGCGGCAAACATAAGAGATGAAATTTACGGCCTCGCGAGAATATTCGAGCACAAAACGGTGCTTGAAGCCCACCATACAAGATACAAAACACGAGATACAAAATTACTGGGGGGGTTGCCCCCCGGACTGCATAGCATACTTCCTCAAAACGAACCTACGACATGGAGAATCGAGGGGTATGATATTTCAAATATTCAAGGCACTGCCGCAACGGCTTCAATGGTGGTATTTGATGGCACACGAATTAATACAAATGGGAAAACGAATTTACACAAATATCTTACGCCTAACAAAAACGAATATCGGAAATTTCGGATCAAAACAGTGGTTGGTGCGAATGATGTAGCAATGATAAAGGAAGTGCTTATGCGACGCATACGGCATACCGAGTGGGCTTTGCCCGATATAATCCTCATTGATGGCGGAAAGCCGCAGCTTAACACTGCTCTAGTGGCGTTGCAGGGTTTGAGGTACCGAGTACAGAAAAAACCGCTCGTGCTTGCACTAGCCAAAAAACACGAAGAGATTTACGTGCCGGACAAAAAAGAACCCATCGGGCTCCCCCAAAATCACCCCTTCCGCTTACTTCTCATGCACGTACGCGATGAGGCGCACAGATTCGCGCGCGCTTATCATCATAAGCTGCGTGAAATAAAATAAGAACGCGCCCTCTGGGGCGCGTATTTTGCTAATTCTGGAGGTACCACGCAACAACGCTTAATGTTGCGGCTGCGCTGGCCATCAAACAAGCAATCACAAAGAACAAAATCGACCAACGCGCATCGGGCCATGCATCCCTGTTACGATCCCATTCATCGGTCGCGCGCACCATTTGAACAGCGGATACTATCCCACAAACAAAAGCAACAATGGAAGCAAACCCTGCCCCCAGCGACGCCAACACAAACTGCAGGAATTCGGCTTGAGATTCCATCTCTTCTCCCTTCTGTAAAACAGCTAATAAGAGGTTAGCATTGTAAGACGCTTCTGTCAAGGGTGTTGCCGCCATCCAAAAATGCTACCATAAAAACACCCATGGTTTTTGCTATAACCATACTCGAAAACACATTGGGTCTATGGCTTGCCGTATGGCTCCTACCCCAATACTTCCCCAACTCTATTGAATGGACCGGCGAGGGATATGAGCTTGTGATTGCCGGACTCGTTCTTGGCGTTATCAACGCGCTGATGAAGCCACTGGTAAAACTGTTGTCATTTCCCTTATTGATCCTTACCGCAGGCCTTTTTGGCATCGTGATAAACCTTGGGATGCTTTGGTTTTTGGACCTTCTCTTGCCGCAGCTTACCATCAATGGTATCCTACCGCTTGTGCTTACCTCGCTTATGTTAGGAGTGGTACACTTCCTTATATAACTAGATATGCTGAATTTAATTCTGAATATCCTACAAATCGTCTTCGCGGTTTTGCTTATCAGTACGATCTTGTTGCAACAACGCGGAACCGGTCTTGGGTCTGCCTTTGGCGGCGAAGGAAATGTATTTGCTTCTCGTCGCGGGGTTGAAAAGCTCCTCTTTCGCGCAACAATCGCACTCGCAATCGGATTTTTAGCAATTGCCGTTGCAAATCTCTTGTTCTCTTAAAGTGCGGCTTTTTTCCATGCCCCCCGTATTTCAAGCCCTTAAAAAGGCGGCGTTCTCGCTTAAGAGGCGTACCGCTCTTTTTCTTTCTCAAGCACTCAACTTTCCTGGCTGGAAACAATCAACACGGAAACTGCCTGCCTTGCGGCAGCTTTTTGCATTTCCGCGATCCCTCACGTTTCGCGAACGCGTAGCATTGAGCACAGGCATTGCCCTGACTCTGGCAGGACTGATACTCATCGGATCGGTATTATACGTGCGTGAAACCGTAACGGTTTCCGCGCGCGGCGGTACTTTTACCGAGGGAGTTTCCGGCCAAGTGCTCTTTATCAACCCTGTAATTCCCGCGACCACGGCTGATCGCGACTTGGTTGTACTCACCTATGCCGGGCTTATGCGTTATAACGCCGAGGGGGAACTCGAACCAGATATTGCAGAACAATATGCTTTAGGCGAGTTTGGGAAGGTTATCGAATTTACTCTCAAAAACGATCTTAAATGGCCTGACGGAGAAAAAGTAACGGCAGAAGACGTCATTTTTACTGTTCAGCTTGTACAAAATCCTGCTGTGCGCTCCCCTTTCTTTACTCAATGGCTCGGGGTAGAAGCAGAAGCGATGGATGAGCGTACGGTTCGGTTTACGCTTCCCGCACCATTCGCGCCTTTGCTGCATGCGACGACCCTTGGAATCCTGCCCAAACACCTTTGGCAAGACGTTGAGCCGGAAAATATTTCGCTTTCAGAGCTTAATCTTAAACCGGTTGGGCTTGGACCGTATCGACTTGCAAAATTTGAACGTACACGCGAGGGGGTATTTATATCATTTACCCTCGAACGCAACGAGTCCTCGCGTCGACAACCATATATCGACTCGGTAATACTGCGACTCTTCGAGACACCCCAAGATGCGCTTTCCGCATTTACCCGGCAAGAATTAGATGCGGTGTCGGGGATTTCTGAAAGCATGCTTAATGATATAACCCTCACACCAGGAACTCATGTCATGCGCCCTCCAATGCCACGCATATTTGCGGTCTATTTTAACCAAACCCTGTCTAAAGCTCTGGCTGATTCCGTAGTCCGAAAAGCTCTGGCCTATGCCACAGACAAAAATAAGATTCTAGAGACGCTGGGAGGACAAGAAGCGGGTGAAGTTCTTAATGGCCCTTTACCCAAAAAAGTGAAGGGTTTTACAAACGAACTTCCCGTATATGATTACGCGCCGGAACATAGCCGCAATATCTTAGAGGCAGATGGGTGGGCCTTCCCCGAGGAAAATACCAGCGACAATACCGAGGGAGAAACGCCGCGTATGCGTCGCAAAGGGGAAGAACCAAATGTGATTGAGCTTCGCGTTACCATAACTACCACGGAGGGCGAGCTTGAAAATGTAGCACAAACGATTGCGGAGCAATGGCGGGCTGTTGGCGTTGGGGTGGACATTCAGGTGTTACCCGCGGCAGAGCTTCGAGATACGATCGAGCAGCGAAGCTACACGGCATTACTTGTTGGTGTGGATATTTTTCCGGATCCGGATCTTTTTACGCTATTTCATTCCTCCCAAAAATTCGACCCGGGAAGAAATCTCGCGCTCTATGATAACGACAATGTTGATGATCTTTTACAAGAGGGACGCAAACTGCAAGATCCCGATATGCGTCAAGGTGTTGCACAAAAAGTGCAGCAACTTATTGCACAAGATCTTCCGGCTATTTTCTTGTGGAGCGAGCGCTTCCACTATATCGTTGATAACCGGGTTAAAGAGGTTACAATTGAATTTTTACCCGCATCCCAGCACCGATTTGCTACTATAGAAAAGTGGTACGTGGTTACCAAGCGCGTGCCAAAGTAATGTGAATCAACACAAATGAGAAAACGAATACAGACAAATAAGCCAGCGAAGGAGGCGTGGAAGCTTATCCGCGGTTTTCCTGCACAATTTTCCCAAGGCCTTGCCGCAGGAAGGGCGTCAAATGTGAGAAAAATACCACATGAGGTAACTCATGTTATCGTCTGCGGCATGGGGGGCTCTGCCTTGGCTGCTTCAATTTTTGAGGGATTGCGTGATACGGGCTATGGCATTAAAGTGCCGATTGCCATTCATCGCGATTACGGATTACCCCATTTCCCCCAAAAGGCACGTTCTCTTGTTCTCGTGATCTCATATTCAGGAAATACCGAAGAGGCGCTTTCTGCGTATGATGAAGCACGAAAAAGACAATTACACATTGTAGCCATAGCATCGGGAGGAAAGCTCGCGGAACGCGCCAGGCGAGATGGCGTGCCTCTTGCGCAAATACCGACCGGCATCCCCCCGCGATTTGCAACCGGAGTACAATTTGGAGCGTTTGCGATGGTACTTACGAAACTTGGCCTTGCGCCTACATCTCTCCCACGACAGATTGCCGCGCTGGAAAGGCAACTTAATATAGAAACCCTGATTGTAGAAGGGAAAAAGCTTGCCCGCCTGGTTGATGGACGCATTCCCATGATTCTTGGATCTTCACGAATGGAAGCCGTTGCATATTCCTGGAAAACAAATATTAATGAAAACGCAAAAATTCCGGCGTTTATGCATGCGTTTCCGGAACTCAATCACAACGAGGTAAATATATATGATAACCTTTCAAACAGGCAGCGCGCTTACCACGACATCCTTACGGCTTTTATTCTGCAAGACCCACGGGAACATACACGTATTAAAAAGCGAATGCGTATTACGACGACATTTATAAAAAGAGCTCATATCCCTTTTCGCGTGATAAAAGCAAAAGGGGAAACAGAGCTTGTTCGTATATTTTACATGTATGTGCTGGGGCTCGCCTTCTCTTCCGCTCTTGCGGAACGCCTTATGCTTGATGCTATTGCCGTCAATATTATCGAAGACCTCAAGAAAAAACTTGCCCATTAGTTTAATACCTATGGGCATATATTTCCTCCCGTAAGCGAGTTACCGTCGCGGGTTTTCATCGGGTTGGCAGTGGGATCAATAAAGAAAAAATAGATGGAGGCGCGAAAACCCACGACGGTAACGAGTGATATGCCCGGGGGGAGATTCGAACTCCCACGAGATTGCTCCCACTAGCTCCTGAAGCTAGCGCGTCTGCCAATTCCGCCACCCGGGCTTGTGCAAAAAAGAAACCCGTGCTATAATGACACCATACCAATATTGTTTCTCTCTTCAACTATAACAAACGCCTCGCGCTGAGGCGAGGATTTTATTATGTGGTTTCCGCAGAGGGATTTACGTCAACAAAACGCAACCCCCTGCAAAGCATACACTCTGAAATAAGCAAACCGCCAATGACATGAGCCCCACGGCCATTGCACATAGGGCACGCCATTCGACCTTGGATATTGGGCAAAAACTTTAGCAGCAATTGCACCATCAAAACACCTTCCTTTCTCAAAGAACAACAACATCTTTTATATCATACATCTAAAAAATTACAATAGTCCTATCTTTTATTATGATGACATCTCCACTATCTGCACGTCGCAGGACGCCGCGGCAACCGCGCCACATGCAGCCGCATAGGCGCAGACGCTATCCCGAAGAACAGCGTCTGGAAATGCCCAAACCGACCCAAAAAGCCGTTCGTGTTATCCCGTTGGGCGGCTTTGAAGAAGTCGGCCGCAACATGATGGTTATCGAGTACGGCGATGACCGCCTTATTATTGATATCGGCCTGCGTTTTCCGGAAGAAGATACGCCGGGCATTGACTTTATCATTCCCAATATCTCGTATTTGCGCGGCAAAGAGAAAACTATCCACGGCATCTTTATCACCCACGGCCACTACGACCACATGGGAGCTCTACCCTATCTTCTCAGAGATCTAGGCAACCCGCCGGTCTATACCACGGCGCTCACGCGCGGCATGATTTTAAAACGCCAGGAGGATTTCCCCGACTCACCAAAACCCCAAATCCACCTGCTCAAAAAAGGCGACCCCACGCCAATGCGTTTGGACCCATTCATCATTGAGCACTTTCACGTAAACCATAATATTCCAGATTCCATTGGCCTTGCCATTAAAACGCCCATCGGCACCATCGTGCATACCTGCGATTTCAAGTTCGATTTCAAGCCCGTTGGAGATGAGCCGGCGGACTTGCAAAAAATTGCGGAAATCGGCTCTCGAGGTGTGTTATGCCTGCTGTCGGATTCAACAGGAGCCGAACACCCAGGCTACTCGCTTTCAGAATCCGTCATTATGGAAAACCTCGACCCTATTTTTAAAAATGCCGAGGGGCGCGTTATCATGGCAACGTTTGCATCGCTCATCGGGCGGCTACAACAAGGATTCTTATTGGCCGAAAAATATGGCCGTAAAGTTGCTATTGATGGCTACAGCATGAAAGCAAATGTTGAAGTAGCACGCGCGCTTGGACACCTTAAAATTCCTCAAGGAATGCTCGTGGACGTTAGGGATGCCGAAAAAATAGACCCAAAACGCGTTGCGGTTTTCTGTACCGGGGCGCAGGGCGAAGCGCGGGCGGTACTCATGCGCATTGCAAACCGCGAACATAGGTTTATAACGCTACATCCAAACGATACGGTCATTTTCTCCTCATCAATCGTTCCGGGAAACGAACGGCAAGTGCAGTATCTAAAAGATGCGGTTATGCGGCAAGGAGCCCATGTATTCCACTATCGCATGATGGATATTCACGCTTCAGGCCATGCGTATGCCGAAGATCTGAAACTCATGCTTGCGCTGGTGAAACCAAGGTTTTTGGTACCCATCCACGGCCAGTATTCAATGCTGAAAACGCACGCCGAGCTTGCAGAAACCATGGGCATACCCCGAGAGAACGTAGCTGTGGGATTCAATGGCGCAATTATTGAGGTGGGCCATGACAAAATACAGGTACGGAGGGAAAAGGCGCCGGCACAGTATGTTTTTGTAGACGGCCTTGGCGTTGGGGATGTGAAAGAAATAGTGCTTCGGGATCGGCAACAAATGGCCGGGGACGGCATGTTTGTGATTATTGCGGTCGTTGATACGCATGCAGGAAAAGTAAAAGGAAGCCCGGATGTTATTTCGCGGGGATTTGTATATCTGAAAGAATCACAACAATTGCTACGGGAGGCGCGCGATTTGGTACGTAATAATATTGAGGGGCATGCACAACGAGCACAGCAACAGCCAAATTGGATGCATGTCAAAGAGAGCATCAAAGAGGAGCTGGGCAGGTTTTTGTTTGAGAAGACGCAGCGAAGACCCATGGTTTTACCCGTTATTATAGAGGTGTAAGGCGCGATGGCATGGTTGCTCGCTTTCCTTGCTCGCCCCAGCGTGGCGAGCTCGGGGACTCGCGCTTCACTCTCTCGCTCCGTCGCGTCAAACGCGACTCCGCTCGAACCATGCCCGTTCCGCGCTCGTAACCCGCTCGCAGCCACGCCACTTGCGCAACGTCAATATTCGGAGCATTCGGATGCTATTCGTAGATTGGGATCGCATTTTAGAAAGAAAACGGTCTCGCTCGCAGAAAGAAAAGAGGGAAGAAAAAAAGAAATTCCTCGGCTCGCGCCGAGGAAAAGTGTATTGGTTTATTCTCCTACAAAAACAAAATCTAATTTTGTGAGGCAATCAGTTACTGTGAAACAGCGCGTAACCCTAACTACCATGAAAGTTCCCGGCTGCGTAGGCGATCGTTCGACATCCTTATAGGCAAGTTTTACGAAATTTGGCTCTGTCGTAGATTGCGGGCGCACTTCCGCCGCTAAAAGATAAAGCACTTCGTTTCCCAATCTTTTTCCATAAATCTCATACACTCCCGGCTCAAGAGAGGTTTGAGGATTGCCAAAACCGTTATCGCGCGCAATGCCGCCGTAGAGAGCTATCGAAAACACAACCAACCCAAATAGTATAAACGCTCCAGCGCCGATAAAGAATTCCCAACCTTTTTCTTTCGTGCGTCCAATCAAAAAACACGCCAACCCCAACACGGCCACACACATAACAACAGTCGCAAACATACCAGGCGCAACAATCATTTCTATTCCTTTCCTTTGTCAAACAACTTCGCTAGAATGATAACAGAATCAAAATAAAGAGTCAATTCCGCTATTCCCTGTTCCCTGGTTCCTATTCCCTCGTTTTATGCGTATCCTCTCCGGCATTCAACCATCCGGTACCCTCCATATTGGAAACTACTTGGGGGCGATTAAACAATGGATTGAACTGCAACAAGAGCACGAGTGCTTGTTTTTAATCGTTGACTTGCACGCCATTACCGAGCCCTATGAACCGAAAGAGATGCAGCAACGTACCAAAAACATTGCGCTTGATTATTTAGCGCTCGGGCTTGATCCTAAGCGCTGCACGCTCTTTGTGCAGTCGCACATACCAGAACATACGGAACTTATGTGGCTTTTAACCACGGTGGCCCAAATCGGCGAACTTGAGCGCATGACCCAATATAAAGATAAGGCGCAACAATTTGCAAAACAGGGCGTTAACGCGGGGCTGCTTTTATACCCCGTGCTTATGGCTGCGGATATCCTACTTTACAAAACCGAGGGTGTTCCGGTTGGTGAAGATCAAGTTCAACATCTTGAACTTACGCGCACCATTGCAAAACGCTTTAATTCCCGTTTTGGAAACCTATTCCCAGAACCTAAAGCGATTCTTGCGCAGCAAGGCGCGCGCATTATGTCATTGAAGGAACCGACAAAAAAAATGTCGAAGTCCCATGTTGAGGATTCGTATATCGCGCTTTCGGATGTGCCCGATCTTATCCGCAAAAAAATCAAGCGGGCTGTTACAGATTCAGGAACCGAAATTGTGTACGATCCTAACGGAAAACCGGCGCTTTCGAATTTACTTACCATATTTAGTGCCTTTTCCGGAAAAGACGCCAAAGAGCTTGTTCGTGAATATAGGAGCCGAGGATATGATATTTTTAAAAAAGAGCTTGGAGAAGTAGTTGCCAGGGAGCTTAGCTTATTCCAACAAAAACGAAAGCGGCTAGAAAACACGCCGGAATACATTGATGCTGTTTTGGAAACGGGTCGCAATGCAGCACGCAACATTGCCCAAAAAACGCTACACGAGGTAAAAGAGAAAATGGGGCTTATCTAACTTAACCCATGGCTTCCCCTTTCGTGCTTCCCGGATGGCGGGAATTTTTAATTGTTGCCAAAATACGCTAAATAGGTTATAATTGAATACACAGAACCTTACGAGGTGAAAACGAATGAAGCGACAGATTACCGCGCTTGGTATTATCCTTGCTTTAAACCTTAGTGTTGCAATCACGCGAATCGTGCTTCATGTGCTTACCGGAAGTTCAAGTATTCTGGCCGATGCGATTCATGCGTTCTCTGATAGTGGGGCGAATATCGTCGCAATTTTCGGTATTTGGCTCGCAGCTCGTCCCGCACACGAAGCACATCCGTACGGACATAAACGTTTTGAGCCACTCGCCGTAGTGATCATCGGCCTTATGGTTTTCGCTGGTGGAGTGGTGGTGGCACAGCAAGGCATTGAAAAACTTATATCGGGAAGCGCCGTTGTGTTCTCTCCCATCGCCTTCTGGCTACTTGTAGGAACGCTCGTTTTAAATGCCCTCATTGCCAGTATCGAGCGTTTCCTTGGGAAACGTTGGCAATCACGATTGCTTAAGGCAGATGCGACGCACACAGTAAGCGACCTTTTTGCCGGAGGGGCCGTCTTAGTAGGTTACGGCGCACTCAAAATAGGAGTATCGGTTCTGGACCCACTTGCCGCACTTGCGATTGCCGGGCTTATCATCTTTATTGCCGTCCGCGAGCTCATTTGGGAGAATATTCAAATACTCATTGATGCAAAAGTATTTGACGAGCAAGAAATCCGAACGGTTGTCGAAAAAATTCCCGGAGTAATCGAATGCCACCATATTCGAAGCCGCGGAACCGCCGAAGATCCTTTTATTGACCTTCACATTCGGGTAAAAGCCCACACGACCATTGAAAACGCATACCCAATCGTACAAACGGTGCGCAAGGCATTGGAAGAAAAACTCCGGGCTGATGCAACAATACAAGTTGAACCAGAACTATAAAACATAAACGCCCCACAATTATGGGGCGTCCTGCTTCCCATACCAAGAAACGTCAAACCCATCCAAGACGGCCCGTAAATGAGGAAACTTCGTGTCTATTAAGCTTATCTCTAATTTCAGAAAACTCTTCAAGTTTATCGGCAAAGATATTTTTAATTTCAAGCAGCCGCTCTTTTGTATCTGCTTCAATGCGGATCGTTAAATAACCGGAGGTGTTTGAAGCACGAATCAAGCCCCAGCTTTTCTCATCAAACAAAACACGAACCCCATCGATGGTTATGGTTTTGTATCTCGAGCTGAAGAAGTCGGAAATGGTATCGACTACCTGAAACTTCTTCTCATCAGCACAGGGAAGTTTCAGTTCCGGGGTACGTACCGTCACCGGTATTTCTTCGAAAAACGAAGAAAATGGCCTGGCGTGCGCGGCCACAAGTTTTAAGATCTGTGCGGCGCCAAAAAGGGCGTCATCGAAACGAAACCAATCCTCCACAAAATAAAGGTGCCCCGAAACTTCTCCGGCAAGAATAATATCAGAATCGGCATGAAGCGTATCCTTTATGGGGCCATGGCCGGTTTTATGCATAAAAGGCACCCCCCCATACAGCGGAATAAGTTCCTGCAGCAATCGCGAGCACTTCACGTCATATAAAATCTTTTTACCGGGATGACGTTGTAAAATATCGCGCGCCAAAATAAGGATGAACTTATCTGCGTCAATGAACGCCCCTTTTTCATCTACAAAACCAACGCGGTCGCCATCTGCATCAAACGCCACTCCTAAATCTGCTCGCTCTCTCACAACCCGCTTTTGGAGTTCCACGAGCGTATTTGGCATTTCCGGATCGGGAATATGGTTTGGAAATGTTGCGTCCGGTTCCGTATACATGCCCGTTACCTTACATCCAAGTTTTTTAAACAATTGCGGCGCGAAAGGACCGCTACTTCCGTTGCCACAATCCATAACGATTTTCAACGACCTCGCCAATTTAACCTGCGCAAGGATATATTTCTCGTATGCTGGATAGATTTCTTGTATAGCATACGTTCCATTTCCCTTTTCAAAATCTTCATTTTCTACCATTTGCCGCAAGGTTTGCAGTTTTTCGCCAAAAATAGGACGGACATTTCGGGACATCATTTTGAAACCATTGTAGAAATACACATTGTGGCTCCCGGTAACATTGACGCCACCATCAAAACCAAAAAAAGCAACGGCGAAATAAACAAGCGGCGTAAGTACTTCATCGGCGTCATAAACGTCGCATCCCGTACTCAAAACTCCTTTTACAAAACTCTCGGTAAGCTCTTTTGCAAAAGGTCTAATTTCCCTTCCCACGATCACGCGTTTGCCTTTTTCTCGACGGATATATGTTCCATAGGCTTTACCGATGTATTCTGCGGCCTCAAGAGTGATGGTGATGCCGGGAAACGGGCCGTACCATCGTTCATACTCGGCAATTGCCTGAGAGGTAAAAGATTCGCCAGCAACCCCACGAATATCGTATTCACGAAATATGGTTGGGTTTATTTTCATACTAACTTTTGCAGAAAAGAGACAACCTTTGGGTTTCCTACAAGTAAATTCTCACTTTTTGTCGTGTATGGTTCTCCCAGAAAATCAACCGCAATACCTCCTGCTTCCTCAACTAACGACACGCCCGCAACAGCATCCCATGAGTTTTGCCGCACGCAAAGACCTCCATCTGCAGCGCCCTTCGCAACGAGGCAGAGATTCATAACAATGCTTCCCAACACACGAATTCTCCGTATGCGCGAAATAATCTTTTGGAGAGGCAGTTCGTCGTCCCGTACGGAATCGACAAAACGAGGCCCGGCGAGCGCAATAATACCGCTTGAGGTTTCTTCGGTTCCCGAAACTGATAAAAGAGAACCATTTAATCGTGCGCCACGTCCGCGTTCGGCCTCATAAAGTTCGCCAAACGGCGGCAGGAAAATGGCACCGGCATATGGGATAACTCCTTTGGTAATTCCTATAGAAACCCCATATAAAGGAAGGCCGTGCGCGAAATTTGTCGTGCCATCTAGGGGATCAATATGCCACGAAAAATCAGATTTTCCTTCCTGCGCGCCCATCTCTTCTGCAACGATCCCGTCATCTGGAAAATACTCTTTGATTTTGGCCAAAATATGCTTTTCCGCGGCAAGGTCAGCTTCGGTGACCAGCGACCCTCCGTCTTTTTGGCTTGTTCTAAAACCCTTTTTCGCATATCCGAGCACGATTTCCCCGGCTTCCTGCGCCAATTGTTTTGCCAGTTCGAGGCGTTCCATGATTTTATTCTACCACGTTGCGTTATGGAACTAATCCCTGTACCCTAAACCCTGTACCCTATGCCCTATTCCCTAGGTATCGTCGGCCTTCCCAACGCGGGCAAATCAACGCTTTTTTCGGCGCTCTCTAGACAATCTGTCGCTATTGCGCCTTACCCTTTTACCACAATTGACCCTAACCGAGCCGTGATCGCCATTTTAGACGAACGTCTCGATAAGCTTGCAGAAATCCTCGGTATCGCAAAACGCACCCCAGCAACTATTGAGGTAATAGATATTGCCGGCTTAGTGAAAGGCGCGCACCAAGGCGAGGGGTTGGGCAACCAATTTCTGGCGCATATCAGAGAAACCGATGTCATTATTGTTGTACTCCGCAATTTTGTTACAAAAGATATTGCCGATAGTCCCCAGCCAAAAGATGATTTATCTATACTCGAGACAGAGCTTATTATGAAAGATCTTGAAACCGCAGAGAAGGAGGTTCAACGATTTGAGGCCATGGCCCGGTCGGGAGAAAAAACCGCGCAGCAAGCACTTGCCGTCTGGAAAGATATGCGCGAGGCATTTGGGCGTGGCATCTCTGCGCAACAACACGTGAGAGGAAATATATCAGTAGTAGATTATTTGAAGGAAGTTCCCCTCTTGTCTGCGAAACCAATGCTAATTGTTCTCAATGGCGCAAAACCCTCGCCAAGAGATATTGCTGCCAGTGTGCTGGATGCGCAAACGGAACTTGACGCCCAATCACTCTCTCCGGAGGAATTGCGCGAGCTTGGCTTTATATCTTGCGCCCCAGATATTATTGCGGCAGCAAAAAAACTCCTTTCGCTTATAACCTTTTTCACCGCAGCCGGTGGAAACGAAATTAGATCATGGCTCTGCAAAACAGGTACCACGGCCGTAGAAGCTGCAGCAATGGTGCATAGTGATTTTGCCGAAAAATTCATAAAGTGCGATGCGCTGCCGTGGCACCAATTAGTTGCCGCGGGAGGATTTACACAGGCACGCGAGAAGGGGCTTGTCGAAACACAGGGACGCGAGTATACTGTGCAAGATGGCGATGTCCTGACTTTTCGTATATAAAACGATTATGGAAGACGAAAAACAACTCAAAGGATATGAAATGGCGTATCTCTTAAGCCCCCAAACCCCTGAAGGGGAAGTACGAACATGGTTGGAAAAGCTTTCCGCACTGGTGGGTTCCGCAGAGGGCTCAATACGCGAAATGCCAGATCCCAAACGACATATTCTCTCGTATCCCGTCAAACACCACAAACAAGCGTTTTTTGGATGGTTGATTTTTACAGGCCCAAGCACCGCTCCAGAAAAAATCCGCGAGGGGATGAAACACGATCAGGTTCTTTTGCGCATGCTTATTATTGAAGAACAACGCGAGACCAAACCGCGCGTCGCGATACAGCCGCAGACGCCAAAACCGCCGAGCCCACCGGAAGAGCAGTCCGCGCCACCAGGCGAAATAGATAAAAAGATAGACGAAGCGGTGGCTGCTACCGAATCCATTCAATCATAATCATACATATTATGAATTTAAACAAAGTCTTTCTCCTGGGTAACGTCGCAATAGATGTTGAAGCACGCATGACGCAAGGCGGACAGCCAGTTGCGAATTTCCGGATGGCAACCAATCGCATTTTTATGGATAAAGCAGGACAAAAACAACAACAGGCCGAATTTCATACCGTGGTATGCTGGGGACGGCTCGCAGAGATTGCGCGCGAATACCTCAAAAAAGGAAATCTCGTGCTCATCGAAGGGCGGCTGCAGACGCGCTCGTGGGAAGGACAAGACGGCCAGAAACGATGGCGAACTGAAATTGTGGCGGAACGCTTGCAGCTTGGACCAAAAGGCCAGGGAGCAGCATACAAGGCACAAGGCACAGAGCCGAAAACAGAGGAAACGAAAAAAGAGGAGGAAATTCCCGTTATTGAAGAAGGAGCACCGATGACATTTGAGGATGAAAAGCCCCCTGACGATATTGATCCTAAAGATATACCATTCTAGGCCGCGCTACACGCGGAATGCCCAAGCTCAAATGCCAAATAAATGCCCAATGACATAATGTCCAAGGTTCGCGCGTTCGGTTTTTGATATTGGAACTTGAAATTTCATTTGGCATTGGGATTTTCATAGCTATGCCTCCAAAACCTACTAGACGACAAAAACGCCTGCCTGCAGCAAACTGTTTTTTCTGTACCCAAAACGTAGTAGACATTGACTACAAAGATATACCGTCTCTGCGTAAATTCATATCGGCGCAAGCAAAAGTTTTACCGCCACGTAAAACGGGCGTGTGCGCTACACACCAACGCCGGCTTGCACGATCAATTAAGCGGGCACGATTTTTGGCATTGTTGCCTTACACCACGAGGTAAGAATCAGAAATCAGAGATCAGATATCAGAATTGACAACAAAACGCTACGGTGCTAGAAAGACACCGTAGTTTATTTTTACAACAAAAAAGGAGAGGCCATGAACCGCACGAAAGAAGCGAGGCTATCTAGTTTTTATATGCACGTTTTGGAATATTTTGAAAACCGCGGCGACGGCGAAAACACCATAACCACTCTGCTCGCAGAATGTGTAGAGCTTGACCAGGACGTTTACCACACCTCCCTCTCTCTCTTACGCCGAGCCCGTTACTTTGTCATGGGAGAACGCGAAGGAATAGCACAAAAATGGAGTGGCTTTCCTAAGGCTATGGAGCAATTCGAACAAAAGCTTGAAGAAAAGGTACTGTCGCTGCAAGGAGAACGCTAGTGCGAATCCCAGAAGACCTTATCGGAAAAGAACAGGAGCTCGAACAGATCGAGCTCTTTGACACTACGGAGCCCTTCGTTGATATCGCTCAAGCATGCCCAAGCGTCATGGTACGGCTTTACCAGTCAAAAAACATACTGAGAGAAGACAATCGTGCGGTAGTGCGACTTGGTATTGGGATTTTGCTTAATGCTACCGCAAAAAATCTCCCGTCAGATATCACGCTCGTGGTACGCGACGCGTGGCGTGCGCCAAGAACACAAGCCGGTATTCACGAAAACCAAGCAGAGCAAATTGAACGCCTGGGGCTTGCGCAAAACCGCGAAGAGGCGCGTAAACAAGCAGATCGGTTTGCCGTGCCGGCTGACGATACGTATCCGCCGCCCCACACCACAGGCGGGGCTATAGACGTTACACTTGCTTATGCAAAAACCGGCCGGTTGCTCCCGATGCGAAAAGCATTCAAGCGCTGCGTGCCGACCGAATGGCAAGATCAGAAATACCGCGATTATCAAAATCTTCCCGCATATATCCTACGCAATCGCCGAATCTTACGAAAGACAATGGAGGCAGTAGGGTTTGCCTCAATTCCCAATGAATGGTGGCACTTCAGTTATGGTGAATTTTGGTGGGCAGCGCGCACAAACAAAAAACGCACCCTGTATCTTTCGGTGCACAAACCATATGTAATGGCTATAAATCTTCAATAAAAAACCCGCTTTAAAAGCGGGTTTTTGCGTAAAGAATCAAGGTATCGAATCTTCCTAATATATGGGAGGCGGAGTTGTATCAAGAGAAGACGGTCCTGCAAAAAGTACCAGAATCATAAAAATAAGTAGAATTGCAAATGGTGGGATCACCGATAAAATGACCCCCCACATAGACCATTTTCGTTGTACGCGATTAAAATGATCAACGCTCTCCCAGCGTTGTGCGCGCCAAGCCCATTCACGCCCCTTAACCCCCAACATAATCCACATAATCCACCCAATAAACGGAATAAAGATCAACAAGCTTATCCAAACCTTATGCGCAATTCCCCAAATCCAAGTAAGCAGGAACGGACCCCATCCCCAACCAGAAACCCCGGGCGGGATCACGGATGCAGAACCAAGCCCAGAACCATTGCCAGCTCCGACAACACCTTGCGCCGTTTGTGGGATCCCAGACAAGGTTGAGGATCCGGGAAAAGACCCTCCCGCTTGTGCGAATGCCTGATCAACCACCTCTTTTTGCCATCCGGCTTTTAATAAATTGGCTTCAAGCGCTTCTTTCTTAATGCCCTTTGCAAGGCCATCTGTTACGTAGGCGAAAAGTTGTTCGTTCATGTTTTTATTATAACACTATACCCGTTATGAGGGGCTTATGAGGTTTTCCACAGTGCTGCGAAACTTATCTTCGGAAAAGCGCTGAACATATTCTTGTAGAAATTGTTTTCTATATATGCCCCGACGCACCCCTTCACGGATTCTACGGATACCATTAGCAAGCGAAAATACGTCCTGATCGTCAAAAAATTCTCCGGTCTCTCCTTCTTTCACGGTTTCAAGCGCCCCGCCACCACGATATGCAAGCACAGGAGTTCCTTCTGCCATTGATTCAATCGCGGTAATTCCAAAATCTTCGACTTGTGGCATTACGAAAAATTCTGCATGTGCCATAAGGGTACGAAGGTTCTCCGTTTCCTGCCAGGGAAGGAAAACGGCATTTGGCGGCGCTTGATTCTTTAAAAGCCCTTCCTGCGGTCCTTCGCCGACAATTACCAATGACAGTGCCGGTAACCGATGAAATGCTTCGAGCGCAAGCCCAAGACGTTTGTGGGGAGTAAAACGAGAAATTGCGAGCGCATAGGGTTTTTGCGGAAAGGAGTTTGCATCGCCAGCGTACGATTGTGTATCTACGGGAGGGTAAAGTACTTGCGCATCTTTTCCCCAATATTTTTTAACCCTTTGCGCTGTATAGCTGGAATTTGCGAAAAAACCATCAACCCGGTATGCGGTATGCTGATCCCACGTGCGCAACCAATGAAGAAGAGGGGCAATACCCCATTTTATTATTAGTGGCATTCGTAGCGCCTCAAGATAAAGATGGCGGTCTTCCCACAAAAACCGGGGTGGTGTATGTACGTACGCCACGTGACGGGCATGGGAGCGCGTAACTGCCCCTTTTGCAAATGCCGAGCTTGAAGAAACAACTAGATCAAAATCACGGAGATCAAACGACTCAACCGCCACTGCAAGCAGCGGCAAGAGCATGCGCGCCCCCAGCATGCGCCATGGCAAACGTTGTAAAAAGGAGGTACGCACTTCTGCCTTGGGAAAAAACCGTGCGACCACGACTGGGTCATAATAGGGTGCGTAGATCGGAGCGTCAGGATACATTTCATGCAAAACGCGAAGCACTTTTTCTGCCCCACCAAAACGCGTAAGTGGCTCCGTAACAAAAGCTAAGCGCATAAACAAAAAATCCAAAACCCAAAATCCAAACCGACGATTCGAAATACAAAATTATTCTATGAGTATTCCTAAAGTCCGTCGTGCGGTTTCTTCCCACGAGAACCGTTTAAGGTTTACCAGCCCTGCAACAATAAGCTTTTGCCGAAGTTTCGGGTCTTGAACTATTTTTCGCATTGCCTGTGCCAGCATTTCTGGGTCTTTGGGATCCACAAAAAGCGCCCCGCCGCCAGCAATCTCCGGCATGGCTGTTGTGTCTGACGTAATCACGGGCACACCGGCTGCTTGCGCCTCAAGAATAGGAAGACCGAATCCTTCTGCCCACGATGGAAATACAAACGCGGCCGCATACTTGAGTAAATGCCCCCGTAGCGTATCGGGCACATAACCCAATCGTACGATATCATTTTTAGCCGGGCTTGTGTCAACTTCTTTCTTAATTTGGGAAAATCCAAAACCCGCAGCACCCGCCAGCAACAGCCGGTGCGGAAAACGAGTTAAGGTTTTAAATGTGGTAAACGCACGCACTATGCTGGCAATATTCTTTTTTTGCTCAAGGCGTCCGAAAAATAAAAAATATGGTTTTCGGCCCACCTGTGCCTTAGATGCTATTTCGTCTTGAGTTTCCTGAACAGAAAATCCGTGATGAATAACACTAATCTTATCTTCAGGTACGTGATAACGCTCAACAAGATCCCGCTTGGTCGCCTCCGATATAGCGATCACCTTATCCGCCCGTTTCACCGCATCCTTAGTCATTACGCGAAGCCACAGGCGCTGGGTTTTAGGATATGCCCACGGCGCGTGTTCAAATTCTAGCCCGTGTACTGTCACCACGGTTTTACCAGGCAGCACGCGGGGCAACACATGTGCCGGCACAAAAAAAGAGTCGAGCTTCATCCGTAAGAACGCTTTACTTAACCCAAATTGGGTAAAAGCAATATTTTGCGGCACGATATGGAATTTTGCATGCGGCGTTTGAGAAACGTCAAAATCGGGGCGTGTTGGTGTGAAAAGGACAAACGTATGGCTCCGAGATTCCGGAAGCGCCAAAAGCGCCCCCAAAAGCTCGCGGGTGTAGCGTTCAACGCCCGCGATACGCGGGCGGACTAATGCTGCAGCATGAATACCAATTTGCATTATGGTCTCCTAAGAGAAGATATGCTCTGCTTGTATACATCCAAACTTTCAAGCGCCGCCCCTGTTCCTTTTGCAACGCAGAAGAGAGATTCGTCGGCTACACGCGCGGGCACTCCCGTTGCTTGCTCCAATAACCTATCCAAATGACGCAACAGGGCCGTGCCGCCGGATAATACCATACCGTTTTCTATTACATCAGCAGCAAGTTCCGGGGGGGTTTCCCGCAACACGGCCTTTACCGCGCGCACGATTTCCCGCAAAGGATCCGCCATTGCATCGGTAATTTCATTTGATTTCACTTCAATAATTTTTGGCAAACCGCCAGCAAGATCCCGTCCCTTCACCGCCATTTTTGGATTTTCTTTCAAGGGGAGGGCGGCTCCTATGGCAATTTTAATTTGCTCCGCTGTGCGCTCCCCAATTGCTACGTTATATTTTCTCTTCATAAACTCCATAATTGCAGCGTCCAGTCGGTTTCCGGCAACGCGCACGGACGAAACCGCAACAAGTCCGCCGAGTGATAACACTGCAACTTCCGTCGTTCCGCCGCCGGAATTTACAATCATGGAACCGGAAGGCGCATTAATGGGAAGGCCGGCACCAATTGCTGCCAAAATGGGCTCCTTTACGACATAGGCCTCGCGTGCACCTGCGGAACGCGCCGCCTCAATAACGGCTCTCCGCTCGGTTGAAGTGATTCCGGCAGGAACCGAAATCATCACATCAGGTCGAACAATTCGAAATGAACCGAGTGCTCGCGAAACGAAATACCGCAGCATTGCTTCGGTAATACGATAATCGGCGATGACACCGTCTTTCATGGGACGGCTCGCAACGATCGTTTCTGGAGTTCTGCCGATCATCTCTTTGGCTGCATGCCCGACAGCCACCACCTTTTTATCCAAAATAGAAACGGCAACCACCGTCGGCTCGTTCAACACAACGCCCTTGCGAGGAAGGAAAACAAGAGAATTGGTGGTGCCAAGATCAATGCCGATTTTGCGTATGAACATAATTTTGTGAAAATCCCAATGTCAAAATCCCAATATCCAATAAATGTCCGATGAATGTCTAAATCATAATTACCAATTCGACGAATTGGATATTTGAGCTTGGGGCATTGGTCATTGTCGGATAATATCTGCCCCCAAGCTTCTCAACCTTCCATCTAGATCCTCATAACCGCGGTCGATATGCTCTACCCCTTCAATAATGGTCTGACCGCCAGCAATAAGCCCCGCAAGTACCATAGCAGCTCCGGCGCGAATATCAAATGAGGAGATCCTCATTCCAGAAAGCTTGGTAACGCCACGGATAAGGGCCTCGTGGGAATTATGTTGTTCTGCCGCCGCCCCCATGCGCTTAAGCTCATTGACGTAGAGGAAGCGCCCTTCAAAAAGAGGATCGTGTATTTGGGTTTCTCCTTCTGCTTGGGTGGCAAGAACCGCAAATAACGCCTGAAGATCTGAGGGAATTCCTGGATAGGGCATTGCTTGAATGCGACGAGTTGCGCGAAGCTGCCCTTTTCCGGAAACGGAAATAGAGGATCCATCAACCTTAAGCCCAACCCCCATTTCTTTAAGCTTCTCAAGAACTAAAAGAAGATGATCCTCGCGCGCGCCACATATTTCTATCTCTCCGCGCGTTGCGGCACCAAAAATAAGGAAGGTAGCTGCATCCAGAGGATCGGGGATGGTCGTGTGCGTAGCGCCCGAAAGCGTTTTTTCCCCGAAAATGATAAGATCATGAGTTCCTGCCCCCTGAATATTAATCCCCATACGAACAAGCAAGGCGGCAAGATCTTGCACGTGCGGTTCTGCGGCTGCGATATGAAGCATTGTTTTACCCGGCAACAGCGAAGCAGTAAGCATCGCGTTTTCCGTTGCAGTCACGGAAAATTCGGGAAGGACAATCCGGCCGGGCCTAAGACCGTTTCTTGGGATACGAAGATGCAAAAGCGTATCCCAAGAAATAATTTCTGCACCAAATTGTTCAAATATGCTGCGATGCGCATCAAGTGGTCGTGCGCCAATACGATCTCCCCCAGGATAAGGCAAGCGAATTTCGCCAAAACGAACAAGCAACGGCCCCAAAAGCACCACGGATGCACGCAGCTTTGAGACGAGAGAGGTAGCGATATTTTTGGGGTCAACCCTATCGGCAGCGATAGAAACAGTTCCTTTCTGGGGACGTTCAACGCGCACTCCCATGCTTTCTAAAATCGCAAGCATTTGGGAAACGTCGGAAATATCGGGAATATTATGGAGCGTGCATGACTCTTTCGTCAAAAGACATGCTGCGATAAGTTTTAAAACAGCATTTTTAGCACCCGCCACCCCGACGGTGCCGTAAAGCGGTTTTCCCCCATTAATAACGAACCTTCCCGCCATAACAATAAAATATGTTGCAAATTCTACCATACCCTATAAGCCCTACTCTCGCAAGGAAAGCCCATATGGTAAGCTAAAGCATATGAGCCGAGGAACACGGCAAATTATAGTAAGGGCGGCGATCCTTATAGCGTTAATCGCAATACCGCTTACCGCACTTTATGCTATGGGATGGCGGCTATCTTTAAGAGAAGGCGCCATCGTGAAAACCGGCGCGCTTGCTGTGTTCCCATTTCCATACGGAACGACTGTTTCTGTTGAAACCAAACGGAGCAAAACTACTTCAGCAATTTCTTCGAAAGCATATTTTGCAAACCTTATCCCCGGCTCTTTAAATATCGAAGCGATGCGGGCTGGTTTCACACCATGGAAAAAGATTGCTGCCATTGAGCCGGGAAAAACGCTCCTGTTCCCTTTTGCACAACTATGGCCACAAAAGCTTGATGTTATTGCGACACGCTCTGCGGCTTTTCCCTCAACAATCATTTCATCACCAAAACAGAGCTTTCTTTTGCTTATTTCAAACGATGGCCTCAAGGTAGTCGACGATAAGGATCTTACTGTTCTTTTTTCAACACAAGACATATCGGCAGTTACGGCAGTATGGGCAAACGAAAGCCCAAAAGCAACTACGGTACTCGAAAACGGAACGACTGTATTGGTCGATCTTGAGGATAAACAAAATCCACATATCAGCCCCCTTCCTGCCGGTCTTTCTGATGCACTCGTTCGAGGCGACGGGAAGATGCTTGCGGCGCGCTCAGGCCAAAATCTTGTCGTACTGGGACTTTTAAACCCAGCCCCGCAAAAAACGCTTATGCGTAATGTCATTGCCTTCGGATGGGACGCTAGCCATATTATCGCCCTCGATACAGAAGGGTATCTTTGGAGAATAAATTCGGAAAATCCGGAAGAAAAAACGCAACTTACCAATTCGGCAATAAAAACTCCAGATGCGCCGATAAAAATTATCACGCATGAGGGCAAAATAACAATATATGCCCAGAATGGCCCACTCTGGTTTCTGGATACTGATCAAACCCAAGCCCTTCAGTTGCATGAACGCGTGTTAGGATTTGAATTTTCTCCCAGTGGAGAAAAAATATTGTTTCGCACCCCAAATGAAGTGCGGGTACATTTTCTCAAAGAACGGCCCGAACAACCCCAAAGAAAAAAAGGAGATGAAACGCTAATATTGCGTGCTTCACGAGACTTGCTTGATGCGTCGTTTGCTCCGGGCGAAGAACACGTGATCGTGAGCACATCACAAGATATTCGTATATTTGAGTTGGATGAACGAGGTGGCAGAAATAGTGCCACGATTCTTAATGAAACGATCGGTGCTCTTGATGTTGACTTGCGTATCCAATCCCTATTCGTAGCGTTTCCTGATGGCCGGCTGGTAAGATTTCGAATTCCCACAAGGCCAACGATTGATATCGGAGGCGCGATTGGATTGTGAGTATCACAGAATCCCTCGACGCCGCTCGGGATCCTGAGCTCGACGAAGGACAACGCAGAAACGCCCATTGCTCTTTTTATCTACACAAAACCCCGCCGAGTGCGGGATTCTTTTATCTTTTCTTTTTCTTTCTGGCGCAGCGTGTTTGTGCTGAGCGATTTAGCGAAAGCGCTTGCCTTATTTTCGTTCCTCCGGTAAGCGAGTGGAGGCTGATTTGCGAACCTCCGCAGGCGAGCGGGCATGGTCCGAGCACATAACGCATTATGTGCTCGGGAGCGAACCGAGGACAGAGCAAGCCGTCTCGCTGGGGCGGCTTGCGTTTCGCAAATTAGTCCTCCACGAGCTTCACTATCGTTTTTGCCATTGGGGCGCCCTTCTTGCCTTTTTCAGCCCCGCTTTTTTGCGTTCAACCATACGGGCATCGCGCGTAAGATATCCTGCCCGTTTCAGGCGTTTGCGAAAGTCCGGATTAAACCGCACAAGGGCCCGTGCCAATCCATGGCGTATGGCCTGAGCCTGGGCATGCACGCCGCTGCCATGCGCTTGTACGGAAATACGAAACTTATCTTCAATATTAAGACGCTGCAATGGTGCACGTACCTCATCACGATGGCCAGCCACCGGAAAGTAGTTTTCAAGCGCCCGTCCATTAACCACTATTTCTTTATCGCCTTTCGTAAAAATCCTCACGCGTGCGATAGCCGTTTTACGACGACCCACGCCTTCAACATATTTTGATGGAATAAAACGTGGCTCGCTTGGTTTTATCGGTCTTTGGGGTTGCGCCTTTTGTTTCGCAACAGGACGGCGAGAAGCTTTTTTGGGCGCTGATTTTTTTGTCGTAACTTTGGGCATAGTTATTCCTCATCATTGTGAATCACCAATCGCCGTAGCATTCTTTTGCGTAGCTTATTGGCAGGCAGCATGCCTTCAACTGCGTGTCGAAAAACCTTGGCTGGATTTTTTTTGAATAATTCCGGCACAGATTTTACGCGCAAACCTCCGGGGTAACCTGTATGACGAGTAATTTTTTTGGTTGCTGCCCCTTTCCCAAAAGGACGCAATTTCTGGATATTTAAAACAACGACAGAAACATTTGAAATGTTGTTAGGTAAAAAGGTGGGAAGGTCTTTCTCCTGCAATAAACGCACAACCTCGCTTGCCACACGGCCAAGTGATTTTCCTTTTGCATCAATCGTGTGTCGCACTTGATTCATATCACACAAGCTCGATGATCGCGCGTGGTGCTGCGTCCCCGTGTCTTGGTCCTAGTTTTCGTATTCTGGTATATCCTCCCGCCCTTTGCTGATAACGAGGGGCAATATCCGAAAAAATCTTTCTGGCCGCTTCTTGAGAAAACATTCCTGCAAGGCGGCGCCTACCAGCCAGATCCTGTTTTTTCCCAACCGTTATCGCGCGTTCCGCTACCTTTCGCACCGCTTTTGCGCGCGGTAGCGTCGTTTCAATATGCCCATGCATCAAAAGATTGCGGGCAAGCCCGCTCAAAAACGCTTTTCTTTGACTTCGTTCTCTCCCAAATTTTTTCCCCTTTTTGCGTTTCCGCATACTCGCTTATTCTTTTAACGTTAATCGCACTGTCCCAAGCGCAGTCCGTATTTCCTGAATTGCCCGATCGCTTATGCCGGGAAGTTTTAAAAGCTCTGATGCGCGCCTCCGTACAAGTCCAGCAACTGTTTGAATACCAGCAGATTTTAAGGCCGAGCCCACGCGCCCAGGAAGACCCAACATAGCGATAGGTTGTTTCAAAATGTCACCATCAAGAGCTTTGGAAACGGGCTGGGATACGGAAGCTTTTGCCGCTTTTGTCACTGCTTCTGTCTTTTTAATAGTGGAAGCAGAAACGGTGGATTGTTTTAATCCAGCCGTCGGAATCCCGGTAAGCGAGGAGAATTGCTGAACCAACAACGCAACGCCCCTTTGGAATGCCTCTTCGGGATCCACGGAACCGTCAGTTTCAATGGTAAGCTTTAATCGATTGTAATCGGTCCGTTCGCGGAATCGCATATTTTCAACCTCAAAATTAACCATGCGTACAGGTGAAAATATCGCATCAATGGCCATCGTTCCTACGGGAAGCTTTTCCCCCAACTGATCACGCACCGCAACCGGCACATATCCCACTCCCTTTTCAACAGTAAGCTCCATGACTAACGCGGCTTTTCGATCGGTGAGCTTCGCGACATGGATTGCCGGAGAGACAACAGTAACCTGACTGGGTGCCTTAATGTCAGCGCCCGTCACAGATCCTTCCCCCTTTTTGTCAATTTTGACTACTTGCGGCTCGTCGCCATGCAAGATAAAACGTAGCTGCTTGAGATTCAACAGTATATCAAGAACCGTTTCTTGCACCCCGGGAATTGTAGAAAACTCATGCGGAACTTGCTCGAAACGCACCGTGGTAACGGCAGCACCCTCAAGCGACGAAAGCAGCACGCGCCTCAATGCATTGCCTAACGTAACCCCATATCCGGGATACAACGGCTCAATTTCAAAAACAGAAAAATTGCCTTTCCGTTCTGTAATTTTAGGAGAAGAAGGAAGAGGAATATAAGGGTTTCGAGCCATAGATTTTACGAATGCGCACAAAAGAAATAGGAAACAACACAATATTCGTTTAGCGCCGTTTCATATTCACATTTATTTTCATTCGTGGACTAGCTAGCGTATAACTCAATAATGGAAGAAAAATCAACGGCAATCGCCTTGATATCCGCGGTTGGCATCCCAACAATCTTTGCTTCGTGTTCCGCCGCCCGAACCTCGATCCAAGGAGGAGGAGTATGTTTTGGCAATGATCGGGAAAGCCCTTCAAAAAGCTTTTTGGACCTGCTTTCGGGACGAATAATAATAACGTCATTTGGCCTCACTAACGCGGAGGATGACGTTAATCTTTTCCCATTAACAAGAATATGTCCGTGACCTACTAATTGCCGTGCAACCGAACGAGACGGAGCAAATCCTGCCCGCCACACTGTATTATCAAGCCGCCGCTCAAGTAATTGCAATAGTTGCTCTGCGACGTTATGCGGTTCTGAGGCAAGTGCGCGTGCGCGCGCTCGGCTTACCACACGATGCAATGCCTCTGCCGCAAGCAAATAACTCGCCATAAGTTTTTTTCGTTCAAGCATCTGTTGCCCGCGTTGTGTTATCCGACGCCGTCCCTTTTTCGTACCATGAACTCCGGGCGGATAGGGACGACGCGTAGCAGCGCATTTTGCCGAGTCGCATCTTTCTGGTTTAAGGCCCAATTTTTGGCCGACTCTGCGTTCTAGTTTTTCTGTAAATTTTTTCATATTCGCTTATGCGTAGAATTACACGGCATAGTTTTGCATCTTCTGTGTTTATACTCTGCGCGGCTTGGGGGCGCGTGGTCCGTTATGAGGTATGGGGGTTTTGTCGCGAATCGAGGTAAGTTCCAATCCGTGTGAAGCAAGCGAGCGAATTGCCGACTCCCTTCCAGCCCCAACTCCTTTAACAACAACAGAAATACGAGAGACACCGACACGCTTTGCTTTTTCTGCTGTTGCTTCGGCAACCCGAGAAGCGGCAAAAGGTGTTGATTTCTTCGTTCCGCTAAAACCGATTGCTCCTGCCGAGGTTTGTGCCAATACGTCACCTTTCTCATTGGTCAAAGAAATAATGGTGTTATTCCACGTTGCAAGGATATGCGCAACCGCAGTTGCGGGTCCCCGCCGCTGCCCCTCGCCTTCTTCCGCCACTCGGCGCACGGCGCTTTCCACTGCTTCCCGTTCTTGCAGCAATTCCTCTGTACTTTTTTTGATAATACGTTTTTTCCCCATATCATTATGTCTTTTCCATCTTTCGCTTCCCGGAAGTTACGGTCTTGCGCACGTTTCCGCGCACGGTCCTGGAATTTGTTTTTGTGCGTTGCCCTCGCACCGGCAAACCCTTGCTGTGTCGAATGCCCCGGTAAGAACCCAAGTCCTTAAATAGTTTAATGGACTGACGAATCTTTTGTCGAAGATCGCCTTCCACCTTGAGATTCCGTTCAATATAATCACGGAGGCGTGCAACTTCCTCGCTTGAGAGTTGCCCCGCTTTCTTGGCGGGATTAATTTTTGCCGTTTCTACAATACGGAATGCGGACGAGCGACCAATGCCATAAATGGAGGTCAGCGCGAAAGGAACGCGTTTATTTTCAGGGATATTAATTCCGGCAATACGTGGCATAGCTTATAAAAATCCCAATTTCAAAATCCAAATTTCAAATAAAATCCAAAATCCCAATACTTAAAATCTAAATTAGATTATTCGATTTGACATTAAATCATTAGAAATTCATTTGACATTCGGGCTTTTGATTTGAGCATTCCGTGCGAAGCACGGTTTATCCTTGTCTCTGTTTATGCTTGAGATTAGAACAAATCACAAAGACACGCCTCTTTCGGCGTACTATTTTACAATTTCTGCAAATTTTTTTAACCGATGAACGAACCTTCATTCATAACACGAATGTGCACAAACAGGAAGTGGTGCTCATTCGTTTTCCTATTTGCTTGATTCGCGGCTTACTTACGGTAGACAATCCGCCCGCGGTGCGATTTATCATCAGGTAATTCAAGTATTACGCGGTCACCCGTCAAAATTTTAATAAAATGCACGCGCAATTTCCCTGCAAGATGGGCTAGTACTTCTTGCCCTTCGTCGAGCCGAACCCGAAACATGGGTCCTGGCAGGATTTCCCGTACTGTCCCCTCCTTGCGAACATTCTGCCTTAATGACATGAAATAACCTTGACGATAGCGTGATTAAAAATCTTGTTCGCCTTTATTTCGAGCGTAAGGTGATTATAGTCACAAACCTATTGCGTGTCAAGAGATACGTTAATAAAGATACGATCGGGGTCTTTGGGGGCGCGAGAGATAAAGAAAGGCGAAAAGCGCACTTTGGCAAACTTCACATCTTCATGAGCTCCCAAAAATGAACGAATTTCTGGTTCGGATTTACCCGCAAGAACTTCTGCAAAGGCATTTGCATCAATGCGCCGGGCGGCCTGTGCCAACACTTGAACAGAAAGCCCCATCCTGCCTTGATCAAAGGAACGGTCGTGAACCGTATAACTCAAAGAAAGCGTTCCCGGAACAACTTGGATATTTTCCCCAAGGCGTTGCATAATAAGCGCCTCGGCCTGTGCAGTAACATCCGATTCTTTAAATAATAACGCCTCAAGCTTTGCCTCGGCCGTTGCGGTTACTTCATCTGCAGGATCCCCCGCCTCACTATCCGCTGTCATCACAATGCTTTTCATACGCGCCTCATCAAACACCACAAAGCCAGGCGGGAGTTTTGCGGTAAACTCCTTTTCAATCTCCTCTTGTGCCCGCGCTTCAAGGCCCTCTGTTGCCTTTGCGATATCATCCTCGCTAACCACACGCACGTCTCCGGAAGCGCCTCCGCGCATGGGTTCATCCGACTTACCGTAAAAACCTTGGTACTTTGGTGTCCCTTGAAACCCCGGGATGGAAAACGTAGAGGGGCTAATGTTATATTCTGGACCGGCTTCGGCCGCAACCACCGAAACCGCTATCGAGGAAGGATTCGCTGCACTACCCCCGGGCACAACAACGGTTTCTGTCGTGCGAAAAAGCTTCCCTTCTTGCGATACGAGTCGGGTTGTTGCAACAAGCGTTTGAGAATCGGGTCCATATGCATTATAGATCCGGACCGTTCCCTGCGCGCGCGATTCAGTCGTAGAGCGCTGGGTAGCGGGGGCTTTTTGGGAAACAGATTTTTCAACGGAAACAAATTGTGCGGGAATCTCCCCTTCCTGCGGGTTAACCGCGACAACAAGCTCCATAGCCAAATCGAGCTCCTCTGTACGAGGGGTAATATCAACTTCAACGCTGGGTAACACAATTCCAAGCACCCCTGCCGCAATACCAAGGCCAACTAATGTCAAAACAAGCGTCAAACCAAGGGAGGAACGAAAAAAAGCGGGAATACGAATCGGCGGAACACGCAATGCGAAACGTTGTGGCGGCTCTAAAATCGGCTCCTCTCCCGGAATTTCCGGCCGGGGTTCTAGAGCCATAACAGCAGAAGGTATCTGTTCTGATTTTTTTATGGTAATGCGAGGTTTTTCTACTGGTTTTGGTTTATCCGGTATAACTTCCCGTGCCAGGGAAAGCGTTTGAGGTGCGGCGGCCTTGCGCACAATATCGGTCATAATGACCTTTTCTTTTTTCATTGAGTTAGACCCCTGGGAGCTTCCCACGCGAAAACCAATGTGCTTTGCCCGCACACGCATATGTTCGTCATCTGAAAGGATAGAAACAATTTTGCCCGCAGCACGGGCCTCTTCAAAAAGACGGAAAAAATCTTCTTCCGAACGCAACGCCTCAAACCCAAACGGAATCACCACCGAAACCTCGCGGTCACTACTTTCCATCACCCGTCCAATAAGATCGGCCAAGCTATCCCCTTTTTGCGCAAAAATCATAACCGTGTTTATTATACACTATTTTAGGAATTGGTTATTCCACAGTTGCCCGGATGCGGCGTACTCCGGCCGAAGATGCTTCTTCCTTTAAAATCTTAAACGCTCCGACTTCTCCGGTGCGTTCAACATGAGGTCCGCCACAAACCTCTTTACTGAAAACTTGCCCTAAACCTGCTGAAGAGTCGCCAAATGAAAAAACCTTTACCACCGGAGGATATTTTGCCTTAAAAAACGCAAGGGCGCCCTGCTCAAGGGCTGTTTCATAAGGCATCTCCAAAACCTTGCGCGGCAAATCTTCTTGTATTTTCGCGTTTACAAGATCCTCAACCCTCTTTTTCTCTTCATCGGTAAGCTTGCGCGAAAACATAAAATCGAAACGCAAACGCTCTGCGGTAATATCGGATCCTGCCTGCCGAACGTCTGGACCCAAAACTTCGCGCAATGCCGCATGCAAAAGATGGGTTGCGGTATGCAGGCGCGTCGCCTTCTCAAGTTCCTCGGAGGTTGCCGCTTTGAGCTCCCCGGTATCTAGAAGAAGGCCATGGCCTCCAAATTTTTTCTCCTGTCCTGCGCGCGAAACTTCCTGGTGCGATTCTTGGGCCTTTGCAAAACCCGCACGGTCAATCTTGATATTTCGTTCTGCTGCCATTTCTTCCGTAAGCTCAACAGGAAAGCCATAGGTCTCATAAAGATCAAAGGCGTCTTCGCCCCGCAAGGTTTTGTCTTGCGAAAGCGCAGCTATTTTTTTGTTAAATTCGCGCAACCCCCGCTCAAGTGTTTTTGAAAACTTTTCGATTTCTTGCCCAACCGCCTCCTCAACCGCTGCATCTAACATTTTGGGGTAAGTATCTTTAAAGATTTCACGAATTGCACCTAACCCATTCTGCCACCATATATCCGAAAGCTTGGCACTGCGCGCACAACGCACGGCCCTTCGTATAAGACGGCGTACGATATAGCCGCGCTCAAGATTCGACGGCACAATACCATCTGCGATTAAAAAAGTTGCGGCGCGAAGATGGTCAGCAACAATTCTGAAAAAACGCACCCGCTCGGCCATGGCCTTAGAAATATCCAAATTGCGCAATGCCCCCATCCCGGGTGCCCACAATTGGTCAAAACTTGTTGCGCCGCGCGGTAAAGTATTTTCCGCCCCTTGTGTGATTGCATGCATCAAGGGAAGAAAAACGCTCGTTTCAAAAACAGAATGTTTTTTTTCAAGAACCACAAGCGTACGCTCAAGCCCAGCCCCAGTATCCACGCCAGGCGTTTTTAAGTTAGCCACTCTCCTCTCTTTGGTACAAAAATACTCGTTAAACACCAAATTCCACACCTCAATATCACCGACATAAAACTCAACGGTTGGGCCGCACGGGCCTTCGCTGCCGGTAGGACCCCAGAAATTATCTTCCCGCCCTGCTCTCCTCACGTCTTTAATGCCGATTTTCTTGCATATTTTAAGCGAGGCGTTATCTTCTGGGACGTCTTTGTCGCCACCAAAAACCGTTGCATAGGAAATAGGCAGCTTTAGTTCTTTTGTCAAGAATTCGTATCCCCACAAAATCGCTTCCTCCTTAAAATAATCGCCAAAACTAAAGTTTCCTAGCATCTCAAAAAAAGTCAGGTGCGTTTCGTCACCCACGTCATCAATATCGGAAGTGCGCATGCATTTTTGCACTGACGCGGCGCGGCGGCTTCCCAAAGGTCTTCCCAATCCCGAATGAATGGCGGTTGTGGGGTCAAGCTCTCCGGTATAGTAGGACTTAAATTGCTGCATGCCGGCCGTGGTAAACAGCACCGACGGATCATCAGGTAACAGGGAAGAGGAAGACACCACCACATGCCCCTTCTCCCCAAAAAAATCAAGAAATGTTTTGCGCAGCTCGCTTGCGTCCATAACCTCTTCATGGTATAACACCTATGCGTACGTTCACAACCCGCTACGGATGCCCGGCTGGTTCGGGCTTGGTCCTGGCGACTGCTGTGGTGGTTACCGCGTAACGCAAAAGAAACACCTCCAGAGGAGGCAGTAATGCCAAAACGACCAAAAGGCGTTGAGGCAATCCCTGCAGCACAGTGGGGACAAATCGCGTCAAAACTCCAAGCAGAGGGCGTCGGAGGCCCAGACGTCACCGAGGCAATCGACAAGGGTGACGGCGTAAAAGCGCTTGCGCGCTGGACACGCAGACGGCTCAAACTCTTGCGCAACGGCTCAAAATCAAAGCGGGAAAAACCTCTGATTCCGAGGCGGCTACGACAAGAAGCGCACGAGGGACTGATCGTCCGTAACGAGGAGGAGCTCGAGCTCGAACTTGAGGCCTTAAAAATCGCCCTTGCCGCCAATCGGGCTTTCCAAGATCCGCTTTACTACGAACGGGAAGCAAAAGAGAACCTTGCGTCCTGCGTTATTATTGGCGACGGGAACGGAAATATTACCCTTTCGCAATGGCGAACTCTCTCCGATACACAACAGCTGCAGATTGCAGCACTTTCTGCCGCTGACCACTGGTGCCACAGGCCAAGCCAAGGTCAACACGCGATCACATGGGCGCAAAACCTCCTACGGCATCGCAACGGGAAACTCTGGTGGCGACATGTAGAGTATTCTCCTTTTGTATTTGTAGAAGCAATTCGCGAATTTGACGAGTGGCCGCACAACGATAAGAAGGGCCTCGGCGCTTATCTTGGACAGCTGGCAGAACGGCTTACGGAGTACGGACAGGATTACAATGATCCGCTCCAAAACCATATCCTTAATCCCATTGCGCAAATGTTTTTGGAAGCTACGACATTCGGTCCGCGTCCTTACGAGGTAAAAGATTTTGCGCTCGGTCTTACGTCCAAAATCAGAATGCTTCAACGACAACTCGAGGGATATGTCCGGGAACAACTCGTAAATGGCAAGAAACGCGCAGAAGAACTCCTTACATCGCTCCCAAATCCTGCAACCATGCCGCACGATGATGCAATAGAGTTAGTCATGCATATGATGAACGACCTTGCAATACGCATGCCGAATACCGCTCTTGAGGCATCTGCAGAAGATCACGTGACAAGCTGTTCCAGTAGTTGGTGCGCGCCACTTCACCAATTGCTTACAGACGACTGCATTCTCATCCAGAGGAAGGTTACGCTTATACATCAGGCGCATGCGAACCTGCAGGAACTACGCAATACAAAATAAACGAATGCCCCGACCGTACGGTCGGGGTTTTTATTTATATCTCCAACTCCATCTCGTCTTCAGCGAGCAGCACAGAACTGTGGAAAATGTTTTTTGCCTCTCGCGAAAGCATGCCCGGCTTTTCAAGCAATGGCGCAATATGGAACAACACAAGCCGTTTGACCCCTGCGGCCTTCGCGAGTTTTGCCACCAAACGCGGATAGGAATGGGTCGTGCGAATTGCTAACTCTTTCATGGCGTTTGGAAAATTGCACTCACAGATTAAAAGATCCGCACCCTCTACGAACGAAGCGGCGTCAAGCGTTACCGTGGTATCAGTAAGATATACAATCGTTTTCCCGCAATGCTCAAGACGAAAAGCCAACGATCCTCCGGATTTATGCGGAAAGAGTCGCGCCCGTATACGTATATCTCCTATGCTCCACTCTTTACCGGGCCGCCACTCATCAAGCGTCACCGGAAACCCATGTTGTTTAAGTCGTATCGGAAAATGCGGTTCTTTGAAGAGGGTGTGGACCGCGCTAATAGGAGACCTCCCATAAATATGTAATGCGGTAAATTTCTTTTGCCACACAATATCTGTTAATGCAGTAAGGCCAATAACATGATCCCAGTGGTAATGCGACAAAAACACATGAAGCTCTTGGGTTTTCAGATGCTCACGTATCTGCGAGAAACCATCGCCCGCATCAAACACGATCCCAAGATCGGGAAGCATCACACACGACGTCAACCGTTTACGGTTAGGATGATATCCTGCAGTTCCCAAAAAGACGATGCGCATTTTTTCCGTCTCTCTTTTGTAAAGGATGTTCTCACTAAATAAATCATGATATCTTCTTATTGTCAAAAAACGAAAACCGCAGCTTTGCTGCGGTTGATGTTCTTTAAGATTAAAGAAGATTAAGAAGATTGTGGACTTGGCCCGCGCGCGCATCGCTTTGGTTCGCAGACCGCTGAAGTTCAGACACTTGGGCTTCGCCCTGTTGCTGAACCTTTTCAATCTGGCGCTGAAGCGCTTCTGCCCTTGCCCGCGCCTGCTTCCTGACCAGGGATGCCCTACTGCGGGCTGCCTGTGCAGCACTTTGCTGTACGGCAATTTCCGCCTCTGCTTCCTGACGCGCAGTCACCGGCACGCCAACGGCGTTACAAATGGCTGCCGCGACAGTGATGGTATCGCGGGTTGGTGTCACACCGCCCGCTTCCATCTCTGCCACCGCCTGCTCGAGCTGTGCTAGCCCGAGTCGCTTTCGGAACATACTGCTCCCCTTTCCTTTTTTTAATCTTCCTCTTTATAGCAAACTCCAGAAAACCTGTCAAGAGGTAGACGACGCCTGTATGACGCCGCCGCCAAGTACTGCCTCGCCATCATAAAACACAACTGACTGACCCGGCGTTGGCGCCCACTGCGGCTCATCAAATAACACTGTTATCCTGTCCCCCGTACCCTGTACCCTACAGCCCTGCAGTGGCTGCGGATGACGGATATACGCGCGCGCGCGAAATGGAAAATTGGGTGCGGTTCCAGAAATCCAATTCATGTCGCCCACTACAACTTCGCGCTTTTCAATGCGGGCCATTTCCGCAGGCGGTGCCACTACAAGGGTATTCGTTGCGGTATTTTTTTCTTTCACATAATAAGGGCCGTGGGCATCACCCACCCCGATACCTTTACGCTGGCCAAGAGTATAGAAATTCACGCCCCGGTGTTCTCCGACAACTTTACCGGAGGTGGTGACAACTGGTCCGGGTGTTTCTGGAAGAAACCGCCCTAAAAATTCTTGCAATGGCGTTTTGCCCACAAAACAAATGCCGCGGGTAGAACGACGGTTTGCGGTATCAAGGCCGCGGCGCCGCGCTTCCTCGCGCACCAGATCTTTACTTGTAAACTCGCCGACAGGAAACATCACTTGCCGCAATTGTTTTTGCGTCAACTGCCATAAAAAATATGTCTGATCGTTTTTCCATTCACACTTCGGCCGCAATAACTGTACCCCGTCCTCTGTACCCCGTACCCTTGCATAGTGTCCTGTTGCAACAAAATCAGCTCCCTCCGCAAGAGCACGATCAAGGAACACGCCAAACTTTATTGTTCGGTTACAAACCACATCCGGATTACCCGTACGGCCCCGTTTTGCTTCCTCAACAAGATATTGCACGACATCCTGAAAAAACTCGCGCTCAAAATTCCAACTACGAAACTGTTTGGTAACGCCGAGTTTCTCTGCAACGGCGTATGCCGCATCTTGATCTTCTCGCCAGGGACATTCACCGAGCACCTCGTTTTCCCAGCACTTGATAAACACGGGCACCACATTATATCCCTGCTCCAAAAGCAAAGCAGCAGCGACGGACGAGTCAACGCCGCCGCTTAACCCAAGATAAACATTACGCTTCTTTGCCATAGTATTCTCCTTATCGTGTTTCTGGCTTTTAGTAAAACATCAAAGAACCGCGGTGTCAAAATTATACCATAAAATTTCATTAAATCAATCTATCGCAACCCGGTTGCGATAGATTAACAGATTAAAATTATGGCCCTGCGCAACGCGCAGGGCCTACACTTCGTCTTGTTTTTTGGTGCCGACGGAGAGATTCGAACTCTCACTTTCTCGATTTTAAGTCGAGTGCCTCTACCTTTGGGCTACGCCGGCACCAGAACGAAAGGTTTTATTTTGGGTTGGTGCCGGCGGGGGGGAATCCGCCCCGCACTAGAATGGTATTATTTTGGGTTGGTGCCGGCGGGGGGGAATCCGCCCCGCACTAGAATGGTAT
>MHSS01000012.1:263-7098 GCA_001822835.1 Candidatus Terrybacteria bacterium RIFCSPHIGHO2_01_FULL_48_17 | reverse complement strand
CGCTCATATTATTTCAGCAAGCAGCGTTTTGCACAACATCGCCCGGACTATTTGCGTTTCTTATCCTCGCTTCAAGCATTTGTCGGGTCGCTGCGCGAGTATCGCCGCGGCCAGCGAATAAAGATAGGCGATATGCTCGCATTCGTTGATATGCATACAAAGAATAACTTGGCGATCAACAACATAAGCCCCTTTGTGAACGCGGAAGAAACCGTACATTTTATGAGTGCGCATAAAGCCAAGGGCCTCGAGTTTGAAACGGTTTTTGTCATCAACTGCCAAGAGAATATTTGGGCCGACAGTGGACGCCGTTATGCCGTCACGCTTCCTATGAATTTACCCATAGCGCCGGCAGGAGACAATTTAGACGATCAGCTGCGTTTATTCTATGTGGCGTTGACCCGGGCAAGGCGATTGCTCTATCTCGCCTCGTATCAGGTAGATAGCCGAGGGAAAGAATCGGCTCGATTGGGCTTCTTAACGCCCGGAGACGATACACCCAAAGCTTTTGTATCGGAATTCACGCCGGTCGAGGAGATCGGCAAAAGCCCGGAAGAGTTGCTCTACGCCCAATGGAACGCGAGACACGCAAAACCATTTGCGCCAAACGAAAAGGCATTGCTGAAACCGCTTTTAGAGCAATACCAGTTAAGCGTCACGCATCTACAGAACTTCTTAAATGTAGTGGACGCAGGACCGCTTGTCTTTCTTGAAAAAAATCTTTTAAGGTTTCCCGAGCCCAAAACAGCAAGCGGCGCTTTTGGCTCGGCAATGCATAACACGATCCAGCGCGTTTACACGCATTTTAAGAATCAAGAGCGGCTTCCTGTGATTGGAGATGTCCTCGCATGGTTTCAAGAATTTCTTGAATGGGAACGCCTCAACGAAGCAGACTCCATTCTCATGCTTAAGCGCGGGCAAAAAGCACTACAAGCTTTTTACGAAGAAAAGGGGAAAGAATTTTCACTTCAAGATAAAATTGAATTTAACTTTAAAACGCAGGGCGTGGTGATTGGTGAGACGCCACTAACTGGAAAGATCGACCGGATGTCTTTTTCGGAGAACAATATAGTAGTAACTGATTTTAAAACCGGTAAAGCAATAAAAAACTGGACGCCTGGCGACTTCTACGAAAAAATTAAAGCGTGGCGATATCGACAACAGCTTATCTTTTATAAACTTCTGGTCGAGCATTCGCGCGACTTCAGCAATCGAACCGTGAGTAAAGGTATTATCGAATTTGTAGAACCGACCCGCGGAGAACTAATATATCTGCAATTATCTATCGAAAACGAGGAAGTCGAACGCATGAAAGCGCTCGTCGGCGCTGTCCACAAAAAGATTATATCGTTGGACTTCCCGGATATTTCCGGATATCCCAAAGATCTCGCAGGTATTAAATCATTCGAAGAAGATCTCCTGAAGGGTATCTCCCGTAGGACCAACGACCATACCCACCATTAGCAGGGTATGTCTTTGAGATGTATCGGCTTTGAGCCCGAACCTATCTCAATAATGTAGCCCCTAGTCGCTTTCGCTCTCCCTCACATGCGTTCGGGACTTCCCCTTCGCTACGCTCAGGACTTCGCCCCTCACCTTCGTTCGGGACTTCGCTCGCGCGACTCGCGGGAAAACAAGGAAGTCCCTCGTCACTGACGTTCCTCGGGAACTTGAATTTCTAAGCTCGCTACTCGCCCCTCGGTTGTGCTCGGGACTCCCCCTTCGCTACGCTCAGGACTTCGCTTCGGTCGCTAAGAAATTCTACGTCTGGCCAACTCGAGCTAGAACCGTCCACGGTCAAACCCCGCAAAGCGGTTTGGCTTAATTTTCTATTGCCCTAACGGCGCGTCTCGAGCGATCTAAAAGTATTGATTCTTGTCCGCTGCACAGGCTGATCATCAATAGTGTCAAAGGTTTTGCTTTTTAGTAATACCAGAAGCAAGTTTCTTCAACTCTTCTGGATCGGCCATTGGTCCGCTTCCGGAAGAAATCCAACCCTCGTATTTATCGAACCAGAACTCTTTACCGCTCAAAACTTGCTTCCAGACGCCGCTCTTTAGATTTTCCGTTCCGTGTAACGGAACAAGTTTGATATGCGCATGATCTACTCCTGTGCCTTCCATCATTAGCCCAACTCGCCCAACATCATCAAAATAATTTTCCAGTATACTCGCAACTTTCTTAGAGGCAATTATGAATCGTTGCAAAACATCGTCTGGCATTTTTAAAACATCGCTTCTAAAGTGTTGCCTCGGAATTACGCATGTAAATCCTTCTGTGTTCGGATCAATTGCAAGCCAAGCCATAAATTCCTCATCTTGCCAAAACAAACCTGGTGTTTTGATATTCCCAACGGCTATTTCACAGAAAATACATTTATTATCTTTTGTTATGGAATCATATTTAGTCATAGCTTAGAATGTATTTTAAAAATTTCTTCTTCTGCGCTCGAAGGCTATACGTCTCGAGCGGAATCGCCTATCTCAATTGTAGCCCCTCATCGTCCGCCCCTGGCGGACTCGCTCGGGACTCTGAAATTTTCAGTCAATCGCTTCGCTCTTGAGAAAATTTCGAGCTGCGGGGCTAAGTTTTAAAAATTAACTTTGCGGTTTTGCGGCCAGCGCTGCGGGGCTAGGATTCGAACCTAGATGACGTGATTCAGAGTCACGTATCCTACCATTAGATGACCCCGCAGCGCTGCCCACAAAAATCTCCAAAAGGAAGCTTGGATTCTCCCGCAATGGCGGGATTGCGATTTGTTTCCAATCGCCTCGCCATCCGTCAGGCTCTTGGACAAATCGAGAAGAACCAAGATTACGTGATTTGGAGTCACGTGGCCTACCATTAGCCGACCCCGCAATAATCCTTCATTAAATCTCTTTTCTCAAATGAACCTTTATGGCTCTTGTATTTTTCGCGCTCGAATTTCGAAACGCTAAAACTGTCCGGTGGAGCCGAAACCGCCGCGGCTTGGGTGATCGACATGATCTGCCTCCTCAAATTCCGCACGATCAACGTTTACGATAATACCCTGTCCGATCCGTTCTCCCTTTTCTATTATCACCGCTTTGTCACTAAAATTGTAAACCATCGCTTGATATTCGTCGTCCGGACCACAAAAATCACTATCCCCTATCCCTACGCCATTTGCCAACATTAAGCCCTTTTTAGGGAGGGAACTGCGTGCTGCAAGAAGCAACATATGCGTTTTCGGAAGTTCAACAATAATATTGAGCGGTACAAATTTTGTGCCCCCGGGGGGAATAGTCACTTCGTCACGGCTTGAAAGGTCAAAACCGGCAGAGCCGGCTGTTTTATATTCGGGCAGTGCAATGCTTTTGTCGATACGCCGTATACGAATTTTCATAACCAGCGGATAGCGATTGTTATATTTTCAGATACCGCCTTACCGCAACAAACGAAGAAGCGGCTGACGTCACTACTCCCAACACAACGGCGAATGTCAAAAACTGAACCCAATTGGCAAGATAATATGTATCAAGCTGAATGCCGCTTACAAAACGATACACCGGATCGGCAACAAGCTGGGTTACGCCAACAAAAAGGGCAAAGGTTACCCCTGCTGCAGCAAGGCCGGTTAACACCCCTTCAACCAAAAACGGCCCCCGGATAAACCAGTTTGAGGCGCCGACCAAACGCATAATGGCAATCTCGTCGCGGAAACTAAAGATAGCAAGGCGCACGGTGTTAAAAGAGATAAGCCCTGCAATCACAAAAAGTATGGCGCCAAGCACAATACCCGCAAGACGCACCGCATTGGTTACCGCAAAGAGCCGCTCAATAATGGGCTTGGTTTCCTGATAATTCACCTTGTCGATAATGTTTGCAAACCTTCCCTCAACAAACGAAGCAATGGCAGCATAGGCATCGGGGTCGGTTGCGCGCACGGCCAAACTTGCAGACAAGGGATTGTCGCCAAGTTCCGTAAGGGCCGCCTGAATTGCTTCGCTGTCTTGGTGGCGAGATTTAAAACGTTCAAGCGCCTCTTCACGAGATACGTAGGAGACCGCTTTCACGGAAGCGAATCCCTCTAAGGAATCTCTGACGGAAAGGATGTCGGATTCGTCCGCATCAAGGACAAAATAAACGGAAATCTCCACTTTGTTTTCAATTTCCGCAATAGCGCTTTGCGCAACGATCGACAAAAGCAGAATTCCCAAAGCCACCGAAAGCGAAAGCGTAAGCACGCTGACGGTAGCGGAAGTCAACCAAATGTTGCGCCAGAAAGAAACCGTGCCGGTTTTAAGGATGCGAAAGAAAGTAAGCATAAAAGGGTAAATCCAAATAACAAAATCCCAATGTCAAATGAAATCCCAAGCCCCAAATATCAAAAATCGAACGTACGGGTCTTGGACATTATGTCATTGGACATTTATTTGGCATTTGGGCTTTGGATTTTTGATTTTAGAGAGTGTATCGTCCTTCTGGATCATCGCGCACGATGCGGCCGCGGTCAATAACCACCACGCGTTTACGCAATGCGTTCACCACGTCCTTGTCGTGCGTTGCTAAAATAACGGCAGTGCCTGCAATCGCATTAATACGCTCAAGCAAACGAACGATATCCCATGCGGTTACCGGGTCAAGGTTTCCGGTCGGCTCGTCGGCCATAATAACTTCCGGATCGTGTACCAATGCTCGAGCGATCGCCACGCGCTGCTTCTCGCCTCCGGATAATTCCTTGGGGAAACGCCGTTCTTTTCCGGCAAGCCCCACCAGATCCAATGCTTGCGGAACCACTGTTTTAATTTCGGAAGTTGCGCGCCCCGTAACCTCCATGGCAAAAGCGACATTTTCAAAAACATTCCTTCCTAAAAGAAGACGAAAATCCTGGAAAATAGCGCCAATGCGCCTGCGGTGCGCGGGAAATTCTTGTGGCTCAAGCTCCCCCACATCGGTTGAGCCCAAAAATACTTTGCCAGAACTTGGTTTTTCTTCGCCCACCAAAAGCTTAAGTAATGTGGACTTGCCTGCCCCCGAACGGCCGACCAGCGAAACAAACTCATCCTTGGCAATAGTTAAAGTAACATCTTCCGCAGCAGCGGTATTGGGAGGATAGCGTTTTGTAGCGTGCTCAAATTTAACCAACATGGTGAAAAATTTTCTATATTTTTGTTTCTGCTTCGATAAATGGGTCGATGCCTCCGTCGAGCACCGCGGTGATATTGGAAACCTCCACATTCGTGCGATGGTCTTTTACTATTTGGTAAGGATGCAACACATAAGACCGAATCTGGTTGCCCCATGCAACATCCTTCCGCTCTCCACGAAGTTGTGCGATTTCGCCCTTGTGTTCCGCTTCTTTCAATGCCGTGAGTTTTGCGGCAAGCATGGCCATGGCGCGCGCCTTGTTCTCGCCCTGCAAACGTTCCGATTGACACTCCACTACAAAACCGGTTGGTTTGTGGCGTATGCGAACGGCCGACTCCCTACGGTTTACATATTGACCGCCCGGTCCTGATGCGCGGAAGGTGTCCGCCTCGATATCTTGCGGATTAATATCGGTCGCCTCAACCGCTTCTTTGGGAAGCACGGGGACTACATCGATCAATGCAAACGAAGTGTGGCGACGCTTGTTGGCATCAAACGGGGATATGCGCACCAGACGATGAACGCCCGTTTCGTGTTTGAGGGTGCCGAATACGTATTTTCCCGAAACTTCAATGGTTGCTGACTTAATACCCCCTTCCTCGTCGCGGTGCTCGTGAAGCCCGCGAACGGGCCATGCGCGCTTTTCGCAAAACCGGACATACATTCGCAAGAGCATTTCTGCCCAGTCGGCAGCATCACGCCCTCCTGCGCCAGAATATACCGACAAGGTAGCAGCAAGTTTATCGTACGGTCCGGAAAATTGAACCTCTCGTTCTTTGAGGGAAAGATCTTTTGAAAGCTGATTTACATTCTCTTGCAAAGAAATTTCAAGTTCACGGAGGGCCTCCTCTTCGGATTTTTCAGCGTTTTGCTGAATCTCTACAAGAGTCGAAAGCTGGCTTTGAGCTGCCTGAACGGCCTGCCAAAACCGCTCAAAATAAACGATCTCTTCTTTAAGGTCAGTAAGCTCTTGGGAAGCATGGGCGGCTTGTTGGGGATTGTCCCAAAAGCCGGGGTTTTGCATTCTTTTTTCAAGCTCGGCAAGCCGTTTTTCGCGTCCGACTATGTCAAAGACGCTCGCGCAATTTTTCTGCCCGCGCGAGAAGGTTATCTAAATGATCTTTAAGCTCCGTGGTTTCCATTGTGTCTTCACCATATCATTTTCGCCAAAAATTGCAACGCACCCCCCTCGGTGCGTATTTTTTTATAGTAAGCCGAAGGTGGGATTTGAACCCACGACCCACGCTTTACGAAAGCGTTGCTCTACCACTGAGCTACTTCGGCTTTAAAGACACATACTATATCCTTCTCTGTACTATCATAAAAAGAAGCGCAAAAAAAGAAGACCCGACACTCAGTCGGGCCTCATGATTTATCCTAGGGTAAGACCATAAAACCGCGGGTTACTCCGCCATTCGTCAGGCCCTGCTTTTGACTTGGGCGCCACGCGGAGAAGGGCTTTGGCAACAACATCTTTTGCCCATTGACTTAATGGCCACAAGCGCATTGTTCCGCCACAGCCAGATGATACAGGCGTTTTTGCGCGCACATAAATCGGCCTGCGCGCACCCTCGACCCTCTGGAGGCATTCGGCGTAATGCAGGACGCCTTCGTGGATAAACTTCAAATTTGGGGTCATGCGAACGCCGCGGGTGTGTTCGAATTCAACAAACTCCAGCCACGTATTTTTGTTTCGTATGCGGCCTTCAGGAAAAATCTGCAC
>MHSS01000012.1:0-234 GCA_001822835.1 Candidatus Terrybacteria bacterium RIFCSPHIGHO2_01_FULL_48_17 | reverse complement strand
CATGCGGCACCATTTCATGCTCGTAATACGGTATGGAAGGCGCCTTGCTGTGTGGGGTAGCAAACTCCAGAATTTCGTCGTCAGGCATTGCCGTTGCTCCTTTCTTGTTGTTAAGGTTCCGTATAATAGGATAGCAAATATAAGAAAAAAGTCAAGAGCCGCTGGTATGGTATACGATCATATCTGACACTCCCTACTATGGGAGTAATGACACACGACACCCAACTCCTCATT
>MHSS01000011.1 GCA_001822835.1 Candidatus Terrybacteria bacterium RIFCSPHIGHO2_01_FULL_48_17 | reverse complement strand
CCTGCGGGGCTTCGGGCGGGTAAACTTCATGTGCTAGACGACCCGCGAATTTCGTTCGCGACCCCTCAGGCGCGGGGAAGCGACCTGCGAAATTCAGTGTCCCGACCCCGCATTTGCGGGGGAGGGACTACCATTGTCCGTCTCGCCCACGTGGGCTTGATTTTTTACAAAAGAGGTGATAAGCTCTTCTTAGTTTTTTCAAATTCGGAGAAGTAGAATGTCGCTTGCATGCAAAAGCTGCGGATCCATGCTTACGGAACCCCGTATTATACAGGCAGTTCCCAGCGATTTCTTGGAGCTGAAACGGTTTTTGGGAAGTTTCACCGGAGCGGGTTTTGAGAAACACGAGCTCGCCCATATGTTTCTTCTTCGTGATTCGCACAACGGCCAAAAAATTGTTGGAGCGGCGGAACTCTTTCCCTGTTCCGATGGTTCTTTCTATCTTTGTCGCGTTAAGGTCGCGCGCCATCTGCGGAGGCAGGGGATCGGTCAGTATCTTTTTGAATATGCAATAGGGCACGCCCAAAAACTTGGGGCACGGGATGTTTATGTTGTGACACGTTTTCGTGAGACCGCTCCGGCTGTGCGCATTGTTCGAAAGCTTGGAGCAATCGAAATAAGCCAAGCTATTTTGCAAAAAAACGTACCGCGACATATGGTTGATCGATACTCCTCGCTACAAAACCGTTTCTGGCGATTTCCTCTCTAAGTAGAGCCGGCACAAACGCCGGCCTTTCTTTTTTCAAAAAGATCTGTTATGCTTCAGGCGGTATTTTGAAAGGACGAAAAGGAGTTTCTCTTAATGTCTGTTGTAAAATTCCGGACTATATTTAGGGGATCGAATCCACGCGGAACGCCGTATGTTGAAGAAGCGATTTTTTCGTGCCGTGAGGCAAAACGCCGCGGTCTTGCGCCTGGCACTTCTGGCAATGTGAGCGTGCGCACGCCCCGGGGGTTTCTTATCAGCGTGGCAAATACTGCTCTTGGAACCATAAAACAAAATGAGTTTGTTGAAGTTGTGGGGCTTGAACGCACTCCGCTCGAATTAGTAGTTTACGTTTATGGAAAGCAAGAGCCATCTTCAGAAACGCCGCTTCACTGGGCAATTTACCAGGCGCGTCCCGACGTTGGTGCAATCTTGCATCTGCACGACGATTTCGTGCGTAGTGTTCCGGCATATTTTTTGGATATTCCCTTTACGTGGACCCAGCAGCAATCCGGAACATGGGCATTGGTACAGGAGGTGTTATTTCTTCTCCGCCAGCACCCAAACGCCCAATATTTTATCTTGCAGGGTCATGGTGTGGTGTCGACAGGGAAGACGGCAGAAGCTGCGATAAAGCAGGCGGTAAAAATACATAGAAAGGCGAACCGCTATAAAAGGCAAGAGAAAAAGTAAGACAATCGGGGGATACGTCCCCCGGTTTTCTTTTTTTAAGTATATTTTCGTGTCATACTGAAGGCGATGGATAAAAACAATAAAAATGCATTCCGTCCTGAATTTGAAGACAACGATGTTGGTCGCATGAAGGCGAAGCTTTGGGATGCTTCGGACAAGGAAATTGATCGAATCCTTGAAGATTATGGCGTTCCATCCCCCGGGGAGATGGAAAAGCCGGGTTCTTATATCCAGATGACGCATCCGCGCGAGCAAGAGGAAAAGCTTTCTAAAAATGATGTTGTACTCATTCCCCTTGGGTCAACAGAACTTCATGGTCCGCATGGCGTTTCTGCACAGGATACCCTGCAAGTTACGCGTTTGTGTGAAGCGGTTCGGCGTTATACCACAAAACATGATCGGGAGGTGAATCTTGCGTTTCCGCCATGGCTTTACGGCAACCACCCCAAACATCATGTCGGTATGGTGGGCACGATTCCGATAAGCCAGAAGGTTCTTGAGATGCAGTTGGTTGATGTGATGTTTGGGCTTTGGACGCAAGGATACCGTAAGTTCATATTCGTCAATAACCATGCCCAGCATTGGGTGATTGTGAGTGCCATGGACCTTTTTTCATTGCGGTATCCCGAGCTTCCGTTTTTTGCACATGCCTTTGATTGGTGTTGCACCGTTGCCGAATTTTTTAGAACGCGCGATCGGGACGGACCATTTGAAGATGATTTTATCCATGGGGACGAGACCGAAACATCTCTTGCGTTGTTGCTTGCCCCCGAAACGATTGATATGTCTCGCGCCATTGATACCAAAGCGCGCGCCTACCTTCCCGACGGCCATTATAATCGTTCGGCTAACCAACGCACGCGCCCTAATTTTTGGTATAGCGTGCGTAATAACGTCCCCTTGGAAGTTGTAGCACAGCCAGAAGGCGTGGTGGGAAGGGCAACCTTGGCATCGGCAGAAAAGGCAAAACGTCCTGTTGCGGCGGCCCTGCAGTATCTGACGCTTTTGGTTGGCGATATCTTAAAAACATTCCCGCCGGGCACACTTCCGCCTACCGAGGAGGTAACGCTTTTTGGGAAGCAGGAAATTGAGGGCTATATGAAAAAACTTGGCGAGCGGGGTTATCAAAACCCCTATCGCTTATGGCAACCTTTTACTTAAGATTTTTTGTGTACATGGTGAGAAAAAACGAGGTGCACACCTCGTTTTTCTCTTGCAAAAACGCCACAAACCTGCTACGCAGGACGTGATCTTTTAAAAAGCAAAAGGGAGGCGATCGATGAGTTTAGTGGGAGGCGATGTTTTAAAAAATTACATTGGTGGACGATGGGTTGTTGCTCAATCACATAAAATTCCTTTGCCAGTAGAAAACCCCGGTACGGGAGATGTGCTTGCGCATGTTCCGTGTTCGGATACGCGCGATATTGCTTCAGCCGTTGAGGCGGCACGAGACGCGTTTCCTTTGTGGGCAAGAACTCCTTTGCCAAAGCGCCTTTCCTTTCTTTCTGATTTGCGCGATCTTTTTGGAGCCCATTTAGACGAATTGGCAAGATTAATCACCATTGAACACGGAAAAGTTCTACACGAGGCGGCGGGGGAGCTCCAGCGCGCATTTGAGAACGCGACGAAAGCATTGGATGTGAGTGCGTTGTCTGGACGGATACTTCCCAACATGGCCTCAGGGAATATTACGGAATACGAGCGGCGAGAGCCGGTGGGCGTCTGTTGTGGCATTACACCCTTTAACTTTCCGGTCATGATACCGTTTTGGTTTTTCCCGTATGCGCTTGCGTGTGGCAATACGTATATTCTTAAACCTTCCGAGCAGACACCGTTGGCAATTAGCAGAATTTTTGACCTTATTCATGAAGCTAATTTTCCTCCAGGCGTTATTAATTTAGTGCATGGCGACAAGAACGCAGTGAATGCGCTTTTGAGGCATCGGGTTCTCTCGCGCGTGTCCTCAGTAAGTTCTTCGTTTACCATGGATGTGATAGCCAAAAAAGCTGCTGCCTGTGGCAAAGAATATCAGTGTCAGGGAGGCGCTAAAAATTCTATTGTGGTGATGCCGGATGTTGCGCTTGAAACGGTGGTACCGCACATCATCGACTCAGTATACGGAAATGCGGGTCAACGCTGCCTTGCGGGGTCCAACGTTATTGCGGTAGGCGATATCGCAGGGTCTTTACAAGAGGCGCTTGTGGCTCGAGCTTTAGATCTTCGGGTAGGATACGGACTTGATTCAGAAAGTATGATGGGGCCGGTCATTTCCCATAAAGCAAAGCAACGCATTGTTGGATATATCGAAAAGGGGATTGCTGAAGGTGCTCGACTCCTTCTTGATGGCAGAAATTGTGAAGTTCCGGAATATCCGAACGGACATTATCTTGGCCCGAGTATTTTTGGAGATGTTGCGCCCGAGATGGCGATCGCAAAAGAAGAGATTTTCGGCCCTGTTATGATGTTGCTTCGGGCACGGAACCTTGATGAGGCCATTGCGATGATTAATATGAGCGAATACGGCAATGCGGCGATGCTCTTTACCGATAGCGGTTCAGCCGCCGCCCAATTTGAGTACGAGACGGCATGCGGAAACCTTGGTATCAACATTGGCTTACCAGCTCCTGTACCGCCATTTCCGTTTGCCGGAATGAAGGGTTCATTTCGAGGGAATCTGCACGGACAGGGCGACGATGCTATCTCTTTTTTCACAAATAAAAAGGTGGTTATTCAACGATGGTTTTAACGCGCCGGGCTTTCGCCCGGCCTTGTCTTTTTATGTTATCTATGGTTATATAAGTTTACCTCTTTAACAAAAAGGATGGCGATTATGTCGCTTGATCTTTTAACCGTGGGTACGGTGAATGTAGATCATATCGCAGCAAATTTGGGCGAGCTTCCTATGCCCGGTGTTACTCAATTTACGGGCGAACGCATTATTGAACGGCCTGCCTCGGGACATCCGGCGAACGTTGCGATTGATGCAGTCAAGCTTGGTGTTAATGCGGGACGAATAGGCATTGTCGCGGCTCTTGGGAAAGATGTGGCGGGACGCGCAAGTATGGCAGAACTTAAACGATATGGCATCAGGCGGTTTATCCAATGGACTTCCTCACCTACAGGCAAGAATCTTATTTTGGTACCAAGGGGATACGACAGGATTTTTACAATCGATCCTGGGGCAAATTTTGATCTTTCTCCTGTACATGTTCGAAAAATCCTTCAAGCCCATTGGCCTAAGGTGCTTTCCATACGTCCTGGATATTCAGGGATTGACGATGATATCGCATCGATCCTAGAGGGTCTTCGTGGTACTACCTTTATACTGCTTGATCTTATTCGTCCCTATCGGAAACCGTGGGATTATCTTTATCCGATTCTTCCCTTTGTGGATGCGATACATGGGAATGAACAGGAAATTATTGGACTTGCCGATGTTTCAGAAATCAGGGATGCGATTCCAAAGCTGCATGGCCTTGGAGTAGAAGTCGTTTTGGTGACGCGCGGCCATCAAGGAGCGTTTCTTTCGACACCAAAACTTTGCATGACACAGCCAGGTTTTGTGGTGAATGCGGTTGATCCAACCGGCTGCGGTGATGCCTTTTGCGCAGGATTTTTGGTTAACATTCTTCGCAAAGGAAAGTCCAGGGATTTTATCCAAGATGAATTATGCGACATGCTTATGTACGCACAGGCCGTGGGTGCCAGCGCTGCATGCGGCATTGGCTGTACCTCGGGCGTAGATGGCGAATTTGTTGCTCGGCTTTTGATAAGACAGGGAAAGCGCCTGCGCACCGAGATGTCGTTGATATAACAACCCCGCATATCGCGGGGTTATCATTTGGGTGTTTGAGGATTCCCAATGTACAGGTTTCGATAGGCGAATAAAAGGGACCCCCTTCCTTTGGAAGGGGGTTTGGTATCTTTAGCTGTGGCGTCCTGTCATATATGCGACAGGCGTCAGCACCACAAAAGTAAGGGCACCAAGCGCCATGGTGATTGCGCCAATACCCATAACAAGCTCCGCGACCCTGAAACCCATATAGGCCTGGGTGAGTGCGGAGCGGAGCGTCACGCTTTTAAGGTAAAAGTCCCGATTAGGATCCTCACGATCCAATTGTGCGTACGTTTTCCCTTCGGTGGTTTTGAGTGTGTGCACTTTAATCACGTCTGCCATTGCCTGTGCTTCCGCCGGCGTATCAACAAGGACTTTGTCCAAAGCTGGGGGCATGGGAGCGCCGTTGTCGTCCCTTAGCCCATCTTTGTTTTCGTCCTTTGGCATGCGTGCATCAGGGTATAGATCGGGGTTGGCAAGCAGAGCAATAGGGTCTGTGGTTTCGATTTTCTCGGCTGCAAGTCCTGCCCTTACGTCGTTTTCTGCGTCTAGCGCAGATGCAACCATAAACACACCGCTCGCCATAAAAACAAGACCCAAAAGCGCTGCCGCGACCCAGAGATACTGTTTAAGAAGCTGCATTTCTTTTTCCTCCTCGCTTTTCATTTTCTGAGCAACTATTTAGGACGGAACTAATACCACCCTCCTTTTCTATTGGAAATGTTCGCTTTCTTTATGAAATTTGTTATGGTTTTGGTCAATTTTTATCTTCTAAATACTATAAGTTTATATTTACATGAAATGATATTCAAAAACCTATTATTTTCCAAAGGATTTTGACAATTCAACCAAAAAGTGTATTATTAAAATGTCGACGCAATCACCGTCACTTTTTAATAAAGATGTATGCAGAATAGAAACGATTCTCAAAAGGAAGCGCTGAAATTTTTGAGAGAGCACAATGTTGCCATGATCTCCACCGCCTCCGAAACCGGCGAACCGCAGGCCTCGGTGGTGTATTATTTTGTCGATGATAACCTCAACCTTTATTTTGCGACCGGTAGGGAAACGCGGAAATTTAAGAATATTTTGGCAAATCCGCGGGTGGCATTTGCTGTAGGATGCGGCCCCAATATTATCACGGTACAGGGAGGCGGAACGGCGAAGGTTGAACGAAGTATTATGTTTCTCCGGAAATTTATCGAAATGTTTGATATCTCAAAGGCATCATCGTTTTGGCCCGTGTTGAGGTTGTTGCATCCACGAGACGTTGTGGTGGTAAAGATTACGCCAACGTGGCTTGTGTTCCTGGATTTGGATAATAAGGCGCCAGATAGCTATCAGCGGGCATTTAAACAGGTTATTCCGTAGAGATTTTTTATCATTGGTTTGATGATTTAAGCTATGAATATTCTTCAGGAATTACAGCATCTTGGCTTTACGAATACCGAAGCAAAAATATGGAGGGCTGCATTGGAGCTGGGGGAAGCAGATGTCACGGCGCTTGCACGGCATGCACGCATTCCGCGAACAAGCATTTATGATGCGCTAGAAAAGCTTATTGATCGAGGCCTCATTGATTTTTATATAAAAAAACGGAGGCGGTATTATATGCCCTCGCGCCCCGAGCGGTTACTTGTTGAATTGTCTACAAAAACAGATGATGCGCAAAAGCTGATTCCTGCATTGCGCGCCCTTTCGCGCAAGACCCAAGCCACGCCCCAAATTACGCTTCACGAGGGAATGGAAGGCATTCGTACGGTACTTGATCACATTCTTGAAACACGACGGCCCTTTTCTGCTATTACCTCACTGGAAGATTTCCAAGCGGTTGCCGAAAGACCCTTTGCTTGGTTTGTCGAGCGTCGCATTGCACAGAATTTGCGTGTCCGATTAATCACTATCCATTCTGCAGCAGCAGAGCGTTTCGCGGCCAATGACAGTAAGGAATTACGCGAAACGCGACTTCTTCCTCCTTCTTTTCGGTTCCATACCGCGACCCATATATTTGGTCACCACATAGCCATTTTCTCGTTGCGGCGGCAAGTTCCCTCTGCAGTGCTTATCCACGATATAGATATTGCTGCAACGCAACAGATGCAATTTGAATTCTTGTGGGAACACGCAAAAAGCCCTCGCGGGGTCCATGGGGACATGCTATAGCGTACCGTGCGCTTTATCCCCAATGCTGTTGTAATCGGGTCGTTGCCACAATATAATAATAAGAAGAAGATGTATTCTTACTTTAGCTTAAACAAGAATACCCATTAAGCGTTGGGCGATCCCACGGAGGGATCGTTTTAATTATTTTAAAGCAACAAATATGGAAAACGCAGACGTTTCTACTCAAAAAAAACCGTTTGGGCAAAACGCATTGCTTGCCGCAGTTATTCTTGCGGCAGTTATTGGATTTGCCATCATGTCGTATCTTACGTACATCCATTATGCAGAAAAACAATCGTTCTGCGACATCTCCGAAGAAGTTTCATGCGATGTGGTTACCACAAGCATTTATTCGGAAATTTTTGGGGTTCCGATTTCTTTGTTGGGTCTGGGCTATTTCGCTTCAGTCCTTTTTCTTGTGTTGGCAAAACGGAAGCAACAAAATATCTTCCCTGCACTCTTTTTGCTTACCTTATTTGTGCTTATACCGTCGCTTTATTTTTCGATGATGGAGTACTTCGTGATTAAGGCAATATGCGTCCTTTGCGAATCTTCAAAAATCATGATGCTCATTATTGCCGCCGCCTCATTCTTTATGGCAAGGGGTGTCACAAAAATAGGCCTAAATTCCATTATGCCGGTTCTCATCGCTGGACTTGTCGCTGCCGGAGTAACGTATTTTGCGCAGACCGCAACAGTTGCCCAAGTTGACTACTCCGATTTAGTGCAATGCATGAATGAAAAAGGGGTCGTATATTACAAATCCGTGAAATGTAACAGTTGTAAACGCCAGGAAATGTTATTGGGAGAGGCGTACAAAAAGCTCAATTCAGTGGAATGTCATCCGGAAGGACTCAATCCGCAGCCGGAATTGTGTCTTTCAAAGCAGATTGAAAAAACTCCAACATTCATTTTGGAACAAGGCGGACAGGAAATAACACGACTTGAGGGGCTTCAAAAAATTAAAAACCTTGCAGAATTTGCCGGCTGCCCGTTTGAAAAATAGCTTCTAACCTTTAGTGTTATGGGACAAGAACTTACATTAGGAATCGTAATTCTTGCTGCCGTAGTAGACAGCATTAATCCCTGCGTCTTTGGGGTGCTGATTTTTCTCATCGCGTTTATGACCAAAATGTTTCATAGCGCGCGGAGAATGCTTATTTTCGGGCTCTTATATTCCGCTGTCGTGTACGCCACGTATTTGCTTTTGGGTTTTGGAATTCTTAAAGTTGCCCTTGGTACAGGGATCGCCACTACATTCTATTGGGTGGCAGCGCTTGTCGCGATTTTCGCGGGACTATTGGAAATAAAGGATTTTTTCTGGTACGGGAAGGGTTTGTCGCTTCAGATGATCCCAGGAGGCGCGGAGCGTATTAAGTATTACACCAGTAAAATTGAGGCAATGGAGCAGCGGCATCCCGCATTGCTTATCCTCACAACCGCATTTCTGGGGATTCTTGTGGTAATGGTGGAACTTCCCTGCACTGGCGCTCCTTATCTTGCGATTCTCGGGCTTCTTTCCAAAGGAGAGTTTGCCGCTGCCGTGCCGCTATTGTTGCTCTACAATTTCGTTTTCGTTTTGCCGCTCTTTTTGATTATCGGTATAGCATTCTTTGGAACATCTTCCGAACGGCTTGAGGGGTGGAGAAAAGAACACCGTGGACTTATGCGTTTGGGTATAGGCCTTTTCTTGCTTGCGCTTGGGTTTTACATGCTTTATTCGCTTAACCCGATATTTTAAGCTTTTTTCGTACCAGCTTAGACAGGAGGTGATAGTATGGGATTTTTGAAACGCTTTCTTGGTGTCCTTGCGGTATTTTTTGGTTTGCTTTTTATCGTATCCGGTATATTCATGGTGACCCAGGGATATGCCGCTAAGGCAGAAGTGAAAGCCGAGATTGCTGCCGAGAAAATTACGATTCCATCTGCCGAGCGCCCCGACGGTTCGGTTGACGAAGTGGTCGCGGATGTGGTTCCGGAGCAATATCAGGGCAAACCCGTAGTTGATGCCACGACCGCGCGTCTCCAGCGGAGGGTAATTCTCGGCCATACGCTTGCAAGTACCGAAGGTAAGCGATTTGCCGAAATGCCGCGCACCGTACCCAAGCTTGATGACGCAGGAAATCCAGTGCTTGACGAGAACGGCAAAGCCGTCATGGTGCCCAATACCGCACGTGATCTTTGGATTACCTCAACAACGCTTCAAACGGCACTTATGCAGGGGTATCTGGCGTTAAAAATTGCGGATTTGGTGATGGGACTAGGTGCGTTGATCGCAGCACTCGGCGTATTTGTATTATTTGTTGTGACGCCCATCGTTTTTATAACAGGGCGTCGTCCATAGTAAAAGATTGTTATGAATTTCCCCGAACTTTTGTCGTCGGTACATGGAACAATTGCCACGTTTTTACTAATGGGGTTTACCGGGGCATTTGCCGAATTGGTTGAAATCACCCATGCGGGTGTGAAAAGAATTCAATGGGGCGTTGGGGTGATGACGACCGCAGCCATTCTTTTGGTATCAAGCGGATTGTGGGCGTACATTTTTTATCGGGCGCCAATTCCGGAAAGCCCTCGATCAATTTTGAAGGCAGGTCCTACGCCATGGGTTCATGAAGTCCTCTTTGAACTAAAAGAGCACATCGGAACATACGTGCCGGCAGTAATGCTTGTCGCATTTTATCTTGTGTTTGTGCACGGGTCGGAACTGCAACAAAATCGTCCCCTTCGGATGTTGGCTGCTGGACTTTTGTTGCTTGCGCTGGTGTGGACCTTTATGACATTTGGGCTTGGTGTTTATGTAACGAAGCAGGCGGCTCTATAATTTCTTATTTTTAGGGGAGCTCGTTTTTATTATGGATCCAAACGCCAATAACGAATTACCTGCAAACGCGAAGCCGCAGGGCGGGATTTTAGCCGCAGTTTTAGGAGCGGTAACCGCTATCCTAAGCATAGGAGCGTTTCATATTGTCGCCGAGGCGAATGATGGTTTCAAAAATTTCCTCAAACTGCACGAAGGGGTCGGTCCCTTGTCCGGAAAAGTCGTTTTTGGCTACATTGCCGGCCTCGTGATATTCGCAATCGCGTTTGGGTTGCTTCATAAAAAGAAACGCGTGAATATTGTTTTTTTGTTTTTTGTATTACTGACGGCATTAATGCTTGGAACCCTTTTTGTTTTCACGCCTTTTGTTAAGCTATTGGTAGATTGACTAATCGTTTGTCTCATGCTATTATAAGGGCATATGAAAAATAAGAATGTGCTCTTTTTTATTGCTGCAGCCCTACTTTTTGGCGTCACGGTTGTCGCTATGTTCGGCTCGCCGCGCGTATTAGTTGCGCGATTATTTGAGGGAGTTTCGCCGCCTTCTGATGTGGCGAAAACGGAACTTGCCTCATGCCTTTCAGAAAAAGGAGTTATTATGTATGGCGCATGGTGGTGCCCTCATTGTGCAAACCAGAAAGAGGCCTTTGGCGACGCTTTTTCTGAAATAAACTCTATTGAGTGTTCTTCTGCTGGCCAACGAGATCGTTTGCCCGAATGCGTTGACGCGGGAATTAAAGGGTACCCGACATGGATATTTCCCGACGGCACGCAACTTTCCGGAGAGCAGCCATTGTCTGAACTTGCGCAACGCGCCGGCTGTGTTTTTGAGGAATGACACTTTGCCGTTGCCAGCTGCATAATTTAAAGATATATGTTATAAAAGAGATGCGTATGTTTCGTGCGTTCTCTATTCCGGTAGTGTTTCTACTGTTGTTGTCCGCGGTGGCAGCTGTTTTTACCATCCATTGTGGTGATATTTTACATGCGGCTTCGGGGCAACAATCATGCGGAGTCGCACTGCTTTCGCATGACGTTTACCACCTTAATCTTCTTGCCGTTGCATTAAGCGCAGTTTTGTTTTTTGCGACCTGGACGGCGGCATTTTTAAGGCTGGTTAGTTCCCGGTTGGTTTTGCAACCTCCTCGTTTTTCTCAAGCGCGCGAGTCGTCACGCGTACGCAAAAGCGCGCCAATACCGCTCTCTCTACTTTCCTACGCATTTGCTCACGGCATCATTGAACGGAAAGAAGCTCCTGTTCAATTGTATTGCTCGCAGTAACACGTACGTTCGCATTTCTCATACGGTGGGAGATGTGCGTGCACGCGCTGCGGGTTTTTCTTTTGTTTTGAACTTTTCACTTTAAACTTTTAACTTTTATTGTATGTCTCATTGTCATCCACAACACAAAACATCAAAAAAGAATGCTACGAAAGGAGACGGATGGAAGCAATCGTGGATTCCTATCGCTGCCATTGTACTCTTTCTCGCAGCTGGGTTTGTCATCGTTATAAAGCCGGGTGGAGGCGGGAATAACGCTTCGCTAACAGATTCAGTAACTCCCGGTGAGGGAAAACTTGAGATAACTCCTTCAGGAATGGTTGATCTCGGGAGCGTCTCTATGCGCAACGGTATTGTTACTACGACATATACGATCCGTAATACGGGCGTAGGATCTCTTACTATTCGCAACCTTCAGACCTCCTGTATGTGCACTACTGCACAACTTGAAGTAGGGGGCGAGAAAAGTCAAAAATTCGGAATGGGAGGGCACGGCGGACCTTCTTCGCGTGGATGGTCCATGGAAATTCCCCCAAACCAAGAAGGAACGCTTCATGTTTATTTTGATCCCAATGCTCACGGACCCGCAGGGGTCGGTCCGATAGAGCGAGCGGTTCTGTTCACGACAAATGATGCAGCGAATTCCTCGGTTGAGCTTGCGTTTAAGGGTCTGGTAACACCGTAAATTGCTATGTTTACCAGCTTCTCGTTGCTGACGGCATTCGTCGCCGGAGTTATCGCATTGTTTGCCCCTTGCTGTATCGGCTTTCTTCTTCCTTCTTATTTCGGTACCATCTTTAAGGATCGGAAACGCGTACTCGCGCTTACCGGAATCTTTGCGCTGGGAATCTTTACAGTGTTTTTGCCGATAGGGTTAGGTATTGGCGCAATAGGTTCGATGCTTACACGGTTTCATGACACATTCTTCTACTTGGGAAGCGCGATGCTCATGGTGTTTGGTGCCGCGCTTTTGTGGGGTAAAATGCCGATGTTACATGTTGCGAGCCCGAAAGTGCGCCGTATGAATATAGGGGGTATCTATGTGCTTGGCATTTTTTCAGGAATCGGGTCGTCCTGCTGTGCCCCGGTATTTGCAGGCGTAGTCACTATTTCATTGCTGTCTGGTTCCGCGGCAGGAGGAGCTCTCCTTGCCGCTGCCTATGTGCTTGGTATGGTGGCGCCGCTATTTGCGCTTTCCTGGACCCTTGACCGAACTCGGCTTTTTGACCGCTTTACTCCACTGCAGCAAAAAGTCCCTTGGCAGCTTGGTCCTTTGCGGAGTGATCCGATCCTTGCTCATGTCATCGCCGGATTAGTTTTTATGGTCTCGGGAGTGGTGATTGCGTGGCTTACCGCAACCGGCAGGATAATGAGTTCGGTGATGTGGCGTGATCCTGTCCAGACGGGTATTCCCGAATTTGTGGTACAATCCACTTCGTGGCTTTCGATTGTGCCTAATGCGATATGGATAGCGCTGTTTGTCGCGGGCGTAGTCGCGCTTGCATGGGCAGCGATTCGTTCGTTCAAACGTTCATAATCTAATCGTTATTACAATATATGGAGCAACCAGAACTGCAGCCGCAGCGAAGCTTTGTGGAACGATATAACATCGCTTTCGCCATAGCGGTTGCCACCTCAATTATTTTTGTTGGGTGGATCGCGGCACAGGGCGGGTTTCAGCGCCTTCCTAGCCCAGATAACTCCTCTAAATCCTCTGCATCTGCGAGCGGAAGCGCTCTTGAAGAAGCGGTATTTCCGCAAGGAGGCATCAGTACGGCCGCAGCATGGGGAGACGTTATCCCGGAATTGGTTGAACGGGGGGTAATTGACCGGCAGGAATTTGTTTCACTTTTTGAGCGCGGTCAAACCCCTCTCCAAACAGCAGAACTTGCTATTCTTGATCAGGCGCAAACCGATCAAAAAATCGTGTTCACTTCAGAGAACTCTCGTTTTACGGTAAATGTTTTGTGGGCCCTTGGGTTAGCCCAACAAAGCGATGTTTTGGATAAGGGACCAATGAAAACATCCGGAACACCCGAAAATTTTGCCTCTACTGGCGGCTGGACGCTAGGAAAACAAGATGCCATGGCATATTACAGCAAATGGAATCTTCTTAATCTAACGGCTGCTGATCAACAACGAATTACTAAGATTACCGAAGGCATTTACCGTCCCTGCTGCGGCAATTCTACGGCTTTTCCGGACTGTAATCATGGGATGGCTATGCTTGGTCTTGTTGAGCTTATGGTAAGCCAGGGAGCTACGGACGAGGAGATTTTTGAGGCAGCGCTTGCGGCAAACACATATTGGTTCCCCGATACAACCTTTGAGGCCGCAACATATTTTGCAGAACTTAAGAACACGTCCTGGGATAAGGTGGATCCGCGTGTGGTCGTTGGGAAGGAATATTCAAGCGCACAGGGTGCACAGCAGGTGAATCAAGCATTGCGCCAGGCCGGATTGCTTCCAGAAGCACCAGAAGGCGGGGGATCCTGCGGTGCCTAAAATCTTTTCACAGGAGGCGCTCAAGACACATGCCTTCTTTATGCCAATTGTTCTTATCGCGGTAAGAAATCTTGTGGGGGAGAAAGGCCGGTTTGCGATTACCGCGGGCGGTGTTGCTTTTTCCGTATTATTGATTTTGGTGTTAGTGGGTTTGTACCAAGGGTGGACCGTACAGATGACGCGGTTTCTGGGAAACCTCCCCGCCGATTTTTGGATCGGACAGAAAGGCACACGCGATATGAGCCATTCGGTATCGTTGCTTCCGATGGATCTTAAAGATAAGCTTGCTTCCACGTCAGGCGTCAAAAGCGTCACGGCTTTTGTCGGACGTCAAGTGAGTTTTGAGCTGCGAGGTAAGGAGAGTCATATTTTTTTGGTGGGAGTGGATGAAGAGGGGGTTATTGCGCCCTATAAAATCGTGACGGGAAAGCCGCGACCCGACAAAGGGGAGGTTATAGTCGATATCACTTTTGCGCGCCAAGAAAATCTAAAAATGGGAGATATGCTTGAGATAGCCGGTAAACAACTTACGATCGTGGGGATGAGTGAGGGGGGAAACCTTTTGGTATATTCATATGCGTTTGCACAGGAGGCGGAGGTACGAAATATCCTTAAATTTGATACCCTCACGAACTATTTTTTAGTCCAGACAGACGATCCATCTTACACGAAATTGACGCTGGAAGAAAATTTTCCTGACGTTGCAGTTCTTGAGCGTGCCAAATTTCTCAAGACCAACGCCGATTTGGTAAAAGATACATTTCTTCCCATCATTGGCGTATTAGTAATCATTGCTCTTGGGATAGGGATTGCGGTTATTGGCCTTTCTATTTTTACCGCCACCATAGAGAAAAGTCAGGAATATGGAGTGTTGAAAGCTATTGGATTTTCTGATCGAGAATTGTTTGCCATTGTCGTGTTACAGTCGTTGCTTGCCGGCATTGTCGGGTTTGCGGCAGGCAATGTTTTTGCATTTGTCGTGGTTCCACTTGCCGAAATGAATGTCAGCGGCTTTTTGTACCAGGCGGGATTTCTGGAAATCGGATTTGTTTTTGTGATAACGCTTCTCATCAGTATCGTTGCGGCCTTTATCCCCATCAGGCGCATTATCTCTATTGATCCTGTCAGGGTATTTAAGGCATAAAACCCTATGCTGCTTGAAGTTCGGAAACTTACAAAGTTTTTTGATGCTCATACACCAGCGGAAGTACGGGCAGTGCGTGAAGTCGACTTGGATGTTGCGGAAGGCGAAATTGTCATGATTATGGGTCCCTCCGGAAGCGGCAAAACCACTCTTTTAACAATGCTTGGCGGTCTTCTTACTCCAAGCTCGGGTACCATTAGTTTTGAGGGAAAGGAGATTGGCGGCATGAAGCCATCGGCGCGGGTTCGGTTTCGGAGACATGCGCTTGGGTTTGTTTTTCAATCATTTAATTTATTGGAAAACCTTTCTGCGATTGAAAATGTAATCATCGCGGGATTTTCAAAAAAAGATGGGTATGTGCGTGCGCGCGGACTTCTCCAGCGCCTCGGCCTTGAAAAGCGAATGTTCGCAAAACCAAAAGAGCTTTCTGGTGGGGAACGTCAACGCGTAGGAATTGCACGGGCTCTTATGAATGATCCGCTTCTGATATGCGCGGATGAGCCAACGGCTAATCTTGACCGCGCAACGGGACATGACGTCATGCAATTTTTGTGTTCCGTAGGATGCGAGCAACAAAAAAGCATTATCGTAGTAAGTCACGATGAGCGGATCAAGGACATTGCACACAAAGTATTTTATATGGAGGACGGAAAACTCGTGCGTCAAGAGCCGGGAAAGCATGGGGAAGTATGTAATATGAAATCCCATCAGTTTTTTAAGAGATAGTATTCTATTTGCGGATCTGATATTTAATTTCTACTACGAAAACCCCCGCCTACGGCGGGGGGTTTTTAAATTCGCGTTATGCTAAATGTGTCTTGATGAGTTTGGTTAGCTCATCGATATGGTCCTTTTTCTCTTTTTCCAGATCGTCCCAGAATTTCTTACAGTCGGCGCAGTCACCCGCATCTTTCTTGTAATGGTGGCGGATGCGCCATAAACTCTTATGCTCTTGAGTAAGCTGGAGTATAAGGTTATAAAGGTGGTTCTCAAACATAATAGGACAAATAGAGTAATGCAAGAATAAATCGCCCGACCAATGCGTATATATAGTATAGCATTAAAGCGATACTCGTGGGTTGGCCAGATGAGGGGTTATGGAAATCCACAGCCGGTCGTGGCATACTGTGGTATACTGCTTTTTATGAGGACCGATGTTTTGTTGACCAAGCTTAGTATTATATTTGGGGGTTTCGGCATTTTTTCTTGGTTTATCGCCTCTCTGTTTCATTGGATTGAGCATGGGATACCGCGAATCAACGCAGACGACTGGATGTCTGATGCAATGGTACTTCTTTTGATTGCTATTTGGCTAAAACTTGGGGCGTTATATCATAAGCCCGAACGAAATCGAGAATAGGTCCTATATCTCGAAAGAGGATCCCGCCCACAAGGATTTCTAGAAGCTTGAAGCCATCGGCGCGGGTGATATAATAACGATAGAGAATTAAAACGAAATTCAAAGCTTCCTGCTTTAGAATTTCATTGAAGGAGGTGATTTTATGGGTTTTCTCGATTGGCTTTTTGGTAAAAAACCAGAAGAGGGAAAGGAGCAGAAACCGCAAGAACCACAACAACCATCTTCTGGTGAGGGGCAGAATATGCCGCCTGCAGGTGGGCAATAACACACTCACTTTTTGTGCACAAAAAGCGAGGCCATCCTAAAAGGGTGGTTTCGTTTTGCACACAAGCCCTTTCCTATTTTCTTTTTATCGTGATAGTATCAAGGTATGGCAATCGAAACAAAATATATATGCACCGGTGGTTGCGGCGGCGAGGTTACGAAGGAAGAATTTGAGGCCGGCAAAACAACTTGTGGCACCGAGGGATGTCCGCACCACGGAAAAACATTTGAACAACGCCTGTATTGCACAGAATGTAAGGCCTTTGTTGAAGAAGGGCATTCGCATTAACGCTGCGAAATACGAATGGGTACGCATATACGAATTTCCCGTTATGCGTATTATGTTCGTAGTTTGTAGTATCTTATGGAAGAACAAAAACAAATACATTCGGATGAGCACCATGCGCATCCAGAAAGCCAGGTGACGGTTGAACATGTAGATCGCATGGCGGTGGATAAGGGAAGCCAGTGGTCGATACCTCTTGCTATTGTTATTGCCGGAGGGCTTGTGGGGGCGGCGCTTTACTTTGGAGGAGGCAAGGGAACGCCTTCTTCGGGCGGGCCTGACGGTCCTGCACCGACTCCTCCATCGCCAAACGCTCCGTCAACAGCACCCGCGGCACCGATTGATGTAGAGCTTGGTTCGTTGCCGTTTTTGGGCAAAGCGGACGCGTCTGTAGAAGTTGTCGAGTTTGCTGATTTTCAATGTCCTTTCTGCGGGAGATTTCATGAAACCGTAACGCCACAGTTGAAAAAAGAATATATTGATACTGGAAAAGTAAAATTTGCCTATCGCGATTTTGCCTTTTTGGGACAGGAATCACTATGGGCTGCAAATGCCGCTCGATGCGCAAACGAACAGGGAAAGTTTTGGGAATACCACGACCTTTTGTTTGAGCGGCAAGAAGGCGAAAACCAGGGTGCTTTTAGCAAAGAAAATCTAAAAGGTTTTGCTCGAGAACTTGGGCTTGATACCGCAAAATTCAATGCCTGCGTTGACTCCGGCAAATACGAAGATGCCGTAACGCAAGACGTAACAGTGGGGCAGCAATATGGGGTGAGCGGTACGCCCTCAACATTTATCAATGGCCGCATGATATCCGGCGCACAACCCTATGCCGAGTTTAAGAAAGTTATTGAAGAGGAATTGAATAAATAGCGGCTGGCGTATTACGATGAACTGAATGCAAAACGCTCCGCGATTGGCGGGGCGTTTTTGTCGGCGTTTATCAGTGTAGTCGTCGGCGATTATCAGTTTCCATGGTTACGGATTGTAAGTTGGGTGTTCCTCTTTTCCCCTTTCTTTATGGTGCAGCCACCGTGCCATCACAAAAAGGAGCGAGGAAAGGCGGTTCAAAAAGGGTACCATCGATCTATTGAGTTCTTCCGACTCCCCAAATTTTACCGTTGCCCGTTCGGCTCGTCGGGCAACAGCGCGTGCAACATGAAGAGCCGTTACTGCTTGGGTGCCGGCAGGAAGAATAAAATTTCTAAGATCAGCAAGGTCTTTTTCAAAATCTTCGATTATCTTTTCAAGTTTTTTTGTATCATCTTCACGAATACGTCTGCGGCATGCCTGATCAAGCGGTGTCGCCACATCCGCCCCGGCGCAAAAGAGAAACTGCTGGATGTCATGAAGAATGCGTATTACCCGCTGTTCATTTGTGCACGATGCGGCAAACCCAATCCAGGCAATAAATTCATCGAGCGTACCCACAACTTCATATAATTGGTCGCTTTTTTTCCGGCGTTGGGGTCCAATGCGGCCCGTTTCGCCCTTGTCTCCTGTTCTGGTATAGGAACGTGGCATAAATGCGAAAGCTCAAAATCCAAAGCTCAAATGTCAAATAAATGTCCAATGGCGTAATGTCCAAGACCCACACATTCGGTTTTTCGCATTGGGACTTGGGATTTCATTTGACATTGGGATTTTGGACTTTGGGTTTCTTGTATATTATACTACATCTGATGCCAGATTTCTCATCTTTCCTCGCGTCGGACGTTTTTTCAAAAATGGTAAAAATCGCCGTGATTGCCATAGCAGCGCTGGCTGCAATGCGCTTTTTGCATTTTGCTCTCGACCGGATTTTTGAAACGCTCGGCTTTGATGAAGCGCACGGGAAAAGAATTGCAACTATTCATCGGTTTTTGATGCTTGCGATTCGCATTGCGGTGGGATTGGTTGCGTTGCTTATGATTCTGTCAGAATTGGGGCTCAACATCGGTCCGTTGCTTGCTTCTTTGGGTATTGTGGGCTTTGCCCTGACATTTGGTACGCAAACCTTGGTTCGCGATGTGGTCTCAGGTTTGTTTTTGGTGCTGGAAAATACCGTGCGCGTGGGAGACGAAGTACAGGTGGGTGCGGTGCGCGGTAAAGTGACAACTTTGAAATTACGTACCCTAGTGATTTGGGATAACGAAGAAACGCTTCACTCCATTCCCTACGGCGACATCAAGGCCGTGGCAAATTTTTCACGAAAGTAATAAAAAACGCCCCCGTAGTTCAATGGACAGAACCGCGGACTCCTAAGCCGCTGATGTAGGTTCGATTCCTACCGGGGGCAGAACCCAGTTTTTGTTATTTAGATTTTTGGTTTTGAATTTTCGCTACTATGACACTTTTTGGTTCTACGCGTATCATCCATACGGACGAAATGGCAAAAGTCATTGAATGGCTGGTGGGCCATATATCCGACGGCGAGGAATTGCGCAGTCGGATTTCTGGGCTAGCGAGCATTCGGCCGCGATCCGAGCAGGAGAAGCTTTATCTTAATCTCTATTTAGAGGTTGAGCATCTCGTGTGCCAACAGGATTCTAAATTGTGTCCCTCTCCCCGAGCGCTTCGCAGCACCATTGCGCAAAAATTTGGACTCGCAAAATTTGCTCCGACATTTTTTACCGCTCCATTCTTGCCGCAAGAGCGTCAAGTTTTCTTTTTATTCCGTATAGTATTGGAGCAATTTATAAAATATTTAAAACTTACACCACAAACGTTGCAAGGGATTCTTAATTCTCCAAACGCAAGCAACGCTTTGCGTTCCCTACAATTTTCCGACGGAAATATAGAGTGGCACATGCTTGAGGAACAATACGGGAAGCTTTCGCCAGACATGCAAGGAAAACAGCTTGTTTCTGATTTTGGTTATCTTATACACCGGCTCTTCCGTGAAATGCAGCAACGCGTAGGAGAGGAACGGGCTCGTCTTTCGGCCGATGAGATTTTTAAAAACATCGCATCGTTGTTTTCGTTCCTTGATTCTTTACCGGCGCTTCTACCCTTGCTTCCTGCGGGCGTGTTGGAACATGAACGCATCTTATTTTATTCCAAGGGGAAACTTACAGAAGAACTACAGAAGCGCATGCGCGAGTTAGAGGCGACAAATGTTTCTTTGCAGGAAGAAGCGCGCAAATTACGCTCCGCCGTTTCACAGTTGCAAGCAGCACAGGAACGCATGCAAGCTATGCAGGCGGCGCAGGGAGAGTTTATCCGGGTGGTCTCACATCAATTCCGAACCCCGCTTTCGGTCATTCGGTGGCAATCGGAGGTGCTTGCCGAATCTTTAGAAAAACTAGGGATGGAAAAAATATCCACAAAGGCCATTGAGGAGATTCATTCCATTAACCAGAAGGCGATTTTCCTTGCCGATGTGCTGAATGGAGTGTTTGACCTTTTGGCTCTGGAAAGTGGCGAATTTAAGATAAATCGCCGACCGGTTGCCTTGTGGGAGATTATTGATGATGTTACTAAATCCCGTCAGCGCGAAGCAACAACTCGCAATATCCGCTTTGAATTTTCAAAAGAGGCATCTCCCATCGATGAGGCATATATAGATCAAGAGATGATTAAAAAGGTGGTTGATATTTTGGTTGCAAATGCCCTTCAGTATTCGAACGAAAATGGGAAAGTTAGCGTTTTGCTTTCAAAAGAGCAACGCGAGCAGGAAGGCGCTCTTTTTCGTGTACGGGTATCTGATAACGGCATTGGGATACCATTGGAAGATCAGCGCAGCATTTTTCAGAAATTCTACCGTTCCGATTCTGCCAAGCGCAAATCACCCGATGGCGCAGGCATCGCGCTTTATATTACAAAACGCTTCATAGATTTACATGGCGGAGAAATCGGCTTTACTTCCGAGGGCACAGGGAAGGGAACGACATTTTGGTTTACGGTGCCGCAGGGAAATGTCGAGAACTCCTAAAACGTTCGGGGCCGTGGCGTAACGGTAGCGCGCCTCCATGGCATGGAGGAGGTTGTGGGTTCGATTCCCATCGGCTCCACCAATTTAGTTTATCCACACCCCAGGGGGG
>MHSS01000010.1:5225-7390 GCA_001822835.1 Candidatus Terrybacteria bacterium RIFCSPHIGHO2_01_FULL_48_17 | reverse complement strand
CATATGACTATCTCGATTTAGTTAACGCTCCGCAAACCGGCACAGAATTGGAATCTTTGCGGTACTGCGTCAATAAAGGCAAGCCGTTCGGAGGAGAAAATTGGACTCGGAAAATGATTGATAAATTCAACTTAGCATCAACATTGAAAAATCCAGGCAGACCAAAGAAAGGCTCCTGACCCCATTACCATTACTAGAATTAGTTAATATAAAAAAATAAGGGCTGACGATTTTTTCGTCAGCCCTTTTGATTACCATGAGGATATGTATCCTATGGTGAAATGAGCGGGAGTTGGGATTTGATCGCCTGGCGCGAAATTATAATAAAGCATTTCCATCGCCCGCGCCATTTCAGGTGAGAAGCGGTAGCTGTCATTGAGATAAGGATACATTAAATAACGAGCGCTTTCGTGATTTATTATCGGCAAGGTATGGGCTATCTCGTGAGCGTATATGAACGCCAATGTTTCCGGCTGGCCGGCAAATTGATTAAGCGCAGTGTTTTGTACCATTATGACCGCCTTGCTTACAGTAGTATATCCGGTGGCAATATCCCTTGGCGCGCATGTCTTCGCGAGAGTTGCTTCAGAATAGTTTTCCGGATAGATGAAAATGAAATTTATATCCACCGGGAGGTCATAGCAATTGGGATTCGGACCGAATGTTTCCAAACTGCTCCAGCGAACTTCAAAGGGAATGCTTGTGTATCTGGTCAAGAATGCCGCCGCGTCTTTAATCATTTGGAATTGTTCATTAGTAAAGAGCGGACTTACCTCCACTATATGCGCCGGCTCAAGCCACCTGACTATGCATTTGAAAGTTTCCGGGTTTGCGCAAGTAATTGTGGACTGAAGGTATAAAAATTGCATGGCTTTATCTTCAACTTCCGCCTGGTTGACTCGCGCTTGAGTCATCACTGATTTCATCGCCCCGTGAGAATCATAAACCTCCGCTGATATGGTGTAGTCCCCATCAGGATAATCGGTAAAATCAATATCAAACCATTTGGAATATGAAGCGGTTTCCACTTCAATGTTCACTTGCTCCGTGCCATCGATGAATATTCTCAAAGTAAGATATTGGTCATCTTGGTCCAGCCAGTTGATTTTTACCCTTGTCAGCTTATACGCCAACTCTCCAGCCGTAGGATACACTATGCTGACTGTCGGAACTTGATTCGGAACCGGTATCGTCGCGCATTGCTGGACGGAGGAATTCGCTCCGCCATCGTTGAAAGCGGATGCGGTGTAGCAGTAAGCGGTGCCGACACCGGCCGTCGTGTCTTTGTACGAGGTTGCGTTGGCGGGGAGCGTTTGAATCAATACCCCGTTGCGCGCGATCCGGAAGCCGTTTTCGTTATTGGAATTATCGCTCCAGGAGAGCGTAATCCCGTCAGAGGCGGCGGAAGCGGTGAAGTTGGAGGGAGCGGCGGGCGAAGTGATCGGAACCGGTATCGTCGCGCATTCTTCTCGTGATACGATGCCTTGAGCGTATTCCCTATTATAAGGAATAATTTTGTAACAGTAAGTCGTTCCTGGTAATATTTGCGTATCGGTCCAAACGGCGATGTTTCTTGGAGTTTCACCGGCTGTTATTCCATCCTTCATAATTTTAAATCCATCCTCGCTTGGGGAAGTGTCCTGCCATTTTAATTCCATTTTATCAGGATATGCCGTAACTGTAAGCGCCCCAACAGCCGGTGCGCCGGCGGTTGGTATGGAGAAAGTGGGGTTGTTTTCGGAATTGGGACCGGCAGGGTTGTCAGCCAGAGCGTAGTTTGATTCAGTTCCACCCGAACAACCATAGATTGCTATTGATAACAATAAAAACATCGCACAGAAACTTAAGCGCTTTCTTGCTGGAGTCTGCATTTTGATCACCTTCCTTTCAGTATAATATTCCAAGTTTGTTTATTAAATTGTTTAAGAGCCATCGTTTTTCACTACTGTCAAGTTATCATTTTTATTATAATTTGTAAAGATTCCTTAAATTGGCGTTTCACTCATCTTCTCCGCCGCTTCGACGAGAATCCGAGAATTTTAGGGACACCATGCCAATTAGAATTATCAAGTAGATTCACAATCATAAGAAAACGGTGTCAGGTACCCTTTTTAAATCTTATGTTATGTGATACAATGCGAGTATTATGGGCAGAGTACCTCGCG
>MHSS01000010.1:4557-4973 GCA_001822835.1 Candidatus Terrybacteria bacterium RIFCSPHIGHO2_01_FULL_48_17 | reverse complement strand
AAACGAAAACAATCGGGTACGGACATATTTATCAAGGGCGGTACAAATCAATTCCCGTGCAGAAAGATGAGTATTTTTTAACTCTTGTCCGTTATGTTGAAAGAAATGCCAAACGAGCGGGATTAGTCAAAAACGCGGAAGACTGGAAGTGGTCCAGTATTTCCGCGCGTTTGCGCGGAAATGACAAGCAAAAGAAATTATTAAGTCCATGGCCGGTTGAAGAGCCTGATGATTATAGATTTTGGGTTAATCAATCGGAATCCAAAGAAGAGATTGAAAATATTCGATATGCCATCAAAAGAAGCAGGCCGTATGGGTCGGAACAGTGGGTGAATAATGCGGTTAAGAAATTCGGTCTTGAAGGCAGTATAAGAGATCCCTGGCGACCAAAAAAGGGTACCTGACACCGTTTCTTC
>MHSS01000010.1:0-4537 GCA_001822835.1 Candidatus Terrybacteria bacterium RIFCSPHIGHO2_01_FULL_48_17 | reverse complement strand
GGGGGGGGGTATTATGTAAGTGTAAATATTAATTATTTTACATATGGAAAAATTTGATTTTAAGGAATATAGAGATCAGCTTGCGGAGGATTTGAAAAATATTCCTAATCATGATGAAAGGAAAAGTGTTTTAGAAAGCGAAAAAGAAAGCGCGAGATATAAGAAGGCGAAAAGCGAGCAGGCGAAAGGCATAGCTGATTTTATTGATTCCAAAAGTCTTGGCATAGAAGCATCAATTCAATATCAGAAAGATAAGAAACAATACTTGCGAGAAAGGACTGCTCATCAAGAAGAGAAATTACAAGCATTAAAAGATAAATCCAAAGAAACGCAGAGCGAGCTTAAGGGTTTGGAAAAAGAAAAATTGGGTTTGGAAAAAGAAAAATTTATGCGCGAGGTTGAGGAGGGTCAGAAATACGCATCCCAACTTTTAGAAGGCGGTTTTTTGGACAAACCGGAAAACTTGAAATTGTATGTTGACGAAGTTGAACAAAAAATTAACAAAAACATTCAAGAAAAGGCCGAGTATGGTTATGCAAATAGCGAAATGAAATTTTTAGAGAACAGACTTTCTGTAATCTCAGAAATAAGAGGAGAATTAGCGAGAGGCGATCAATATGTTTTTGATAAGGAATTGGCTAAAAAGCTTCTATCCATAGAGTCAAGGCCGGGTGGATTAACTAAGTCCCAGTCAGGTTCCAACCCATCCATATTTATTCCCGCAGAAACTATCCAATATAAATATGAAGATGAAACCAAAGAGAAACTAAAAGAATTACAACAAATAGGAAAACAAAAAATAATTTCAACGGATCAAGAAATAATAAAGAATCAGATGCGTTATTTGGCTATTGTTTCAAAAATATTTCCCGATATATCAATGAGTGAGTTAGAAAAATATGCCGCAGTTGTTATCGGTTTGGATGACAGAGGATATCTTTACCGAGAAAGAGAAAAGAGCAGAGGCGATAAGGAAAGGAGACCGTTTGAAATTATTTGTGAAGACGGCAGGAAATGGAGATTGCCAAAAGCTTTGGAAAAAATTTATTTCCAAGGCGCAACAGAAGAAGGTTCTCCTATTACGCGGTTTGCCGGTAATAGCAAAGAACATTATGGAAGGTATGTGGCTGTTGGAGACTATGAATTTGAAACTCTTAGTTCAAGTTGCGCCGGCGAGGCAGGAAAAGTTGAAGGCGGAATAAAATTCGGCGGAGGAAATGACAGCAATTTTTCAATGAAGATGTTTAAAGATGCGGAATCATCTGGTTTATTGCCTATTGCGGTGCCGGGAACGCCATTATTTGTTGAACAATATTATGGCGATAAAAGAGTTACCTTACCCATCTCTTCGAATGTTCCAGAAATTATTGATGGGTATACCATACCAATTGATGATGTGTTTAATGTCCCCTTAGGAGGCGATAAGATTGAAAAAATCAAAGAGGAAAAAGGAAGTGAAGGCGTAAACGCATATATCAGTAAGTTGATCAAGGATAAGTTAGATGAAAAGATGAGATCGGAAAACAGCGGTGAGAAATAATAGAAATTCAATCCTAATCATTTTTAGCAAATATGCCGAGGCCGCGGAGCCAGCGGCGGAAGGCGAGGCGGTTGTCGGTGATGGAGAAAAGATAATAAAGCTCAATCAGTTGTTTTAAAATCCAGCCGGAAAAGCCGACAAAAAGCATCGGGCCGACTTGGGTGAGGGCGTATTTCCCGCCTAGCGGTATGGCGAACGGGTAATTTTTGAGTTTGTATTCAATCTTCAGCCGGCTGGTTATTTTTCTGAAAATGTTCTCGGCGGCGACTTTGGCCTGTTCTATGGCGACGCGCGCCGTGCCGGGCGCGGGCATTTTATTCGCCGGATTATAAAAACAGGCATTGTCGCCGATGGCGTAAACATTCTCCGCGATATCAAGATGTTCGTCGGCCGGCGCGCACTGCAAGCAAGAGTTTGTTTCCATCCGCCCGCGCTTTTCTTCTTTTAAGCTGATGACGCGCGTGAGGGAGCAAGCCTCCACTCCGCCGGTCCAGATGAGCGCGTCGTAGGGGGCAATTTCTTCTTTTATATACACCGAATGTTCGTCTGTTTCGGATATTATGGATGACGATTTTATTTTGACTCCGATCTTTTCAAGACGCGCTCGCGCTTTAAGAACAACTTTCGTTGAAAATCCAGGCAGGATATCGGGCGCGCCCTCCACCAGCATGACGCGCGGAGCGATATTCTTGCGTGATTTTTGATTGAGCCGTTTGATGTAGCCGATGAGTTCGGCGGAAAGCTCCGTGCCGGCCGGACCGGCTCCGCCGACGATTATGTTGATTTCCGCGCCGATTGGCTTCTCTTCATATTTTTTTCTGATAACGGAGCGGATATGGATCGCGTTTTCAAACGATTTAAGAGGAATGGAATATTCCTTGAGTCCGGGAATGTTAAAATACGCCGGTTCCGACCCCAGAGCCAAAACGAGATGCTCGTATTCCATAACCGTATCGTCGTCAAACCGGACCTCTTTTTTCGCCACATCCACTTTGATAGCCGTACCCTGAATGAATTTAATTGAAGTGCCGCGCGTGATTTCTTCCAGCGGCGTGACTATCACTTTTTTTAAATTAAGAGGCGCGCCGTCGTCCGCCGCGGATGACGCGACTTCGTAAAGCGCCGGCGTATAGAGGTGGTAATTTTTTTTATCAACGATAACGATGTTGAAATCTCTCAACAGCGCCGGGCGTTGCTTCATCAATTTGTTCAGTTTGATCGCGCAAGCCACGCCGCCGAATCCGCCGCCTAGGATCACTATATTTTTTTTGTTGTTTATATTATTCATATCATCTGTCATTCCCGACTTGATCGGGAATCCAGGACTTTATTAACTGGATTCCCGCTTTCGCGGGAATGACAAAGTGGAAAATTTCGTAATTGAAGTATATAGCAATTCAACCATTTAACAATATAACTTTTTTTAGTATACTATAAGTATGAGATTAAGAACAATAGACAAGGCGGATGTCAGGAATAAAAAAGTGCTGGTGAGGGTGGATTTCAATGTTTTTGTGGAAGACGGCAAGATTGAAGACGATTTTAGGATCAGGCGGGTTGTGCCCACTCTGAAATATTTGGTGAAAAATAAAGCCAAAGTGATCGTAATGGCTCATTTCGCCCGGCCGATCGACGAAAAAACCGGAGCGATAGATAAAGTTAATTTCAGCATGAAGAATATCGCCCGGCGGCTGGCCAAAGATATCGGGCATAAAGTTGTCTTTGTTTCCGACTGCGTTGGTGAGAAAGTTCAGCGCGCTTCCATCAAGCTTAAATCGGGCGAGATATTAATGTTGGAAAATTTAAGGTTTCATCCGGAGGAAGAGAAAAATGATGAAGTGTTCGCGAGTCGGCTGGCTTCTCTGGCTGATATTTACGTGAACGAAGCTTTTTCCGTTTCCCACCGCGCGCACGCCTCCGTCTCGGCGATCACTCGTTTTTTGCCGTCTTATGCCGGATTTGTTCTGGCCGAGGAAGTGAAGATTCTGCACCATACTTACCATAAACCGAAACTTCCGCTGGTGATCGTTATGGGTGGAGCGAAAGTTGAAACGAAGCTGAAATTAATACAGAGATTTTTTGACAAGTCGGACGACATTCTTTTAGGCGGATTGATCGCCAATCAGGTGTTGAAAGCCAAAGGCGTGGGGATCGGCAAGTCAAAAATAGATCCGACGGTCAGCGTCACGCTCAAAGACCTTGACTGGACCTCGCCCAAATTACATCTGCCGGTTGACGTAGTGGTGGCTAAAGAGATTTCGCCGGACGCCTGGGTTAAGCGGGTCGGCGTGGGGAAAGTGGAGGACGATGAGCTTATTTTGGATATCGGCGCGGATACCGTTGAGCTTTTTTCCAGTGTTGCCGGTAAAGCCAAGACCATTATCTGGAATGGACCCCTGGGGTATTCCGAGCTTCCCAATTTTGCCGTCGGGACCGACAGTTTCGCGAAGGCGATCGCCCGCGGCAAAGCGTTCCGGGTGGTGGGCGGCGGCGAATCAATCGCGGCGTTGGACAAGCTTGGTTTATATGATAAAATTGATTTTGTATCCACTGGCGGCGGCGCGATGTTGGAATTTTTAGCCGGCGAGCCGATGCCGGGGATAGAAGCGTTAATCAGAAAATAGCGAGTAGGGAGTAGCGAGTAGAAAGCAAGCAATAAAATGAGTTTTTTACTCGCTACTCGCTAAATTCTAACTTCTTTTTTGTATTATGGAAATCAACGACATATTTCATAATTATTTAAGCATTGCTCTGGCTAAAAGAGCTTCCGATGTTTATTTCATCGCCGGCCAGGCGCCGGTGGGAAAGGTGGAAGGCAATCTGGAGAATCTCGCTCGTGAGGAAATAGACCCGCAGGCGCTGGCGGAGTTCGTGTTCAATATTTTGCCCGAAGCGATGCGCGAGCAAGTGGCGCAGGGGCGGGAAGTGGACATTATCCACTCGGCGCTTAACAACCGCTTCAGAATCAATATCCATCTTCAGCAGGGGATGTTCGCG
>MHSS01000009.1 GCA_001822835.1 Candidatus Terrybacteria bacterium RIFCSPHIGHO2_01_FULL_48_17 | reverse complement strand
GATCGCGCAAATCGCTCTCTTCAATTGCCGGCGCCGAAGGCGTCGGCAATTGATCCGGCGCAACAGCGGGTTTAGACATAAACACAAAAACGCCGGCCGCAATCAGCACGGCGCCACCCCCAAAAACAAAAAACGCCCGTTTCATACCAGGCGCATTATAAACACAAATCGCCTATCTGTCAACCCCCAAACAAACACCTCCTGAACGCCCCCGAAAGCAACCCCTCCCGCCCAACTACGGGGTTCTGCGAACTATGGGGATCGGATCCCCATAGTTAATCCGATTCCCACAATTAATGGTCAAAGGTAAAATCGAAAACATTCTGCATTTTTTGACCAGGAGCCCCAAGCCATTCGACCATTATTTTTTGCTGCTCTTTCCCTTTCGGAAGCCCAAACTCATCTACGAGCTCGAGATTAATAACCGAAGGAAAGTTTTTAATACCAAGATAATCGGGGTAGCTTGACCATCGATACCGTTCAAGAAATCGAAGTGCACGAGCGGCATGAGTAATACCAGCTCTTTTCCAATTTTTCTGAAAAATATCTACGGGGTTTGTGTGAAGATAAAGGAGCAGATGCCGGAGATAACGATCATCATTAATATGTTTTGCCTTAAACTTTCCCTGAAAAAGAACTCCTGATCGTTCGCGTTTTTCATTAAAATAACGCGTATATCCTCCTGCGAGTTTTTGCAAAAATTTCGAAATTCCGTTTTCGCGACGTTGACGCAGTAACAAATGATAGTGGTTTGGCATAAGCGCAAAAGCAAGCACGTCAACAAGCAGTTTCCGCGGCCTCCGCTCAACTATGGTAGTCGGACTACCATAATAATAATAGTTCAAATTTAACGTTTCATCCGCATCATTAAATTCAAATAGGTCGTGAAGAAAACGAAAGTAATCTTTTTTATCTAGAAAGATTTTTCGTTTCTCTACTCCGCGATTATAAATATGGTAAAACTCGCCATTCGTAAAAGGGGGTCTTTGTGCCATAAAGCTATCTTAAAACTATGGTGGTCGGACTACCATATATTAAAGAAGGGTTCTTTCGCAGTCAATAGTAAGGCATGGTAAAACACTAATCAAAAAAGCAAGGCCGGGTGTTCGGGACACCCGGCAGAACCCATTATTTAGTTATGTGGCGCGCTGTTTATGCGCTTGCGGCGATTCGGGCCGCGAGGCGGGCGCGTTCGCGCTGTGCCCCTACCCCGACGCCAAGCCGCGCATCTAGTCGCGCAAGCTGCGCCTGGGGGGTTCGCCCCGCAGCCGCAGTTTCGCGTTCGTCAGCGCGCTGACAGCGCAGCTGACGCTTATTCTCTCGTCGTGCCACGACGAATCTCCCTTCTTTTGTACGCTGGCGAAACCAGCGGACATCTAGGATTGCTGACTATTCTATTATACCAAATATTATAGATTTGTCAAATCGCTACGAGCAATTCCCGGCCTTGCGCCAACCTGCAGATTGCGCTTCTTGTTCAGAACAAAACCACCGTTCCCCTTTTGATTCGTCGATATTGGTTTTACCATACGATCCGCAACCAGGAAGGTGATAAATTTTTTCGCCGGAAGAGGAAATGTTTCCTTTTACAACACATCCTTCAACCGAGGGTTCAGAGTTAAACTGTTCAACATTTTTAAAAGAAGCACAACTTGACCAAAGACCGCGGCCGTGCGCTTTTGCCTGCGTTTCTGCATCTGAAAATTCTGCGGCGTATGCCGTGTCCGGTGGATATGGGTATGCTGCGGCAAAACCTTCTTCTACCAAGGTAAGATCGATGAAGGTATCACCCACGTATAAATGCCTAAGAAGCCGACCGTAACGGTCTCGGTCGTTCGTTTCTTGTTGTGCGCGGACATCCTTCCCCAAAACCAATTGCTCAAGCATGGTCTTGCTTTCCTCGAAAAAACATTCATCGTGCTCGGGCGCATCAATGCCAATAATGCGCACGCGCTCGCCGGAAGACAATTCTACGGTATCGCCGTCGATAACACGGGAAACGATTAACGTCTCATGTTCCAAGTGCAAAGTTCCACGTTCAACGTTAAACGTTTCAGGTTCAAGAAGGGTTTCACTAAAAGGTAATCCGGGTACAGGAAATTCTTTGGTTTTGTTTCCCCACAAAAAGCCAATAGCAAAAACCGCGCCAAGCGCGGATGCTACCAACCCTGCCACTATGATCTTACGCAAAAACATGGGACCGCAAATAATCTTGCAGCGCATCTTCCCACAAACGCAAAGGAGGACGTTTTGTGCTTACCAATATGGAATAGTTCGGGCGAATGGCTGGACGCGGAAAGTCGACTGATGTGCAAGGCCCTACCGAAACCTCATGAAACGCCGGATCGAATGCAACGGCTCTGTGGAAAATTTCTGTTGTAAAATCAAACCACGTAACCGATGGCTCTTTTTGGCCCGACGTATTATCTTTCACGGAATTGGTTAGATGATAGATGCCCGCTGGGGATTTAGATTTTAAAAGTTCAAAGGTTCCATGTGCTAAATCGTATGTGTAAGTAGGACGACCGTGTTGATCGTTAACCACTTTAAATTCTTTCTGTCCCCCGCGGACGCGTTCGATCATAGACAACGGGAAGTTTTTGCCGTGCGGTCCGTACAGCCACGAGGTACGTACCAAGTACCAGCGGTAAATTCCGTGTTCAAGGTTCAAAGGTTTAAAAGGTGATACAAATAATTCTTCGCCGGCAAGTTTTGAGCGGCCATAAAAATTGACCGGATTTCCCGCAACATCGCTTTCTTTGTAACCGTTTGGATTTTTGCCATCAAATACGTAATCAGTCGAATAATGCACCATGGTAATCTGGAGCTTTGCGCACGTATCGGCGAGATTGCCGACGCCCGTTGCATTCACCTGCATTGCACGTTCGCGTTCTTTTTCTGCGCCATCAACATCCGTATATGCTGCGGCATTGATAAGAATATCCGGTTTTTCTCTTCCGATGGCCATCTCCACAGCAGCGCGGTTGACAATATCAAGATCGCCACGATCCCATAATAAAAGTTTCTGGGTGGCGCGCGAGAAAACATCAGAAAGCGCGTGGCCCAACATTCCTTGTGCACCGATAATGATAACCTTCATAGCGGACAGTTCAAAAGTTACACGCTCAAAAGTTCAAGGGTCCAGTGTTTAAAAGTTCAAACACCGTGTTTGGGAGCCGATACGCCAAATTTGAGAAAATATTTTGCTGCGGACAAAAGATGGATACGAGTATACCGATTCAAAACAACATCAAACATCCCGCCTTTTGATGCACGCTTGTGCAAATGCCATGCCCGCGCATAGGGCACGTACATAACCTTATAGCCCGCTTCCCAAAAGCGCCGGCACCAATCTACATCCTCAAAATACATGAAATACCGCTCGTCCAGCATCCCCACTTTTTCAATGGCGGCTTTGCGTACAAAGAGGGCCGAACCCATGACCCAATCAACCGGCAAAGGGCCTGCGAGGTCTTCGCGCAGGGCTTCTTGCACCACAAAACGAGACAATATTTTTTTGCCCAATGGCGTTTTGCCCAACACGGTTCTGCGGGCAAGAATGCGCAACGGAGTATAGTAGCGAAATGCCGATGGCTGCAGCGTTTCGTCGAAATTGCGGAGGCGCGGAGAAGCTAATGCAATGTCTTTCTCTCGCTCAAGAAGCGCATGCAAGGATTCTGCGCACTTCTGGCCGATGATTAAGTCGGCGTTTACGATAAATACATAGGGTGCCGAGCTTTCTTTTACACCCGCATTCACCGATTTTGCAAAGCCGACGTTTTCTTGAAATGGAATATAGCGGACATTGGGAAAAAGATCTTTGAGCATACGCCCAGTATCTTTTTGGGCAGCGCTATCCACTACGATTGTTTCGTGTGAGAGCGAAACGTTTTTTTGAAGTTCGCCGAGCGAGGTTTTGAGCGCCGCGGGCGAGCGATAATGATTAACGACAATAGAAAGTTCCATAAATGAAAGTTCAATAGGTTCAAGGTGTAAGGGTTCAAAAGTTTAAATATTCAAGGACTACACAAACCAACGGGTGAGATCTTGAACGGAAGCACGACGGCGGGACATAATAAATCGCCGCTTTTTGAGCATCCGAGGAATAAGCGCTACCCAATCCCGCAAAGCGCGCGGCACAATGGTGCCCTCAAATAACAATGCATATCCCCATGCCGCACATTCTTTCGGGAACATCCGATAGAGATGCCGGAAGAAAATGGAAGGATATTCGTCTTTCAACTGCATGAGGCGCTGATTGCGGAATGAAAAAAATTTTGCGCGCGGGTTAATTTTCCTCCGCTCTCTAATTATCGCTAAAGGCGAGAGCGCCATGGAATCGCCCGATCCCCTGCCGTGATATGCAAGAGCTTTTGGTTCATAGATGGTCTTGTAAGCGGCAATACGCAAACGCCACGCAAGGTCGACATCTTCTTTATATAAAAAGAAGTCCTCGTCGAAGAATTCAACCAAGGCGTCGTTTAAAGTTCCATGTTGAATGTTCAACAGGGGTACCGCGACGTCGTTTAGGGCTTTTTTACGATACACGGGTACCGCGCCGTCTGCGCCAAACACTTCTTCTTGTTTTTCGTATTGACCGTTATCTTTTTCTCCCTGGCCCCGGTTAACAACGCGCCTATTTTTTAAAATGAGGAGGCCCGTTGTATCAAGAATCTGTTTTTGGTCTTGGGTCCTGGGAGCATTTTTGGCAAAGTCATAACGCACGAGCTTCCCCTGTACCGCACCAACGCGCTCATCTGAAAAGGGTTTCAGGGCTTCCCCGACAAATATTGGGGTAAGAATGGCGTCGGCATTTAAACAAAGAATGAATTCTCCGCCCGCCATGCGTATCGCCTGGTTGTGGCCCCGGGCAAAGCCGACGTTTTCATTATTTTTTATGAAATGAAACCAACCAGAAGATAAAGGATAAGGGATAAGGGATACATTTTTTGCACGTTGCGCCGTCCATTGAGGAATACGCGACTCAAGTTCCTCCCTCGTGCCGTCGGTGGAATTGTTATCAATAAGGATGAGTTCAAGATTGGGATAGTGCGTGTCCGCAACAGAATCGACCGCATGGAAAATGGTCCTGCGGTCGTTACAATTTAAAAGCGTTATGGTAACTAACGGCTGCTGTAGCATTACAAGTCAACGACTGATCCCTCTCCTACGATAATGCGATGCCCCGAAGGTTTTGTGTGTTGTTCCGATGCCACGATCGAACCTTCTCCGAGAATAGACGCCTGTATGCGTTTTGCCGATGCCACGCGCACACCATCAAACACCACGGAGTTTTCTATTTCAGCGCCGTGAAGCTCAACGTTGTTTCCAATAGACGAGTAAGGGCCAATATACGAGTCCGTAATGAGACAGTTTTGCCCAATGACAGCCGGTCCTAACACAACGGAACGTCCAAGAATTTTTGATCCCTCTCCTATGCGCACGGGTCCTTTTACAACCACCCCGGGAGCAACGCTCCCTTCCCTATCGCCGCGCAGACCCTCAAGCACAAAACGATTGCCGTCGATAAGGTCTTCTGGCTGGCCGGTATCTTTCCACCAGTCGGAAACCTCTACCCAATGCACATTTTGGCCGTCTTGGACCAAACGCGTGTGCAGATCGGAAATTTCATAGTCGCCTCGCGCGCTTACTTTCAATTCCGGCAACAACGCATGCACCATGGGATGGTATACATATACACCCGTTACCGCAAAAGGGCTTTGAGGTTTGAAGGGGCGTTCTTCAACGCCGCGGATTTTCTCTCCCTCAAATATCGGAACGCCAAAACGCTCGGGGTTACGCACTTTTGCGAGGGCCAAAAGACACGCGGCATCCGCTTGCATAAAGGCGTCCAAAAGCATCGCGATATTTTCGCGCACTATATTGTCGCCAAGATGCAAAACAAACGAGTCGTCTCCCAAATATTCTTTCGCCGACATAACCGCATGCGCAATGCCACGCGGTTCGTTTTGGGTAATGAAGCTTAGCGATACCCCAAAACGCTCGCCGTTGCCCAAAAAACCTTTTAAATCTTCATCGTTTGGACCAATCACAATGCCAATGTCGCGGAGTCCCGCGCGCTCAAGTGCGGAAAGCGCATACACAATCATCGGCGTGTTTGCCAAGGGCAACAAGTGTTTATTTTTGTCGCGCCAAAAGGGTCGCGTTTTTGCGTCACGAGCTGCAGGGATAAGAGCTTTCATAAAAAGATGTCGTATGTACGATACAGAAGAATATAAATTGATGCAAGCTTGACAAAAAATATATAACATGATAAGCAATTAAGGACAAGAGATCGTTAAAAACGGAAAAAGGAGGATCACCGATGGCTCACGAAAAAACGTGTTACGGCATACCGCCAAAACCAGATGCTTCGCCGCCGATAGAGCTTATTTCGGCATCCGAAGCCGCACGCATTTATGAAGAACGTGCGCAACATCCACGCGACTTTTGGATACCAGGGTGGAGAAAAACGATAGACGGATTTGTGCATCCGCGGTATGGGGAACGTCGTCTGCTTGCAATCTTCAACACGGAAACCGGTGAAATTTGCGGAGACAAAATTCTGCGTCTCGAGCCAAAAGGTGCTGTCACAATCCCTTGGGGCATTGACGCTATGCGCAATATACGACTTGCTTTCCAATGGCAATATCGTGATGCGACCCGCAAACCAGACGCGCCCCCTTGGGAATATGGAGAGCTACACCATCCGGAATATTTCGGCTGCTGGAGCTTAGAGATCCCACGAGGATTCGGAAAAGAGAAAGTAGCTGCCGAAACCATCGCTAAAGAAGAGGCGACTGAAGAAATGGGATTTGGAAAACCGATAGGTTCGCAAGCACTTGGACTGGCTTGCCCAAATACCACGTTCGATACGCCGCAACCAGTATTTGCCGTGCAGTATAACATCGTTCCGCCCGATCCCCGATCCATTCGGCTTGACCCCACCGAATCCGTTGCGGGTATTATCGGATGGATGACGCTAAAAGAGATTAATAAATCGATAGTTCAGCAGCAGATCTACTGCGCCTTTACCAAAGCAGCGGTCGCAGAATTTTGTGCGATGCTTGAAACAGGAGAACTGCGGTTTAGTAACTAACAAAGAGAAAAAGCGCCTCGCCTTATTGTACGGGGCGCATTTCATTTGACAAAAAATAATACGTATAGTATATTCTTTACGCTGAACTTTTCCAACAAGAAAGGGAAAAATGAGAACAGTCGTATTTGTCGACTGGGATCAAACGCTCGTTGAATTTCGGCACGACCTTGGTATTAGCGCTTTGCGAGGATTTCTTAAAAAGAAGCTACCGCCGTACGAGGCACGGTTTCTTACCAAATGGGTTAACGAAACATTTAGGGAAACGATGCGAGCAAGCAGAGAAGGCAAGGACAATATACGCACGCGGCAGAGTAAAATAGCCAGTAAAAGCGTTTTGAACACCCCTCCTGAAGGAATTATATACTCACGAGAACTATGGCTTTTAACAGGGGCGTTTTTGCATGGCATGCCGCTTCCGCGAGCTATTGCACAGCAAGCCGCTATGGCTTACTGGAATGCGATTGCCGACAATAATGAACCCTTCCCTGATTCGGAAGCGTTTCTTGTGCAATTGCGAAACGTGGATACAACCATTGCCATTGCCACGTCTTCTGATGCGCGCTTGCGTCCTTCGCACGGCACGATGCAATATGATACGCGTTATTCACGACAACAAAAAATTGCGAGAATTCATACCTCTCCCCTTTCGACTTTATGCGATGCCATAATTACGGGAGATCCCTACGACAAAACAAGTCCACGATTTTGGGAGCTTGCAAGGCGTATCACAAAAATGGGCCGGCATGATCGCGCAATAATGGTAGGCGATTCCTATGCAACCGATATCGTTCAGGCGTACCGAGAAGGAATATTTACTATTCTTGTCGACCGCGCCAATAGGTATAAACGCGAGAATTGTATTGCGGCAGATATGGTTGTAACAACTCTTACTGACGCTCTCGATGCAATTTTGGATGGAAAGGAGAAGTAATTTGAAAATAGTAACATGGGAAGATGTAAATGCTTTAAAGCATGCGGCGCGACGCTCGCCGCGCAAAAGGCAAAACGCGAATCTTCACGAGTACAAGGACGTGGTGCAGTTTTTCTTTAATGCATTCTCTCCCCCCACATATGTGCAACCGCATCGTCACGTCGACAAAGACGAGTATTTTCTCATCTGCGAAGGTACGGTGCTGACATTGGAATTTGATGACGCCGGGGAAGTTACGCAAATTGCGCTTCTGGAGGCGGGAGTCACCAGAGCATGCAAAATAGAGGCAGGAACGTGGCACACGGTTGTTGCGCTCACCGAGAGCATTCTCCTTGAAGTAAAAGCTGGCCCTTACGACCCCAACACCGCAAAAGAGTTTGCGGCGTGGGCGCCGAGCGAAGGCGCAGCCGAAGCCGAGCAATGGCAGCGAAAACTGCTCGATACTGTTCGCCGCGCCAACCCCGAACTGCTGCTCTTTCGGTTTTTACAAGAATAACATTCAACCCTCCGAAATTCTCGGAGGGTTTTCATTTTGCTTCCCATAGGGCATCATAAGAACCATATGGCATTTACGCATATTGACCGATTGCTTTTTGAAACGCTTACCAAAGAAGCAAAAGCGGCTTCGCGCAAACGCAAAAACTTCAATTTCCACAAAAGCGCGGATGAACCGGTGCAACGAATGCTGAATGCCCTGGAGCCGGAAACCTATGCACGACCGCATCGCCATCTGGGCAAACCAGAAGTTTTTCTGTGCCTGCAGGGTCGCGCGCTTATGGTAGGTTTTGATAAAAATGGTAAGATCGTCGAACATGTCTTGATCTCACCTCATGGCCCAATTTTTGGCGTGGATGTTGCGGAAGGAATGTGGCATACGGTGATTGCGCTAGATCCAGGAACTATTCTTTATGAAGTAGAACAAGGTCCGTATGATCCCAAAGCGGCAAAAGAGTTTGCAGCGTGGACGCCCACAGAAGAAGGCGGCGAAGGACAAACGTTTAACGCCAAACTGCTTGACCAACTTAAGATTTCCTGATACGTCGAAAGAAAGTTCCCTTACCAAAAGAAAAGGCCCGATATGTCTTCTGAGGGAAGTAGGCGGCGAGAGTTTTTCCACGTAGGTATAAGGAAAGTCGAGTATGTCTTATGGCTTTCGTGCCCGCGATGCGGTGCGCCGCGCGATATATTGGTTTTCCGCATACCATGCAACGAAAATACGTACTCGGAACGAACACGAAGAATTTCACATGCGGGACCATACCTGTGTCATCTTTGCGATGCAGAAATTACGATTACTGAAGAAATACGGCAAGAGTTCTTGGAACGCTACCGAAAGGATAAGCCATGCGTTACTTCATAGGTACAACGGTCAGGGAACGCATACGCGCTGCCGGACTCCCGGGATTTACCTTCGAAGATCCGCAAGGGTTTGCCGACTGGCGTGCGATGTGCGCCAGAAAAGCGGAAAGCATTGCTGTGGCTACTGGATGTAGATGTGTGCATGCGCTCCACAACCAATTTGCGGCATGCATACAAAAACAACGCGAATGCGCATATTCAAATAGATTCCTCGGAACGCCAACCTTTTGGGAGTTTATCGAACAGCTTCTTGCGATCCCAAGAAACGACGGCGAAGATCCGCGCAATCCCGATGCCGAATACTTTGCATGGGAACAGGGCGATATACGGCAACGAGCGCAGGCAAAACTGTGCCACATGACCTTCCACGGATTTTCCTGCTACTGTAACGAGCCGGAGCATTTGTGTTCCGTGTCCGAACACCCTGCGTTTTTTGAACGCACGCGTTAACACAACGCCGCCCAAAACTGGGCGGCGTAAAACTATGGACTATTCCTCCAACGCTGCCCTTCGATAAACTCAGGACATGCGTTATCGTTCCCCCCGGCGCTGCTCACCAAAGGATTTGACGGCCTGCCACGTGTGACGTGGCTGCATAGAGGAGAGGGTTTAAAAATGCAAAAGGCCGTTTCAAACATTCTCTTTGGCCAGCAGCACCGGAGGGAGGAGTAAAATTTACTCCCCGCGGCCTAGATTCCTGCACATTGACCTATGCGCAGCCCTCTCCTTATTCAATGGGTTCTCATTGGTAAATCATAGCCGGGCAAACGGATGTTTCACGCCTGCCCGGCTGAGCCAAGACGGCTGGAGGGTGAGACGCTTTGCGGCACTCCTTCACCTCCAAATCTTCACACCATACCAGATGCCACAAAGAGTTGGAACCGTGAGTGCTGCATGGTTCGATCCCGTACCAAGGAGTGACCCAGACACAACCAGCCACACAACCCAAATGATGCGGGCCGTGCGCCCAAGTGGTCCTGTCAGGTCTCACTCCTTACTACTTTTCAATACTACGAAATACGAATTGATACGAATATACGAATCCTACCGCATCACATTCGTGTATATTCGTTTTTCTATTTGTGTTAATTCGTGTTTATTGGCAAGGAAAACGATAGAGAAGAGCGCTGCAACAAGAAAAACATGCGGGCAAATATCACAGAGAGTACAAGCCCTGTTTCTTATTGTCCCAAGTTCAGCTGCTCTTAAAGGAGCGACGAGACCAAACAAGGGTTTCCCAAAGGCATATGCCCAAAAGACGATATGCAGTACGCACCTCGTAAGATGCGCCTGGCCCGTTGTCAAGAATCGTACTGAACCCTCTCCTCTCCATCGTCCTCTTCACCAAAGGTGCGCGGACTGTACGCGGACTTACGCTGACACATACACGAATAACAAAGCGAACGAGAGATGATTTTTGCGATCTCAAAAATCAAAACGGCTGGGGATGGCTTCCTTTTTAAAAAGAGAAGAAAGGCATTCCCAGCCGTTTATGGCTGCGTTACGGCACAAACCAAGTATCTTTCGGCAACAAGATGCCTAAAAGATTTTATGCGTTCCCAGCGCATAGGTTCGGCCGACCCTCTCCTCTTTTCTTATTGTCAACGTTCCCGATGGGAACCGGAGATCAACCCTCTCTGACAATTTAATAATAGCACAGATATTTAAAAACGTCAAGCCCCATCTTGACACTTTACTCTATAAAAGTCCTTATAAAATAAGCGCTCTCCCCTCTTGCTGTTACGAAGCTTGGTGCATAAGAAAAGCAGGATCTGACCCTGCTTTGCCGACATAAACAAGCTGTGGGGGGACAGTCCCCCCACAGCTTCTTGCCGCCTCGCCAGAAAAAAATCAAGCCCTCCCTTGGCCTCTTGCGGCCATACGCTTCATGTGCTGTTGTGGACAGAGCATCTTCACAACAATGGAGGACAACGAATGGATCTCACAACGCTTGTGCAGTGGTTAGGAACCGCCGGCATTGTTGCTTTCTACCCCATCCAAAACTGGCGGCTTGTTTTTACGCGAAACCCCGTCGGCCTTTCATTTCTTGCCTTTTCGTTGATTGCGGTTGGCATCAGCGGCTACTTGGCCCTCGGAATACATTTGGGACTTTTGGGATTTATCGCCGGCAATACAAGCAACCTTGCGTTTGCAACCCTTATCTTGCTCATTGTCTGGTTCCGTTCGCAAGGGCTTCGCGCCACGGAAAGAGCCGCGGGTCTTTTGACGCTCATCGTTGGCTTTGGCGCGCTTATCGCAATACACCTTACCGCGTCTCCCGTTTTTGCAAGCACCGCTGCCGGATGGCTCGGGCTTTCGGGTGTTGTAGCATTTTATCTCGTACAAAATACGAATCTCTTTCGCACCAAAGATCCCACCGGACTTTCCCTGCTTGCGTTTGCGTGCTTAACCGTCGGCCTTGCCTTCTATGCGCTTCTTGGCTTTTTGGTCAAGGATATCACCATCATCATCGGCAACGGCGTAACGTTTCTTGGCTCTCTTGTAGTCATTTATATGATCATCCGCTATCGGAAAAAGTAGAAGCGGATCAACGCTGATCTAAACGCAGATTGACGCGGATAGTACGTTTTAAATATGCGATGGCCGCCCGAGGGGCGGCTTCCTTTTTTCTCTTTTCCCCTATCACATAACGAGCGCGATCCTAATCTCGAAATAGCATCCGAATGCTCCGAATAAATGCAAACAACAGCGCTTCGAGCAAGTTACGCAGCTCGAGGAGTGAGCGGAGGGACATTTGCGAACCTCCGCAGCCGCGCGGGCATGGTGCCGAGCGTAGCGAGGCGAGCGCGGCGAGGACAGAGCGACAAACCACGCTGGGGTTTGTCGCGTTTCGCAAATGGCCCTGCGCGAACTCCTGAAACGCTCAGAGAAAGCAAGAGGCGCTGCCCGCAAGCTAAATCGTATAGCTCAACGACTTTTTGTCCCGTTCGCGCACCCGCTCAACCCAATCTATATTCGCCTGATACCACTGCACGGTCTTTGGCATTGCCTCCTCAAAAGTATGCGCCGGCGACCATGAAAATTCCCGCTGTATTTTTCCGATATCAAGCGAGTAGCGAAGATCGTTGCCCGGCCGGTCGGGCACATTCACAAAAAGCGAGCGCGGCTTTCCCAAAATATCAAGAATAAGACGAACAATATCTTTTACGGAAATCTCGTTGCCCGCTCCAATGTTATACACTTCTCCCAATTTGCCTTGATGTAACACACGATCCAACGCCTCGCAATGATCCAATACAAAAATCCAGTCACGCACATGCTGCCCTTCTCCGTGAATCGTTAGCGGTTGATTTGCCATGGCACGAAAGATTGAATGCGGAATCAGTTTTTCCGGATGCTGATACGGCCCGAAATTATTTGAACAATGCGTTACAATAACCGGCGTTTTATAGGATTCCCAGTATGCACGGCACATAAGATCGCCCCCGGCCTTTGCCGCAGCATAAGGAACGTTTGGTTGAAACGGCCAGGTTTCATCGAATGCCCGCTTATCATCCAATGAAAGCTCGCCGTATACTTCGTCTGTGGAAACGTTCAGAAAACGAGGAGTTTTAAACTTCTTCACCGCCTCAAGCAACGTTTGTACCCCCAGAACATTTGTGTGCACAAATTCACGCGCCCCGTAATATACAGAGCGACCCACATGCGTTTCTGCAGCAAAGTTTATGATCGCATCAACGCCACTCGAAAAAACCTTATCAATGGCTGCAGGATCCGCAATGTCTCCCTGCACAAACGTATAGCGCGGGTCGCGGTCAACACCCGTAAGGTTATCAAGGTTTCCGGCATACGTGAGCTTATCAAAATTAACGACCTCATAATGAGGATATTTGTCCAGAATATGCCTTATAAAATTGGAGCCGATAAAACCAGCACCCCCGCATACCAAAATTTTCTTGCGCTTAAATGCACCGGAGCGGCCCAACACATCTCGCGCGACATCGGGCGAGGCCTCCAATATGGTTGCGACTTCGTCGAGTGTTGCGCGACCCTCCACGAATAAACGTTCGGCAACCGATAACTTTGCCTGATCATCCTTTGAAAGATAAGCCCCCAAGGGACCGTCGGGGTGCTCGCGTAAAAAAGTTTGCCAATCCATACCGAATATCAAAATTAAATTTCAAATAAAATGTCCTATTTCGCAATATGCGTAATCGTAGTATTGCTTGCGGTGGTCTACATGTCAATCAATTACCTAAAAGCAGATTCGTAAGCACTTTTGGCAAGACGACCATATAATCACCTGCTTTGGCTCCCGAAACAACCATTCCTGCCAACTTTCCTTCCGATGTTATTAAAATCATACCACGATGCGCAGAATCGAGCGCGAAAGGAAGCGAGAATGAGTTTTCACCAATACGGTTGGCATACGTTTGTATGACCTCCGGCACAGCCATTTGTTCCTCGTTGACCATCCGCACCGCAACCAAGGCCTGTCCCAAATTAACGGAGTCGTCGAAATCGGGAAAGGAAAGGTTGTGTGAATCTATTTTGACAAGCGCCGTATTTGAAGAAGCATCTACGCGTACAAGCGTTGCCGCGAACCGTTCGTTGTGTCGTACAACAAAAAGTTGTCCGCGACCGACGGCAATTTGAGCATCCGTCGCAACCAGCCCGTCTTCCGTGACAGCAACGCCCGATACCGCGGTTTTCGAACCCTCGCGCTCAACCAAAACGAGATACGGCAAGGCCAAAGCGACTGCGCGTTCAAAGCCCTCGCTTTCATTCACAATAATCTGCTCTGTAGGATTAATAATGGTTGTGCCGTTGTTCCTTGCAAATTGCTGAAGGATCGAGAGTTGTTCAAACGATGCAAGCCAGGGGAACAAAATACGATTCCCCAGGATGCCACCAAGGGCGCTCAGAAAAATGATAAATACCACGAACAAGAATTTACGAAAAAAACGCATATAATATAAGAAAACTAACGAACTATCCCAGAAGGCCAAGGAGCCGTAAGAACCAAAGCGACCCAGGTTGTAAACCCTAAAATTGCAGCACGCGATGCTCGCGCAAGCGCAAACGGAACGTTCTTGGCAGCTGCCATGACTTCAAAAAACACCCACATACTTACCGCAAGAAGGATTCCGGAAACATATGCGGCAAACGGAAGAAATAAAAGAAGAAGAAACAATTCTCCGCCAACCAATGCTGCGGCAAAACCTACAACGGCACGAACTAGACCGTCATCTACCCGCCCAGCCAATATATTTTCCGCGCTTGCGGTTTTAAATCCTGCGTAACCAACGACTGCGACTACGATTGCTGCGGCAGAAAGAACGGTTACACTATTATGGAATGAGCCAAGACGAAATGCGAAAATGGCCCACAGAATCAGAGCCAAAAGCAGCAAAAATCGGATGCGGGCCATAAAGGGGGGGGCTAGATCTTGATTGTCGGCATCACGGAAAAAGGCAAGCATCGCAATACCAAACAAAACCAATGCCAAAGATAAAAGAGAGAATGGAACGGAAAAAGAAAAAACAGGAAGAGATGCGGCAAGCAATAATTGCGGACCGGAAAAAACAGAAGGGCTGGCCTTATAAATAAGAAACGCTGCTATCACAAACGAAGCAGCGGAAATAACGGATGCAAAGGGGAACGAAATCCACCACACGGCAACTGCCGTACCCAAAAGGATAGAAATAGCCATACCTTAACGGCGCGAAGAGGCAAGGTGCTTACGTGACGACTTGTGGCGACGTTGCGCAGCGGCGGCGATAGTTATTCCCCCATTTTTAACGTCAACATGTACTTTTGCGCCATCGTGAACTTCTCCCGCAATTAATTTTTTGGCAAGCACATCCAGCACATCTGTTTCAATCACGCGCTTAAGCGGACGCGCACCATATTGCGGATCGAAACCCCGTTCCGCCAAAAGCGCTTTCGCTTGCGGGCTTACTGAAAGCGTAACGTGCCGATCGCGCAAGCGCATTTGTATGCGCTCAAGCTGGAGGTCGACGATTCGCAAAATATTTTCACGCGTCAGGGTATTAAACACGATAACCGCATCAAGCCGATTTACAAATTCCGGCTTAAACCGCTCACGGAGCGCTTCCTTAATCCTGTCTTTTAACATGCTCTGTTGATGTTCTACCTCCGCCTCTTCTTCGGATGAAAAACCAAACTCCTGCATTTTATGGGCAAATTCGGAACCCACATTTGACGTCATGATAATAATCGTATTTTTAAACGAAGCGGTTCGGCCCTTAGAATCGGTAAGGCGCCCATCATCCAACACCTGAAGCATGACATTAAATACATCCGGGTGCGCTTTTTCGATTTCATCAAATAATACAACGCTGTAGGGCCTATGGCGGATAAGTTCTGTGAATTGTCCCCCTTCTTCATAGCCAATGTATCCCGGGGGGGAGCCGATCATTTTTGAAACGGCATGCGGTTCCATATATTCGGACATATCCAAACGGATTATCGCTTCCCGATCGTCAAACAATACCTCGGCCAACGCCCGGGCAAGTTCGGTTTTCCCCACACCAGTCGGCCCCAAAAAAATGAATGAGCCCATGGGACGGGTTGGCTCGGCAATGCCGGCGCGCGCCCGGCGCAGAGCATTTGACACAACCCCGATAGCTTCTTCTTGTCCAATCACGCGCGTGGCAATATCTTTCTCAAGATGCAATAATTTTTCCGCCTCGGTTGCTAAAAGCTTTGTCACCGGCACACCAGTCCAGCGTGAAACGACCTGCGCGATTGATTCCTCTGAAATTTCCTCCCGTAAAATCCTGCGGCTTTCGGGAATGCGGTTTAACCCTTCCTCGGCTTTACGAAGCTCTTGTTCAAGTGCGGGAATGCGCCCGTAACGCAGTTCTGCTGCACGTTCAAGGTCGCCGGATCGTTCGGCGATTTCCGCTTCCTGCCGAATATGCTCGATTTCCCGACGCTTCGATTTCATGGCAGCCAACGCCTCCCGCTCCGATCGCCATCGTGTCTCAAAGGTTTCTAATTCCTCCCGAACATTTGCAAGACGCAATCGCGCTTCCTTCAAACGCTCTTTCGTGTCGCGATCTTTTTCCTCGCGTTTCAAAGCAGCCATCTCCATTTCAAGACGGCGCGCCTCCCTGCGCAGCTTATCAAGCTCTTCGGGCTCTGACTCAATTTCAAGGCGCAATCCGGAAGCGGCCTCATCAATAAGATCGACGGCTTTATCGGGCAAAAAACGATCGGTGATATAACGCGCCGAAAGCCGTGCGGCCGAAACAATCGCCACATCCGTAATACGCACTCCGTGATGTAATTCATATTTTTCGCGAATACCGCGAAGAATCGCAATAGTATCTTCCTCGGATGGTTCCACCACATAGATCGGCTGAAATCGCCGAGCAAGCGCCGGATCTTTTTCAATATGCTGCTGATACTCTTTAAGGGTTGTTGCTCCAATGGCATGCAACTCTCCCCGCGCAAGCGCGGGCTTAAGCATGTTTGAAGCATCAATAGCGCCCTCTGCCGCACCTGCCCCAACAAGAGTATGCAATTCGTCGATAAACAGAAGGAATTTGCCGGCTGCGCGATCGATTTCCCGCAATACCGCCTTAAGACGATCTTCAAATTCGCCGCGGTATTTGGTACCGGCAACCAAGGCCCCCAAATCAATGGCAACAAGCTCTTTTTCGCGCAAGGATTCGGGAACGTCCCCCGAAGCGATGCGTTGTGCCAAACCCTCAACAATTGCGGTCTTGCCCACGCCCGCCTCACCGATAAGCACAGGATTGTTTTTTGTGCGGCGGGACAACACCTGCATAAGGCGACGGATTTCTGCATCCCGCCCAATGACAGGATCGAGTTTTTCTTTGCGGGCAAGCTCGGTAAGATTGCGCGCGTAACGCTCAAGAACCTTATATTTTGTTTCCGGACGCTCATCGGTAACCCTGTCGCTCCCACGAATGTTTTTGAGCGCCTTTTCAACCAACTCGTAACTTAAGGCGGCGCCGTCGGCACCCCGAAGCGAAGTAAGCGCCTCGCGCGCACGTGAGGGAGTATCAAGCAATGCCAAAAATAAATGTTCAACGGAGATAAATTCATCCGACATGCGTTCTGCCTCTTTTTTCGCGCGCTCCAAAATACGGGCAAGTTCGGGCGTTAAATATACTTGCCCGAACGGAACATTAACCATAATACGGGGCAAAGAACCAAGCGCTCGGCGAATGCGCTCGCGCGCTTCATCTAAGGAAACGCCCATATTCTCCAGAACCGCCGCGGCAGCAGAATCGGCATCGGCCAAAACAGAGGCAAGCAAATGCAAGGGCTCTATTTGCTGATGGCCGCGCTCAATGGCAATTTCGTGCGCACGCTGCAGTGCTTCTTGCGCTTTGATGGTAAAGTTGTGTCCGTTCATAAAAAGGCAATCAGGAATCAGTGATCAGGGAACAGAATATTAAATTAGCAGTCGATACCCTTGAGTGCTAATCTACCCTCGTCCAGGGGACATGTCAAGTCATATATATTATAACATAAAACCCCGCGTAACGCGGGGTAAAATTTATCTTGAAACGCTTTCTGTGAATCGAATTACGGCTTCGCGTGCTTCGCAGGCCGCTTTGTGCGAGCCAATAGGATCTAACAAAAATCCATGGCTGCCGTCTTTAACAACCACGAGCGACTTAGGATCGTGCGCCGCAGAATATAAAAGGTGCGCATGGTGTTCTCCTATAATATCGTCTCTGGTGCCGTGAAGAATAAGAAGCGGCATCGGGGAAACATGAACAGCAACTTCGCAAGGCGATAATTGGCGAAGATCAGAGATCGAAAGCTCTGCGCATAACGCATCTTCTACTAAACGCGAAATCCCCGGGATCTTACCCCAGATTGTTTGATCTTTCACGCGCTCGTGCAAAATGAGAGAAAAGTCGGCATAGCCGCTTATGGCAATTACTCCTTGGAAACTATACGGGTGTGTTGCTGCAAAACGAATTGCGGTTGCTGCGCCGTAAGATACGCCCGCAAGCACCACAGGAAGATCCGATAACATCCAGGATTTTGCAATAAAATTACGTGCCGCGCGAACATCAAGAAGCTCGTCTCTTCCAAACGTGATAAAGCCAGAGTCGCTATCACCATGGTTTCGGAAATCAAACATGAGCACAAGATACCCTTGATCTGCAAATACGTTTGCCCAAGGAAGTTGGCGCGATTTCCCTCCGGTATCATGAGGACCGCCAAGCCCGTGTAGTAGCAGCACAACTCCGCGTGCTTCTTGGTCGCGCTTTGGCGCTATCACCCAACCGCAAAGGCCTATACCATCTTCGGTTTCAAACCGCACGTTGCAATAGGTCATACCCCATTTGCGGGGGTGATCGGGATAGGCCGGAACATATCTCGCAACTTGCTTGTGTACGTTTATCTGAATAAACAGTTTGAGAAATTGCCATCCCATGACAACAACCGTTATGACGGCTAAAGCCGGAATGATCAACCACGCAAACATCGCACACTCCCTTCTTGACGTTTTCAGAGATCTACGTTAAGTATATATCGAATTAGTACATTGACAAGGAGAGGTTAGAAAATGCAACAACGGTTTGAACACAAGATAGTATGGGACTTATCGCGCATATATGTGGAAAACGAAATCGATACTCGCGCAAAACAAGGGTGGGAACTCGTTTCTGCAGCACCACTGGGTGATCGTAACAATTACTTTGATCTTTTCTTCAAGCGCCCTGTACAGGTTTCTCAACCCAATGCAGCAGAAAAACCAAAAAGATCATCCGGCTGGGGAAGCTAACGGGTATAACTAACAGAGCCGAGCACCATGCTCGGCTTTCCTGTTTTCCCTCTCCATTTAAAAAATAAGTGCCGAAGGAAAAATATATGAGTGAGCGGAGGGATATTTGCGAACCTCCGCAGGCGAGCCGCATGGTCGGAGGCGAGCCGAGGACAGAGCGACAAGCCACGCTGGGGTTTGTCGCGTTTCGCAAATAGCCCCCCGCGAACCCGCTCTCAAGGCGCCTCACCCAACGTTACTTGCACCTCGCGCTCCTCTCCTGCACTCAACACCTTCACCGTTACCGTCTCCCCTACTTTTTTACTTCGCACGAACTCCGCCAGCGAATGCCTCTCGTCAATGCGCTCGCCGTTAAATTCCAAAATCACATCGCCTTCATGAATACCGGCTTTTGCCGCAGGAGAGTCGGGCAAAACGCCGGGCTCTTTTCCGTCCTGCGACCCTACCACCAAAGCGCCATAGTCGACCGAAAGCTTTCGCGCCTCTTTAATTTCATTTGTTACGGGCACATAACGCACTCCCAAAAAGGCGTGCGTGATTTTGCCGGATTGTTCAAACGATTGCAAGGATTCTGTTGCCTTGTTAATAGGAATTGCAAAACCGATATTTTCGGACCCTGCGGCAATAGCCGTATTTACACCCACAACCTTACCCAAAAGATTCAGCAACGGGCCTCCGGAGTTTCCTTGATTAATTGCAGCATCGGTCTGAATAACTCCCTCGAGCACCTCGCTTTGTCCTCCTCCTCCCGCCACAATACGACGGTTGAGTCCCGAAATAACTCCTACAGAAACCGTATTTTGAAATTCTCCCAGCGCATTTCCAATGGCGATAACCGTCTCTCCAACCTTCAACACATCCGAATCGCCAAGCTCAAGATACGGAAACTCTTTCTTCTCTTGAATCTGTAACAACGCGATGTCTTCAAGCGAATCAACGGCTACTACATTTGCAGTCGCTGTCTCACCCGAAGCGAAGAACACGGTAAATTCCGCATCTTGAATATCCACGACATGACGGTTGGTAACCACTAGCCCGTCTTTGCGTACGATAAAACCAGATCCCGCTGCAACTTGCCGCCGTTCGGTTCCCTGTTGACGCTCGCGCGGAACACTAAAAAACGGTCCGAAGAACTGCTCAAACAACGGATCATCCGGGAAGGGCGATTCGAAAAAACGCTCAACAATAGGAACATCCCTGGTAGCTACTACCGAGACCACCGCGGGCGAGGCGGCTTCCACAATCGACACCACGGAGCTGGCGCTCTCTTGTGAAATTGGACTCGGGGCATTTGATTGCTGTGGCGCCTGCGTCAGAGGAGCTAACGTTATTGCAAAGGGATGCCAGACCGCGATTGCCATAACTGTTGCAGCCGAAACGATTACGCTTGTAGCGGCTGCTGCCACGACTATAAAAAGTGTCTGTTTCATACAAATCGTATTATATTTCTTGTTCATTTTTTTGCAACAGGTAATGAGCAAGCACTACAAATTAAAAGCCCCGAACTTATCGGGGCAAGTGTTGCTGTTCCACCCACGCCCAATAGGCGCAGGTCCATAGTTGTACGTGGCAGCCGGCAGCATGGGGCTTGCCGTATTTTAATTCCAAAAACTCGGTAAAAGGAATTCCGCTTTCCGCAAGGAAACGCGCGGGTGATATCGCATCTTCGAAGTCATGGTATGCGCCGTGCTTCTTTAGACCCTGCGCGATAAACGCGTGCTCCCATGGCCAGATTCGTTCTGGTTCCCAGTTCATTGCAGGAATTTTTTTATCCCGTTTCCAGGTCTTGAATCCCCACGGCGTTTTAAGATCTCCAAGCAAATCTTGTGCGTCGCAAAGGTAGGGATACGAGACATCATCCGGCTCAAGGTAATACAATGCGTGCGCAGGATCGGTGGATACAAAATGAATTGGGCCCTTCGCATCAATCGCAACGGGAGCTGCGGCTCCCGACCCAAAAAAGCTCAAAAACGCTTTGCGTGCGGCTTTTAGCTCCCCCTCAAGACGCGCAAGCTCTCCGGAAAACCGTTTGATCTTGGCTAAATATAAAAGCTCGCGCAAAGCCGCAACAACCTGTGCCTGCACCAATAAAAAGGCGCAAGGATAGTATAGATGCCTGCCACGCCGCCCCCCAATGCCGTAGTCGCGCCAATAGGTTGCCAGCAACGCAAAATCTTTTGCGCCACTGTGGCGCGGGTCTTCAAGGAAAAGGCCGTCTTCAATATGTGCGCGCAAATATCCAAGCCCTGCGTGCATGCGCGGCACAAGATAGTCCCACGCTTCTTGTTCAAAATAAGCGCTTCTGGCATACCGCGCACACCCGATAAGAAAAAGCGAAACGGTATCGCACGCAGAAAACAGCGTATTGTGACCACGCAACGGTATGCCTTCAAGTTCATGAAGTGTCTTGCCCGGCTCCTCGTTGGTGAAAGGATCTGGTTTTCTTCCTTGGTGAGCTGCAAAATAGCGCAGCGAATTTTCCAGTAAGTGCGCCGTTGCTTCATGTGGCAAATCGGAAAAAGTAAAGGCGGAAAGGAGCGTGTCCCGGGCGAAAAGACGCGAGTAGTCAGAAGCACCGTCAATTCTCTTTCCGGCAACCGGCAACAGCAAGGTTTCGCTTCCAAAAAGCCGTGCAGTAAAAAGCCCTTCGACAGCTCCGCGCCAATCGGGAATAACTAGATCCATGCCGTTCACCCCTTTTGATTCATAAAAGATCGTAGAATTATTTTATAGCATATCAAATAAAAAGCGCCAGAGGCGCTTGCATCCAAAAGATTACACCAGCGTGCCCACGAAATAATATCTGTTTCACGCGCTATCTTTCGAAACCGAGGGAAGCACTACCGTAAAGGTGGTACCCTCCCCTTCTTTTGATTGAAAAGAGATAGTACCGTGCATTGCCACAACCAAGTTTTTGCTAATAAAAAGTCCCAGGCCCGTTCCTTCAATTTGCTCCCCTTTTCGCGGAACGCGATAAAATCTTTCAAAAATATGTTTTTTCGCGCTGTCGGGAATGCCCGGACCCGTATCGGAAACCATTACGGATATACGGCCATCCTCGTGTTCGGCGTCTACCTTTATAATACCGTGCGGTGGAGTATATTTAATGGCGTTGTCTACAATATTTGTGAATACCTCTTGCAAACGTACGGCGTCAGCATCAATTAAAACGCCACGAATTGATGCTGCATTACATACAAGATCGTGTTCTTTTTCTTCTGCCTTTGGACGAAGGCCGGCGCAGACGCCCGCCACAAGATCTCCCGCGTCAACTCGCTCCATAACCAAACGTAATTTTCCCGATTCAATACGCGAAACATCAAGAAGGTCGGCAACGAGCGTACGCAACCGTTCAATGCTCTGCCACATCACCTCCAATGCTTGTTGCGCTGCCTGGCTTAGTTGTCCAAAATCTCCGGAACGAAATAAAGAAAGATAGCCGCGGATTGTCGTTACGGGAGAGCGCAGCTCATGTGCTGCAATAAATGCAAGTTCATCCTTGAGCTTTGCGGCTTCGGCAAGGCGCTTGCTCTCTGAATGTTCTTTCAGATACGCGCCAAATGCGCGCTCAACTTGGTAACGGGCCAATACCCCAGCCGTCGCTACTGCCATAAGATAAAGCAACGAAAAACCAAGCTGTTGGCGTTCTTCAACCTCAAGGGGCACGCCAAATGTTTTTACAAAGATAAAAATAATTCCTCCGGCTATCAACGTGTTGAGCAAAATGGCCTGAAGAACCGGCACGCGCTGGGGCGCTAAAACCGAAATGATATAGAAAAAGAAAAAAACCGCGCTCGCGGGACCGTCGGTAAGCACCACAAAGCCCGTAACCATGCCGATAAATACCACGTAGCAGGAAAAGTTAAAGGCAATTGCCGAGGCGCGCACTAGTTTTTGGCGCGTGAAGGCAGCGCTCAAAAAAACCGCAGACCCTATGGCGAGCAAAGAATATGCGGTTCCTTGCGAAGAAACTTCCACGCTCCCCAAAGCGAGGGCCAGCGTTGTAAAAAGAGTTAGTGCTGCGGCAATAAAAAGGATGGGGCTTCCTAACGAAGGATACCGCTCTAACGGCAATATATCGGCGTGCTTCAGCTCTTCCATTGTTTTTATTGTATCACAACTACCAAAAAACAGAGAGGACGCCAAGCGCCCCAAAAACCACGAGAGCTTCTAAGTATTTTAAAGCGCGTGCGTGCGTTCAACCCATACGCAAAATTGACAAGCGCCGTGCCGCTGGGGAATTGGAGATGCGAGTAAAGCCGAAGCGGACTTGAGTTGGTCGCTAATGCGTTTCGGCTCGATTATTACCTCCTGAAGTTCCGATCCAAAATCTACCATCATATTATCCCCCACTGCTTTTGGGTAAACGTACATTAAATACGCTTTCTGGGAAGGAGGGTAGCCGTTTTTTTCAAGAAGCCAACCGTAGCTTTCCAGCTGTGTTACATAATATTTGAATGCGTCTTGGCGCGGCACGTCTCCCTTTGTTTTGAAATCAAACGGGATGAAACGGCCTTCATTATCCACCAAACATTCGTCGAGCTTTCCCCGAAACAACACATCGTTCTCCTCTGCTCCGATGAAGCTGCGCCACTGTTCCATAAGCGTCTGGTCGCCCACCAAACGCGCATCCACCTTACCCAAAAGCTCAGGCGGAAGGGTGCCGTTTTTGCGAAACGAATCAAAATAGGCCTTCATCACCCTATCCATTCCCTCCGTAATTTTTGCAACGGGAATAGAGGGCCGCGCATGCCGCTCCCGGATATACAACCAAAAACAGCGGGGGCAATCTTCAAAAAGCGTAAGGGAAGAAGGAGATAATTTCCATTGCATGTCTTTTCTCATATAGCATAGGTGGGGTTCATTTGAAAAGCTTTTGACAAAAATAAAAAAACGCGTTATGGTTATATCACCGTACGTTGACAAAAAACGGAAAGGAAGTAACGAAGATGGCCGGAAAACAACACCAGCCCATTTTTTCTCTCTCGCATATTGCACAAGAGCTCTTAAACGCCGGAAGGGCCATTAATCAAGACGATCAAGGAACCCAGCTTTTCTTTGAGCGAGTCGCGAAAGCCATTGAAACTGCAGAGGGCGGCGGTAAGCGTCCTGACCGACCCATTTACGGAGGCATTCTTTTTGGCGATACCGATGGCGGCGAACATGTCGGCGCGGCCCCCCTTGATCTTATTGTCGAAACGCTTGCACGCACATGGCTTGGAACATCGAGCGACGGATCCGCTCCCCTATGTACAATTCACTGCATGCAGTATTATCCAGGGCAACACCCTGAATGGTTTCGAGAGCTTCTTGGGCCGCCAAAACAAACCGATGGTGCGATTATTTTTTCAGATGTTGCACAATATTCTATTGAAGAACCGCACCGCCTGCTCAAAACAGAGCACGAAAAGATACCGTACGTACGTTGGATGCAACAATTCTTCGACAGGATAATTCCTAGGTTGGTGGCCCTCAATGAACAGCTCAAGAGTTTAAGCAAAAAATCCATACACATTGACCGAGAACTTAGCAACCTTGCAGATCATGTCAATCAAGTGCAAATGGAGATTGACCAACGACACGAACCATATTTTTCGGTCGTCGTGTTCAAAAATGTAGATGTTGCCCCTCCCGAATTCATCGCGCAGGTTCTCATGCCAATTCTTACAACCGGGAAGCTGCCGTTGCATTACGGCGGCGGTATGACCGATTTTACGCGCTCCATTGTGCTGATGACCGCACAGGACCGTGATGGCATCGTTCCGAAAGGAATGACGCTTGGGTTCCCTCTTCCCAACAATCAAACCCAATCACGAAGGGCAAGTTTCCTAAAAGTGCGCAAAGCAATAAGCAATTATCGCTGGGGCACACTACTTGATGCCATCGGGGATGAGCTCGTCATTATCGGACCGCGGACCAAAGAAGCTCAAATGATGCTTTTGGAACATGAGCTCAATATCATACAGCAACGGCTTGAGCAGCACGGCATTTTTGCTGTTTTTGATCCAACGTTCAAGGAATGGCTGTTGTGGCAAACGCGAGAGCCGCAACGAAACGAGCTTGGGGATGAAGGGGTTTGGACCGACGCGATGCTGCAAACAGCGCTTGAGCGAAACGTACGCAATCCGTTAAGTCGCGTAGCGCTTGCAGGTAAGCTGTACAGGGGCGGAACTATTATTTTCAGAGTTGAAAAGACGCTCGCCCTGCAGCGTTCACGCGACGCGCTTATGGCATATGCCTCGGAACCGCCAAGAAATTCTGAGAATTTTGATAGCGCATACCTCGCAAAGGCACTTCAAGAAGCCGTGATTGATTACCCCGATACTCCGGATATCGAAAAGCTCGAACAGCACACGCAAAGCGTTATCATAGAAGCACAACGCCGGCTCGCCGCGCTTATGCTGACGCGGCAGGCAGGCCCGCCTCGTCCGCCTGGCGCACCAAATGATTTAGATCCCCCCGGGGGGTCAACCGGTCCTTCGGACACGGAGACGTAAATACGAAATTTCACAATAACACGCGAAGTAAAAAACATGCCGCACTTTTTGGGTGCGGCATTCTCATTTGACGCCCCCCATCCAACGCGCTTAGAATAAAAACGGTGACACAAAAACGGTTCGAAAATTTCATAAACGGAAACTTTATCTCGTTTCGAGGGAAGCGTTTTTTTTCAAAAAACCCCGCCGACCGAAGAAAGGTGCTCGGGTCGTTTCCCCAAAGCGATAGAAAAACTGTGAATGCTGCGTGTGAAGCTGCACGTACCGCATACCCTTTATGGTCGCGCACGCCATGGCCGGTGCGCGCTGACTATCTTAAAAAATTTGGACAGGAGGTCGAACGTAACGAAAAAGGGCTTGCGCGAATTGTCGCACAGGAATCGGGAAAAGCCCTCGCCGAAGCGCGGGCGGATGTGGTTGAGGCGCGCCATATGCTCGAATATGCCGCATCGTTCGGGCGTAACGCCATAGGAAATATTATCCCATCGGAAGTACCGAAAAAATTTGCCTTTACCCTCCGCGTGCCAATTGGGCCTACGGCATCTATCTCTCCGTGGAACTTCCCTATCGCCATTCCCACGTGGACGTGGGCCATTGCGTTAGTTGCCGGAAACACCGTGGTATTTAAACCATCTGAAGATACGCCGCTTTGCGGGCAAAAATTGGCAGAAATTGCATCGCGCGTAAAATTTCCAAAAGGAGTATTTAATCTTGTGCATGGCAATGCGCAAACCGGGAAAGCATTGGTTCGGCATCGTGCAATAAAAAATATCGTCTTTACCGGATCGTTTGGGGCCGCAACTTGGATCCAAACAGAGAGCATTCGCTTAGGAAAACTCTGCGCGACTGAAGCGGGTGGCAAAGCCGGAATTGTAATCACCAAAAGCGCAAATATGGATATTGCTGTGGATGCGGCACTGAAAGGCGCTTATAAAACAACGGGGCAGCGATGTGTTTCTGCCTCTCGATTTATCGTGGACGAAGAAATTGCGGATGAATTTACCGCACGCTTTGTTGCAGAAACCAAACGAACGATACGAGTCGGCAATCCCCTTTCCCCAGAAACAACCATGGGGCCAATGATCAATGAAAATGGGCTCAAGAAGGTTGAACGATTCAATGCAATGGTACGAAGGGCTGCCAAAATAGAAAGATCTGGAATCACGATTTTACTTGACGGGGCACGCGCACGCAAAGGCATGTTGCGGCACGGGAATTTTTTAACGCCTTTTATCTATCGCGTTGATAAATATAACTCAAGGTTTCTGCCTACTCAAGAAGAGGTTTTTGGACCGCACATTGCCATCATCCCCTATCGTTCTGGCCAGTGGCGCCAAGCATTTAAAATCCACAACGATACTCCTTACGGTTTGGCGGGTGCAATTGTATCGAACGATTTTGAAGAGGTGTTTGATTTTATTACCCTGACTTCTGAAATTGGAGTGCGATATGCAAATCTTTCAAGCGTTGGGGCGGAAGTACAACTACCCTTTGGGGGGCTGAAACGCTCCGGCAATAATAAGCCATCGGGTGCAGGAATTTTGCCGCATGTTACGCATACGATTGCCGCAACTATCAATTTTGGCAAAGAGGTGGTGCTGCCACAATCGTTGGGAAAGAAATAGAAAACAGGATACAGGGGACGGGGTTCAGGACACGAAAACGATGAGCCGCCCGAGGGGCGGCTATGTTATATATACTCTATCAACATCGAATTTGTTGTAGAGGACGCTCCAAACGGACGGCCTGCGGAGATCAAAAAACAATCCCCGGTCTTTAGAAGCCCCAACTCTCTCACTGCATGCTTCGCAACTTCCACGGCTTCTTCAATGGTCTGCACCGGAGGAACCACTTTTGTTTTAACACCAAAGGTCAATGCGAGTTTCCGGGCTGTCGCCTCATTGGGCGATACCGCCAAGATTTGTTTTTTTGGACGAAACCGCGCAATGCGCTGCGCTGCCCTGCCGGTTTCGGTGAAGGCAACCAAAAGTTTTGCATCAAGCGCTTCCGCTGCTTCCACCACCATAGCGCTTACCGTATCGGCCCCGGAAAGCCGCTCAAGGCCTAACGAATCGAGGGTCTGTTGCGGACATCTGTATTCAAAACGCCCGGCTATTTTTTGCATTGTGGCAACAACGCGCGCGGGATCAATGCCGCGCGCGGTTTCCGCAGAAAGCATCAACGCGTCTGCCCCTTGCATAGCAGCATGCGCCACGTTTTCAACTTCCGCCCGCGTGGGCCGGGGGGAACGAATCATCGACTCAAGCATTTGCGTCGCTACAATCACCGGCTTTCCCGCACGCAAACAAATCCTTACCAAGCGCTCCTGTACCGCCGGAACCTCATCGAAAGGAAGAGTTAACCCCAAATCGCCGCGAGCAACCATGATGCCATCAGCCGCCTCAGCGATACCTTCGGCGTTGGCAACTGCTTGGGGGGTTTCGATTTTAGCAATAAGCGATGGCCCCTGGGCAGGAACCTTTTCCCGTACTAGTTCGATATCGCGCGGAGTGCGCACAAACGATACTGCTACAAAATCAACCGCGTGCTTTACGACAAAAGAAAGGTCGCGTTCGTCTTTTTGGGTAAACGAGTCAAGCCCAAAGGTAAGACCCTCTACGGCAATGCCAACGTTATCGCGTAATTCCCCGCCATCAAGCACCCGGAGCCGAACCATATCTTTTTCCCGACCCTCTACCACAAGCTTCTTGGTGCCATCATCCAGCCACACAATCATTCCCACAAGAAGCTCATCAAGAATCTTTGGGAAATTAACTGACACGCACTGTTCGTTTCCTTGCGTGCATGCCTTGGAAAGATAAAAAACGCTTCCCTCTTTAAGATATGCTCCGGACGCCACTTTTCCGATACGCGCCTTGGGTCCGCCCAAATCGCATAAAATCGCAATGGGTTTATGCAATTCCTCTGCAATTTGGCGAACTCGCGCAATACGTTCCGCGTGAGCCGCTTGCGTATCATGCGCCAAATTTAGGCGTACGGCATCGCAGCCCGCTTCAAACATTGCGCGAATGGTTCTTTCGTCGGAGCTGTGGGGACCAAGAGTTGCTAAGATTTTTGGATACATACAACTTCCTTTCAATTTTATCAAATTACTGCCCTCTTTATAACATGAAAACGGCTTGTGGCAAGCCGTCGTGTTTAAACCAAAATTATATCATGACGTTATGGAAGCCCTTCTAATTCCATATCAATACTTTCCAGTTGTTGATCCATCTGTACCCCTTCTTGTTCAAAATTCGTTTGCTCGTCATTAAGCTGTCCTTCAAGCTGCCCAAGTTCTGTTTCTGGAGTAACGGGTTGTTGAGAGGGAATTAAGGGAACGCGCTCGAGCGCCCTTTGAAGCACTTGGCCGGGGTATATCAACTCAACAAACAGCGCGCTGAAAAGCGCCACGATAATTGCAAGCAGCGCGCCAATGACCCATCTATTGCTTCGTTGCATAAAATCTGGCATAAGCATTTATCCGAGCTACTCGTCCTCGTTAGTCGATTCGTCTTCAGATGACTGGTCTTGGGAGGAAACGCCGCCCGAAGCACCCTTAAGCTCCCGCAACACCCCGACGAACGAAAGATGCGTTTGGCGAAGTTCTTGTTTTAAATTCTTAAGCGCCTCACGAACATCTGCGAATGCCTCCCGCGGATGGTCTGCTTCAAGCATAACGGCAAAAGCATCTTTCAAAAGGGCATATGCGGCTTTTGCCTCGTCGCTTTCGGTATGGGCTTGGGCAAGTTTTTCGCGCACGACCGTAACGTCCTTCCCCTTCTCCTCAAATTTATCCACGAGGGATTCGATACGCGCCTCAAAACGGTCAAGATTTCTAAACAGAATGTCCAAACGAACCGTCATTTTTTCAAAAAAGTTGGAAATTCGTTCTCTGCGCCGCTCATCCAACGCTGCCCGCCGCTCTTGTGCTTGCGCTTGCAATGCCTCTCGACGCTCTTCAATGCGCTGGCGCAACGATTGTGAATTCGTAGCTCCATCATCTGTCTGTGCCGCAACAACATGACCCAAGCCGAAAGAGACGCTCGGAGCAAGAGCTGAAAATACTACTGCGGCTGTTATTCCAGCTGAAAGCAAAAAAGACATAGCTTCTTTTTAAGTATAGAACAAATGAAAAACAAACAAAATAAGTTATCCACAATGAAGAGAAAAGAGGGCCTTAGGAAACAGAAAGACGATGGGATTGAATAATATCTCGGTATAGATAGGCACTTGGGCGAGGAGTGCGCTTTTGGGTTTGATAATCTACCGCCACAAGACCAAAACGCGGAGAAAAACCATCTGCCCATTCAAAATTATCAAGTAACGACCAATGGAAATATCCCCGTACATCAATGCCATCATGCAATGCGTCTAGTACCTGCTTAAGATGATCCGTAAGGAATCGCGGTCGCTGTGAGTCATTAGCATCAGCAAGGCCGTTTTCCGTAATATAGAGCGGTTTTTGATAATGCCAAAGTTCATGCAGCGCCTGTCCTAATCCTTGAGGATAGATGCCCCACCCAAGATCAGTTTTTCGTTCACCAAGCTCTTTGATAAAAGGAGGAATAGCAGAAACAGAAAAACCTCTATAGTAATTAAGTCCGATAAAATCCATAAAATATTTTACGCGGTTGAGCATTGCGGTCGTATCCTGGTAGCGCGCAAGAGTCGTGGCAAACTTATCAAGGGGATTCTTCCGTCCGGTCGGACGAAATGCCGCATATGCTACATTAAATCCCACCTTGGAATTTGGGGCGTAGCGCTTAATAACTCCGTATGCTTTTTTGTGTGCATCAAGAAGGTTATGCCACGCGCGCCATGCCCCAATAAAACTTCTTTTCCCAGGCGGCCACTTTTTCGCAAGCCAGCCGTTTGATACTAACACCCAGGGTTCGTTAATCGGCATCCAAAAACTCGCTTTTGGCGCAAGGCGCTCTATGACGTGTTCAACGTATCGTGCAAAACGTTCCGCAGCGTCGTTGCGCTCCCATCCCCCCTTCTTTGTAAACCATACGGGGTTCGTAAAATGATGCAGCGTCACAAAAGGGATAATATTACGTTCGCGCAACGCCTCCAAAACCTTTTCATAATGTGAGAGCGCAAACCCATCCCATTCCCCTTCCCGCGGCTCAATATGCGCCCACTCAATAGAAAAACGATGGGCATTGTGTCCCAGGGCCCTTGCGAGATCAAAATCTTCGCGAAACCGATTCCAATGGTCACATGCGGCCCCAGAAGGATCAAGCTTTTGAATTCTCTCAAATTCCCACCAATCAGAATACGCATTGTTCCCCTCCACCTGATGAGCGGAGGTTGCGGCACCAAAAAGAAAGTTTTCAGGAAATTGGTTCATATCTTTCCGTTAAACAATAGCTTTGCGATATTCCAAAACTCGGGATGGTTATGCAATTTTGCCCAGTACCACCACTCGGCGCCCCAAAGATACACCTCTTTGAAATTGGTTTCGCGAACATAGCGGATGTTGTCATGGAAACGAGCCGTGTCGAATGAACGAAATTGCTCGATAAAAGGAAGTAATTGAACCTGGCGCAGTTGCGCCCAGGGCTCCGCTTGCAATTCAATCACCATAACGTCTTTGAGCGGCGTTATGCGATGCACAAGATTTGCTTTCTTTGTATAAAACCATGCGGGAATATGCCAAGTTGTGAAGTCCTTTTGGTCAAGCGTGGGAACGACTCGATACATCGTCGTTGCGAAAATGTCGGAATAGCGCGCCGCCTCATACCAGAGCGACAACTCGCCAGAATCGCTTACAATAATCGGGCGCGCAGGATCCAGCCCGCGGACAAACGCAACTTCTCTTGAAAAAAACTCTTTATCGGCCTTGGGGCATTCGCCAAAAAAGAGTATGAAGGGTTCGTTTTCAACTTGCCATGCCCAAATGCTGCGCCTTTCCTGAAAATGCCTAATTTCCGCCTCAAGCAAAGAAAGTATCCTTTGCTGTTGCTCCTGTTCCGACAACTCCCGCGCCCATTCAGGCACATGGCATTCTGGCCAACGCGGCACCCTTCTTCCGATAGTCAAAATTACCGAAACGCCACGCTCTTCTGCGCGATCCAAAAACCAATCGTATAAAGAAAAATCGAATACCCCCTCACGCTCTTCCACTTCCGGCCAATACACCGGAAGCCGAATGCGCTTGACTGCAAGCTCGTCCAAAAGGGCAAGGTGTGTTTCCTCGACAGGAAGCTCAAGCTGTCTTGTATAAATTGTGGAAAATGTTATGCCCCATTGGCGCTCGCTTTCTAAAATTTTTTGATCCCACGGCCCGCGGCTTAATGCGGCAAGCGCGATAATGGCAAGGATGCACAAAATGAGGAACACGAGGGCTAGGCGCTTCAATATCCTCAAAAACTTTTTCATAGGAGAAAAATGCGCTTCACGAAATCTACGGGGTCGGGCAATGCGAGAAACGCAAGGCCCATCCCCACAAAAACTATTCCTGCTATTTTTGCCCCGAGCGACGATCCGGCAAGGTCTTCACGCAAAATGTGGGGGAAACGAATCGACAAAAGAATCACCATACAAAATAAAAACGCGTACTTTACGCCCTCGGTTGCGTTAACCAGCGAGACGTTCGCAAGCGATATGGAAAAAGTGATGGCAAGCGTTCCAAAAGAAGCAAACGCCTGTTTGGCAACAAAAAGTGTGAACGTCCGTTTTGGCATAAGAAGCTCTGTTTGTACAATCGTGCCCTTTTTCTTTTCATGGTGCGGCGTGGTGAGCAACATCAAAAG
>MHSS01000008.1 GCA_001822835.1 Candidatus Terrybacteria bacterium RIFCSPHIGHO2_01_FULL_48_17 | reverse complement strand
GTTGTCAATGCTCTTGGCGAGCCCATTGATGGTAAGGGGCCAATCAAGGCAGAGCAGCGAAATCCTCTTGAAAAACTTGCTCCCGGCGTTGTGGTGCGCGAGTCCGTAAAAGAGCCCTTGTCAACCGGCCTTACTGCTATTGACGCCATGATTCCTATTGGCCGAGGTCAGCGCGAGCTGATTATTGGTGATCGCCAGACCGGAAAGACCGCAATCGCGATAGATGCCATTTTGAACCAGAAAGACGGCGACGTAACGTGCATCTATGTTGCCATAGGTCAAAAAATGTCCAAAGTGCGGCGCATGGTTGCGGAATTTGAAGAGCGCGGCGCAATGGAGCATACCGTTGTGGTGGTAGCGGCGGCATCCGATCCGGCGCCTTTGTGGTTTTTGGCTCCGTATGCCGGCTGCGCTATAGGCGAGTATTTTATGGAAAAAGGAGAGGATTCGCTGGTGATTTATGACGACCTTACCAAGCATGCGTGGGCGTGGCGGCAGGTGGCGCTATTATTGGAACGCCCGCCTGCTCGCGAAGCATATCCCGGTGATATTTTTTATCTTCACTCGCGGTTGTTGGAGCGGGCGGCAAAAATGTCCCAGGAACATGGAGGAGGGTCATTGACCGCTTTACCCATTATTGAAACGCAGGCAGGCGATATTTCCGCCTATATTCCCACCAATGTTATTTCCATTACCGACGGCCAAATTTTCCTTGAAGGCGAGCTTTTCTTTCAAGGTATACGCCCCGCAATTAGCGTTGGTTTGTCTGTTTCGCGTGTGGGCTCGTCCGCGCAGACCAAGGCGATGAAAAAGGTTGCGGGAAAACTACGGTTAGAGCTTGCGCAATTTCGTGAACTGGCAACCTTTGCCCAATTTGCCCAGGATTTGGACGAGGCAACCAAAAAACAAATTGAACGCGGCAAGCGTTTAACCGAACTTTTGAAACAAAACGTGTTTGAGCCGTTGCCCTTAGGGAAGCAGATTGCCATGCTTTATGCCGGAACCGAGGGACTTTTGGATGATGTTTCTGTTGAAGATATTGGAAAATGGAAAAAAGAATTTCTTGAGTACCTAGAACGGCAACAGAGCAAGTTATTGGGCGAGATTGATGAGAAAAAAGAACTTGATGAGAACCTTGAAGGGGAATTGAAGAAAGCGGTTGAAAATTTTAGGCAATTGATCTAATTTCTAATTGCTCTAATCAAATCCCAATATCCGAATATCTAATTTCTAAAAACGGCTTAAACATTTGGAGATTCAACGCATTAGAAATTCTTTAGGTCAATTAGAAATTTTAAACCATGCCCGCCAATATCCGAGATTTACGCCGTCGAATCCGCGCAACCCAATCCATAGGCAAGATTACCAGAGCAATGGAGATGATTGCGGCGTCAAAAATGCGTAAAGCCCAGCAAGCAGCAGTACGGTCAAAAGCATATGCCGCAACGTCGTGGGAATTATTGCAGGCGCTTGGGGCCGCAATCCCAAAAGATCAGTCGTTGCATCCATTGTTGAAATCAGGGGACAGGGGGGTGCCGTTGGTTGTCTTGATTACGCCAAATAGGGGTCTGTGTGGTGCATTGCCGACACAAATTGTGCAAGAGGGATCGCGTAAGGCAGAAAGCGATTCCCAGTTTATGGCAATTGGTAAAAAGGGTGAGCGAGCGCTTTTGCGGCGAAAGAAAAACCTTGTTGCCTCGTTTGATGGGTTTGAAGCCGCGCCAAACGCAGTCGATATTCGTCCTATTGCCCGTACTATTATTGATTTATTCCTTTCGGAAGAAATCAACGAAGTTCGGTTGGTTTATGCCGAGTTTATCTCAACCGTGAAATATGAGCCGAGAGCATTAGCATTACTGCCAATTTCAGGGACCGGAAATCAGAAATCAGAAATCAGCACGGAGTACTTGTTTGAACCCAATCCGGCGGAAGTGTTGGATGCTTTATTGCCGCGGTTGATTGAATTGGAAATTTATCAAGCAATACTGGAGAGTTTGGCTTCCGAACATTCGGCACGTATGGTTTCTATGCGTAATGCGTCTGACGCCGCCCGCGATCTTTTGGGTGACTTCACGCTGACATATAACTCTTTACGCCAACAAGTGATTACGACAGAGCTTGCTGATATAGTCGGGGGCTTAAAGGCGCTTAGAGCGTGACCACAGAATTATAGGAATTTGATTCATATATTCGTGAAGATTCGTACTTCGTAGTATTTATGAAAGGCAAGATTCAACAAATTATAGGGCCGGTCGTTGACGTCGAATTTCCGGAAGCAGAGACCCCGGCGATTTATGATGCCTTGGAATTGGAGCATCAAGGCAAAAAACTGGTGCTTGAAGTAGCACAGCAGCTTGGTTATGGCGTGGTGCGCGCAATTGCTCTAGGTCCCACAGACGGTCTTAAGCGCCGTATGCCCGTTCAAGCAACAGGAAGGCCCATTTCCGTGCCCGTAGGCGAAAAAACGCTCGCCAGAGTGCTTAATGTGCTCGGAGAGGCCGTGGACGACGGGGAGCCGATAAAAAGCGCCTCCTCCCTTCCTATTCACCGTGAGGCGCCGCCATTTACGAAACAGTCGCCCAAAACAGAGATTTTGGAAACTGGCATTAAGGTTATTGACCTTATTGCGCCGGTAGTAAAAGGAGGAAAAGTCGGGATGTTTGGGGGTGCGGGCGTTGGCAAAACCGTGATTATTATGGAGCTTATCCGAAACATTGCGAAAGAACATGGAGGAGTATCGGTTTTTGCCGGTGTTGGGGAACGCACGCGCGAGGGAAACGACTTGTGGCGGGAAATGAAAGAATCCGGCGTTATTGAAAAGACAGCCATGGTCTTTGGGCAAATGAACGAGCCGCCCGGATCCCGTTTGCGTGTGGCACTAACTGCGCTTACCATGGCCGAATACTTTAGGGATGAAGAAGGGCAAGATGTGCTTTTGTTTATTGATAACATTTTTCGTTTTACGCAGGCAGGTTCGGAAGTTTCAGCCCTTTTGGGCCGTATTCCTTCGGCAGTCGGCTATCAGCCAACCCTTGCAACCGAGATGGGAGAATTGCAAGAGCGTATCACTTCGACAGATAAGGGTTCCATTACTTCGGTTCAGGCAATTTATGTACCGGCAGACGACATTACCGATCCTGCTCCCGCAACAACCTTCGGTCACCTTGACTCAACCGTGGTGTTGGCGCGCTCATTGGCTGAACTTGGCATTTACCCGGCAGTTGATCCGCTCGATTCGACCTCAACTATCTTGACGCCGAAAATTGTGGGGCAAGAGCATTATAATGTTGCGCGGGGGGTGCAGCGTGTTTTGCAGCGCTATAAGGATCTTCAAGACATTATTGCGATTTTGGGGTATGAGGAGTTGACGGACGAAGATAAAATTACGGTGAATCGCGCCCGCCGCATTCAACGCTTCCTATCACAACCCTTTTTTGTTGCCGAAACCTTTACCGGAACTCCGGGTCAGTATGTGAAACGTGAAGACACAGTCCGTGCTTTCAAAGAAATCTTGGACGGCAAACACGACAACAAACCCGAACAGGCGTTTTATATGAAGGGAATTTTATCGAATTAACCTAATGTCTAATTACTCTAATGAATCTAATTGCGTTCTGTTATGAAAATCCATTTTGAAATTACTACTCCCGAACGCCAGTTTGTGAAAGATGAGGTTGATTCCGTAACCGCCATGACGCAAGTAGGCGAGTTAACGATTTTAAATAACCATATTCCCTTGGTTGTACCTGTTGCGCCGGGAGAGGTGCGCGTGAAAAAAGACGGCGAGGAACTGTATTTCGCCGTTGCCGGAGGATTTTTGGAGGTGCGCAGGGAACTCAAAGGCGAGCCGCACGATACGCGTGCAACTATTTTGGCTGATTCTGCTGTGCGCGTGGAAGAGATTGAAGAAGTAGAAGCAGAACAAGCTCGGCAAAGGGCGAAAAAAGCAATGGAGGAATATAAAACCACGGACTCTGAAAAATTTGCAGAGGCAACCGCAGCATTTGAGCGCGCACTTTCGCAGCTCCATGTTGCTCGCCGCCGCAAAGCTCGTGGTCAGACAGGAATTCAACAAGAATAAGAAAAACCCCGGACAATACTGTGCGGGGCAAACGGTCGTTAGGCCGTTTGATTTTCTTTTAACATTTTTTTGCGTTCCGCTTTTCGCCTTCTATTGCGCACAGCTGCTTGTTTGAAGCGGCGTTTTTCGTCTTCTGTTTCTGGAATTACTTTGGGCATAGATATCCGTTTTCCGTCAGGGCCAAGCGCCATGCTTACCATAACAAAATATCCTGTTGCGACGTGTCGAAGGTGGCGCGTATAAGGATTTTCCGCATATATTTTTACCCCAACCTCGCAGGAACTATCCCATACTCTGTTTACTGATGCCTTAAAGAGCAACACATCGTTTTTGGTAACCGGACATAAAAGGTGAATGCCATCCATTACGGCAGTCACAATAGGTATACCGCAATGTCGCTCGGCGCAGAGTGCCGCAACGCTGTCTGCCCAAAAAGGTATCCAGCCGCCATATAGGATATTGCCAGGATTCAAATGATGTGGGAACACTCGTTCCCGGTGTTCAAATGCCGAATCGGAAACTGGTTTTCCCGCAAGCCGTTCCATTGTTATCCTCTCGCTTTACAAATTACTATCCTTAATGTATCAAAAAGAAGGATAATTGAAAAGAGGGTTATATATGACTAACGAAAAACCACATGTCATAGCTGCCGCTGTAGTGTTTTGCATGGATTGGCGGTTGTACCAAAAAGATGCCCCACAGGCCATTAGCTTAGTTCAAGACGTGCTTGGTATTGTTGAATGTGATGTTTTGGTGGCTGCCGGCGTTTCAAAGGCCCTGGTTGAGCCGCAAATTCCTGCCCTTCGTGAATCTCTGTTGTGGCATATTGAGACCTCCCAGAAATTGCATCACATCAATGCTTTGGTATTGGTGGACCATGACAACAAATGCGGGGCGTACGGCATGGGGGATCCTATAAAAGAAGAACAGGCGCATCGTGCAAACCTTGCACGTGCAGGTGTTATGCTGCAGGAAGATTCGCGATTTGCTTACCTTAAAATTATTTTGGCAATTGCGCGAATCGATGAAGACAATAAAGTCAAAAAAATTGAGGTGGTGGGAGAACTTCCGCCTCGAAGGGCCCTTGTATAGCAAGGGCTTTAATATAGTGAAAAAGCTGATCGGCGTCCAAAACCCTTTATTGGATAAGAGTTTTTAGGCAGATAATTTAATAAAATTTAATCAGCTGTGGATAACTCGTGGAAATAGTGTAAAAGATAATAAAATAAGAGTTTCGTCAAAAAGAGGCATTGATCATATTGGGTTGTATGTTTCAAATTCTAGCGTTTTTCCCTAAAAATAATTTCTATGTTAGTCAAAAATAATAGAAAGGTGTGTTTTCCGTGTCTTTTAACCGCAATTCTTTTGGTTGGGTTCGCTTTGGGTGCCGGATTATGGCTTTTAAGGCGGTCTCCCGGAGGCACAGAATCTACACCAACGATAAATGAGCAGGTAGCAGCATATGCAAAGGAGCTTTTTTCCCAAAAACAAACGACAGGAACCGATTTTTCGCAAGGACCCTGCCTGGACAATGCGGAACGTTTCTCGGACTGGATTATTGACATTGCGCATTCACCTAGGCAAGCCGTTGATGATGACCCGCAAAACCAATGTTCGGCTTTTCGCGAGGGCAGGGCGCGCCATTTTGTAGAGCTTGATCTTGGGGGGAACGTAATTAGGGTTTATTAGGCGTATGACGCTAAGAAAAATTGATGAAAAACGCAAGACAAAAGTACTTGAGGTTGTCCGAAAGCTCAAAAAACTCTTTCCCAAAGCAAAAATCTCCCTTCGTTGCGGTAATAACATTCAACTTTTGGTTGCGGTTATCCTTTCGGCGCAGTGCACAGATAAAAAAGTGAATGAAGTAACGGAAAAGCTATTTAAAAAATATAAAACAGTCGATGATTTTGCTCGCGCCAATCCTAAAAAATTTGAACAGGAAATAAGGTCAACCGGTTTTTACCGCGCAAAGGCGCGTAATATAATTACGGCTGCAAAAATGATTAAGAAAGATTTTAGCGGGAAAGTACCGCGTACTATGGAAGATATTTTAAAATTACCGGGCGTTGCGCGCAAAACCGCAAACGTTGTGTTGGGTAATGCTTATGGCGTGGTTGAGGGCATTGCCGTTGATACACACGTCCGCCGACTTTCAAAAAAACTTGGTTTCACAAACAATGACGATCCAGTAAAGATCGAGCGGGATCTTATGCGGCTTTTACCAAAAAAAGAATGGTTTGATTTTACGTATTGCCTCATTGAATATGGAAGGCAATATTGTCCTGCGCGGCCCCACGATCATTCGAAATGTCCAATAAAGTAGGGAATAGAAAGTAGGGAATAAAAAATCCGCCGAATGGGCGGATTATTTCTTTATTGCAAGATGTTTTGGCCAAGACCGCAGGATTTTGTGTTTAATTTTTCTTCTGATTTTTATGGGATAAATCTGTTTTCGGTCGACGCGTGAGTAGTTTTGGGTAGTGGTTTCGGGCGTATCATGCTGGAAGGATTCGCTGGCAAACGTGACGGGCCTACGATAGCGCGGCACAAAATGGAAATGTACATGCCCGCCGTGTAAATATTCCTCGTTCCCTAACAGTGCAAGATTATATTTATCTGGCTTGAATGCCTTATCTATCGCTGCTTTCCAATGGCGGTATGCTGAAAGCAATGGTATAAGCTCGTGGGGAGTAATTTCCCCAAAATCTACTGCATGACGTTTTAGTATCGCCAACGTTCTCCCAAGAAAGTTTTGCTGGTGATTCAGCATCAATACCCACGGCCCGAATTCGCAAATGAAATCAACCTCTTGGTTTGCAAGGCCATTGAAACATTCGCAGGGAATAAGATCCGAAATTGGTTTTTCGTTTGACAAAGCACCCGCCTTTCTTTTGGGTGTATTTGTTATAATATCGGTGCCCTATGGAAAAAGCAAGCGATCGTGTTGTTCTGCATATCGATTTGGATGCATTTTTTGCTGCGGTTGAGGAACGGGACCACCCAGCGTTTCGGGGTTTTCCTGTTGTGGTGGGTGCCGATCCGAAAGCAGTAAGGGCCGCCCCGCGGGGCGAGCTTCGCCCTACGGGGCGAGGAGTGGTTTCAACCGCAAACTATGCAGCGCGTAAATACGGGGTTCATTCAGCGCAGCCAATTTCAAAGGCGTGGCAATTATGTAAGGAAGGGGAAGCGAAAGGCGGCAAGCCGTGCATATTTTTTGAAGGGAACTTTGAGAAATATGGGCGCGAATCAACGAAAGTGATGGCAATTATCCGTACATACAGTGAGAATTTTGAGCAGGCAGGGATAGATGAGGCATATATTGAGTTAAATCCCAATGACCAAACCCCAATGACCAAATGGCGGAAGAAAGCAACGCAAGTTGCAAAAGAAATCAAGCGGCAAATAAAGCAACAAACTAAGCTGATTTGTTCCATTGGGATCGGGCCAAATAAATTGGTGGCAAAAATTGCTTCGGACTTCAAAAAACCAGACGGCTTGACTGTGGTGCCACCGGAAAAAGTACAAGAATTTTTGGATCCTATGCCGGTTTTGAAAATTCCCGGCATTGGTCCTAAAGCAAATTTACTGTTTGAGAAAAGAGGAATTCGTACGGTTGCGGCGCTTCGAAAAATCTCGCGTGACAATCTTATCGCATGGTTTGGGAAATGGGGAGAAGGCATATATACTGCAGCGCGCGGCAAGGATAATCGGCCTGTAAGGGAATTTCACGAAACAAAATCTATAGGCCGCGAGCATACGTTTGATGAGGATACTTTTGATGCGCAAGAGTTAATTGCAACAATAAAAAAACTGGCGGCAATGGTTGCAAGGGATACAAAAGAAGAAAACATATCATTTAGAACCATTGAGTTAAAAATACGGTCCGAAGGATTTATCACGAAAACGCGCGCAAAGACATTACCACAAGCAGAGAAGAGCACAGCAGTGCTTGAACGGGTCGGCATGGCGCTTCTTTTGCCGTTTCTTGATCGCCGCGAAAACCCGCAGCATAAGAAAATTCGTCTGCTTGGATTAAGGGTGTCGAATTTGGTATCATATAAATGATTAGCATATGAACGAAGTTCTCTGGTACAAACAATCCAGTTTCCGTTTTGATCTTCCAGGAGGCAAGCTTCTTTATATTGATCCATGGGAGGTACCGGATGGAGAGCCGAAAGCAGATGCGATTTTAATTACCCATGCGCACTACGACCATTTTGATACGGCAACGATTAACCGACTGCGGACCGATAAAACGATTATTGTTGCGCCAGCAGACGTTGCGGAAGAATTGGGAGAAGGGGCGCTCGCCATTGCACCAGGAGAGGAGCAAGAAGTTATGGGCTCGGGGATTAAGGCGGTGCCTGCATATAATATTGATAAATCCTTCCATCCAAAAAAGAACAATTGGGTGGGTTATGTTATCGAAATTGATGGCCAGAAATGGTATCATGCAGGGGATACGGACTTGATTCCTGAAATGGAAGATTTAGCGCCTCAAACCGCGCTTTTGCCTATCGGCGGCACCTACACCATGGATGCAAAAGAAGCCGCAGAAGCGGCCCAAAAAATACAAGCGCAGCGCGCAATCCCCATGCATTATGGTTTTGTAGTAGGGAAGCCTTCTGACGCCGAAATTTTCAAACAGCTCTCTTCCGTTCCTGTCGAAATCCCCGTTCCGCAAATTCCATTTCGAGAATTGACCTAATTTCTAATTACTCTAAAGAAATCCTAATTTATCAATTTCCGAAATCCATGTTAGATCAATTAGATCAATTAAGCTAATTAGATATTTTAACCCTGTGCCCCAACTTCTCCTCGACCCCACCATTTTTGGGCCAATTACCGCAGAATCGGCGACGCTTGCAAGCTTGGCTTTGCGGTTAGTTTTAGGAATTATCTTTGTGGTGCATGGTTTTCCAAAGTTGGTTGGTGAGGGGCCGCAGCAGACCGCAGAATTTTTAAGGTCCTTACGTATTCCTGCCCCGATATTGATCGCAGTATTTGTAGGAACCCTTGAAGTATTGGGAGGCATCTTTCTTTTCGTTGGATATCTTACTTCGCTTGTTGCAGCACTTTTTGCTCTTGAAATGATAGGAACAACCCTTGCCATAAAATTACGACAAGGGCTTGTGGGGGGATATGAGTTTGATCTTGTGATTTTTGCGGCCTCCATCGCCCTTGTATTTTTGGGTGGCGGTGCGTTCTCGGTGGACGGTTTTATCCTTCAATAAACAAATCCGGATGCCCTTTTGCAAAAACATTTGCAGAGATGGGTTTGCGACCCTCCTGTTGTATCACGGATGGAAATAGCATCTCTTCTTTGCATACAATCGCAAATCCATCGTCTGTTTTAATGAATGTTCCCGGCGGCTTGTCGGGTTTTTCTTTTTTTAACCATGCAGTGAGGACTTTTATTCGTCCTATTTTTGGCAGCTCAAAAAAGGTGCCGGGCCAGGGCGTATAGGCACGTACGAGCCGCCTAAGTTCTTCTGCGGATTTTGAAAAATCAAGACGTCCATTCTCTCGTTTAAGTATTTTTGTAGAAGTCATCTGCGCATGATCTTGTTCGCGCGGAACTATCTTGCCGTCAAGCCAACGGGGCAGCGTTTGTTTTAAAAGTTCTGCGCCTGATCGAAAAAGCTTTTCCGTAAGCTCGCTCCCGGTTTCTGTTCCGTTAAGAGCGGTTTCCTGCTGTATAAGTACTGGCCCATGATCCATATACTCATCTGTCAGCATAATGGATACACCCGTCGTAGTATCGCCGGCAGCAATCGCCGTTTGAACAGGAGAGGGTCCACGCCAGCGGGGAAGCAGTGAGGGATGAATGTTGAGCACGCCCTTTGGAAAAACATCAAGCACGGACTTGGGAATTATGCATCCATATGCAGCAATTATGCCAATGGTCGGGTTGAGTTTTTGTAATGTAGCGACGAATATGCCATCGAGCTTTTCTGGTTGAAACGCAATAATGGTATGGTTTTGTGCCCACTCTTTTACCGGCGGCGGAACAAGGCCTTGTTTTCTGCCTTGCGGTTTATCAGGAACCGTTACTACAGCCGCCAAACGATAGGGAAGGGAAACCAGCGTTTCAAGAACGGGAATGACAAAATGCGGAGTGCCGAAAAAAACAATGTTTGTCATAGATTCAAATTTCAAAGCTCAAAATCCAAAACAATATCAAAATCAAAAATTTATTAACACCCGTCCGTTTTAGAAATTAGAATTTGTTTTATCATTTGGATTTTGGATTTTGGATTTTTGCGTCCAAGGACGCAATGTCGGTTTTCCTTCTTTGTCATATACCACCTCATGTAGCGTATCGGCGTCTGCTTTATCAATAAAAAGCGTTCCATCAAGATGGTCAAGTTCGTGTTGCAGGACTCGCGCAAGAAGTTCTTGCGTGGATAGACGAAACCTTTTCCAATTTTGATCGAAGGCCTCAATGGTAATTTTTAGGCTTCGCGAAACCTGTCCGAATACGTTGGGCACCGAAAGACATCCTTCTTCCGAGATCTCTCGTTTAAATCCCTTTCTTAGTATTTTGGGGTTGATAAACACGTCTGATGGGAGATCGGCGCCGGGGAAAAGCTTTTTTTCTATTATAAAAACTCGTACCGCCTCGCCAATTTGCGGTGCCGCAATACCAATACCATCATGTATTTTCATGGCTTTTCTCATTTGTTCAACAAGCACGGCAACATCTGTGGATTTTGGAAGCGCTTCGCCTTTCCGTCGAATACGGCGGTTTGTATAGGGTACGATATCAGTTTGTGCCATAAGATATTATATAATTGATGAAGGATTGATAGTGATCTCCCATTCTGGGGGAGTAATTTTTATTATTTTTCTCTCAACCAATGTATCAAATTCTCCTCCCGGCTTCCATTTTACAATAAGGATACGTATATGCTTCCCGCGCGGGCGAGGAATAAGACCGGGGGAAGGGCCGATTACTTCGGGGGAGATGGGATAAGGGATAAGGGATAAAGATTTTTTTAATTGTAAAATAAGTTTTTGGGATTGCCGTTCCGCCACTTCGGCGTTTTTATTTTCAAGCGTCAATTTTGCAATACGACGAAATGGAGGCCACGCAAGCGATTTGCGCAATATTAATTCCTGTTTCGCAAAATGGTTCCAATCGCCCCGCGCCGCGGTGTCCAGGAGGGTATTTTGGGTACGCCACGCCTGAATTGCGAGCGTACCTGTTTTTTCCAGCATGCCCTTAAGACGGATTATTGTTTCAAAAAAACGTTCTTCGGCACGGAAATCTTGCATTGCAACTAATTGTTCTGCTGTTGCAACAATAATAAGATCGGTTTGCGGTACATTCATAGCCAATGCCATATGCGTTGCGATAAGTATGCTTTTGGGTGTTTTTGCAAACTCGTCGAGGATCTTTTTTTGGGCCTTTTGATTCGAAGTCGCATCACTACTTAATTCAAAGAGGGCTGCATGCGGAAAATGGTGGGCAAGGTCTGAGGCAATGGCTTGGGCAGCTATGCCCCGTGGCGTAAGGCGTAAGCTTCTGCAGACCGGACAAGCCAATGCCATGCGCAGTTCTTGGCCGCAATGCCGACATCTTAATACTATTTCTCCTGATTTATAATTCTTTCGGAAAACGGGCATCGGGGCTTCGCAGCGCGGACATACCAGCGCCGCACCGCAGTCGCGACAGACAACCACAGACGCCTCTCCCCGACGCGCGGCAAAGATAAATATCTTTCCTCCATTGTTAATGGTCTTGTCGATCAGCATCAAGGCGTCTTTTGTGAATACCTGAAGGCGTTTTCTTTTCTTTAGATCCAGAATTTGTATATTGCGTTGTGGGAGCGTGAGGGATATGGCTTTTTCATATCGTCGCCACGTATCAAGGGAAGGTACAGTTCCGGTCAAAAGAAGCGTGGCATGAACTTTTTGTGCAAGAAATTTTGCTGCAGTAGGAATATGGAATTTGGGTCTTGTAAATTCATGAAAATACAAAGGATTTGTTTCATCTGTTATGGCAAGGAGATCAAGATTGGAAAAAGGGAGAAATAGCGCTGACCGACTTCCGATTATCAATGCGCTTTTTCCTATACGAATATCATTCCAAAGATCCCTTTCCTTCGTTCGGTTACCTCCAAAATAAAGCGTCGGTTGGAAATGTCTTAGGTATTCGGCTAAATTTTCAGCGAGTGCATTGGTTGGTGCCAAAACAAGTACCTGCCTTTTTGCCAGAAGCGATCTTTGGATTGCCTTCCGCATTTTTCGATTATTTCCAAAGTCAAAGACAGTTTTTCTTTGTCCTTTGCGTGGTTTAAAGGATTGGGAAGGATTTTTGAGATGTTCTGTTTCACCCATCACCCAAGGCGGCACAAAAAGCCGAGCAACCTGTCCTGGTGGCGTAGCCGTCGCTTCCGCGAGCCACAAAAGCATTTTCCATTGGGATTTGATGAGAAATGGAGAGGAGGTTACAGTTTTTTCAATATCGCGTATCTTCAGAAAGGGCGGTTTCGATTTTCTTAATGAAACCACGAAGGCGGGTATACGTCGTGGTCCAAATGGAACAATAACGAGCGCCCCCTCGTGTAAGGATTTTTGACTACGATATGTAAGCAGCGCCTTGATCCCAAAACCAATTCCGATTACAGGAAGCACATCGACAAACATATAATGGCAAGCCCCTAATCTATAATGCTATTATACTCTTAATGGAGGAGAAAAAACGACGTCTTTTTGTTGCAATAAACCTTTCCAATGATTTGAAGCAACGGGTTGGAATATGGCAACAGAAAGTATGGGATTTTCCGGTTCGTTGGACCAGTCCTAAAAATCTTCATATAACCGTTCTTTTTATAGGTTGGGTTATACCTCGACACGTTGGCGTGATTGAAGCGGCGGTACGCAACATTGCGCGCATGTCCGCGCCACCCTCAATCCATTTCACCAGTATAGATTACGGACCGCCACGGGATTTGCCAAGGATGTTTTGGCTTTACGCAAATTCATCGCGGGAGCTCTCTATATTAAAAGAAGCCCTGGGAGAATCGTTACAGCGCTTAGAGGTTTCATTTGAGCTCGAACGTCGTGATCTTTTGCCCCATATTACGATCGGAAGAATGAAAGAACACGAATGGCGCCGGAAATTTGGCAGCAAAAAACCAGAAATCGGTATTATGCCCTCCTTCGATTTTATGCCCAAAACCCTAGATCTTATGGAGAGCCATTTGCGAAAAAGCGGGGCAGAATACGAAACCGTAAACGCTTATCCTTTTGTTATGACGGCGTCATGATCAAGATTTTTGACGTTTCGATAAGTTCACTCAGTCGTCGCGAGGTTTTAGCACAAGCCGTCGATTTTCTCCACAGTAACACAACGCATTTTATATTTACTCCCAATGCCGAGATATTGCTTGAGGCACGAAAAAGCCGGGCATATCGTGATGTGTTGAATAGCGCAGACCTTTCTTTACCGGATAGCATTGGGGTGGTTCTTGCAAGCAAAATGATAGGCAGAACTCTTCCGGGAAGGATAAGCGGCGTGGATTTTGCCCTTGATCTTATTACTCATGCGGCGTGGCATGGCGAACGGGTTGTACTGGTGGGTGGAAGAGAAGGAGTTGTACAGAAGGCCGCGGCGAAACTCGTAGAGAAATATCCGGGTCTTTCTATCCACGCCGAACCACAAAACGGCAGTTTAGGAGTTAAGACGGGGGGGGAGACGGAAGAAAAAGGCCTTGAGCAGGAAATTATTTCCAGAATCCGGCATTTCATGCCACGGATCTTACTCGTAGCTTTTGGGGCTCCAAAGCAAGAGTTCTGGATTGCGCGGGTAGCGCCGCAATTATCCTCGCTCCGTCTTGCGATGGGTATTGGCGGAGCTATTGATTATTGGGCAGGAACCGCAGTACGCGCCCCTAGGATTTTACGCATCCTAGGTCTTGAGTGGTTGTGGCGTTTAAGCACACAACCGAGACGTTTTCCGCGCATATTCCGGGCAGCGATTATATTTCCGATTTTGATTTTAAGACAATCTATCGCAACCCGGTTGCGATAATATGCATATGGTTTTTAGGAAGAACGCAAAAATATGGATGGTTGGCATTAAGGGCGCCGGTATGGCGGGATTGGCGCAGATACTGAAGGGATTGGGGTATAGAGTACAGGGATCAGACACGAAAGAAAAATTTTATACTGACGCGATTTTAAAACGGTTGGGTATTTCGGTACTAGAGAGGTTTTCTCCAAAGAACGTAAGGGGTGCGGATTTTGTGGTTGCGTCGAATGCGTATATGCAGGGACCAAGGACCAGGGACAAGGGATCAGGTTACGGTGAAGTGCGAGAGGCGAAGAGAAGGAGCATTCCGGTATTATCGTATCCTGAAGCGGTGGGGGAGTTATTCAATAATTCTTTTGGTATTGCAGTTGCTGGCACTCATGGTAAATCAACTACTGCAGCAATGATTGGAGTGATGTTGGAGAAACTCGGCGCCGACCCAACCGCGCTTATTGGGGCAGAGGTTCTTAATTGGGAATCGAATGCGCGTGTTACTAAGCACTCAACGCTTAGCACTAAGCCCTACTTTGTCTTGGAGGCCGATGAATATAAAAACGCGTTTCTTCACTATCAACCAAATATGATAGTTTTGACGAACGTAGAATGGGATCACCCCGATGTGTTTCCTAGTTTTGCGAAATATGCCTGGGCATTCAAAAAGTTTATCGGACGGCTCAAAACAAGGGGAATAATTATCGTTCCACGAGATAACAGGGTAGCATGGCGCGTGGCGCAACAGCAGCAGCACAAAGTTTTCTCGTTCGGTAAACACCCCCGAAGCGTGGTTCGTGTCGCCAACATTACGGTCGGCCCCCGGGGAACATTGTTTTCTGTGTTTTTCAATAAAAAACGCCTTGGCGCAGTGACGCTTCAATTATTTGGCGAACACCACGCATATAATGCTGTAGCAGCAATTGCGTGCGGCTTGGCACTCGGCTATCCATTTTTACATATCAAAAAAGCACTTAAAACATTTCAGGGCACTCGTCGCCGTTTCGAAATTCTCTCTCCTCATCGTTTTGTCCCCCACACCTTATCCCCTGTAGTGATTGATGATTATGCGCATCACCCAACGGAAATTGCAGTAACCATAAGGGCAGCAAGACAAGCTTTTCCCAGGCGGCCGGTACATATACTTTTCCAGCCGCATACTTTCTCACGTACTCAAGCGCTTTTCCGTGATTTTGTAAAAGCGCTTCATCTTGCGGATAGGGTGTATATCCTTACTACATACGGTTCTGCGCGCGAGCGGAAGGGGAAAATAGGATCAAGGGAGCTTGCAAAAACTCTGCGGGCGCCTCATTTTGCAACACACCAAGAGGCCGCGCAGGTGCTCCGCAACATACTTCCTCAAAACGCCATCCTGTTAGCGGTTGGTGCGGGTGACCAGTGGCGCGTTGCACAAAAACTTCTAAATATGATGCAGGGGACGAGACGCAAACGGTAAGAACCATTGTGCTGTAACGTCTTTTATAGTAGAATAAGGGCGTGGTCCCTATGCGCGGTATCGTAATAATGCTTTTAGCGACTGCCATTTTGCTGGTGGCGATTTTTGTATTGCCGGGGATGTTTGTGGCGATTGCGCAGGAGGCCGGATCAAATGAAGCCGACCCGCAAACAATACCTTCCGAAACAAGCGGAACCTCTCTTTCTACAGAAACAACGTATTCCGGCAGCGATGTTCCTTTAGTTTACTCCCGCGGGACATGGGAAAATACACAAGATCTGAAAAATCTTTTAACCTGGCTTCCAGATGCCCAAAGCACTAGCCCTCCTGATTATAGCCGTGTGGAACGCATAGTGTTGCATGATCAGGGATGCTTGAATCCTGAACGCTGTACTGAAAACGCAACCCAATATCCGATTTCCACGATTCAAAATATCTACCGCTATCATAGTGTAACGCGCGGGTGGGGCGATATTGGATATAACTATATCATTGATCGGCAGGGGAGGATATACGAGGGGCGTTATGGCGGCAACGGTTCCCGGGCGGCTCATCTTTATAAAGATGCAACGTGCCAAAATTTTAATATTGGAACAGCCGGCGTGCTGTTGTTGGGGGATTGGCGGGCAGGTTTAATGAGCCAAGAGCAGGAGGATTCTGTTGCGCGACTTGCCGCTTGGCTTGGTGCGGCAAACGGTTTTGACCCTGCGGCAATGAACGTCACCACGACGGTTTGGCAAAACCAGAAACGCAGTGACGGTTCGTGCGATGTTGCTTCTGGTTCTTTCGGTTCTTCTTTTGTAGGGCCAACGCTCGCATCCCATGGGGATATTGAGTCGGGCAATTCCGATACTTATGATATGGCTCCGGCCCGTATTGCTGCGACGCCATATGTACAAACTTTCGCTGGGATGTTTTATCAGGCACAAAATATGCAGGGCGTGTTTGCGATACAAGAGGGAGCATTACACGATCGTAATGCTTCGGCCGTTTTAGCATTTTTGATCGCGCGTACCCAATTAACGCTTTTCCCCCGCGCAACACTTTCGAGTTTGCCTGACGGATCTTTAGTAAAATCGTTTACCCGTCCTAGGGTATATAAAATCGAGCAGGGAATACGTCGCGCCATACCTACGGCAGATCTTTTTGTCGCCTCGGGTTTTCGATGGGATGCGATACAAGAGGCATCTGACCGTGAATTGTCGCTTTGGCGCATTGGCAACCCACTTCCATACCCCGACGGGACATTAGTTAAAGGATCAGACGAAAGGGTTTATATATTCGAATCAGGGAAACTCCGCCACATTTCCTCAGCACCGCTTTTTACTGCGTTGCGTTATGCTTGGTCTGCTATTAAATCGTTACTCGATCAAGATCTTTCAGGTTACGCTAAAGCAGATCCTATGCTTTTTCCGTCAGGTTCTCTTGTGAAGGGTGCTGCACCCACAGTATATCTTTTAGAAAATGGCCTGAAACGTCCCTTTGCTTCTGCTGCCTTGTTTGTCGCCAAAAATTTCAGATGGGATGATATCAGAACGGTTTCTGATCAGGAGCTTTCATCCTACTATTCACAGGGTCAGTATGTGACATGGCCGGACGGGTCGCTTATCAGGACCGAAGGCAGCGGGGCTGTTTACGTTGTACAAAAAGGATTTCGCCGTTGGATACAAACTCCGGATGTTTTTCTGGCGTTGAATTTCCGTTGGGATGCCATACGATCGGTTACCCTTTCGGAACTTTCCGCATATCCGGAAGCACAACCCATTATTTCGGCAGCCGATGCTACGCAAGAACCCGTGGCTGTCAGTCAACAACAGAACCAGGCCAATCAACAACAGCAAGAACAGCAAAACCAAACAAATAGCGGGGCGGTGGAGCCAACGATGCGCGTGGGGCTTGCGACTGTAGCTTCTGGTAATCAAATTGATATCTCTTATGATGTCTTATATTCCGTAAAGAAAAACGGAACCACGGTTTCGACCCAAGTAGGAGGAACGACATATAGCGTTATCCCGCAAAACGCCGAGATCTGGCGATTTGAGCCACACGTGGAGGGTATTGCCACTATTGCGCCTTATACAGATCCTGCATGGAACGGTTTAAACGATAACCGTTTTCGTGGCATTATTGAATTAAGACAAGACAATACGGGCACTTTTTGGTTTATTAATGAATTGCCTATTGAAAGTTATCTGAAAGGAATTGCCGAGACCATTAACGGTGAGAATCCTGAATACGCTAAAGCGTTTGCTATTACTACGCGTTCATACGCATATCACTATATTAAGAAAGGGGGCAAAAGGGCAGAGGAGCCATTCCATATTCGTCGCACTACCGCAGACCAGTGGTACAAGGGATATAATTTTGAACTGCGCGCCAAAGACCCGGTTGCGGCGGTTGTAGCAACACGAGGCATGGTTGCAATGTATATTGGTACTCCGGTACTTTCTGCGTATTCTTCGGGAGCTCCCGGACCAACACTAAATGCCTGCATGCTTTGGGGCGGAAAATTTTGCGAGGCGGCATACCAATATCTTAAAGGCGGGGTAGGGGATCCGGAAGGCACGACATATAAATATACTTCCTGTGGCGGAGCAGTGCATTGCATTGGTCTTGATGCTGCAGGTGCTCGCAAAATGGCAGAGCTTGGTTCAGTAGCGGCTACAATTGTAACGACGTATTATCCCGGAACCGTGGTACAAAAAGTATGGGAATGATACTCGCGGTAGTGCTTCTTGCTTTCCTCGTTCCGCCCACCGAGCGGAACTCGGGGACTCGGCTTTCGCTCTCCCGCGTACGATTATAATTTTTATTGAAGCGGGAACCATGGCCGCTCCGGCCTCGTAACCCGCTCGAAGCACTACGCGCTCGTAAAAAATATGGAAAAACCGACTAAAACCACCATAATTGTCTTGAATTGGAATGGATGGAAAGACACCTTGCGATGCCTCGAGTCGCTTTTGGTTGTCAAAGAGCCCGTTTTTGAAGTACTTGTCGTTGATAACGGATCAGAAGATGAGTCCGTAACGAAAATCCAAGAATTTATCGATAAAAATAAGGATCTGTACCCTGTACCCTATACCCTGATTGCCAACAAGGAGAACCTCGGTTTTGCCGGCGGCAATAATATAGGCATTAAAATTGCCTACCACAAAGGTGCTGGCTATGTCCTTTTATTGAATAACGATACTATCGTGGACCCCGGGTTCTTAAAACAGATGCTTGACGTGATGGAAAAGCATCATACTATTGGCTTGGCAAATCCTAAAATATATCGAATGAAAGACAATGGGGAAAAAACAAATCAGTTTTGGTTTGCGGGTGCTGATATCAATTGGTTATACACGAGAGGAAAACATCGCTTCGTCAACGAGATGGATTCTGGACAGTTGAATGGGCATGAGTATGTGGAGACCGGATACGCAACCGGTGGCTGTTTGTTGATCCGACGACAAATTCTTGAGGAAATCCATCTTATGCCAGAAGACTATTTTTTATATTACGAGGATGCCGAATGGTCGCTGCGTGCGAAAAAAGCAGGTTGGTTGTGTGCCGTTATTCCTGCCGCAAAGGTGTGGCATAAGGGTGCGGCAAGCACGCCCGAACGATCGGTGAAATATGTGCGCTATCACGTGAGGGGCGGTCTTTTTTTATGTTTGCGCAACGCCCCGTTTGGAAAGATTATTCTTGCTTATCTGTGGAGTGTACCGAGAGCCGCATGGCATGCCGTTAAATGGCTGTTTTTGCCCGAAAAACGCCCATTTGCTGCTGGCGTTATGCTTGGCATACGGGATGCATGGCTGCATAAGGTAGGAGAAATTAAAGAATAGTGTATAAGGCACAAAATCCTATGCGTATAGGTATTGATGCTCGATCATTAGAAGGAGAGAGAACCGGCGTGGGCCGGTATCTTTATGAATTACTCAAGGAATGGAAACAAACATCGTCCATACATGCTCAGTTTTTCCTTTATTTTAAAAAAGAGATACCGTCCGATATTGCAAAAATTTTTGGAGCCCCTTCTTTTTCGTTGAAACGCCTGCCCATGTACTTTGGCCATCCCTCGAACGCTTTTTTTCTTCATGTCGCTTTCCCGTGGGCATTGCGTAAAGATCATATTGAACATGCCTTTTATCCCGCATATGTCGCGCCTCTCCTAAGTAGTGTGCCGTTTAGCGTAACTATACATGACATTGTCTATGCGGCACGACCCGATCTTTATTTTTGGCCGGGAATGTTTGATCGTATTTTTTTACCGATCCTGTCGCGTTGGTCCGCAACGCGTGCAGCGCATATATTTGTGCCTTCAGAGTTTACAAAAACCGAAATAACACGAGTGTGGTATATCCGAAAGGAGAAAACCATCGTTACGCCCGAGGGGGCAGGGGAAGAGTTTTTCTTTGATGAAACAGAAGAAGACAAAAAAAGGGCATGCATGCGATATAGCATCTTGCCTCCATTTTTCTTGTTTGTGGGATCAATTTTCACGCGCAGACATATTCCCGAGTGCATACAGGCATTTGAGAGAATCGCACACGAATTTAAGGACCTGCAGTTTTTAATTGCGGGGAAAGATCGAACACGACCTCCTGCCAATATCAATAAACGTGTAAGAGAAATCAACAATCGGCTTGGGAGAGATGCGATAAAACGTGTTGACTTCATTGACCCACAATTGCTACCTGCAATAATCCAGTCAGCAACCGCTATGGTATGGCTTTCGGATTACGAGGGGTTTGGGTTGCCGGCGCTTGAAGCAATGGCAGCAGGCACTCCTTTAATTACAACCAAAAACACCTCTCTTGCCGAAGTTGTCGGCGATGCAGCTTATGATGTTTCAAATACGCGCGATGTCGGAACAATTGAGAGGGCATTCCGTGACGTGTTGAATAATGAAGGGTTGCGTAAAAATATGAGAGAATCAGGCCGTATACGTGCACGGGATTTCTCATGGAAATCATGTGCTCAACAAACGCTTACTACGATTCTTCAGACACCATGATGTCTTTTGTTCGATCACCCTGGACGTGGTTGTTTTTTGAAGTGGTAATTCTTCTTGCGATTGTTGCAGGAATCCTTCCGCATAGCGCGGTATATATATTCGCAGGTAGTATTGCGTTTCTTTTATTTTTTTTGCCGCTTGAACAAGCACTTGTCCTTTTTCTCGCATCAGCTCCAATTGCTCCGGCACTTCCCCTTTTGGGTTTTGAAAGTTTTGCGGCATGGCGCATATGGATACTAACGCTTTTTATCGCGTGGTTTATCAAGGATCGTCCGAAGGTATTGGTATTACCCAAACTTACAAGTTTTGAGTGGATTGCGATAAGCTTGGGAATCCCCGTTGTTCTTTCTCTGTTGGTCGCGGAAGATCCCACGGCAGGGCTTAGAAAGCTTCTATTTATTGTAAATATCCTTCTTTTGTACCCAGTTATCCGATCTTTGGCTCAAAGGAGCGCTGCGTATGTTAAGGCAATTTTGCGGGGTTTATTCGGGGCTGTGATAATTGTATTTGGTGTTGCTTTAATTCAGTATATTATCGTTCAGTTTGCTTCGCTTTTTGAGTTTTGGCACGGATGGTCCGGAGGTTTTATCCCATTGTTTTACGGCGAGAAACTTGGGCGAGTACTTTCCGAATCAAATACATGGTTCTCGTATTACCCCGATGCTCCACCAACCCTACGACTTTTTTCGATATTCCCGGATTCACATTCATTTGCGCTTTTTTCCATATTCATATTGGTGGGAGTATGGTGGATAGGCTTTCAACAGCGGATATCGCGTTTATTAGCATTTCTTCTTGCCATAGTTTCCTCGTTGGGCATATTTCTTTCGGGATCCCGTGGAACCTGGATTGCAGCTTTAGTTCCTTTTACTATAGTTACCTTTTTAGGAGTTGTTGATTTACGAAACCGTTTTCCTCTAAAAAAATATCCTCCAATAAGTATAATTCTTGGGATGATCGTATTTTTTTCATTTCTTCTTTTTATTTCTCCCGTAGGATTTTTGTTATTCTTGTCTCTCCCGGAACATTTTTTTATTTGGGTAGGAATCCTTTTTTTATTCCTTTGTGCTGGATTTTTGTTTTTTCAAATTCTGACGCATCACAAAATCACTTCATTGATTCAAAAAGCCGTTCATATTCCTCCACGCGCAGAAGCCGTTTTTATAACAGCCGCATCTTTGTGGCTCCTTTTCTTTTTGATGTTTCCTCTCGCCTCTTTTTTGATATCTAATACACGGGGTGCTGGCGTTCTGACGCAAGACGAGGCAGTGGCTTTTGAGCGCGCACGAACTATTTTCGACATAAGTGAGGTTTCTAATCGTAGTCGCATTCAAATCTGGCTTGCTTCTTTGGAATCGATCAAGCAAAATCCTCTTTTGGGGGTCGGCTTCGGCAATTACGGGGTTGTTTTAAATCAACCCGTTGATGCATCACGGCGAGGTGCTTCTGCACACAATCTTTATCTTGATATCGCCACAGAGGCCGGTTTTTTTGCCGGACTTCTTGCGTTAGCGTTTTTTTTAGACCTTTTTGTGTATGCTTTGCAAAAAGGGCTATTTTTGCCCGCCTTTCTAGTCGCATGGGTAGCAATTTATAATCTCGTTGACGTTGTGCTATTAAATGATAGAGTATTTATTGTGTTTATTGTTTTTGTTGCCATTCTCGCGACTTATCGTTTCCCAACACATGGATATCAAGCCCCCCGTATCTCATAGCAGTAATCAAGGACAAGGGCATATTTTGCCTCTTAAAAAACGGCATATCCTCCCAAAAACAATTGCCATCATGGGGGCGCTTTGCCTTATTATTGCTGGCATTTTGGTTTTTAAGGTGGGGGTAACTTTTAGTGTTGTTTCTGAACGGATCGGGTCTTTTTTAGGGATAACTCCATCACAGCTTCCTTTAGCGGATCCCGCAGAACAAAATCGGTTTGATGTCCTCTTGCTTGGGATTCGGGGTGAAGGCGATCCGCACGGCGGTCTTCTTACTGATATGTTGCTCTTGGTATCTATAAAAACAGATACGGGAGATGTCGCGCTTATTTCTATTCCGCGCGACATTTGGATCGAAATTCCGATTGTCGGACAAGAAGCGAAAATTAATGAGGCCTATCAGATAGGGGAACGAATGCAGCCACGGGGCGGGGGCCTCTTTCTTGCCAAGCGGTCGGTTGAAAAGGTTGTGGGGGTTAATATCGATTATGCGGTGAGTGTCGATTTTCAAGCATTTAAGGATTTTATTGATGACGTGCTTGGAGGGATTGAGGTTGACGTTGCCAAACCATTGCAGGAGAACCAGCAATGGGGTGGTATCGATTTTTATGTTCCGCAGGGTCTGCAAAGAATGGATGGCGAAACTGCATTATATTATGTTCGTTCACGTTTTACCACATCCGATTTTGATCGGGCACGCCGCCAGCAGGAGGTGCTTGTTGCTATGCGAAACAAAGCAAAAAATCTTGGTATTATCACAAATCCAACAAAAATATTATCTATTCTGGATCTTCTTGGAAAACATGTTCGCGTTGATGCATCGGCCGAAGATATCGTGAATGTGGTTAAGACCAGCCGTACTATTAGTGAAGCGATGCCGCGCCGACTTGTATTAGATACCACAAGCGAATATCTTTACTCTTCTAGCATGAATGGATCCTATATATTGCTTCCAAAAGATGATGATTTTTCAAAAATTCAAGAGGACATACGAAACATCTTTAAAACTTCTCAATAGTCATTTTCTTTATCATGCAAAATAAGATTATTTTCATTTTTATTCTGTGCGGATTTCTTATTACCGGGTTTGTTTTTGGAGCTGTTATTGCGCGTGTATGGGGAGATAAAATCTTTTCATTATCTTCCTGGAAAGCAAATCCGGAAGATTCCAATATCGATATTTCTTTGCTAGCGGAAACAATTCAAATTCTCAAAGATAATTATATCCATCCCGAAAATCTTTCAGAGCAGAATCTCTTATGGGGAGCAATAAGGGGTTTGGTGCGCGAATCAACGGATGACTATACCACCTTTTTTGATCCTGATGAAGCAAAACGTTTTTTGGAGGATACCAGCGGTCATTTTGAGGGTATTGGTGCGGAAATCGGTTTCAGAGATGGTTTGCTTGCTATAATTGCTCCTCTGGAAGGCACTCCCGCGAAAGAGGCGGGGCTTGAAGCGAGGGATATAATCCTTGCGATTGATGATACGTCGACCGAAGACATAACGCTGGAGGAGGCGGTGGCCAAGATTCGGGGCCCTGCGGGAACAATCGTTACCCTTCGTATTTCGAGGAATCAGGAAGCAGCCAAAGAAATTTCTATCACGCGTGCGCAAATTGTAGTGCCTCCATTGGATTTAAAAATTGAGGATGGTATCGCGACCGTTCAGTTTCATAGTTTTAGCTCAGAAGCCGCTGTTGCATTTCAAGCCGCAGCTGCACAAATTACTAAAGCAAATGCCAGGGGATTGATTCTTGATTTACGAAATAATCCAGGCGGTTTTCTGGATCAAGCCGTTAAGGTTGCGGGATTTCTTCTTCCAGAAGATTCTGTGGTTGTTATCGAACGAAAGCGTGGGGAAGCTGATATAATCCATCGTTCATCAGGACCAGGCCTTCTTGCCGATTTTCCGACTGTTGTTTTGATGAACGAAGGAACCGCATCTGCAGCAGAAATTCTTGCCGGTGCGTTACGAGACGAGCGTGATATAAAGCTTGTTGGATCAGAAACATTTGGCAAAGGATCAATTCAGGAACTAATACGCTTAAAACAAAGTGGTGCCGTATTAAAAATTACAGTAGGGGAGTGGCGTACCCCCGCAGGAAATTCATTAGCGGAGGCAGGTTTGAATCCAGATATTCTTGTTGAAATAAAACCGGAAGAGCGGGAAGCGGGGCTTGATCCGCAACTTGATGTGGCGAAATCCCTTTTGCCTTAAAGGCATGGATCAGGGGCGGCTTTCTATCGTTATTGATGGGATTGTACAGGGCGTATTTTTTCGTATTTCTGCAAAACAGAAAGCGGAAGAGCTTGGAATCGTAGGATATGCAGAAAATCTTCCGGATGGTAAAGTAAAAATTATGGCTGAAGGTAATAAAGATTCTTTACATCAATTCTTAGGGTGGTGTCATAAGGGTTCTTCGTTTGCTCGCGTTTCCCATGTTTCTTTCCACTGGGAAAAAGTACGCGGTAATATAAATGAATTTAGCATTCGTTAGTTTTGTTTATGCTCGTTATCCTTCTTCAGGACGTGAAAAATATAGGGAAAAAAAATATGATTGTTGAAGTGGCCGATGGTTTCGGGCGCAATTTTCTGATTCCCCGCGGCATGGCAAAACCCGCAACATCTCATGTATTGGACGAACTTGCTCACAAGAAAACGCAGGAAACAAAGGAAGCGGAACGTGAATTAAAACAAACCCAAGAACTTGCCTCTAAGATCGATGGACTTGAGATTGTGATCCCGGCACGCGTTGCTGAACCCGGAGGGAATTTATTTGCCGCCATAACCACGAGGAATGTGAGCGAAGTATTGAAGCAACAAGGATATCCAATTGAAACAAAACAATTACAATTTGATTCAATAAAATCAGCAGGGGAATATCCGTTGAATGTGTTATTTCCTCACGGGCTTGAAGTGCAAATTAAACTTATTATTGAAGAGATAGTTGATCACCCACAAGAACCATGACCAGATTTATATTTATTGTGGGCGGCGTTATGTCTGGTATCGGGAAAGGCGTGACGGCCGCTTCTTTGGCACGCATTTTATATAATCGCGGATATGCTGTTTCTGCCGTTAAAATCGATCCCTATGTTAATGTGGATGCTGGCACAATGAATCCAGTAGAGCATGGGGAGGTATTCGTCACTTCAGACGGAATGGAATGCGATCAGGATATTGGAACGTATGAACGGTTTTTAGGAGTGGATCTTCCGGGTATTAATTCTATCACCACTGGGCAAATTTTTCAGGAAGTTATACGTAAAGAACGAGGCCTGGAGTATAATGGTCGATGCGTTGAAGTTGTACCAGATATTCCCAATGAAGTTATTCGACGCCTCAAGTTGGCTGCACGTCAAGCGCGTGCAGATATTCTTTTAGTAGAAATCGGAGGAACGGCAGGGGAATATCAGAATATCCTTTATTTGGAGGCGGCTCGATTTATGCGGCACGAATCCCCGCAAGATGTCGCCGTTGTATTGGTTTCCTATCTTCCTATCCCGCATGCTTTGCGTGAAATGAAAACAAAACCAACTCAGCAGGCAGTTCATGCCCTTCAAGCAGCTGGCCTTCAGCCCGATTTTATTGTCGGGAGGGCTGCCCAACCCATAGATGTGCCTCGGAAGAGGAAACTTGCAATATTTTGTAATGTGGCTGAGGAAAACGTAATATCGGCGCCGAATCTTTCTTCGGTCTATGAGGTTCCTCTGCAATTTGAACGAGAAGAATTTGCGAAAAGATTATGTAAGAAGATGCGCATTCCCATCCGTAAGCCAAAAGCTGTTTACGAAAAGCCCTGGATGCAATTTATCCATCGTTCCCAAAAGAGCACAAAAACAGTTTCTATCGGGATTCTTGGCAAGTATTTTGCCAGCGGTGCTTTTGTGCTCGAAGATGTTTATATATCCGTGATTGAAGCAATAAAACATGCGGCATGGGAGAGGGGATTAACACCAAAAATCCAATGGTTGGATTCTGAAGCATATGAACAATTTCCGCAAAAAATCAAAGAATTAAAACAATTCGATGGAATTATTGTTCCCGGTGGTTTTGGCGCACGAGGAACGGAAGGAAAAATTGGCGCGATCCATTATTTAAGGACAAAATACATTCCTTTTCTTGGGCTTTGCTTTGGTATGCAATTAGCCGTAGTAGAGTTTGCTCGCAACGTCGCAAATATGCGACAAGCTCATACAACTGAAATCAATCCGCAAACAAAATTTCCTGTAATTGATATTATGCCGGAACAAGTTACTAAAATACACGAGAAAATATTGGGCGGTTCGATGCGCTTGGGAAATTATACTTGTAAAGTTATTCCGCATACCCTCGCTCAGCATGCGTATAGCCGAAAAAAACGAACCAACATCGCAGTAATCGCGAATGAACGCCATCGACATCGTTACGAATTTAATAATGAATTTAAATCGAAACTCGAACGGTTAGGACTTATATGTTCTGGTATCAATCCTGATAAGCAGCTTGTTGAAATCATTGAACTTAAAAACCACCCATTTTTTATCGGAACCCAATTTCATCCAGAGCTTCGCTCCCGTCCTTTAAATCCACATCCTCTCTTTTTGGCTTTTATTGAAGCCGCTCATAAAAAACCTTCTGTTTAAAGAAGGTCTTTTAATAATATCTGAATACAAATGAAATTATTTCTTTTTCGGCTTTTGCTCACTAGTTTGTGATAATATATCAACACGTTTTATTTTTCTGGTATTACCATCAAACCTTCGTTTCGTAATGGTACGAAATTGTACCATTCCTTCACTTAATGCGTAGAGCGTATCATCTCCTCCGCGTTTTACATTTATTCCAGGTAAAAACCGCGTTCCCCGTTGACGCACCAAAATCATCCCAGGACGGGCATGTTGACCCGCAAATAATTTTATTCCAAGTCGTTTTGAAATCGAATCTCTTCCTAATTGTGTTGATCCTGTCGCTTTTGTTTTTGCCATATTATATATGAGTTATTGCAAAATATTAGTATGCGGTATAAAATGATATGTTGTTATGATACAGGAATTTTGGGAAAATATCAAGAAGGCAGCAGAAGGGGGGAATGAACATCGACAAGATTTTTTGATTGGTGGAGGAGTCGTTGTGTTAGTGTTGATATCTTTTGGCCTTGGTAGATTGAGTGTTTTACAAAACATTCCTCCAGAAGCTATTTCTATCGAGACGAAATCTGAAACCTCAGATACATCAGAAGACGCGCCGTCCATCTACCAGATCGTTGCCTCGCAACAAGGGTCAAAATACCATCTTTTAAACTGCCCAGGAGCTCAACAGATAAAAGAAGACAACAAAATATTCTTTTCAAGTGAAGTAGAGGCGGAACGAGCCGGGTACGAACCGGCAGGGAATTGTCCTGGATTGGATAAAAAGTGATTTCTTTAATATTGATAGCACCTTTGTCGGTGGTTTGTGTGTGGCTTATTGGTAAAGGGGAGGCGATATGATTAGTCGTACAATATATCTTTTGCGTCGTATTATTCCTGCGGCGACTGCGGCAACCTCTTATCGATAGTATCATTAATACGTTCGGGAATAAACCCTTGTGGATCTTGCGATATTATTCCTTGTCCAAAAGCATTTTGGAACGCTTCCATTACCCTATTTGCTGCCTCGAGAATAATAACAACTATAGAAGCAACAAAATACCATATTTTTTTTATAATATCAATTGCCCCAAAGACCTGTTCTCCTCCTTCCTCAAGATTCTGAGGTGTTTGCGGCGTGGCCACATCGTGGAAATCGGCTAGTCCAGGAAGGGGTATCGATAATAGATAGATTATTGATAAAAAGATAAGTAATATTACTCGAATCATAAAATCAATCTGTTATATTATTCTAGAAAGTCCATTGGATTAAGAGAAGCCCCTACTGGCAAAAGACCATAGGAGCGTTCTTCTATGCGAAATGTTTCTGAAGCATAAACCGTGAAATGAAGGTGGGGTCCTGTAGAAAAACCCGTTGATCCTTCATATCCAATAACATCCCCATTTTGCACAGATTGGCCAAGCTGCGCCGCTTGCTTTGAGAGATGGGCATATAATGTTATAAGGCCATTGCGATGATCCACGGCAATCCATTTTCCATATGCCAAACGTCCGAGATTTCCCATTCCGATTATTGTTCCTGAAGCTGCGGCTTTAATTGGGGTTCCGATACCTGAAGGAGGCGCTATATCAATTCCGTTATGAAAAAGATACTGATCATTAATAAAACCAGTTGAAGCCGTGGAGCCATAATATTGCGTGATGCGAACCACATCGGTTGGCCACGAAAGCGCTCCTTTAGACGGAAGTGCAGATGGATTAACTAAACGACGTAACTGCGCATCAAATTGAATAATCTCTTTTTCAATTGTTTGTTGTTGGACTTCTAAAGTTTTTAATGTTTGCCGGAATTGATTTTCTTGGCGGTTTGTAGTATACAGAAGATCTTCTCTGTCGTCTTGTTCTGATATAAGAATGCTATTTTGTACCGCCAGAGTTTCTCGGAACGTTTCAAGTTCCTGCTTCTTTTTTTCCGTCATTATCCGTTTTTCCTCAAGCGTTTGCTTTGTTGTCTTTAAGTCGCGGATAATCAGTATCAGTTCGGCCTCTAGACGTTCTCCGGCAGTAAGATTATCAAAAACCTCCGAAAAACTTTCAGATGAGAAGACAAGCGTGACCGGAGAAGCATATTCGGCTGTTTCTTGAAGACTTCGAAGTATTCCAGCCGTTTGTTTTTTTGTTTCATATAATTTGTCTTCAAGCTGTTTGATTTCAAGAGAAATTCTTTCAAGCTCAAGATTTAATGATCCGATTTGTTCTTCGGTAAGGGCGATATCCAAATATAGTGCTTTAATTTGCGCATCGAGTCGGGCAATTTCATTGGCAAGCGTTCGCTCTGATTTTTGTAAGTCCCCTATCGTGTTTTTTGTTTCACGAATTTGTGCTTCCAATTCTTGAATTTTTTCGGAACGTTTATTGATTTCTATTTTTAAGTCCTCAATATCGGGGGCTGCTCCCACATAATCAATAACACTTCCTAGAAAAGCAAACGCAATCATGAAAGAAGCAACTTGAAATATAGTCCGTTGCGCTTTGTTCATATATATATATTATCTCATAGGTTTTTCATTCTTGCCATTTTCTTTTAAAACAGTTATTGCTTTTTTAATCCGTGTCAGTGTTTCCTCTTTTCCTAAAATGGAAGCAATTTCATGAGGACCAGGAGATTTTTGTTGGCCGGAGAGGGCTATTCTAAGTGGCCACAATATCCTTCCTCGATCATTTGTTTTTTCTGCATGATGAAAAATCATTTTGCGAATTATTTTTATTTCCCACTCTTCCGCCGGAATCTTTTCTAATATAATAAATATATCTTTTAAAGCTTGGCGAATATCTGCAACATTCATATTTTTCCAAAATAGCAATTCTGATTTTATTTGTGGTAAGCCGAAAAAGAAACCAAATTCTGACATAAAGTCCTTTTCAAGATTTGAAAGAGGAAGCCGTTCTAGCACCAAATATACAATATCGGAACAACGCTTTCGTATAAATGTCGGATCTTCTTTAACCACAGCTTTTTTTACCAGAGACGTCATATACTCAATAAGCTCATTAGGAAGGGATTTGCGATCATTAAGCCATCGTTTTTCAGAATGTCGCATGAATTGTGTATTAAACCAGTCTAATTTTTCTTGACCCCAAATCGCTCCCCCGTGTTGTATGCCCTCAAGAGAAAACGCCTCAATAAGCTCATCAAGTGAAAAAATCTCTCGATTATCCTTTGGGTTCCAGCCTAACAAGGCAAGAAAATTAATAACTGCTTCAGGGAGATATCCTAGATTCCGTAAATCCTGAACAGAAGCAGCACCATGTCGTTTTGAAAGTTTCGTTCGATCCTTTCCCAAAATGAGAGGGAAATGACCAAATTGCGGGCTTTGTATCTCCAGAGCTTCTGCAATAGCAATTTGTTTTGGGGTGTTAGCGATATGATCTTCCCCGCGCAGAATATGCGTGATTGCCATTTCATAATCATCAATGACTGCTGCAAAATTATAAAGTGGCGTTGAGATATTCTTGGCGATGGCGATATCGCCCAAAAGGTTTGTATGAAATGTAATTGGTCCACGAATAAGATCGTAAAAAGTAGTTTCTTTGTCAGGAATGCGAAGACGCAGGATACTGGATTTGCCTTCGGATCGATGTTTTTTAATCTCGGCCGAAGAAAGTACTGCACATTTTCTAGAATATCGAATCGCAAGGCCCGCCTTTTTTTGTTTGAGACGTTCCTTTGCGAGCTCATTTGGTGTACAAAAACACCAATATGCCTTTTCTTCTTTCAAAAGCCGATCAAGATATTTGGTATAAATATAAATACGTTCCGATTGTCGATACGGGGCGTATTCTCCTCCTATCCGGACTCCTTCATCCCATCCTAAACCCAACCATTGAAGACCTTCGACAATATCTTTTTCAAATTTTGGATCAGATCGCTCGACATCGGTATCTTCAATTCGGAGTATAAATACTCCTTGATATTTTTTTGCAAAAAGATAATTAAATAAGGCGGAACGTGCCGTACCCAAATGCAGAGCGCCAGTTGGAGACGGCGCGATTCGTACTCGTATTTTGCCGGGGAGAATTGGAGGCGGGATGAATATTTTTTGTGGTTGGGTAAGATGAGGAATCATGATAGTGCTTTCGGAATGTTTTCAATGATCATAGAAGCCACGTCATCAGCAGCATTTGGGAGGGCAAGATGTTGTACAATTTGGGACATTTGGTGAAGTTTTGGTCTGTTTTGCAATAACGTAAGGATTTTTTTTGAAAAAAGATGAGGTGCAAGATTCTCTTGCGTTATGATTTCCGCCCCTCCTGCTTTTGCAAAAATAGCTGCATTGACCTTTTGGTGATTCGCTGCTGCACTTTCAAGGGGTATAAGGAGCATTGGTTTTGCCGCAAGCGCATTTTCGTATAATGTACCCGATCCTGCGCGAGAGACAACCAATGAAGAAATAGCATATGCATCTGCAAGTTCTTTTTCGTCAAGAAATTTGTCGATATGAAGTAAGGTGGCAAGGTGCGGCGTTTTCTGCAAGATGCGTCGTGCAAGCTCAAGGGTAGTATGATGTGTTTTTGCGCCGCATTGAAGGATGATTTCTGTTTTTTCTAGCAACGTTGGCGCTGCCTCCAATATCGTCTGATTTAATTGCCAGGCACCTTGACTTCCCCCAAGAACCAAAATAACTTCACCAAGCGCTATGTGCCATCGGGCTTGAGCTTGGGGACGGGATCCTTGCTTGATCGTAACGCGAACTGGATTGCCGGTAATGCGGGCTTTCGGAAACCACGCAAGGGTATCTGTAAACGAAATCGCAATCGCACTCGCAAAACGCGCAGCGATTCTTGTTGCGACCCCTGGGATAGCATCCGATTCATGGATTATGACCGGAATACCAAATAAGCGGGCAGCAAGTACTATTGGTACAGTTCCATAACCACCCTTGCCAAAAACAATGTCGGGCATGGTACGCCATAATGCTATAATTGCCAAAACCATACCTGTGGGGATTTTTATAAGTTCTACAACAATTCGAGCTGTAATATACCTTGGCAACTTTCCAGCGATGATGGCATATACGCGAATTCCTTCTTGCGTAAGCGTTTCTAAACCATCTGTTTTTGGTCCAACAAAATAGTATTCAGTTTCTTTAGGCAATCGATTTTTAAGCGAACGGAAAATAGCGAGAATGGGAAAGATGTGACCTCCAGTCCCCCCCCCCGTAAAGAGAATACGCATACAATAAATCCTACTATTTTTGCGTAGGAATTAAATTTTTGTGCGTTGCGCGAGAAAGCGAAAGAAGCAGCATCGCAGCTCCAATGGTTATCGCCAGGGAAGAGGATCCGTAACTGAAAAACGGAAGCGTAATACCCATAAGCGGCAATAAGGCAACAACTCCACTAATATTTAAAAATGCCTGAATAAGTATAAGGAACGTGAGCCCAAAAGCAAGATTACTTAAGAAGGGATCCTTTAACGAACGTGCGATTCGCAGTCCTCGCCATCCAAGAAAAATAAAAAGGCCTATAACTGTTATACCTCCAATAAAACCAAGTTCTTCAGAAAGCACCGCAAAGATTGTATCCCCAAATGCTTCTGGTAACCAAAAAAGTTTCTCGCGCGAGAATCCCAATCCCCTTCCAAATAATCCCCCCGAACCAATAGCAAGCATTGCCTGGTTTACCTGCCAACCGATGCCCAATGGGTCACTACCTGGATTAAGGAACGCAAGAATGCGGTTTACGCGATATGGCGCAATACGTATGAGCAGAAGCAGTGCTCCCATTCCCATCATTACCGTTGTGGCGACATAATGGATACGTGCACCAGCGGCAAAATACATCGCAAGGGCCGTAAAAGCGATTACACCTAAACTTGAGATATCCGGTTGCAATATCAAAAAAAACCCAACTAGCCCTACGATACCAAGAAAAGGAAGATATCCTTCACGGAAAGAGATGGTGGAATCTTTCCTCTGGGTAAACCACGCCGCAAGATATATGACCACGGCAATTTTAAGAATTTCTGCCGGTTGAACCGTAATTGGACCAAGACCGATCCAGCGATGCGCTCCTCCCGATCCAAGGCCAATTCCTGGAATGAATACCGCAAGCATTGCGGCAAGTGCCCCCATAAGACCTGGTATTGCAAGGGTTTTTAAGAGTTGATGCGGCAGGATGAACAAAAGACCGCCCAAAAGAATACCTCCGCCGATACCCAGTGCAATTTGTCGGCTTACAAAATAATAAGGATTACCATGTTCAACTTGTGAAATTGCAGAAGAAGCGCTTGCCAATATCACTAAGCCGAAGATGGTTAAAATAAGAATAGTAACCAGAAGTGGTTTATCTGGATCGGCAGGGATTTTTTGTGTTTTGCGGGTCATAAGCCGACGGCATTTTTAAAAGCTCTACCCCGAGCGAATTCATCTGCAAAAAGATTAAAGGAAGCAGCGCCTGGAGAGAGCAATATAATGTCTCCCCTTTCAGCAAGTTGTTTCGCTGCTTGAACGGCCGACTGCATATCAGAAAAAACCTGGGATGTACGAATAAAATTTAATTTTTGCAAAGCCGCGTACAACTTTTCTGTGGCCGTGCCTCCAAGGAAAATCACATATTTTACCCGCTGCATTATACGTTCTGCGAGTTTGTGATATTCTAATCCTTTATCTTGCCCTCCGCAGATCAATATAATTTTTGTGTCTTGTGGTATAGATTTTAATGCTGCTTCAACAGCTCCAGGATTTGTGGCAGCAGTATCGTTGATATAGGTAACGCCTTCTTTCATTCCAATAAATTCTAATCTTCCTTCCAATCCAGGAAAAACTTTTATTGCTCTTTGATAAGCAGATGGATCGAAAGGGACGTTCTCCCACTGCGAATGTCGTGTTGCAGAAAAAATAGCACAAAGCGCTGCGGCAATATTTGAAATGTTGTGCGGTCCACGAAGAGATAATTCTGATTGTATAAAAGAAAACATATGTTCCTGACCTCCGTCTTCGAAGAAAATATTATCATGACTAATGCATATGCCTTTCTGTCCAGTCATTTTTTCACACGATATACCAGAAAAGAATGAACATTCGCCCCTTATTTTTTTTAAGAGTACGGGCGTATTCGGATCATCAAGGTTCAATACAGCAACATCTTTTCTGTTTTGATATAACAGAATGCGAGATTTTGCTTCGCGATATGCCTCAAACGAAGGATAATCTTTGAGATGATCTGCAAATACGTTGGTAATTACTGCCACGCGAGGCCCCTTTCCTTCATGCGTAATACCTTCAAGCTGCCATGAAGAAAGCTCTGCAACCGCAACGCTTTTTCCTTTAAGGTCTTCTAGTGCTTCTAATAATGAGGTTCCAGGAAGGCCACATGCTTTTGCATCAACTCCTCCTTTTCGTAACATCGCCGTAGTAAGGGCAGTAGTGGTTGACTTTCCTTTGGTGCCCGTAATACCAATAGTGAACGAAGGGCAAAGTTTTAAGAATAAGGAACCATCCGTTTCAATAGGTACCGATTGTTTTTGGGCAATTGCAAGATACGGCGAATGCACGGGAACACCGGGGTTTCTTATAATAAGATCGGTGTTTTTAAAATCATCTTCATGATGTCCATTCAACACATAATGGATAGATAATCCGCGAAGTTCATTGAGCGGTTCCCCGAGGTCTTTTTCGGATTTAAGATCAGTTACAGTGACCTTTGCCCCACTATCGCTTAAAAAACGTGCGGTTCCTGCTCCCCCGCCGTGTGTCCCTAAACCCATTACCAGCACTTTTTTGCCCTTAAAATCTTCTCTTTTCATTCTTATTTTAGCATAGACGGAATTGGTTATTTTGCAATAACCGTAAAGAAAAACCGCTTTTTTGGGCGGTTATCTGACTTTTATTACCGGTGCGTTCTCTGGCATATGACCTTCAACGCCAGAACACAGCGTAACGTAATTTAACAATATCAGTTTTTGTTTTTTCTGGCAAATGTAATGGATTCCTTTGTATCCGCCATGGCCTTTGTTATCCCCCGGAAGCGGGAATGCGATGAATCTATCGCCTACTTTAAGCTCTCCGAAAGTCAGCTTTGCTTCGGTATCCACATTTTTCTCCTTTCCTCGTACTATTATTTTTTGTATCACTTAGTATAACAGGAGTCAAGGTATTAATCGTGGTCGTTGCGTTATATTTTTCAACGAGTTCGTGACGCAAGTTTTCATCGGATTGGCAGTGGGATCAGAAATAAAATTATCTATAAAGGCGTAAAAACTTGCGACGCAGAACGAGCGATTGTGCTGGGGGAGGGATTCGAACCCCCGAAGGCATAAAGCCATGTGGTTTACAGCCACACCCGTTTGGCCGCTTCGGTACCCCAGCAAAAGCCAGGAGCGGGATTCGTCCCGTACCAGAACAAGTTCGGTACGGGATTGCGACTGGCAGCCGCTCACGCTTCATAACGATTCGCGCTCGCGGGCCAAATCGGGAAAACCCACGACCTGCGGTTTACCCGCCTACCTACGCCTGAGCCTGAGAGCCTGAGGTCGGACTCGAACCGACAATCTACGCTTTACAAAAGCGTTGCTCTACCATTGAGCTACTCAGGCTTGGGCGAGGGCGGACAGACAAAACCGCTGCGGCATTTATCCAGCACCGAACTTGTTCTAGTGCTGGGCCGCTGAGCTATCCTGGCGCCTATAATGAGCTATAAACTTGCAAGCTCATCCAATCGGCGTTTTATTTCGTCATCGTCGGGCGCAAGCTTGAGGGCCTGTTGAAATGCAGTCCGTGCCTCATCAATATTTCCGGCAACACTATAAAGATTCCCTAGGCGTTTGTATGCCGCAACATCGTCGTGGTGATTTTCAATCCATTCAAGTAACTTTTTTTCTTCTTCAAGATATGCTTTTCTTCTTTTCGTGCGAAACAGAAATTGTGGGAGCATTTCCACATTCTTCTTTCCCGCTTTTTTTTGCGCGAGACGCAGAAGACGGTCACTTATACGCAAGAACGCAAAGAGCGCAGTTCGCAAACCCTGCATGGCAATTTCAAGGGCCCCGAATGATCGACGTTGTGCTGCTCGGAAATCTATTTTTAATGGTATTATTTTGGGTATCGTAAGCTTGACCTTTGGAGAAGGTGCGCTAAATTCTCCCAGAACAGGCAATTTTCTAATAAGCACGACCAAAACCAAGGAGATTCCAAAAAGGAGGCAAAATATCCCAAAAAGAATCACAAACATATTACTCCCCTACTGCTATTCGTGCGAAGCGCCCTATCTCGATTTTTTCTCCAAATTTACCAACAGCTTCAGCAATAACTTCTGACACTGTTTGGTCGGGATTTTTTACGAACTCTTGTTCCATAAGCACAATTTCTTTGGCAAGCGCTGCTATTTTTCCTTCAGCTATTTTTTCAATAACCTGTGAAGATTTTCCCGACTTTTCAAATTCTTGTGCGATTATTTTCTTTTCTTCATCAATAATTTCTCGCGGGATATCTTCGCGGTGCATATAGTGCGGCGCTGCTGCTGCAATATGTAACGCAAGATCGTGGGCCAGCGCTTTAAATTGTTCTGAACGAGCCACGAAGTCAGTTTCCGTACGCAGTTCTACAAGCACCCCCAAGGCGCCTGTGCCATGTATGTATGCTTCAATAATTCCGGAAGATGCGGTTCTTCCCATTTTTTGTGCAGCAATCGTCTTCCCACGGGTTCGAAGTAATTTTATCGCTTTTTCAAGGTCACCCCCTGCTTCTTGCAGTGTCCTTTGACAATCGCTTAGTGATGCTTGGGTACGCGCCCGTAATTCTTTAACCAAGGCAATATTCATAAAAATAAGGAACAAGTAATTATTATTTTGTTTTTTGTTTCTTTTGGCCTTCCGTAATTCCTTCTGCCAATCGGGAGAATATATAGTTAAGTGCGGAAAGCGCGTCATCGTTTCCCGGAATAGGATAATCAACAAGCGATGGATCGGTATTTGAATCTACAATGGCGATTGTGGGAATATTTCTCATACGCGCTTCTTTTGCAGGTAATGCCTCTGAATGAAGAGAAGCAAGGATAAGCGCATCTGGTGGCTTTCGCAATTCTTTCAATCCACCAATTTCTTCTTCCAGATGTTCGTATTTTCTGCGAAGTCGTAGCTGTTCTGCTTTGGTATATTTTTCCATCTCTTGCTGATTCGCTATCGATTTTTCCAAACCCCGAAATGCTTCTAAGCGTTTGGCGACAACCGCAAAATTAGTAATAGTTCCTCCCAGCCATCGTCTGATCACATAAGGCATATCACAGGCACGTGCAATATTTTTAGTCAATTCTTGCATTTGGGGTTTTGTTCCCACAAATAAAATAATCTTATGATTTGCCGCAAGCTCTTCAACAAACTCTTTTGCCTTTTGGAGCGCTTCTGCTGTTTTTCGAACATCGATAAGCTCAACTGCGCCGCGCACACCAAAAATAAAGGGTTTCATGCGAGGATGCCTAAATGACGGTCGATGCCCGATATGCGCCCCTGCTTTTACAAGCTCTTGTACGATGTTGTCTATGTCCTTAGTCATACCATAAATACTATAACGTAACGCTATGAATATGCAAGACATGGCTCTTGCGTGAAGTAGAAAGGCATGGTATAATTAAAAAACCTTAACAAAAGAAGAGGTGGTGAGATCAATGTTCTCTCGGTCTGTTTCTTCCTGTCTTCAGGGATTTCGTGCGTTTCTTGGTATTCACCCAAGAGCACAGGCTAATGATGTGGGCTCTGTCGCATTTTTGGGAATGATTGTTCTTTCGGTTCTTGTCGCATATTTTATTACGGTTGCGTCAACCGGCAATGCATTTGTTGCGGTCTTTGTGCTTCCTACCTGTGCCGCGGCATATGTTTTAAGCGATATTGTGTATAGCACATGGCAAAGCGTTTTCCATCGTCACCGCGTGCGCATTGAAGCAGAAAGCAAGACCAACGACGGATATCAAAAAGCTGGCATTTGGCGATTGGGAGAATATGTCGGAGCGGCTGTCGCAACTCTTACTCTTTTGATTCCCGCGCTTGTCGCTTATCGTATAACAGCCCCTCTACCCTTTGGGTGGGACGATATTACATTTAAGCTTAATCCCAAAGAAATGTTTGTGGTACTCGATGTTACGGTGGGGATTCTCGCGGCATCGTCAATTGCAAAATTGGTGAGCGTGCCGTACCGTCCTCGTGTCGCACACAACAACGTGCTTCTCTTTTTGTGTGTTGTTTCCACAATCACCATTATGGCTGTTTTGGTGCAGGATGCGCGAGGGCGCGCCGTATTCCCTGAAGACCTTTCTTGGTCGTATCTCATTATTCTCGCCAGTTACGCCAGCCATAATGTGATGTTGAGTATCTTGTGTCCCAATGTACGGCAAAAAAGGCCGGGACACATAGTTGCTTTCGGCGTTTATTTGTTCTTTGCGGCACTGCTTGTTGTCTTTGCAGGAACAAATATGTTGGTCCGTATTCCTTCAGCACTTTTCGCTTTTTATGCGATTACTCTTCTTGTTATGTTGATAAGCGGGGTATTTCGATACCTCCTTGAAGAACCATTGGTGAAGGTTGTTTTCAAAAGAAACGAAGAAGACAAAAACTCCGCCTGTTAGGCGGAGTTTACCATTTGCATTATCAACGCATGTGCGTTATACTTTATTATTATGAAACAGAATATCCATCCGCAATATCACCCGAATGCGAAAGTGACGTGCGTTTGTGGCGCCGAATATAATATCGGCTCAACGCTTAAAGAAATTGAGCTTGAGGTATGTGCGAATTGTCATCCTTTTTATACCGGCAAGGGAAAGCTTGTAGATACCGCTGGGCGGGTTGATCGTTTTCGTGAACGTGCAGCAGCACAAGAAAAAATTGCACAAATGCGAGGGAGCAAAAAGACACGTAAAACAAAAGATGTCGTTCGCAAAGAACGCAGGGCAAAGCGTGTTGAGAGCGCATGAGTGTGCTTGACGACCTTAAAAAACAAGCACAGGAATTGTCCCAGAAGCTCGTTTCCCCCGAACTTCTTTCGCAACCGGATAAATTAAGAGAACTTTCGAAGCAGTTCAAAGAAGTTACCGAAACTATTGCCACCTATGAGATGCAGCATGACTTAAAAAAAAGAAAGCAAGAAGCGTCTCAAATATTGGCAGAATCGCAAGATCCTGACCTCCGATTACTTGCAGAGCAGGAGCTTGCGGAAATACAAAAACAAGAGCAAACTTACGCAAATAATGCGGGGAAGAAGGAGCGAATTATTATTGAGATACGACCGGGTACTGGAGGAGACGAGGCGGCGCTTTTTGCATATGATCTTACCCGAATGTATCTTCAGTTTGCGCAAAAACAAAAATGGGAGATGGCGGTACTCGATGAAAGCTTAACGGAATTAGGAGGCGTTAAATCCATTACGCTTGCAGTGGCCGGAACAGCCGCTGCCTCTCTTCTTTTATCGGAGGCGGGCGTACATCGCGTGCAGCGCATTCCATCTACCGAAAAATCAGGACGCATTCATACCTCTACGGTTACCATTGCGGTATTACCGGAGCCAGAAGAAAAAGAAATTAATATACGGCCGCAAGACATTCGCATAGATACGATGCGTGCTTCCGGCCCTGGCGGGCAATTTGTGAATCGAAGAGAAAGTGCGGTGCGTATTACTCATTTTTCTACAAATATTGTGGTCTCTTCGCAAACCGCACGAACACAGTTAGCAAACAGGGAACAAGCAATGAAGATGTTGCGCGCAAAGGTTGCAGCGCTTGAAGCAGATCGGCGCTCTCAACAACGAGGCGATACGCGCCGCACGCAAATTGGTTCTGGGGAACGGGCGGAAAAAATCAGAACATATAATTTCCCGCAAGATCGCGTTACCGATCATCGTATAAAAAAATCCTGGCACAACCTTGCCAAGATACTCAACGGCGATATTCTTCCTATTTTGCAAGAATTACAAAACTTTAAAATTCCTAAATCATCATCCTAGCAGAATTGAGCATAAAGGGATCATGTCATCTTGAAGTTTCGGCTTCAAGTATTTTTATTTGTTCTTCAAATTGATGTGAAAGTGCCATTACGCTATCTCCGTAGAAGGCAAAGGCGGGATTATCCCAATTGCTGCCTGCAAAATAAATCATAGCCGCTTTCCACTCGTTTTCAAATGTTTGTTGATCGGCCCCTGCCGCTGCAAGCTTTAAGGCAGCAGCTGCGAGGGAATCTTCAACGTTCCATGGGGAGGGAGGGTTATGGCCGGTTAATTCGCTAATTCGGCTTTCCCAAGAAAGCCATGTGGAGGGTAAAAATTGCGCAGGACCCATAGCGCCTCCCCATCCATATGAAGGTTTTTTAGAAACGGGTGTTTGATTTGGATCGAGCCCCAACTCAGCAGTAATCGCCATAAAAGCCGGCCAATCTCGAGGATGCATATCCGTTTGCCAATTTCCGGTACCCACCCGAGCTCCTAATCGAGATTCTTTCTGTAATACCGCAAGCAAAAAAGCTGCTCTGACATTTGTTTTCTGAGCATATTGTTGTGCAATAGTATACGCTTCACCAAATTGTAATTTGGCACCGATATCTTCTAAAAGATAAAGAGCTGTACGTATCGATATGGCTTGCTGCGTTTTTTGAGAGACAAGACGTCGAAAGGCTGTTTCAGATCCTTTTGTTTCGGCAATAAGGGTCTCCCGATTAAATTGTTTGACGCGGAGATCTTCTTCGGCAAGCTCAGCAATACGTAAAAGCTCTTCTTGCTGTCCACGTTTTTCCTCAAGTAGCCCCCGCTCTTGTAAAAGCGCTTGGGTTTCTTCGCGAATGTCTTCAATCCCCAGAATGAGTTTTTCCTGCGATTGTTCTAATGCCGTTGTTTCTAAAAAAATGTTTTGCAATGTTGGGCTTCCGGCAATACGTATCAAAGGCGGCACAGCATCGTACGCATTGAGTTCACGCAAAAAGAAAGCCATGGCTTTCTTTTTTTGATCAATATTTTGTTCTCGTTGAGTAATTGAGGCCTGAAGAGCGGTAATTTTTTCATCAAGTAATCCAATATCTTTTTGTATTCGCTCAATTTCTAACTCTGTTTGTTTAATTTGTTGGGCAAGGAGAAATAATTCATCTTCAAGCGTCGCAGCGCGCGATTGTAATTCTTGTATCGTTGAACGCAGCGTCAAAATTTCCTGATCAATTTGTTCAAGATTTTGTTTAAGTTCGATTTTATCTTGCTGGGCTTGTGCATCCAGTGAAAAAAATACGAAAGCCCCCACAAAAAATAGCGTGAGGGCAAGAAAGCTTACACGAAATAAGATCTTTGAAAATGTCATTGCTCTTTGGTTTCTGGGGCTGCTGATGTGGGTTCTTTTTCGGCCGTTTCTTCTTCTTTTGCCTCTTTGGGCTCTTTTTCTCCAATAACTTCAACTTCTTCAACCTTCTCTTCCGGAGGGGTTTCCAATGCCGCAAGCTCTTCTTCCGACATTGCCGGTGCCACAATGGTAACAATTTCCTCCAGATCTTCTAATATTTTAACCCCTGCAGGGAGAGGAATATTTTTTATCCGAATCGCATCGTTCACCGCCTCAAGAATCGAGAGGTCAATTATAAGGTTGTGTGGTAGCGATGCAGGAAGCGCTTCTATTTCTACTTCGTGAATATTTTTTACCAATACACCCTCTCCTCTCTCTACCGCAGGTGCCTCATTTTCATATTCAAGCGGAACAGTTACGCGAATCTTTTCATCCATGCGTACCGCATAGAGATCGACATGGAGAATTTCATCCGTGGCCGGATGTGTTTGCACTTCGCGTATAAGAACTGTTTGTTTTTTGTCTCCTTTGTTCCCCAAAAGCTCTATAAGAGTTGATTCGCCCGCCTCTTTGAGGACTTTAAAAAATTCTTTTTTGGGTAATGTTATTGGTTTTGTTTCAAGGCCACGTCCATAAACCACAGCGGGAATATCCCCTGCGGCTCGAAGGTTGCCGAGTTTTTTACCTACTTCTCTTGGTTTTACTGATAAACTCAACATAGCTTAATTGCCCTAGGATTTTAGTTTGACGGCCGTAAGAGGTTCTTTCCCAGACAGCACGGCAATAATATTTTGTGCGGCAAGCTCAGCCATTCTTCCGCGGGTTTCTATTGTGGCAGATGCGGTGTGAGGTGTCAAGATAACGTTTTCAAGGTTGGCGAGTCCGGAAGTTAGCGAAGGTTCGTTTTCAAATACATCCAACGCCGCACCAGCAATCGTTCCCTTCCGCAATGCTTCTACTAATACCATCTCTTCAATTACTGGACCTCGTGAAGTATTAATGAGATAAGCGCTTGATTTCATAATCTTGAGACGCTCCGCATTAATTAGATGACGCGTGGCGGGAACAAGGGGTACATGAATGGAAACGAAATCCGCCTCTCTTAATAAATCTTCAAGTTGCATATATGTGGCTCCGTATTCTTTTTCAAAATCAGAATTTGGCTTGACATCATAATACTGTGCGCGCATATCAAATCCCTTTACGGCATGCTTTGCCACCAGCGATCCAATTCTTCCAAGACCGACAATACCCAATATTTTATGTGAAAGGTCGCGGCCCAAAAGAAGCATCGGTTCCCAGCCACGATATTTTCCAGCGCGCGTGAAACGATCGGCTTCTGGAATGCGATGAGCAATCGCAAGCATAAGGGCAAAGGTATGTTCTGCCACGGTTTCGGAAAGAACATCAGGTGTGTTGGTGATCACAATTCCCCGCTCTTGTGCGGCCACAACGTCAATGTTGTCAAAACCAACAGCATAGTTTGCAATGATTTTTAGCTGTTTTCCCGCAGCATCCATGACCTCGGCGTCAATTTTATCAGTAAGAAGAGACAATAAGGCATCAATCCCTTTAACGCTTTGAATAAGGGCAGGGCGGGAGATTACTGCATCCTGGGATGCAACAATAACTTCATGACCTTGTTCCCGAAGAAGCTTTGGGCCATCTTCTGGAATTTGTCTGGTGATAAAAATCTTCATAAGGTTAAAAAATGCTAAGCTGAACCCACAAAAGCACACCGCTCACAAGCAAAATGACAACACCGCAGAGAATTAGAAATCCTTCCAGGGTATTGATGGTAAAATTCATATTTCATCTATATTTTGTTTGCCGACCCAAATATTTTAATTTTTTTTCTGACAACTCCTTTTACCGCATCAATCACTGGCGGCAACACCTTATACATCGCAAGCTCTTTGGTGTTTTCCTGCAATGTCTTTTCGAGCGTTTGTCGAAAGGCCAATCGCATTTCTGTATTAATATTTACTTTTACTACACCACCAATTTTTATAGCTTGCTGTACTTGGGAATCTGGAATGCCTGAACCACCATGTAATGATAAGAAGGTATCAGGTATCACCTCGCAAATTTTTTGTAAAAGCCCAATATCAAGTGGTGGTTGTGTCGGGAAAATACCATGGATATTTCCAAAAAGCGTTGCCATGGTATCGACATTCGTTGCTTGAACAAATTCCCGAACTTTTTGCGGATCGGAGAATGTCTTTTTTAATTCTTCTATAGTTATTTGTTCTTTGTAAACCTCGGAAGATTTTCTGGCCATACGATCAATTTCTGCTTCTACCATTAGATCTTTTGCGTGTGCCTCCGACACAACTTTTTTAGTAATTTCCATATTCTCTTTATAAGAAAGAGCCGATCCGTCAAAATGGATCAGATCATATCCTGCTTCGATGCCAACCATGCACTCATCAAACGTCTCTGCGTGGTCAAGATTAACAAAAATAGGAATACCATATTCAGAAGAGAAATTTCGCGCAACCGAAATAACATTACGTGCCCCCATCCATTTTGTTTCTCCGGGAGACGATTCTATAAGAACAGGCGAAGCAAGTTCTGCGGCTGCCTCAACTATTGCTCTCATTGTTTCAATATTGGCGACGTTGAATGCACCGATAGCAAATTTTTCGTGATGTGCTTTTGCGAATAATTCTTTTACGTGCATATGAACATTGGACCAGTCGTCCTTTATATTTCTATATACCCTTTTTCTAAATTATCTTCGACCATCCCTTCCATTCTTGCTTTACCAAGCCACCCGCTAAATAGGCGGTTCCAAAGCGCTTCTTGTTGATGGTAGAGATATTTTGTAAACACGGATGAGTAACGATTGTGTGAAATGAGTGTATCAATAAAATTGAATGGCACTAAAATTTCTTCTGAAACTCCCCGCATCATATTTTCCTCTTTAGCTGCTGAAAGAGGGAAAAAATCTCCAATGTGGTCCAGGCCATCCCAAAACCCAAAACCAAGCTCAGGATGCGATTTTCCAAATTCAGTAAGTGAGCGCATAACATATGACCAATGAACCGCTTCGGGATTAAGATGTGGAATAAAAAGCCGCGGATCAGATGGATCATCTTTCGCAAGATATCTTTGCACAATAAGAAAGCGCCTCTCTGCTCGTTCCCCGTCGGGGATATGATCGCGCACATCACCACGGAGCGCAGAGGTAAGATGGGACGCAAAATGCTTTGGATCTTTTGCAAATCTTTTGAAAATTCGTGAGTAAAAGGGCACTTCGTTTAGATAATGGAGAAGAAGCGTTAATATCTCCAGCGTTGTTCCTGCGGGAGTACCGCCATGATTTTCTTCAGAAATCGGCAAAACAAAAATGATGCCTAATTCTTTAAGATGACTGATATGGTGTAGTTTTTTTCCGACAAATTTTTTCCCAATGTCTCTCCAACGTTCTGGGAGTATGGTGATCGATACCTCGCGCTCTTCAAAATCATCCGGGGTCAAAAATGCGTATGGTCGAAAAAATACATCATTGAGCCAGCGGGGGTCTTCAGCAAAACGGATTGCCGGAAAAATTTCAGAAACAGAGCTTTCTTGCAAAAGCTCGTCGATTGTTTTTTCCCCAAGTTCCTTTAGGAGATTTTGGGGAGGATTCTTTCGTAGTAACGTTTCTGCGATTTCCTTTTTTAAAAAATAACCAGTGGTTGTTCCTTTGATCGTTTTTGCTAAGTCGATTACGGTTTTGCAACCGGAGGGCGTCGCGCATGTGGGCGTATTAAGAAATTGCGATATTTTTTCATCGGTTTGTCGCAATTTGGTAATAAGCGCATGATACACATCTTCGGCCGAACTATCTTTTGAAAAACCAAGGTCTCCTAGTGCTCTACGTACTTGCGAATCGTTCTCTTCTGCTATTTCTTCAAAAACATTCTTTATTCCGACCAATTTGTTCATGGCGATACCAAATGTTTCAAGTATTTCTTCTCGAGTTCTTAAGATTTGGGCAAGTTTTTGAATAGCCAAAGCCATATAAAAATCCTCTTAGTTTTCGTTTTTTATGGTTTCTTTTTGAATTTTAAGTCGTCCCCATTTGTAAATGGAGTCGTGTTTATAAAGAATACCGGGTTGCGCTCCCATGTATTCAAGAACGCTTGTTGCGTTTGCTGATCCTAGCTGTATTGCATGGGGAATATCTTTTCCTTGGGAAAGCCCAGCGATAAAACCTGAGCCGAATGCGTCTCCAGCACCAGTACGGTCTATGCGTTTTTGTTCATGAAGAATGCCTGCGTGCCAGCGATATTTTCCGTTAGAAACCACAAGACCATTCGGTCCATCCGTCATCACAATAAGACCTCCCACCCACCGATTAAGTTTTTCAAATATTAAATGAGGTTTTTGAAAGGGTATTTTTGTAAGGTACGATGCTTCTTCGCGGTTTAAAATAAGCGCATCGATCAAACTAAGGAGCGGCCGGAGTTTATTGGGAGGCATCCGTAATTGCGTTGCGCCGGGATTTATGGCGATTTTTACGTTATGCTTTTTTGCTTTATGAATGAGCCACGGAAACGCCTCTGCGGATTTTCCTCCAAGGTGGGTTATATATAACCATTTCGCTTGAAACGCGGATTGGGGAATATCTTTTCCTTGTAAATATTCGCCGGCTCCACGATATACCAAGATTGAACGTTCTCCAGTTGAGGTCAAAAGAACCACAGAATAAGGGCTCATATGACGCGAATCTTTTTTGATGAATCTTGTATCAATACGAGCTCGCAAAAGCACTCTGGTTATTTCGTCTCCCCGAATATCTTTTCCGACTTTTGTGATACATGCAGTTTTAAGACCTTGGCGAACAAAAGTCATTGCAGTATTTGCTGCAGATCCTCCAATGGTATAGAAAATTTCTGAAATTTCTACTTTCGAGCCAAGCGTCATACATTCGGCAGCGCCCGTTTTAAACCGTGCATCCTTAATAACCATAAGATCCTTGGCACGCATGAACACGTCGCGCGTTGCAGATCCGATAGTAACAATGTCGTATGCCATAATGTATAAAGAAAATGTTATTTGTTTTGATCTACTTGTTGAATATCTTCTTGAAGGGCCTTAAGTTGTATAAGAGGATTTGTCCCATTCCAGATAAAGCTGCCAACAGCAAGGCGTGTGGCTCCTGCCTCAACAAGCTTTTTTGCGATCCTCGGTTTTACTCCTCCGTCGACTGTTATAGGAAGCTCTGGAAATTTTTTGTGAAATTGTTGTACCTTCTTGATCGTTTTCTCATTAAAGGGAGCAGCATTAAATCCCGGTTCTACCCCTAATAATAACACGGCATCAAGCCGTTTGGCGAAAGGATATAGTACATCAATTCTTGTTTTAGGATTAATGCTCATGCCGGCCTCGATTCCTACTTTTTGAATTTGATCAATAATAATGTGCGTGCGATTTCCTGCTGTTTCTTGATGGAAGTATATACGGCCTATTCGGGGAATCGCTTTTGACCATTGTTTTATATGTATTTCTGGATCGACGACCATAAGATCAATTTCAAAACGGATTGCGGTATCAAGCATTTTAATAAAATCAGGATCACTCCATGTAATATTTGGGGCGAATTTGCCATCAACAACATCAATTTGCATCCATGGAAGTCGCCCTTCGATTATCTTAATGCGCTGCATTGCTTCTTCTTGTGTTTTTACAAGAATGGTAGGAATTATCTCGGTCACAGGCCTGAAGTATAAGGTATGAGGTATAAGAAAAATTGCTGTGTTCCCTATTCCCTATTCCCTATTCCTTGATCTATTTTGTTGATGCGCCGGATATGGCGTTCTTGTCCCGTAAAGGGCGCTTTCAGCCATCGCGTAATTGCTTCTTTTACCTGTTTTTCTGAAAGAAATCCGGCACCAAGCGAGAGTATGTTTGAATCGTTATCTTCTCTTGTGAGCACAAGCAAATCCCTTGGTTTGTCCGTACGCTTTCCTCCCACATCCGATAATGCGGAAGGCTCACCGTAGTATACAGAAGCTCGAACGTTTTTCATGCGGTTGGCAGTCATTGCTTCTGCTTGTCCGCTAAAACCCAGAATAATCGCGCGTCTGGTATCTGGATCTTGTGCTACCGCTCGAGCCGCGGGAATTATGAAATCCGGGTAATCGTCTTTGGGGTCGAATACGAACGGACCAATGTCTTCATATTCATATTCCCATGCATTAAGCCATTTTTTAATTTTTTCTTTAAGGGCGAAACCGTTATGATCAGCAGCTAGATAGATTTTCATGTCGAAACGTTTTCGTTGATTGGTTAATATAAAGGAACTGGATAATTACCCGAAAAAGAATTAAGAAGCAAGAGAAATAGAAGCGATAAAACAAACAGCGCGCCGAGCTCTATTGTAAGCGTTAATAATGCGGTCGGCCAACGGTATTTTCGCAAGAAGAAAAGAGGGACGCCGAAAAAGACGAGAAGGTTGAATCCTATAAGTGAAAGAAACATTAAGGCCGTAAAAAGCCCTGAAAATGCTCCATACGAAACATAACGGTTAATATTCTCTCCAAACCAAACTAAAAGAAGCGAGAATACCGCAGTTATAAATGCCACCCCAAAACCTGCGGCACTCGCTTGTACCCATGGGGTTCCGAAAAATGTTTGAGATGTGAGGGTGCTAGAAACGCGCTTTTGAATCATGACGCGACGCATTTTTTTAAAAACGAACCATACAACAACGGCAACAACCGCAATTCCTATCAACGCATTGAGCAAAACAGGAAGCGCAAGCAGGATGCTATTTGAAGCATATTTTCCGTCAACAGAAAATGATTCCCAAGGGTCAAGTCCCGAGGTTTGTTTTACAAAGCCCTGCTCATAAATGATGCGTTGTGAGAAATCGTTTAACGAAGCATCCGGCGCGCCAGCAGCCGGAAGGGCAACACTCTCCACCGCAGAAAAATTAGGGCGATAATTTGTTTCCGCCCCGCCTCCTGCCAAAGAAAGCCCCTCTTGGACGTTGATCGCAACTCGTACACTTTGTACATCATAGGGAATTTTTACCGTTTCAAAAGAAAACTTAAATACTCCAAGTTTTTTATCCGCATAACCTTCTGCCTTGTAATAGAGTAAGATCGAAAACTGTTCCTGGGGTCTTACCGCGGCGATAAGCGGTATGGTTACTTTCATTGATGAAGAAAGCTGCTCGCTACGGGGGGTAAGCAAATAATAATTAGGTGCCGGATAATCATATCCGTACTGCAGACACGGATACGCGCATGATTCTTTTCCCGAAGAGTCGGGTTCGCATCCCGAATAATCATATCGAAGGCATTTTTGCGTTTTTGAAACTTCCTCTACCGTATTTATAATTCGAACTGATGTGCCCGGAATTTCAAACGAGATTTCAGAGAGCGCCGTCTCAGTAGTATTTTCAAAGGTGAGTTTTGCAGCTACAGCAGCTTCTCCTTCGGCGTCAAATACTACGGAATAGTATTGGTTTTGTCCCAGTGTTTGGCTCGGTATGGTTTCGGGCGTGACGGGAGAAGACGCTGATGCCGCACTCGAAACAACGAAAAGGCAAAGCAATAAAAATGAAATATATTTCATAGGCAGGATTATGCTCAAAGACGTTTTCCAACCCTTAATACATGTTCTATTAAAGTATGGGAGTATGCCCATTCGTTATCATACCAAGAGAATACGGTGACCAGGTCGCCGTCAACCACGCGCGTAAATGTAAGGTCAACAATGGCTGCGGCGGTTGTGCCGATAATATCCGAGGATACGATCTGCTCCTCGGTTATTTCAAGTATCCCTTTCCATCGGGGCTGTTGTACGGCCTTGCGGAAATGATTATTTATTTCGTCAACACTTGTTTTCCGCTTTGCGAGGATCGTAAGCATCGAAAGGGATCCTACCGGAACTGGTACGCGAATCGCAAGGCCATCAAAAATTCCATCCAGCGATGGTAATGATTTTACTACTGCATCAGCGGCACCGGTGTGTGCCGGAATAATATTTTGAGCAGCAGCTCGTCCCCTGCGAAAATCACCCTTACCGCCGGGCCCATCCACTATCGTTTGCGTTGCCGTATAGGCATGTACGGTCTGTAAAATCCCTTTTGCGACCCCTGGATATTCCATAAGTACTGCCATGGGAGGTACTGATGCGTTGGTGGTACAGGATGCGTTTGCAGTAATTGCGCCCAAGGTCGTATCTTGAAATCTTTCATCATTGGCACCAATGAGCACATGCTCCACGTTGCCTTTTGCCGGCGCAGAAATAACTACTCGTTTTGCCCCAGCCGCAAGATGTTTTTTCCCACCTTCTTCTGATGCAAAAACGCCTGTTGCCTCAACTACAACGTCAATTTCAAGCTCTTTCCATGGGAGCTTTTCGGGTTCCCGCTCAGCAAAAGTTAAGATTTTTTTGCCTTGAATGATGAGTGAAGGATTATTTCCGTCTGGAATTGTTTCGATAACTTTATTCCAACGTCCATACACCGTGTCATATTTAAGAAGATAGGCAAGATTGTTAAAATCGCCGAGATCATTAATGGCCACAATTTCTATATCCGTTCGATCAAATGCTTGACGAAAGAATGCTCTTCCGATACGACCAAATCCATTGATAGCAACACGAATCATAATTTCTTTATTTTAGTGAGAAGAAATATTGAGAAGTTGCACAAGCTTTTCTTTGTTAAAGCCAATAACGATATTTCCGTCGATATCAATAACCGGAACACCTAGCTGTCCTGATTTTTCGATTAAATCATCACGCGCCGCCTCGTTTCGAGTGACATCGTATTCTGTATATTCAACATTATGATCTTGGAAAAACTGTTTAGCCAATCGGCAATAAACACATGTGGGGGTCGTATACAGAGTAACCTTCATACGGGTGCATTATATCATACAAACAATTGATTCTAAAAGGATATCATGCGGCATTAACCAATGAGCGAAGTGCAAATCCGATAACGTACGCAGCGATTCCAGAAAGCGAACCTATCAATAAAACCTCTAGGGCATTAAGCATTATATTCCCACGCATAACGATTGTGCGTATGCCTCCTACAAAAAATAAAGCAAAGGCCGTAAAAAAGATACTTGCCGGAAAACGCATATCTTCAAACCATGGTATAAGGTATGGAACAAGGGGTACCGTACCAGCCATAAGAAATGAAAGGAAGGTTACAAGGGCATTGCGCATCGGGCGAATGTCTTCGGGATGCGACAATCCCAGTTCTTCGTGCAACATGATATGTGCCCATCGCTCCTTGTCTGCCGTGATGGTATTAACAATTTGTTCAAGCAAAGCGCCTTCAAATCCTTTTTCCCGATAGATTTCCCGAATTTCGTTTTGTTCTTCTTCGGGCACATCTTCAATTTCTTGTTTTTCTGCCGCATGCTCACTTTTAATAAATGTTTGTTCCGAACGTAACCCAAGGAAATTTCCAGCACCCATCGATATACCATCGGCAATAAGATTTGCAATACCTAAAACAAGCACAATGCCACCAGATAAATCTGCACCAATGACGCCCGCAACAACTGCAAACGTAGTAATAATTCCGTCGTGTGCTGCATATACTGCATCTCGCAATATTCCACCGCCAGGGCGGTGTTTTGGCTCACCTCTTTTTTCCAGCTTTTCCGTCATATATATATCGAAATCGAAAGTGTGAACAAAGCGCCAACAAAAAAAGAATTCCGATAGCACCAAGTATTGCAAAAATAATCCAAAGCCCATCCCTAAAAAGTATAAAGTTTTCCTTGTTGAAAAAGACGGTAACAATACCTGTGCTTACGGTAAACATTCCCAAAACCGCGGCCACTGTTCCTAGTATCCGCCACAGGAGATTTTTTATAAATATGAGAGAAAGGGATGCGCATATAAGTGCTACAAATGTTACTCCCAAAAATAGGTCATATAAAAAAAGCTCCCATGGTTTATGCGCCCAGGCGTCTTGACCAAAAATTATTCCAGGAAATCGTAAAGAAGCAAAAGTGCCCGGAACCGCGTGCATATATATAATAGTGATAAAGGTCGTTAGGAAAAAAACTAATAGGGTAACAGCAAGAGTTTTTTGGGTTATGGGAGAGGAAAAAAAAGAGTAGGTTTCTTGTGACGTCCGTCCTCGGAGAAAATAAAACGAGAGAATACCGATGATCCCCAGTACGATGCCAAAAGCCGTATAAAATACTGCTTCTTCAAAGTATCTTTTCTCCTCAAGGTTAAGTCGGATTAAGCTTGATATAAAATAAAAGAACAGAATGATTCCAATAGCCAGAATCCATGCAGAGGCAATTCGTCCCATGTATCGCATGCCACGAGATTTTCCTTCATGGATTAAGGCATACGCAAGCATTCCAAATGCGAGCGCTCCGCCGTATGCAAGAACTTGCCAAACAACAAGGGGCCAGGGCCACCAGTTTTGTAAAATCGTATCGGCATTCCATAAAAAGGCGGGAATACCAAGAAAATCAATTGGTTTCGGATACGGAGTTGAATGTAAAAATAAGGTTAATGAAATACCGCCCCATAGGATTAGGCCCACGAGCATGCCCAGTATTGGCATAAAATACAAAAAATATTGCGGCGGTTACTTCGGTCCTACACAAAGCGCTGGATCATCGCATTGGTGCGTTTCCGATTGGCAATACTGGTCTCCATCGAGATCAACGTATAGTATGCTTAAATTTTCTTGTTCAAGCGTTGCGCCAAGAACAAAAGAGTGTCGATTTGGATCTGAGCAATAGAAATAAAAATATTCTCCGGGATCTGTGGGAATCTTTTCTAGCATGTGTTCTGTTATTAAGACATCTAATACCCCTGTTGATAACGGACCTTGCCCTTCCGGGTATGTGCCATATTGGATATGAAATGCATTAATTGCATTGCGCAAAAGAGAAATATCTGAAATGCGACGCGTATCTCTTGCCTGTGCGCGTGCGGCGTTTAATGAAAAAAGCACAAGAGGTATTAATGCAACAAGAAGAGCAAGAACTATAGCGCCAAAACCCCCGATGAGCAGAATAATATTTTTAAAAAGACGAACCCCTTTTGCGCGGGGTTTGGTGCTATTCGGGTCGTAAGGTAACTTGCCCCCAAAAGCATCGGCAATGGCCTGATTTGACCAACCGGAGTTTTTTAATCGTTCCTGGATTTGCGTATCAGTTTGTCCTTCACCTCGTGCTTTTTTAATAAATTCGAAAAGCCGAGCATCATACATATCTACGCTGGCCGTTTCTTTCGTTTTATTGCCTTTTGCGCTGCCTCAACAATATTACTATCTCTTAAACCAAATTTATCCATTAGCAGATCAGGGGGGCCTGATTCGCCAAAACGGTTTTGCACCCCGACAAACTCCATAGGAACCGCATGGGTCTTTACAACAATCTCTGCAACTGCAGATCCCATGCCTCCTTGTACTTGGTGTTCTTCTGCGGTTACTATTGCGCCGCACTCTTGTGCCGCTTGCGCAATGGTTTTTTCGTCAATCGGTTTGACTGTATGATTATTGATCACGCGCGCTGAAATTCCTTTTTCTTTAAGAATATACGCTGCTCGTAGCGCCTCATAAACCAAAGGCCCCGATGCAACTAAAGCCACATCTGTCCCGTCGTAATATACTTCGGCTCGGCCAATTTCAAACGGAGTTCTCTCTGTGGTGATCACCGGCGTTTTTTCCCGCGCATATCGGATATATACGGGACCATCTATTTGTGCTGCGGCAAATGTTGCCTTTTCGGCTTCGATCGCATCCGCAGGAATAATAACAGTCATATTTGCGATGGGTCGCGTGATTGCTACGTCCTCAATTGCCTGATGGGTTGCTCCATCGGGTCCTACGGAAATTCCTGCATGCGCACCGGCAATTTTTACGTTTTGATTGTTATAACAAATCGTGGTACGGATTTGCTCCCAATTTCGCCCCGGTGAGAACATGGCGTAGGAGGCAATAAAAGGAATTTTTCCTACCGCAGCCAGGCCTGAAGCAACTGCGGCCATGTTCTGTTCCGCTACTCCTATTTGCAGGAATCGTTCCGGAAATTTTTCCTTAAACCAAAGCGATCGGGTGGATTCTGACAGATCCGCACAAATAACCATTACATTTGGATTTTTTTCTCCTGCGCGGACAACGCCCTTTCCAAAACCATCACGCAACGCAATTAATTGAGCGCATGAGCGATCTTGAGAAAAAACGTCTTTCGAAACAAGTTGTGCTTCTTCCCGTAACATGACGCAATCTTATGAGAGCTTAGTCGTTGCGGCGAACACGTTCATACTCCCAGCTTAACCATACCAGGAGCGTTGAGGTGATGCCCATAAGGGTAAATATTGTTTCCATAATTAGTGAAAGAGAAGAAGTGAAGCAAGTAAAAGAAGCGTTGAGGACAGTATAAAAAAGTCATCCATAGCTAATTTATAAATAATTATTAATAACCCACTATTATTGATGTTCGCTTTGAATTTTACCCCCGAGGGTCCGTAACTCATGAAGCGCTTCTTTTGCTTCTTCCGGCGTGAAGGGTTTTGAATGCCATTCGTATTTGAATTCCATAAAATCGACTCCCTTTCCCGCAATAGTATGCGCAATGATCAGTACGGGTTTTTCATAGATTGCCCGCGCTTCTTCGCACGCTTCGATAATTTCACGGATATTATGTCCGTCAACATCAAGCACGTGCCAATTAAAGGCCTCATATTTTTCGCGTAGCGGCTCAAGCGGCATAATATCTTCAGTCATTCCGTCAATTTGGATATTGTTACGGTCAATAATTCCGGTAAGATTATCCAGTTTATGCTTTCCGGCAAGCATTACTGCTTCCCAAATATTTCCGGTTTCTTGTTCTGCGTCCGACATCAAGCAATATACCTGATTTGATTTGCCATCCATTTTAAACCCCAAAGCCATTCCTACCGCTTGTGAAAGTCCGGAACCCAAAGGACCCGATGTTGTTTCAAGACCAGGAAGCGTGGGACGGTGAGGGTGTCCTTGCAGGCGCGTTCCAAATTGGCGAAGCGTTTTCAATTCTTCCACTGGGAAATACCCCGCATGAGCTAACGCGGCGTACTGTACCGGTACAATATGGCCGTTTGAAAGAACAAGACGGTCTCGCTCTTCCCAAAGAGGGTTTTTGGGATCATGTTTGAGGACATGAAAATACATGGCGGTGAAAACATCTGCCATATCGAGCGGTCCGGCAATGTGTCCCGACTTTGCGATAATTACAGATTCGATCGTATCGCTACGGATTGTAGCTGCGGTTTCTTCAAGTTTCTTTAGTTTTTCATCATGTACGTATGCCATACTTTTGTTGTCTTTTGAGCTGTGTTTCAATAATGCTTTTCTATAATACCATATTATTGTTTTTTGGCTGATCCTGATGGAAGGGTTTATGATTCGTCCTCGGAAACTGCCACAGCAGGAACAAGGCCCGGTGCGCTTTCAAGACCCTCTAATGCCGGTTTTTGATCTCGAAGATTAGTAAGGATTTTTTCTATCAAGACATTGCCTGGATTGAGTTCAAGAATACGTTCAAAATGTTGCTTCGCAACTTCCTTTTCTCCTTGCTGATCGGCAATAAGGCCTAAGAAATAGCGTGCATTTGCGTGATCCTGTCCAGTGGCCTGCGCTGCTTTAAGTACTGCCGCAAGTAAGCTTTCGGCCCCCGCCAGTCGTCCCGCATTAAAATACAGCACCCCTAATTGTGCAGCTATAGTTATATCCTGCGGCTGTAATTTTTGGGCAATCTCAAGGTCTGAAATGGCTTCCTGGGTCTTGCCTTGGCGCATAGCAAGAAGCGCTCGCTGAAAATGCGCGGGGGCATAATCTGCCTTGAGTTTCAATGCTTCTTCGAGTGCTGCAGCTGCTTGTGTTAAATATTGTTCTCGTTGGCTCTTCGCTTGCTCACCCACGTTTTGTACAATATCTGCGGCATTTAGGTATACAATTGCCCGTTGGGTTGGTAAAAATGGGTTTGATGGCTCAAGCTCTTGTGCTTTTTGCCATGATGCAATGGCCGGCTCTACTATCTGCGGTATAGCTGCTGGCGACCCAAGCGGGATAAGATTTGTGCGCACCACGGCAAGTTGTGTCCAGTTGGCAACATTGTGGGGCGCAATTATAGTTGCGCGAGTTGCTGCTTGAAGCATAGAATTTACTGCCGTTTCGATTTCTTGATTTATGTCGCTTTTTTGTTGAGATTGCTGAATATGTTGTGCGAGACGCAATAGCCACACATCGGATAAAGATCTCCAATAAAGATCATTTTGCGAATCGAAGGTTGCCGACCGGGAAATGGCGGCGATTGCCCCCTCAATATCATTGTTTTGGATATCCCTAATTCCTCGAGTATATTGTATGGCAGCTACATACCGAGTTCCCACGCCATATAACGAGACCAAGAGTAATACTGCAACAAATGATGCCCCCATACCTACTACAGCTGCGCGTGCCGAGGCCTTCGGTAAACTGAAATGCAATACTGAGGAATCGATATGGGCAATTACTGCAGCGGTTGCAAGCCAGAAGAGAAATTCAAGCGTGATATTCGAGGTGGTAACAAATTGCGCAACACCAAGAGTTATCCATAGCGTTAAAGCGCCGCTTGCGGCAGGCGAAAATGAAGGCGTGGCACGTCGTAGCGTCCTTATAATACCTAGCAATACGACACCCAACACTCCTATCCACGAGAGCCATCCGAGCATCCCATGAGTCGCAAGCATGCTTAGTATTTTTGAGCTCCCCTCGGCGAAACGAAGATTCCAGAAAGAGGTGCTATTGATTGGTTGTGGACGCCGAAATTTCGAATAATCGTATATCCATGTTCCAGGACCTGACCCTAAAAGCGGCCGTTCTTTTAGGGTTTGAGCGGCAATATAAGCACTTGCTGAGTTACTGGGAGAAATTTCAGGAGGAATATTCGTGATACGGACAATGGATCGGGGCTGCAGAATCATGAATGCCAATGCAAGACCCACAATCAACGGAGGACTAAACCACCACGGTATAGATGGCACCACATCGGGATTATTGCGCAAAAGCGTCACAAAATAAACCGCAGCACCGACCGCAACAAGCAGCCATCCAATCGCAGTTCCTAAAATAAATAATGCTATAAATTGCGTAATCAATACCAGCAATAATATGGCACGAATAACCCCTCGAGTTATATGTATAAGTCCAAAGGAAACCAAAAAGGCAGCAGCAAGGAAAACAGTAAAGCCGCTGAGTGTACCAATTGTATTAAAACCAGGCGGAAAGGAAAGACCTTGTAATCCTCCAAAAGCTGCGACAAGAGCAATGATTGCAACAAGGCCGGCTGAAACAGAAAAAGAACTTAAAATTTTCAAAAGAATGCTTTTTTCTTTAAGTATTGTAACGGCGCTAAACGCGATAATGGCCACAGCCAATATTGTGGCAAAACTCTCGTGGGATTCAGCCCCAAAACCGATTATGCTTCGCCAACGGTCTTGGGATAAAAGCGCTGCACCGCCTAAAATAACTACAAAAACAATACTTGCAAGAATCGGAGCAGTTAAGGAAAAAGAAATTTCTTTTTCGCGTACGCTCTTAAGAAGCCATAAAAACAACAAAAGAGGGGCTGCGACCAATAAAATCGCCTGTTTATTGAATTCCAATACATCTGCCGTGAAAGGAACCCATAAAAGAGGCAACAGAAAGACAAGTCCTATAAGAATTTGTTGCGGCATAGGAAAAATAAGGAATTTTTTCATAAAGACATATTCACTATACCATGAGAGGGCTTACGAAGACCACGGCAGTATGGCCTCCGCGGCATCATAAAGCCGCTTCTTGGTTTAATCGAGAAACAAATGTATTGACGGCCCTGGCGGCATCTTTAATAGCATTATCGCCGTAGCCGTGCAATTTCATGCCCGTTTCTAAGGTATCAGAGGCGTTGGCAATACAATTGACGCAATGGAGGCCGTACTCCTTATAAAGAAATTGAGCAAGAGCAGGATATTTGTCCACAAGCTCACCGAGATTGGTATCTTTGGTAATCATATCAACAATGAAAATATTGTATAGATACGAATTATTATTGAGAGGATTCTTGTTGGTTGTTGTATTCTACGCGCTGCGTTTTTCGTTTCAATGCTTCATATGCTAAAAGGGCGCACGGCTTTCTGCTTTCTGTGATCGAAGCATTGAACAACGAAAGCATTCCTTCAATAGTCATTGTTGAAACGTTTTTGAGAGTTTTCCCAGTTATATATTCTGAAAAAAGATCTGCTGCAGCTTGGCTTATGATACAACCCTCTCCTTCAAATCTAACTTCATCGATTATTTGCTCATTAGTCGACGGGCTTTTCGTTTTGATATAGATGGTTATTTCATCGCCACACGTGGTATTTGTAAGCGATGCAATAATATCCGCAGGTTCCAATGTTCCCCTATGTTGAGGGTGTCGTGCATGCGCAAGAATTTCTTCGCGATAAAGAGAAGACATACGAGATTGGTAAATAACATTCTTATCTACGCGAAACGTTTGATGATATGTTTAAGGACGTTATAAAAAATTTCCACCTCTTCTTTGGTAGTATAGATACCAAAACTTGCGCGAGCAGTAGCGGCAACTTCTAATTTGGCATGAAGAGGCATGGTGCAATGATGGCCGGCACGAATAGCGATTCCTTCTTCGTCAAGCAAGCTTGCAATATCATGCGCATGCAAGGTCTTGTGTACAAACGAGAGAAGTCCTCCGCGCTTTTCGGGATTTGGTGGTCCAAAAAGCGTTAGGTCCTTGAGCGACCTCATTTTTTCTAAAGCATATGCAGTTATTCCCTTTTCGTGTTCAAAAATCGCATCGATACCAAGAGTTTTTAAATATTGTATCGCAGTAGCCAATCCTATTGCGCCCGTGATATCCGGTGTTCCCGCCTCAAATTTCCAGGGAACATCATTATATTCCACCCGATCGTTGTAGACAGTCCGTATCATTTGTCCGCCCACAAGAAATGGGGGCATGTCATCTAGCAACTTCTTTTTCATCCACAACACTCCTATTCCCGTAGGGCCATACAGTTTATGGCCGGAGAAAACAAGAGCGTCGCATTCAAGAGTTTTTACATTGACTTTGAAATGTGGAACGGCTTGAGCGGCATCAATTACGATTAGAGGAAAAGAGTCGAGATTTGTGGCATAGTTGCGTTTAACCATTTCAACAATATTTTCAATTGGGTTGATCGTACCCAACACATTGGACATAAGGGTTATGGCAATAACTCTTGTTTTTTTTGAGAGTTTTCTGGAAAAATCCTCAAGATCGAGTTCTCCAGACGATGTGAGTTCCGCAATCACTAGTTTGGCATTTTGTTTTTGAGTTATTCTTAGCCATGGTACAAAATTTGCATGATGCTCCATGCGCGTTACTAAAATTTCATCCCCAGCGGCTATATTCGATTCTCCCCAAGAATACGCAATAAGATTTATCCCTTCAGTGGCATTGCGTACAAAAACAATTTCTCCAGAATCGTTGCTGCCCAGAAAATCAGCAATAGTGTTTCGAGCTTTTTCAAAAAGAGCTGTTGCGTTTTCCGAAAGCGTATGGATTCCGCGGTGTACATTTGCATACGAATTTTCTTCAAATTCCCTTTGCGCTTCAATAACTTGTTTTGGTTTTTGTGCAGAAGCGGCAGTGTCAAGATAGGCCAATGGTTTGCCATGGACTAAGCGTTTTAGAATCGGGAAATCCTCTCTGATTTTTGAAACATCAAACATGGCTTTGAGCTTATAAAGCAAGTTAAGCGAGTTACAGCGAGTTAAGCGAGTAAAGCTTAACTCGCCTAATTTACTTAACTTGCTTAACGTGCTGCGCTATGTTGAGAAACCCTTTGATCAAAAGTTCCTTAGCTTTTTCTTCGGACACTCCTCTGCTCTGTAAATAAAAAATTTCTTCTTCATCTAGCGGACCCACAAAGGTTGTATGGGTTGCGCGTACTTCTTGTTCGTCAATTTCCAGATCCGGCTGCAGTTCGCAACGCGCATTTTGAGATAACAAAAGTGCTTTTGCGTTAATGGCCGCATCCGCTTTTCTTGCACCTTTTTTCAGCCGAGCATTTGCCCGGAAAGAAACTACGCTACGGTCTTGCGCTATTCCACGCACAAAAATCCGGCTTTTGGTTTCGGGTGCTTCGTGGTGAATAGATATGGAAATGGGTAACGAATCATTTTTTTTGGCAATAAAGGTTCCCGAAAGCTCAACGCCGGCCTTTGCCGCCACCAGTCGAATTATTATATTGTGCGCTTTCCTTCCTCTCCATTGATATTTTAATTTTTGTGTTTGTGGTCTGCGAATAACTATCTCCATATAACTCACCCCACCGCCCCTTCCATTTGAAGTTCAATGAGACGGTTTAATTCAATTGCATATTCCAGTGGTAATGTTTTTACGACCGGCTCCAAAAAGCCATTCACAATCATAGAACGGGCATCGGCTTCTTTTAAACCACGGGCTTTAAGATAGAAAAGCTGTTCATCCGAAAGCTTAGTAACGGTCGCTTCATGCGAGAGCCGCGCCGATGCTTCATTCGTTTGGGTCGTAGGATACGTATCCGATCGAGAATCTTTATCGAGGATAAGCGCATCGCATTGTACATGTGAGCGGGCTCGTTTTGCATTTGGCGTAACACGAACAAGCCCGCGATACGAGGTTCTGCCTCCGGTATGGCTTACAGATTTTGAAGTAATAAGCGAAGAGGTTTCGGGGGCTATATGTATGGCCTTACCTCCTGCGTCTTGGTGCTGGGCGCGACCCGCAACGGCAAGCGAAAGTATTTCTCCCCGGGCTTTTTGGCCCTTCAAAAATACCGAAGGGTATTTCATGGTTACCTTGCTTCCTAAATTCCCGTCAATCCACAACATTTCTCCTTCTTCCTCTACAAAAGCACGTTTGGTTACAAGATTGTACACATCGTTAGACCAATTTTGAATGGTAGTATATTGCACGCGGGCATTCTTTTTCACAACAATTTCCACTACGGCAGCGTGCAAGGCATCTTGGGAGTAAACGGGTGCCGTGCATCCTTCAATATAATGTACCGACGACCCTGGCTCTGCGATAATAAGCGTTCGTTCAAACTGCCCCATATTGCGGGCGTTAATGCGGAAATAGGCCTGTAACGGAATATCAACATGAATCCCCTGCGGAATATATACAAACGATCCTCCGGACCAGAAGGCCGTATTGAGTGCGGCAAATTTATTGTCGGCTGCGGGAATTAATTTCCCAAAATATTCTTGGAAAAACTCGGGATAGTTGCGTATGGCCGAGTCGGTATCGCAAAAGATAACCCCTTGTTGCTCCAACTTCTTTTTTATCTTATGGTATACAACCTCGGAATCAAATTGTGCAGAAACTCCTGCAAGAAATTTTCGTTCAGCTTCGGGAATGCCAAGACGATCAAAGGTATACTTAATACCTTCCGGAACGTCTTCCCATCGCTTTGATTGTTCTGCCGTTGGCTTTAAATAGGATATAATATCTTGAAATCTGATTCCGGAAAGATCGGCGCCCCATTCAGGCATGTCTTTTTTAAAAAAGATATCAAATGCCTCAAGACGTTTTTTGAGCATCCATTCAGGTTCGTTTTTTTGAAAAGATAATTCTTCAACCGCTTTTTTTGTAAGACCATGTGGAGAACGAAAATAAGGACGGTCTTTCACCCAAAACCCATATTGATATGTGGGAGGCGTGAAAGACATAATAATGACGAGAATAATTACCGAGTTAAACGCGCGGCATAAAAGGGGCAAAGCCCTTGTGTTCGATGTCGCGCGCAAGCGCGATATCACCGCTTTGCGCGAAAGCTCCTTGTATCATCACATGTACGCGATTCGGTAAAATGTATTCCAGCATTCGAGGATTATGGGTAATAAAAAGTATACCCAAGCCCTCTTGCAAATATTTTACTATCTCATCTGCAATAAGCTTCATACCGTCAATATCAAGCCCCGAATCCGGTTCATCCAAAATTGCGATCTTTGCCCCCAAAACGGAAAGTATTGCAAGTTCCATGCGTTTTGTTTCTCCTCCTGAAAACCCAACAAAAAGCTCACGATCCCCCATGGTGCCGGGAAGCCCAAATCGTTGAGAGGCAGAAGCCACGACAGAACGGGTGGTACGGGGTGCAATTTTTTTGGTACTTCGTGCCTGTAAAGCCGTTTGGATAAAAGAAGCAACCGGAATTCCTGGGATCGGTGGCGGTTTCTGAAAAAGAGTAAAGAGGCCAAGTCGAGCCCGCTCATCCGCAGATAGGCGGGAAATATCTTTTCCCAGAAAGGATGCTAAGCCCCCTGTTATTTGATAATGAGGATGCCCAGCAAGCGCCATCGCAAGGGACGATTTCCCTGACCCGTTGGGGCCCATAAGAACATGAAGTTCTTTTGGATGAATTTCCAATGAGATATCGTGTACGATCTCTTTTTCTTGTACGGTGATATTGAGGTTTTTGAGTAAAAGCATGCGTGCTCTTAGGATATTCCTTGTCCTTATAGAGCGCAAGCCCCGTCGTGTACCGCGGGGCAATAAAATCAAGGACTGTGCGCAACAAGATGAGGTATCGCTTTATAGTGCGGATCCATCAAAACGAGATACGTCGGAATGATTCGGCGAAACGGTATTTTTTTGATTTTTTCCCACACTGTGCCGCCCATCGCCTTACAAATCGTGGCATCTGTTGCATATCAGCGATTTGGCTTTTGTGTGCGGAAAGTGCCTGTATTTTTGTATCTAACGTCTTGGTAATATTCTCAAAATAATTTGCGTCGTCGAGCGTCACCAAAAATACATAAGGGATATTATGGGGCGGCCCTGCATCCGGCATACACAAACGATCTCGGCATAAAGGATAACAAGCATCCAGAGTAATTTCGCCCGCTGCCCGATGATCGGCATGATGCACCATGTTCTGCAGGGGCGAGTAATAACGAGAAGGGTCAAGGCCTATCACTGTGTCCGGCTTCAGGCGACGGATAAGCCGCACCAGTTTCTTTTTTGCCGTCATAGTCGGGGTCAATTCACAATCGGGGTATCCAAAGAAAAATACTTTAGCAACACCAAGAACTTTTGCGGCACGCAACTGCTCTTTTCTTCTGACTGTTACCAACTGTGATGAGCGCAATTTTCGATTCCCCGCATTGCCTTTGTTTCCGTTTGTAAACACCGCGCAATACACACGCGCGCCCTCTTGCGAGGCCTTCGCAAGCGTTGCGCCTGCCATAAAATGTAAATCATCTGGGTGTGCGTTTACTGCAAGCACTGTTTTGTTTTTCCAGAAAAATTGTTTCATGGTCACGATCTTATTTCATTGCGAACCCACGTAGCATACGATTGTTCAACATCGATTTCAAGAACGCCTAAAAAAGGAAGCGTATCACTGTGGACTTTTTTAATAAGATTTCGGAGTAACGATACGTTGTTTTTTACGGTTTCTAAAATAAGCATTACTCCTTTGGTATGCTCGATTTTATTTTTCCTGGGCGGCCAAAAGTATGATGCTTGAAGACGCGGCATAATATCAAAACAGGAACACATTCGTGCCTTCAATGCCGCCATACCAATATATTGCGCCTCTTTTTTGTTATTGCAGTTCACTAATACCCAAACGATTTTTGCCATGCCGTTTGATCAACTAAGGTATATTCCAACTAGATAAATAGTACTTGCGATAAGAAAGGCAGGAACAATCCAATCAATAAACGTGAGGTATTGCATGGGATCTCCCGAATACACAAATTTCCAAAACACGAATTCGTACAAAAACAGTCCCGCCATGGCAGTTATCGTTGTGGTGAAAGGATTAGGGGACCCTATATATTTATAAAAGAGGCCAAACACCAACCCAAATACTATAATATTGAGGCCATAATGAAAAAACACGAAGAGCGGTCGGGGCATGTCGCGCACCAATGAAAGCGCGCTAAGTATAATGCCCCAATTCAGCAAGGTAAGCAAAAGAATAAAAGTAGTTCGTATCATAATGCCGTTGTGCATCCAGATGCCCTACGATGTCATAATCCATTGGACGCGGCCAACGGAGCCGTCGGTCAAACGTACCTTAATGCCGCGCGGATGGCTTGCTTTAGAGGTGAGAATTTGCTGCACAAACCCTTGCTTAAAATTATCCGTTCCGTAATGTTCTTTTTCGATGATCCATACGGCTTCGCCAATTTTTATCTGATCTCGCGTGGGCGGATTGGGATTGTCGTAGTCGTTTTGCATGCTGAGTTATTGCGGCTGGCCGGCTTGGTCTCCGAGATTTCTCCGCAGTGCCCCGTAAGGATTCCTGGGGTGTTCTTATTTTAGTACCCCGACGCATCTCGGACACGATTTGTTAACCCGTCTGGTTATTTTAAAATAGGATTACTGAATTTGATTAGATTGAGTTTTTTCTTTCTGCGCCACGATTTTATCTCGGCTTCGCGTTGCATAGCGCTTTTGCGTGTTTGATGTTTTTCCGTGTAGACCAACCTCTTCGCGCCCCCTTTTGACCGTGTGTATTTTCCTCCTTGCCCGGTCCTGTGTTCCAAAAACCTTCGTTGGATATTATCCGTAGTACCTGTATAAAAACTTCCGTCGTTACATTCAAGAATATAGACGTACCACATATTGTAGTCCCTCGTCATTTCTCTCTCCCTCGCGATGCTCGGGACTCCCTCCGGTCGCTCGGGATACTGAAATTTTCAACCACTCGCCCCTCGGCAAGCTCGGGACTTGGCTGTGCTCGCGGGAAAATTTCGTACTGCGGGGGAAGGAGTCGAACCTTCATTGAGGGCTTCAAAGGCCCCTGTCCTACCGTTAGACGACCCCGCAATATAATTCCTAATTCCTACTCTTCAATCTCTAATTTCTAAAAACTCAACAGAATGGCGGCGGCAATACCCATGGCGATTCCGGCAATATGATGCGGCAGCAGTTTTTCGTGAAGCACTGTTACGCCAAGAACTACGGTAATCACTATAGCAAGCGCGGTGAAAGACGTGATAATTGACACCGGGCCCTCTTTTAAGGCACGAAAGATAAAAAACGTACCGCCTACCGCAAGAAGGCCGGTGAGCACACCAAAGAACGCACCGCGCGGCTCACGCACGAGCTGCCCGCCCGTAAGCGCAAGGATGATAATAACCATAAGCACCCCTCCAAAAATTTCAAAGGTTAATGCACTTTGAGGGGGCAAGAAAAAAACCGCCTTCTTGCGAAGAAACGCTGCAATACCCCATAAAATCACTGCGATTGTAAGAGGAAAAAGCCAAGATTTCATTTTGCTTTTGTTGTTTTCTTTAACCATTCCGGCGGCTCTTCTTTCGGAAATAAATCCGGATAGCGTCTGCGCCAACGAGTAATAAGATCGTCAAAACCTGAATTTTCATACGTATTTGCGATACGGTTTTTAAGGCGCGTTCCCTCCAACGATTCCTCCCACTCATTCCATCCTGTATTGCGTATATCTACTCTATGTACGCCCGGGATATTATGTCTTCGAACCACGCCTTTACTTTTGGGTAGATCCGCATATTTTGGATCAACCATTTCCTGTTTGCGTTTTTCTACGACCTCTTCAATCTGTGCGGCAACATCTGGTGTTAGGATGTTACGGGCTTTCTTCCAACCTTGATCATCAAAAAACGCGGCTTCACACAACACATCTAGTTTTGGGTGACCAACCAACAGACCAACTTCTATCCTGCGGCCAGAGCTTTCAGGATCCGCGAGTGCTTTTTCTAAAAGTGCCTCGTAGTCGCTGGGATTGTAGCCAAGGGCTGTAAATATCTCTTGGTTTTTATCGATAATCTGCTGTGTGGCTTCGGGATTATAGATAAAACCTCTCGCCGTTGCAACTCTAAATTTCTTGCCAAATATCTCGTCTGCCATCAGGCGATTCGTAATACGTTCAGCCATTTCAGGGCTTTGCGTAAACCGTGCCGCGGGCCTTACGCCAAGCAATGCCGCATGCAAGTCCCCTTCCTCAAGGAGGGCCCTTTGTTCGTCCTTCGGCGCGGCCTCCAAAAGATGCTCGAAACTGGCTTTTGCCAGACGGCTATCCATCATTTCCTTACTTTCCCGCCGAATACGCTCAAGAGCCGACGGATCCATGGAATATCTTTTGTCCTCCCTGTGTTCCATAGGTTATTTTTCGTTAAATGACACCGGATGTTTTTGCATTATGGTAATAAGCGCAAGCTCAAGCGGCAGTTGCGGCACCGGCGATCGCTTCGCCAATTCAAGCGCATCAATGATTTGAGGAATCATCGTAGTAAGTTCCTCTGGCAAAAAAGCGTTTGCGTGTTTCTGTGCGGTATCAACATAGGTTGTGCTTGCGCGACGCAAAAGCAATTCTTTAAGTTTCGGATCAATAGATAAAAGCAATATATCTCGTAGATACGACGCAAGCCCCGCAGTAAGATGGAGAGCGTCGACCCCGCGCGAAACCGCGTCGTTAATAATGGCAATGGCTTTGCCGGAATCTTTTTTGGAAAGTGCTTCTGCAATCGCTTGAACAAGCGCGGTATCGGCAAGCCCCAAAATAGCAATCGTTTCTTGTGCGCCAATTGCCCCTTGGGAAAATGCGAGTACCTGCTCAAGCATTGATTCGGCATCGCGTATCGAACCGTCAGCCGTTTGCGCAATAAGTTCGAGCGCCTCTAAAGAAACCTTGACCTGTTCGGCAGCAACGATTGTCCCAAGCCGCCCAACAATTTGTGGCAATGGTATGGTTTTGAAATCAAATCGCTGGGTGCGCGACTGAATGGTTGCCGGAACCTTATTAATTTCTGTCGTCGCCAAAATAAAAAGCGCATGCGCGGGCGGCTCTTCAATTGTTTTAAGTAATGCATTAAATGCCGGCTCGGTGAGCATGTGTGTCTCATCGATAATATATATTTTCATGCGGGCTTGCATGGGTGCCACCCTTACGCTTTCTTTAAGCTGCCGGATCTCGTCTATGCCGCGGTTTGATGCAGCATCAATTTCAACCAAATCTGGATGCTTTCCTTCTAATATGGCCGCGCAATGGATACAGACATTACATGCTTCGGTAAATCCTGCCCCCTGTCCCCTGTACCCCGTACCCTGTCCCCTGTCCCCTGATTCCTCGCACACCACTGCTTTTGCCAAAAGTCGCGCAACGGTCGTTTTTCCAGTGCCGCGCGGTCCCGCAAAAAGATACGCATGCCCAACCCGATTGGCCGCCAAGGCATTCGTAAGGGTGGTTACAATGTGTTCTTGCCCTACTAGCTCATTAAAGCTTTTAGGACGGTATTTACGATATAAAACTAATGCCATGAATACTACGAATTTTAAAGCTAAAAAGTCAAAAAAGCAATAAAAAATCCCGCTGCGCGGGCTATCTCGTATATAATGGCATGTCCAAAAACGCGGCGGTTAATCTTCCTGTTTTGGCTTAAATACTATCAGTTTATAAGAGAAGAAATCCCATACTGCGGACAGTAGTGTCGCAAAACCAGGTGCGAGAATACCAACCCAAAATTTATTTTCTGAAGCAAACCCCTGAAATATCGAAAACGCGGCAACGTTTATCAAAAGGCCGATGGCGGTGAAAAGATAAAATTGTATTGCTTCTTTCCCAAGCTTTTTCTCCTTGCTCTTGAAAGTCCATGTTTTATTCCAGATATAAGAATTGAGGGTTGCAAAAAGAAACGAAATACCCTTAAACACTGCCCGGTGTAATTGCGAGAGCTGCGCAAGCGAAGTAATCCCAAAGAGCGACGCGGCAACCGGCGCAAGAAGCAAATTTAATATTCCCCAGTCAATAGCGGTGTTAGATACACCAACTGCAATAAATTTTGAAACTTGTGGTATAACTGGAAATCGCCGGCCCACAAAAAAAGCCGCTAGTAACGAAACAAAAGCGGCGATGGGAACACCAAGGAAAAATAACGGAATGAACGCAAGGCGAACGGTTGAGATGGTCTGCGGACTGATTTCAAATTCCGGCTGCGGCTGAAGCAGGCCAGCGACCACAACATCCAATCCTTGTACGCGGGCAATCGCAAAAAACGCGGCGCCCACAATTTCGCCAAGGATTAAAATAATAATTGCATCGATTGTTCTAAAGCGGAACGAGTTCATGCGGCTTGATTTTTACGTTCTTGTTGGTTCTGATATTGCCTTGCCAGATCGAGAAATGTGACGGTTGCCTTCGTGCGGTCAGAATCGTTGAGTATTGTTTCAATACGATCTGCAAATTCCGGATCCTTGTGGCGGATATTGCGCGCAAAAGCGCTCAAGGTTGCCCGTGTCGCATTATCCGCAAAATGGCGCATTTCGTCAGAATCTCCCAACACGGTTCGCCGTTCTTGCTGGTCTAGCGACTCAAGCAATTCAGGATTTCGAAATGTCCAAAACCGATCAAATTTTTCGGCATAGCGAAGGCATGCAGCGATCACCCGTTCAAACAAACTTTTAATCTGCGGATCGCCTTCAACAAACGGGGTAAATTCCTCGATTTTTATACGATCTACGCCAAGCTCTTTGCGCACATCAATTGAAACAATATCGGACAATCCCCGTGATATACGCCACTCCCTCTCAAGATTTTTCCTTTGTTCTCCGCCAGGTTCCATGATTATGGTTCCTGAAGTTGGTGTTCAATCTCATCGCGCACCTTTATGCCTTCTTCAAGCAAAATAGTATTGAAGTTTGGTAGATTTGCTTCAAAAAACTGTTGCAGGTCTTTTGGGTCAAGATCGGCTTTTGCTGCAAGTCGGTCGAGTTCTTTTTGCTTTTCAACCGGCAATTTCGCACGCGCCCGATCAAGGGCTTGATTCAATGCCAAATCAGCAATACGCGCAGCAATATTGTCCCGCATAGGAACGGGAAGACCTTGGAGGATATCCTTAAGTTGTGCCATAAGAAATTCCGCTTAACCAAAGGGTTTAAATCCTCTTCCCTTCTCCTTCCCCATTGCCCACAGCATCATAATGCCCGCAATATACGGGAAAAGGAGTTTTAAAATCACGAACAATCCCATTCCTGCACCTGCGGTACCAAGGCCTATTGCTCCCCATTTTAGAGCGGTTTTTGCCGTTTCCCAGCGCTTATTCGCTGCCTCCATATTAGGTGCTGCTTCCATGCCTTTAATGATATCAAGCAATTTTTGGGCCCGTGCGGGCTCGATGCCTTTTGCCTCTAACTGTTCGCGCAACAGACGTTTTTGCTTGGTATTCGTAACATCAATCATGGTCTGGCTTCTGAACTTTTTATCGCGAATGCCAAGCTCTACCCATTTCAAAAGTTCGGGATCATCTATCCCCTGTTCAGCCAAGGTTATTGCAACATTACGCAATCCATTTTCGCGCATAGTGCGATCTGAACAACGCGACAAAAGATCTTGCGCCATGCGCATTTCACCCATTTCTGCGGTTTCCTGGGCCCACTTCAGTGCCTGGGTATTCCGCTCGTTTCCCGACATTCTGCCTAAAAGCTCATATTTTTGCTGCAATACCTTAAGGAATTCCTGCTTGCCGCGCTCTTGGGCTTCTTGCTGGAGTTTTTCGCCCTCACGGCGCTGAAAATCCGAAATCAGTACTTGTTCAACCTTGTCTGGGGTTTTTGAACCTTTGCGGGTTTGAATATTGCTTAGGAGCTCGGCATATTCTTCGCGCGATAATTGCTGCGCTTCGTTAACACGCAGCAACGGCTCAAGCTTCCCGGGCAACTGCTCGGCTGGCAATGCGTTTATTTTTTGGTCAAGCCCGGCATGTTCCTTTTCAAGACGTTCGATTTCGCGCGCAGCAAACGACATACCTTTTGCATCGTTTTTCCTTTCCGCCACATCAAATATCTCGCGCTGGCGCTGCAAAACATCTGCAACGCGCGCTTGTTCACCAGCAAGCGCAAGATATACCGGCGATTCTTCTCTGGCACTCGCCGCGGTTACCTGATCTTCAAGGGCCTTTTGTTTTTCTTGGAGGGATTCTTTCGGATCTTTTTCTGATTCTGGAAGCCCTTCTTCGGTTGCAGCAGTAACGTCCGGCGTCTCCCCCTTCTCCGACGATGTAGTGACCTCGGAGGTCACTACATTTTCAGGGTTTTGCAAACGCGCAAGCTCTTCTTCTTCGGGGCCGGTGCGAACATGCAAGGATTCAAGGAATGCTCGACGCGCGGCTTCTTCCTTAGTAACCTGGGAGGTCGCTACTTTTTCTTGTTGGGGAGAAGAAACTATGCCGCGCTGATCCATAAAATATCGTAAAAGATCATCTATTTGCGTTTCCCGTCCGGGGAGTTTTTCTTGTGCCAGTTTGTTTTTCTTCCCTTCGTTTATAAGAAGCTCTTCCAGCTCTTCCGGCTTTTTGGAGCCAAGCCAGCTTTGCGCCTCAACGACCAAATCCGCCTGCAATGGCCGTTTTGGGCCAACGGGTTCTTGTTCACGCTGTTCTTCCGCTTCCTGTCTCTGTTTTACCTCTTGCGCAATTTTTTTACCTTCCTGTTCCATATACTCTGAAAGGTCTTGTGGAAATCCTTCGTGGAATGGCATATCTATATTTTACCACGAAATAAATAAAAAAGCAAGCTCCAACACGCCTATGCAATCTATCGCAACCGGGTTGCGATAGATTAAGGAGCTATTGGTAGGTGATGTCCAGATAAGGGCGGCAGTCGGTTGCCCCCGAAGGGTTTGAATTACCGCAATTGGATAGTGCTGCGTATCCAGAGAAGAATCTATAAGTAGCAGTAGCCACATCGTTACCCCACCACTGTACGTACCACATATTTCCGACATTAACTTGCGCGGGATCAATAGTAATACACTTCCAGCCAAGCACATTATTGAGAACCTCTGATCCGTCCGATGCATTAATATGCGGAGGAACCGCACTGGCGGAAATGCTCGCACATGTTAACGAAGAGGTCTCAACAATATAATTGGTATATGTTGCATCTCCAAAGCTTCCCTGCAGATATGCGCAAACTTTTGCATTTGATACTGTTTTCCCCGCTAAATCCGATAGATTAAAACCAACCTCACCAATATAATCCGAAGTACCGGTACCATAATTGGTTGTGGAAACCCAACTCGTTGCATTGGGGCATGTTACGCCGGAAGCTTGTCTGTATGAAAGAGAGTTGTCGGCCGCCTGTCGTAATTCATTAACGGGCGCACCGTCATTTCCTACAAGCGCTTCGCCGGGCGTACAGGTGCCAATGCTTGAAGCAGTAGATCGTTCTTTCCATTCGTCCACAATGACATTTCCCTCTTCTGGAATGCGTACCGTCGCCTCAAGGCGCCGAACCGTGTTTCGGGCCCTACCGTCTGCGGTTATCGTTTTTGCGTTTGATACATCAAATCCAGAAATTTCTACGGCAGCACAAGAAGCCGGCAATGCGATTTCAAAATAGGCGGGCACCAACAATTGGGTGTCATAGGTGCGATCACGTTCCAACCGCAACATCGCCTCCCGCACTCCGGCGTCGGCCGCTGCGCGCGCCTGTTCCGAAAAAATTTGCTGGCCGCTTTGGGTTGTTTGTAGTACCGCAGCAGTTCCGATGGCGACTCCCAAAAGCGCCACTAAAAACACAAAAACCAAAAGCAGGGGGAGCACCGCCTGACCGCTCCGCGGGGAATGAGGATAAAAATGAAGGGAGGATATAGGCATAGTATTGTTTTATTGCAACGCAACGGATAGTTGTTGCTCGGAACTATATCCAAAACGATTTGCGCCAATACCGCTATATGACGCCTTTAGACATATTCGCGCACCGGATCGGACGGAAGGAGGGTTTGCGAAATGTTCAAAATAATTTGCCCAGCCATCGCATTTTTCAAACCGCACATTTGCCGCAGTAAGCGGAACGGGGCTTTGCGTACCGTCCTGCCGCATTATTCTTCCCGTGCCATCTACCGAAAAATTGCGAATAGTACCTTCGGCCTTGGAGATAACTTTATAATCCGAGGTTGTACATACTTCGCGGTCGGCGCAATTCAACGAAATCCATCCGATATTTTCCGACCATGCCCAACCGTGAAGCTCCGCGCCCTCGGTTCCTGATGTCGTAACCTTTGTTTCACATACTTTCCAGTCACCCGCATCAGAACCGCACGGATTTGTTCCAGGAGGACTTGCGGTAAAGCAGCTATCGGTATTCTCACAATTAAACGAAATCCAGCCGATTACTTCTCCGCCCCATGCCCATCCCCTATAAATACCGTTACCATCAACGGTTACGCGATAATCGGAAATGCCGCACGCATTTGTATCGTAATTTAGGGCATCATTGCAATTGAAACTAATAGGCAGGCAGGGATTTTGATCTGAAGCATTCGCAGGACAGTTCACCGCATAACCGGATAGAGTACCCGCGGTTCGTTTCACCGCATAGAGATCAAACTGTTGTGTTGCAGGAAACGGTGGCCCCGGAAGCGGCAAAAGCTCCCAACTTTGTACGCAATCAAAGGGAGCTGCTTTTTCTTGGACGCCATCTTCTTCCCGACAATTAAACGAAATCCAGCCGATATCGTATGTTACATTCAACTTCGAAACATACACGGTATTATACGTTGTGCCGCTTGCCCTTCCTGCCAAAACATAAAGATAACCATTCGCGATAACAGACGCATGCCGTGCCCGCGCGAGAGGAAGTGTCGCAAGCGATCTCCAACTGCCAAGCGTTCCGTCTTGGTTGACTTTCGCAGAGTATACTACGTTACGCTCCACATTAGAGGAGTCGCGTCCCCCTGTTGTATACATATATCCGGCGTATGTGGCTACCCCAAGCCGTGAAAGCGCGATTAGTAACGTACTTGTTGCTGACCACGCGCCCACGGTTCCATCGGAATTTAACTGCGCGTAATAGACGGTGTTTTGGACGACCTCACTTGAATTTGTCCCGCCCAATACATACACATAGTTACCGACCACAGTAGCGGCATGCCGTTGGCGCGCTTGCGGCAACGAGGTAGTTGCAGTCCAAGCCCCGGATCCGGAGGCCGGAATGGTTCCATCGGCATTTGGTTTTGCGTAATATACCGCACTGCTATTTGACCCTCCTAAAACATAAAGATAACCATTGGCAGCCACCGTAGCGAGCCGACCGCGATTTGAAGGCAGCGATGTAGTGCTACTCCACGGCTCCAGATTTCCGGTTCCATCAGATGTTTGTTTGGAAAAAAACACCGTTGCGGTTGAGTTTCCCGAACTATCAGTGCCCCCGATAAAATAAATATATCCGTTCAACACCGTTGCGCCTCCTCTTGAGCGCTGGGCTGGTAAGGATTGCGTTAATGTCCAACTCGCAACTTGGCCGGTGCTTGCGTTTGGCTGTGCAAAATATATTGCCGATTGCGCACTTCCCTCTGAATCGTCTGCTCCTAAACCGCCCATAGCGTATATATAGCTGTCAAGTAAAACCGCTGAATGACGGGAACGAACAAGAGGCAACTGCGTTGTCGTAGTCCATGTTCCGGGTTGACCTACAGTAGGAATAGTGCCATCGCTGTCTTCGTTTCCCGACCAGGCCCACCCGTAAAACGTCTGATTATCAGAATCAGCGGATAGGGCAAGGCGCAAGGTATCGGAGCTGCCGGATGAGGGCTCCAAAATTTCATCTGCGGAAGAGGCCGACTCTTGGATTGCCTGTATGGCAAACCGCAAATTCTCTTCAACACGCGCTCGAGCACGGCCCCGCCCCCAAGAATCAACAAAATTAAGCAGCATCGCGGAGATCGCCAAGAGCACTATGGTCGCAATGCCAATATATAAAATTAGCTCCAGAATCGTAAAACCATTCTTTTGAAGCCGCAGAGACGATTTTGACAGGAAACGCATGCTCATAATACGTATATTATACCATAGCGTTGCTTTTATTTTGCCCACGAAATACCAATTTGGTTTACCGTTGGGGAGATGACGCCCGCGGTTGTGCAATCATTACTGCAAAGCTCCACCCGGTATCGGAAATAACGTTTGTTATAATGCGGACAAAGAGTGCTATTAAGATTTTGCCCGGACGGACAAATCTGAATAGAAACATCCGGGCCAAAAACGCCATCGTCAAAATAAGCCGAAGGGTTTCCTTGAGGGCCTAAAAAATCTGCGCCGGAAGCCGTAGGCCCGTCTGCCCACACGCCGTTTGTGCAATCTGGAGGATCGCTTGCGCCGTTGGAGCAATTTGAAGAAGCAACTTGCAGCCGAACCCGTCCTCCCTGAGATAAGGTGCTTGTGAATACAACCGCCGAACCCCAACCAGAATCAAAAGTACATCCCATGACCACATCTACCCTGCCGTCTTGATTCACATCTCCGCTGCTCGCAGAAGAACCGCATTGGCTGCCGCCGCCTGGGGAGGGGTGAACAAGCACCTGCCCCGACTCAAACCCTGTGTTATCTGCGTTGCGGAACAACACCACCACAGAGCCCTGAGAGCTGTTATCGATATGACACCCCATGATGACATCCGCCCTACCGTCTTGGTTGATATCTCCAGCACTGACAGATTGGCCACATTGATCGTTCTGAGGGGAAGGATGCAAGAGCACCTGCCCCGCCTCAAACCCTGTGTTATCTGCTTTGCGCAGAAAGACAACTGCAGAGCCCTGATCGGTCACAGAAGCATCATCAAGATAGCATCCCATCACCACATCTGCCTTGTTGTCTTGGTTGACGTCGCCGGTGCTAACAGATCTGCCGCAGTAATCATTCGCTGCAGAAGGATGCACCAATACCTGCCCCGACTCAAACCCTGTGTTATCTGCTTTACGCAGAAAGACAACTGCAGAGCCCTGATCGGTCACAGAAGCATCATCTAGATAGCATCCCATCACCACATCTGCCTTGTTGTCTTGGTTGACGTCGCCGGTTGTTACGGACCAGCCGCACTGGTCTCCGGCTTGAGCAGAAGGGTGAGAAAGCACCTGCCCCGCCTCAAATCCCGTGTTATCTGCTTTACGCAGGAATACGACTGCGGAACCCTGATTGGATAGGGAGATATCGTCAAAATTGCACCCCATCGCCACATCTTTCTTGCCATCTCCATTAAAATCTCCGGTGCTGACAGAGATACCACATTGGTCGCTTAACGCAGGAAAAGGATGCGCTAATACCTGCCCCGCCTCAAATCCCGTGTTATCTGCTTTACGCAGAAAGACAACTGCAGAGCCCTGATCCGTAGTTGTGGCGTTGTCTAAAATACATCCCATGACAACATCTGCTTTGCCGTCCCCATTGACGTCGCCGGTTGTTACGGACCAGCCGCAGTAATCGTTAAGTTCGGGAGTAGGGTGAGTCAATACCTGTCCTACCTCAAATCCTGTATTATCCGCTTTTCGTAAAAATACAACGGCAGAGCCCTGACCGGATAAAGAAACATCATCCAAATCGCACCCCATTATTACATCCGCCTTTCCATCGCCATTGACGTCTCCGGTGCTAACGGATACTCCGCATTCGTCTCCAGATGCGGCAGAGGGATGAGAAAGAACTGTTCCGGGAGGCCAGGAAAGTATTTGCGCCAAAGCCCCGCGCCATAAAATGGTATTGAGCGCCGAACCATTTGCCGTACGCGTATCCAACACATGCGAGGTAAGCCAGCCGGACACTTGTCCAGACGAAAGCATCAGAGAGCCAAAAAGAAGGTTGCTGCTATTATCGGTAAATTGGTCATCGAATGCTTGGACTATTATAGGATCGCGGCGCGCGTTTCCTAAAATACGGTAGGTTGTAGGCGAACTCGTTTTATTCCAAAATGCGAACGGAGAGTCATCCCCCGTAAGAGATGCTTTTGGAGGCCGCATGGAAGTTCCTTCGGGAATGGAAATGGGATCGAGCGAAACTTGTTGTGTGCACAACTCATCCATACAATCCACCACCCGAATTTGGTTTGTGGCAGCAGATTGATATGTGACAAAGAATGGCGTCCCATCAGCCCGGAGGTAACGAGAAGACGAAGCAATCGTTCCCACCAACGGCAACGTTGTTTGTGACGCAATGGTCGTACAGTTGGCGTCCCCACAGGCCTTGAGTACGCCGCCAGCTGACGCCACAAATCGGGGAAAATCAGCTTCCGGGCCGGATCCGGGTACCCAGATGGCTTCCAGGGCACCGACGTCGAATGTCTTGGCAGAGCTAACAGAGCAATCATTGGTGGTGCAGCGCAAAAGATGAAAGCCGCCCGCACCATACGTGATGATGGGAAAACCGGTAGCGCCTTTGATAATGGTATAGACCGAAGGAGAGCATAAACATTTCTCTGCCGTTGCAATCTGTGCGGTCGTACCCGCACCACAGGTAGGATTGGTACAGTGATATACCCTGAATCCCGTGGTGGTCTGGACATGGGCAATGGCAGTGGCGTTGCCATCTGGAGCAGTCATAATGGGTCCTCCGCGGCTTGCGGTTATCCCTCCTATATTGATATCTCGTTTCGTGATGCTGCCACTGCACGTAGGACTGCTGCAGGCCGCGATAAACGCATGGGGGAATCCGGAGACCGTCTTGGTATAAGAAAAGACCGGGTTGCCAAGGCCGTTGAAGGTGAGATAAGGACCGCCGCCATCATGGGGGAATCCGGAGACCGTCTTGGTATAAGAAAAGACCGGGTTGCCAAGGCCGTTGAAGGTGAGATAAGGACCGCCGCCATC
>MHSS01000007.1 GCA_001822835.1 Candidatus Terrybacteria bacterium RIFCSPHIGHO2_01_FULL_48_17 | reverse complement strand
CGAAGGGCGGGAAGTGTCAAGCAACACAAAATGGCCTTCGTAGTTGATTGTTTAAAACCTTTTGGTATTATGAGAATATGCTAAGCGAATTTATAGCAAAAAAACTTAAAGCAGCTCGATATAAACTCCTAAAAGATGGAAGCTATTTTGGAGGGATTCCTGGATTGAAGGGTGTGTGGGCCAACGCGAAGAATCTTGAGGACTGCAGGGAGGAGCTTAGGGAAGTACTGGAAGAATGGCTCTTGCTTAAGGTGAGGGCGAAAGAGCGGGTTCCCGGCTTTGCAATGAAGACGGATCGTCGCGAATTGGTGAAGCATGCCTAACAATATTTCGTGGAGGAAATTGGTGCAAAAATTCCGCCGGCTCGGTTTTGACGGCCCCTATTCCGGAGGCCGCCATTTGTTTATGGTAAAAGAAAATATCAAAGTTCGTATTCCCAATCCCCATCGGGGGGATATTTCAAAACACCTTGTTTCTGAAATTTTGCGTCAAGCAAGCATTTCGGGCAGAGACTGGGAAAAAGTATAAAAAGTGCTATGGACATAAAGAATATGGTACTGCAAGAATTTTTAGTGAAAGCAAAAGTAGCTACATATGCCACCGCAGGAGAGGATGGAGAACAAAAACTAGAGGACAGCAGCAAGGAGTTAGTGTACGAGGAAGGAGATTGGAAGTATCGCGATAGGTACTTTGGTTTTAATCCATTTATCGGAGAGGAGATTGTATGGAGAAGCGGAACAATAGTATGGGGAATGAACTACTACGGGAAGATTTTATCTGAAACAATAGATACCGAAGAGCTCTATACTTTTTTGAAGAAGGTACTTTCGCAGGTAGAAGAATCAATGCCGTTTCGTGGACCGAAAACGTTTAACGAGAAAGCTTTTAATTATCGCAATTCATACAGTGGTTCAATAGAGGAATTCCGGGGACTGGAAATGATTTTATATCAGGGACGGCGGGTATATGAATTACAGTATCATGGCGGTACAGTAAAGAAATAATTAAAGTAGGGTATTAGTCGTTCTACGGACCAATTTTGACCAAGTCTTTAGGAGATTATCGCCGTGGTTATAACAAAAAGATCAAGAGATATCGCAAGCAGCAAAGTACACGTTTTGAGATTTCGGGAAGTGAACCGTGATATTTTTAATGCGATCAAAAGCGGCAAAAAGAGGGTGGAAACGCGAGCTGCAACCATACGATTTCATACAATACAGCCGGGTGATACGATACGAATGGTTTGCGGGAAAGACGCTTTTGAAAAACGGGTAAAAAGCGCCGAAACTTTTAAAACGATATCGGCGCTATTTGAAAAGCATGACATAAAAGACCTTAATCCCTTCGCAGATTCTCGTGAAGATATGGAAAAGATGTATTTTAGCTTTCCTGGTTATCGTGAGAAGATAAGAAGGTACGGTCTCATCGCGTTCGAATTTAAATAAATGTCAGGCATATGCATGAAAACGAATCCCATAATTCGGAAATGATGCCGGAAGCGCAATTGAAAAAAGATTTTAAGCGCTTGCAAAATATCGCTAAAGTGCTTGGGGAGATGGGTTTTCAGGTTATCGAATACTCTCTCTTGCCGGGTATATTGGAGAATCCGACCGCGGAGGCGGGTTTTCCTATTGTGAGTGATGGTTTGGATGGAATTCGGGCGTCATACACCAAAGATCGCGGACTTGAGATTTGGTTTACGAATGGGTTTGAAGACCCCGACAATCCAAGGCGCAAAGAGGTGGTAGAAAGATTGCGTCAAGCGCGTCTGTTATAAAAGAAAAACTTTGATGAAGGAAATCGAGGTCAAATTTTCGGTAAAAGATTTTGAGAGGATCCGGCGCAATTTAAAACAGCGCGGCGCGAAACTTTTGTGGAAGGGGATTGAACAGAATTATTTTTTTGACACCAAAAACCGGCAGCTAAAGAAGCGACGGGAAGTATTGCGGGTTAAGAAAATAAAAAAAAAGAGAAAAGATGTTTTTCTTTTGACGTTTAAGACGGGTGCCAAAGGGCGCGATGTAAAGTTTAAGGCGCGAGATGAATATGAGATTGAAATAAACGATTTTCTTGCCATGCAGCGCATTTTGCAAAAGCTCGGTTTTCATCCATGGTTCCGTTACCAGAAACGCCGCGAACACTGGAAGCTCGGAAAGCTCTCAATAGAACTTGATGAGGTGCGTGGCAGGCGATTTGTGGAATTGGAGGGGGAAAAACGAGGGATAGAAAAACTGGCAAGAGAACTTACCCTCCATTGGGGCAATTCAACGACGAAAGGATACTTATCTATTCTGAATGCTTATGCCCGCAGAAAAAATTAGTTTAACAAACGCTAAAAACGACAAACTTTTTTATTTTGTTGCCAATGTCGTGGTGTGGCGCGAGGAAGACGGACGTTGTCTTATTTTAAAACGGGCAGCAACCGAGAAAGTGCATCCGGGGAAATACTGTGTTATGGGAGGAAAGCTTGAATGGAAGGATTTAGATATTAAAAACCCTACGCGCCTGAACGGTGAGGTGCTTGATTTTGAGAATGCCATTGAAAATTTGTTAGTGCGCGAGGTAAGGGAAGAGGCGGGTATTGATATTAAACCCACTCTTTCTTATATAAATAGCGTTGCGTTTGTGCGACCCGATGAAATTCCTGTTGTTTTGGCGAAATTCTCTGCACAATATAAAGGGGGAGATGTGAGATTGGAAGAGGGGGTATTTGATGATTTTGCCTGGGTGAATGAGAAAGAAGTCGGCCAGTACGACTGCATTAAAGGTATTCCTGAAGAAATCGCAGCGACCATTGCTCTTTTCCGTTCCGTTTCCTCTATTCCCTAAACCCTATTCCTTATTCCCTAATGTATGATTGGCGTTTTCGATTCCGGGTTTGGCGGATTGAGCGTATTTCGTGAGCTTATTTACGCATTTCCTAAACACGATTTTATCTATCTTGGGGATAATGCCCGCTACCCTTACGGCGATCGTTCTGCCGATACGGTATTTCGATTCACCCGCGAAGCTGTCTCTTGGCTTTTTAAAGAGGGTTGTGAGCTGGTTATCCTTGCCTGTAATACCGCAAGCGCACAAGCGTTGCGGCGTATTCAGCAAGAATGGCTGCCCCCGCAATCGTCAGAAAAAAGAGTACTTGGTGTTTTGGTTCCGGTTGTTGAGGACGTTGCAGGGGGAATTGAAGCGCATGATCGGGTTGGTGTGATCGCAACGCGCGGCACTATTCGTTCAAATGCTTATCTGCGGGAGCTTACCAAACATCTTCCGACTGATTCTGACATTATTCAACAATCATGCCCTCTTTTTGTTCCGTTGGTGGAAGAAGGATGGCTTGATCATCCCGTTACGAAAGCCGTGGCCTATTATTATCTTGCACCATTAGCAAAACAGGGCGTTAACAAATTGATCTTGGGTTGTACGCACTATCCTTTTTTGGTGCCGGTGATAGCAGATGTTATGGGAGAATCGTGTCAATTATTCGATCCCGGTCCTATTGTGGCTAAGAGATTGGCATCATACCTTAAAAAACACAAGGATTTGGATGCAAAAATTCGTATAACTGGTCTACGTAGGTATGTAACAACTGATGACCCCGTGCGTTTTAACGAATTCGCACAAAAAGCAGCGGGGCTCTCTGTTGATGCACAGCGGCTCCTGCTGGCGGAATTTGATCGTATTTGATAGGATTATTCAGTATGCGTAAGGTTATTTCACTGTCCTTACTCCCGTTTAGCGTCTTGTGGCGGCTAGCCATTCTGCCCTTTTCTGTGCGCGGCCGTGGGCGCGATCGCGCTATTTTAGCCGTGATTTTTGTATTCGTGCTTACGGCCGCATTCATTGATTATCCCCAAATCTGGAATGATGCCGCCAATCGGCTTAATCCCAAAATCGATGCGGCCGTTCAAAAAATCGGAGGAGAAAAACTTGCATGGCGAGTTGGCATCTCCCAATTTCCGACCGCCTTTTTTGGGAGAACGCTTGAGGAATTCACGCTTGGGCTTGATGTTCAGGGTGGGGTGCAAATGATTTATGATATTGACAGTTCCACCGTAGCGCAAGGCGATAAAGAAGAAGCGCTTCAGGCGTTGCGGGATGCAATTGAGCGGAGGGTTAACTTTTTTGGAGTACGCGAGCCCAATGTTATCCTTGAGCGATCTCCGGGTGTTGATCGTTTAATTGTTGAGCTTGCCGGAGTTTCTGATCCAGCGGAAGCTCTTGCTATTGTACAAGAAGCCCCCTTTTTGGAATTTCGTGAAGAGGGCGAGGCGCCGGATCCACAAGATCCCTATTTTGGTTTTGTTGCCACCGGCCTTACGGGCCAGCATTTAAAGCGCGCCGATGTCGTTTTTGATCCCAACACTAATGAGCCGCAGGTCAGTGTTACCTTCAATGATGCGGGAAAGGATATTTTTGCGGAATTAACACGGAAAAATCTCAACAAAAGAATCGGCATTTTCCTTGATGGCAATCTTGTGTCCGCACCAGAAGTTCAACAGGAAATTCCTTCAGGACAGGCAGTAATTACCGGGTTCATAGATCCCCAGACCGGGGCGCCAAGCATTGATATTGCCAAAGAAATCGCAAGGAATCTTAATGCGGGAGCGCTTCCTATGCGCATCAACCTCGTTTCTCAACAACAAGTGGGGGCAGCGCTTGGGCAAGAGGTACTCGCCCGCACGATATTTGCCGGAATCATCGGTTTTCTTGCGGTAGTGCTTTTTATGCTTATTGTCTATCGTTTTCCCGGAGTTCTTGCTTCGCTTGCGTTGGTTTTTTATGCGATTCTTTTTATCGCCCTGTTTAAGCTTATTCCGGTAACCTTGACCCTTGCAGGAATTGCTGGCGTGATTCTTTCTATCGGCATGGCGGTTGATGCTAATATTCTGATTTTTGCGCGGATGCGGGAGGAAATGGCATCTGGAAAAACATTAAGCGCCGCAATTGACGAGGGGTTTATGCGCGCGTGGACTTCTATTTTTGATTCAAACATGTCCACTATCTTGACCTCCGTTATTTTATATTTAGTGGGAACCTCGTTCGTGCGCGGATTTGCTTTAGCGCTTGGGGTGGGGGTGATACTTTCTATGTTTACGGCCGTATTCGTGTCGCGGAGATTATTGCGCGAATTTTCTAGATTTAGATATCTTACAGTGCCGTGGTTGTGGTAGCGCTAATAAAGTTCGATGTTAAGCTCTGAGTTTATATGAATCTTCCTATTATCCAAAACAGAAAATACTTTTTTATCCTCTCCATATCGTTCGTTGTTGTATCTGTGGCGGCTCTTATGATATGGGGTCTTCGATTTGGTATTGAGTTTACTGGAGGATCGCAGCTTGAAATCCGGTTTGCCGGCTCACCTCCGGATAACGCTGTGATTTTCGAAAAAATTAAAGAAGTTGAAGGCATTAATGAGGTGCTGCTTCAGCCGACAGCGAACCAGACCACGGTTGTGCGACTTCTTCCTATAGATGAAAATACTCATCAGGCGGTGTTGGCAAAGCTCAATGAGTTGGGAGACGTGCAAGAGCTTCAGTTTGCTTCTATAGGACCAGTGATTGGGAGCGAACTTCGCCAAAAGGGAATTGTTGCAGTTGTGGCCGGTCTTTTTGCCATCATGCTTTATATCGCGTGGGCGTTTCGTGCCGCATCTCGACCCGTACGATCGTGGCAGTATGGTCTTGTCGTTGCGCTCGTTGGTTTACTGCACGATGTGTTAATTCCGGTGGGAGCATTTGCGGCACTGGGACATTTCATGAAGCTTGAACTTGGGGTGCCGTTTATTGCGGCGATTCTTACAGTGCTTGGTTTTTCAGTTCACGATACCATTGTGGTCTTTGATAGAACCCGCGAAAATCTTAGACGTATAGCAAAACAACCGTTTGAACATATTGTGAACGTTTCTGTGAATCAGACATTGGGCAGATCGTTGAATACCTCAATGACCCTTGTGTTTATGATTGTCGCTCTTTTATTTTTTGGCGGTGAATCGTTACGCTCATTTGCTTTGGTAATTTTGGTCGGTACGATAGTCGGTACCTATTCGTCGATTTTTATCGCAAGCCCTCTTTTGGTTGAGCTTTCCCGATTTAAGCTTCCTCGCCGCCGCTAAAGTGTTGGCAAACAAGTCCGTAGGCGTTGACGAACGGCCCTGTACCCTGTACCCTGTACCCTGTATGAGCTTCGCCATTATCAAAACTGGTGGAAAACAATACCGCGCAGAGCGCGGGGAAAAGCTTACTGTTGAAAAACTCCCCGGTAAAGAAGGAGATAAGGTTGCCTTTGCCGATGTTTTATTGGTTGTAGACGGAAAGAAAACCGAGGTCGGAACACCCGTGGTTTCTGGTGTAGTCGTTGAGGGAAAGATTGTTTCGCAGACAAAAGGGCCAAAACAGATAATTTTTAAATTCAGACCAAAGAAACGCTACAAAGTAAAAACCGGACACCGGCAGCAATATACGGAGGTGGAGATAACAAAAATAGGAACCAGCAAACAGTAACCAGGAAAAACCCGCCCCAAAAAGGGCGGGTTTTATTTTCTGATTTCCGATTCCTGTGAGCCGATCTTTATGTCCTATGCTCGATTGCTCCTTTCAATGTTTCTTCGTCTGCGTGTTCAATCTCTCCTCCCAGAGGCAGTCCGCGGCCAAGGCGGGTCGTTTTTATTCCAAAGGGTTTCAATTCCCGCAAAAGATAAAGAGTTAACGCATCGCCATCTGCGGTTGGATTGGTTGCAAGCACGATTTCTTCGAGGAAATCTTTTTCTTGCATGATGCGGGCCTTAAGCTCATTTATCCGTAATCCCTGCTGTTCTAGCGCCCCGCCTCGAGGGGAGAAACGCCCGCCCAATATAAAGTAAAGCCCTTGAAACGCTCCTGTTTTTTCAAGTTGATCGGCATCAATATCTTCTTCAACGATTGCAAGCGTAGGTTTTCTGCGCAGACGATTAGCGCATATGGTGCAGGTTTGTTCACCAGTGCTTATGAGCCGAAAGCACTTAGGACAAAGCCGCACTTCTTCGTAGAGGGTTTTGAGGGCAAGGGCCATTGCTTGCGCAATTGGTTTGTTACGGAAGAGAAAAAAGCCAAGGCGGAGCGCTTGGCGTGGACCGATGCCGGGGAGGCGGCGTAAGGCGGTAGCAAGCGCAACGAGCGCGCGTGGGAGCGCCATAGGGGATTATGAGATATCGGCTAGTTGTTTTTCTAAGCTCCAGAAAGAAACACGTTCTTCATCAAACCGCAGGGTTATCTTGCCAGTGGGGCCATTTCGGTGTTTTTCGATACGAATTTCTGCAATGCCTTTATTGGGTGTATCTTTCTTGACTCTATCTTCTCGCCAAATAAACATCACCACATCCGCATCCTGTTCGATGGCGCCGGATTCTCTAAGATCAGAAAGTTTTGGTATTTGATCCGGTCGCGATTCCACGCCGCGTGAAAGCTGCGAGACCGCAAGCACCGGGACATTTAATTCCCGCGCCATTCCTTTCAATGCCCTAGAAATCTCCGTGACCTGCTGCACAATATTATCTGTTTCGACATGCGAAGTAATAAGCTGAAGATAGTCAACAATAACAAGCCCAAGGCCGTGTTCTGCCTGAAGTCGCCGCGCCAAGGTACGAATTTGCAGCGGCGTGAGCCCTACCGTATCAACGATAAAAATTGGGGCTTTGGCCAACCGGTCTAGCGCGTCGCGTATGTGCTCGTAATCGTCTGCATTAAGTCCTTTGCCTGTTCGCAGTTTCCACAAACTCACGCCCGATTCCGCCGCAATAAAACGATCAACGACTTGATCGCGTGACATTTCCAAACTGAAAATGCCTACGGGTTCACCCACCCTTACCGCGACATGACGTGCGATATCAAACGCCAGAGAACTTTTTCCAAGCGAGGGGCGCGCGGCAAGGACCACAAAGTCCGATTTTTGTAGGCCCGAGAGCATGCCATCAAGGTCGGGGAAGCCGGTGGGAACGCCGCGGATGCCGGATTCGTGTTTCGCCAATCGTTCTATCCGCTCATATGCTTCTCCCAACATAGTACGCACCGCAATAAATTCGTCACTTAACGATTGTTGAGAAATTTTCATTATCCTTCGCTCCGCTTCGTCTAAAAGCAGATCAACATCTTCTCCCTCTGACCATCCCAATTCCGCAATGGCATGTGAGGCACCGATAAGATCTCTAAGGATTTTTTTCCGCTTCACAAGTTTTGCATATTGCAAGGCATGAGCAGGGGTGGGGACCAAATTAACGAGAGACGCAAGATACGAGCGGCCTCCTATGTCTTCCAATACGGTAACATCTTTTAGAAAGTTAACTACGGAAAGAACGTCGATGGGCTCATGTTTTGCAAAAAGTTCAAGCATTGCTTGAAAAATGGCGCGATGCTGTTTTTTATAAAAGTCGCCCGCATCCAGGATATCGGCAACCCGAATAATGGTATTGGGATCCAAGAGAAGTGAACCCAATAAACTTTGTTCTGCCTCAAGGGCCTGCGGCGGAATGCGCTCGGCCGGTACCGTCATTGAAAAATCAACATCAGGAGCGCGCAAGAGTTCCTTGAAACGGTCTTTTTTGGGAGCTATTGTTTTACGGGCCATGGGTTTAGAAGCGGATACGCGCGGATTGCAGCGTGGATATATGAGTTCTCATCGACGTTGATATCAGCGTAGGTCAGCTTTTATGCCGAAATTGAGATGGGAACTTATACAAAAAGATAGGGGTTGTAAAAACACTATACTTGAATCCGGCACGGAAGGGAAGTTGACAAACTGTGGGGAAGCTGTTAACCTAATGCTCGGCATTGCAATAGCGACTATCGCCGCAGCGGCATTAGAAGATATATTACTTGTTCTTTTGAATCCCCGGAGAGCCCGTTAACCGCGGGCCTTTTTTGTTCGTGGTCCGCTTGATGTATCCTCAATGACCCATCCTTCTTTAGTAAGTTGTATACGGATAGCATCTGCCTCACTGAATTTTTTTTCAAGACGCATTTTTTCACGTAATTGCACAAGACGTATGACATGTGCGGGAATTTCAGCCCTTTTTCGTTTCGGCGCGAGCATCCCGAAGATATCATCCACTTCTTTAAGAAAAGCGGCAACGGTTTTTCGTTCCGAGCGCTGCAATTTATTTTCTTCAACAAATGGGTTGCAATATGAAATAAAGTCAAAGACCGCAGCAAGGGCCCGAGGTGTGTGAAAGTCGTCTTCCAGCGCATCCCAGAACGCTTTTTTAAAGACCCTTATTTGTTTTTCAATTCCACTTTTTTGTTTTGCGGGTTTGGTTTTTCCGAGCCGTTCCACAAAGTCCTCGATGCGTCCAAGGCCTTGCGATGCATCCTTTAAGAGGTCTTCATCGTAATCAATGGGGGATCGATAGTGTGCGCGCGCAACAAACATACGAAATACCTCTGCGGGCCACACATCAAGAATTTCTCTTAGGGTGATGATGTTGCCGAGAGATTTTGACATTTTTTCTCCTCGGATGTTTACAAACCCCGAATGCATCCAGAGTTTCACAAACGGTTTTTTACCAAAAGCGGCCTCTGCCTGGGCAATTTCCGATTCGTGATGCGGAAAAATAAGATCAAGCGCCGATCCGTGTATTTCGTATTGCGGTCCGAAACGTGAATGGGTAATTGCGGTATCTTCAATGTGCCATCCGGGGCGTCCTTTGCCCCAGGGAGACGGCCACCATGGCTCACCTTGCTGTGCGAATTTCCATAACGCAAAATCCGCAAAATGTTTTTTGGTGGGATCCGGATTAATGCGTACCGCCTCTTTCATTTGTTTGAGCCGTTGATGAGACAGCTTTCCATACTCTTTGAAGCGCTCAACAGAAAAGTATACTCCCGTCGACGTAATATAAGCATATTGTTTGTTCAATAGCGCTTTAATTTGGGCGATAATTTCAACGATGTGATCTGATGCGCGTGCGTAAATATCAGGTGAGCTAATTTTGAGTTTTGCCATATCGGCAAGGTAGGCATGTTCAAAAGTTCGCGCCACCTTTTTCCAAGACACTCCATCTTTTTGTGCGCGGGCGATTATTTTGTCTTCAATATCCGTAATATTTTGAAGATAGATAAGCTTAAGACCTCGTGCGCGTAGGGCCCTTGCTATAATGTCAAAAACCACATACGTTCTGCCGTGGCCAATATGGGAAAAATCGTAGACAGTCGGGCCGCAGACAAATAAACGCAAGGGTTTGCCGCGCTGTGCTTGCGGTAGACGATCTTTTGTTCGGGTAAGGGTGTTATAAATGCGAAACATGTCACTACTACGAAGTACGAATATGTTACGAATATACGAATCTTATCAACCACAACTCGCAATTGTCGTTGAAATCTCATTCGTATATTCGCATTGATTCATATTTCGTAGTATTTAGAGCCATTTTTTCTTTAAGAAAAACAAAACCATCCCAATTCCCACTGCAACGATGGCCGCAAGGATCGTCCATAGATTCACAAAACTTGGAAAATCGACATTCATGCCAAACAAAGAAGCAATGAGTGTCAATGGCAATGCAATGGAGGCAAAAACCGTAAGAATGCGAAAAATGTCATTGGTGTTCGTGGTAAGCAGGGCTTGATTGCTTTGCTCCAGTGCTTCTATGGTTTCCTTTTGGGCCTTGAGTAATGTTGCAATCTGCTCTGATTTTCCAGTGAGATTTCGAAAATAGGGAAGGGTTTCTGTTCCTAATAATGCCGGTCCCGCATCGTCAAGTGTCCTAAACACGGGGCGCGCGGGTGACGTGATTCTGCGAAAATCGATAATATCGCGCCGTAGTCGAGAAATCTCAAGCACCATTTCACGCTCCTTGCCTTTAAACATCGTATGTTCAATATGTTCGATTCTGCTCTCGACATCATCAAGCGCCGAAAGAGCATCTTGCATAATAGTGGAGAGTATTTGGTATAAGAGATGCGCGACCGGTTGCGCGCGAAACTCTGGACTGGCAGCATATTCTGTGAATTTTTCCTGAAGTTGTGTTATGGCGGAAATATCGCGGTAACGATTCGTAACCAACCAATTTTTCCCAATTACTCCATCAAGTTCTATCACTTCAACTTCCTGCCCGCGTTTTTTAAGGAGGGGAATGTGCAAAACCAAAAAGAGATAGCCGGAATAAAGATCCAGTTTTGAGCGATGGAGCCGTGGCTTCATTTCCTCGACCACGAGCGAGTGGAGTTTTAGCTCTTCTTGCAGGACGCGCATATCCTGTTGTGTTGGTCGGACAACATCGTACCAAATGATGTTATTATCTTTTTGGGTTTTAATCATATTTTTTTTATTATAGCGTGTTTCTTAGAGTCCTGCGAGGGGCCGCGCGGGGTTGACAAGATGCTTTGTTATGCGTATAGAGAGTAAAGAAGCATTAGCAGTCGTTGTACCTGATTGCTAATATGTAAGCTATGACCGATCGCCAACGTCGAATTCTTAAAGAGATAACTGCGCTTTATATCAAAACCGGAACTCCTATTAGTTCTGGGATGCTTGCCGAGCATCTGCCTTTCGATTTGAGTGCTGCCACTGTTCGGCTTGAGCTTGCCCGACTTGAAAATGAGGGTTATATTACGCAGCCGCATGTCTCTTCCGGGAGTATTCCCACGCCCGAAGCATTCCGGGAAGTATTTGGAAACGTTGCTGACCATGAAACAAAACGAAAACGGAGGACGCACCCCAACGTCGCCATAGAAAACATTACTGATGCGGTTCCGTATTTGGCGCGACAAATGCGTCTTATGGCGTTTGGCTACGGCACACAGGATCAGGTTTGTATTATGGGATTTCAATATTTAACAAACTTCCCTGAATTTTATGATCCGGAAACAATGTCTGAATTTTTTTCGATTGTCGATCGTCTAAGTAGCATCTCACTGGAGAATATCTTGGGAATGTTGCCACGGGGGGGCGAGCCGGGAATTTTTATTGGTTCCCAAAACCCTTTTATGGCTTCTGATTCGTTCGGTATGGTGGTGGGTCGTGTTCCAGAAGGACAGTTGCTTGCCGTTTTAGGTCCTTTGCGCATGAATTATTCTAGAGCTTTTTCGTTAGTAAGCTATCTTACGATGCTTTTGAGCAAAAATTCGTATGGAGGAAAAGAGGCATGATGATAAAAAGCAAGATTTGAAGCATCTTCAAGCGGCTTTGCAAAACCAAGAAAAAGAGCTTTGGGTTCGGCAGCAAGAAGCGTTTCGGGGAGGAGTCGAGCGATCGGTGCAGGAACTTCGCATTATATTTGACGATTTCGAGCGATGTCTTGCGAATATCCCGCCGGATGTACCGGAGACATATCATGAGGGCCTGACGGTTTTAAAAGACGCTTTTGTTGATGCGTTTAAAAAATTGGGTGTTGTTCGTATTCCTACAGTGGGGAGGTCGTACGATCCAAAATTCCACGAGGGAGTTGCACACCAAGATCCCGAAGAGGGGCAAGAGCCCTTTTCGATAATTGATGAAGTGGCGTCTGGTTGGATGTGGCAAGATAATGAAGATGTCATTGTGCCTGCGAAAGTAAAAATAATTAAGGGATAATCAAAACATATGTCATACATTCTTGGAATAGACCTCGGCACCACTAACTCCGCCATGGCCGTGGTCAAAAACGGTAAGGCGGAAATTATTGAGAATAGCGAAGGAGGCCGCACTACGCCTTCGGTGGCGGCGTTTACGGTGTCTGGGGAACGTCTTGTCGGCCTTTTAGCAAAGCGTCAGGCCGTAACAAATGCTTCCAATACCCTTTTTTCGATAAAACGTCTTATCGGTCGACGATTTAATGATGCCGAAGTGCAGCACGATAAATCTTTTTTGCCTTATGAACTTAGGGAAGCGGGAAATCAGGGAGTTGAGATAAAGACGGGTGATCAGTGGTATAGCTCGCAGGCGATTTCCGCTATGGTATTATCAAAACTCAAGCAGGACGCAGAAGCGCGACTGGGAGAAAAAATTACTGATGCCATTATTACCGTTCCTGCGTATTTTGACGATAGTCAGCGCAAAGCAACGAAAGAGGCCGGCGAAATCGCGGGGTTCAACGTCCGGCGTATTATCAATGAACCGACTGCCGCTGCTCTCGCTTATGGCCTCGAAAAAAAGAAAAATGAACATATCGTCATATACGATTTTGGAGGAGGAACATTCGACGTCTCGGTGCTTGAAATTTCTGAAGATACCGTTGAGGTAAAAGCAACTGGCGGGGATACGCATCTTGGAGGAGATGATCTTGATGCCAAAATCGTTTTGTTTGTCATCGAAGAGTTTCGAAAGCAGGAAGGCGTTGATCTTTCGCAAGATAAATTGGCTTTACAGCGACTTAAAGAAGCGGCAGAGCGCGCGAAACTCGAGTTGTCTTCAACTGTTGAATCCGAAATTAACCTTCCGTTCATTTCTTCTGATGCTTCTGGACCGAAACATTTAGCCATGCGGTTTTCGCGGGCTCGTCTTGAAGAAATTGCGCATCCATTTATACAAAAAGCGGAAGAAATTGTTCAACGGGTGGTAAAAGACGCGGGGTATTCGCTTAGTGACATTAACGAGGTTGTAATGGTGGGGGGTCAGACTCGCATGCCGGCAATCCAGGAGTCAGTCAAAAAACTATTTGGCAAAGAGCCGCACCGAGGCATTAACCCTGATGAGGTTGTGGCCGTGGGAGCTGCGGTGCAGGGGGGTATTTTACAAGGGGACGTAAAGGACGTTTTACTGCTGGACGTGACGCCGCTTACGCTTGGTATCGAAACGCTAGGTGGCGTTTTGACTCCCTTGGTCGAAAAAAATACCACGATTCCCGTAAAGCGCACTCAAACTTTTTCAACGGCGGCCGACAACCAACCCTCGGTTGAGGTGCATATTTTGCAAGGAGAACGGCCCATGGCAAAAGACAACAAATCCCTTGGTAGATTTATACTTGATGGCATAGCCCCGGCTCCCAGGGGTATTCCACAAGTTGAGGTGAGTTTTGACATTGACGCAAACGGTATTTTATCGGTAAAGGCAAAAGATACCGCGACCGGCAAAGAGCAGGCAATTCGTATCGAGGCATCTACGGGTTTAAGCAAAGAGGAGATTGAACGCATGAAAAACGATGCCCAGGCGCATGTTGAAGAAGACCGTAAACACAAAGAAGTTGTCGATCTTAAAAATCAGGCCGATCAGTCGGTTTGGGCTGCGGAAAAAGCGTTGCGGGACTTTGGTGAAAAGATAAGCGCGGAACAGCGAAAGGTCATTGAAGATAAAATCGATGATCTCAAGCGCGTAAAAGACGGGTCCGACCCTGCGGCAATCCGGCGTTCGCTTGAAGCATTGGGCCAGGCAGTGCAGCAGATAGGCGCAACCGTTTATGGCTCTCAAAATCAAAAGGGGAATGAATCGTCCTCGGGAAACGAGGGTTTTGGCCAGCCACCCGACAATTCCTCTAGCGAAGGGGAAATCGAAAATCAGCAATAAAAATGCGTGTGGACAAACACCGGGTCATGATACATGAAAGGGTGGTATGATAAAAAGTAATGCGGCTACACACCGGTGAGCTCGTTGTTTTGGCGCTTTTTTCTCTTACTGTAGGCCTGGCATGGTGGTTTTTGGGGCAAGCTGCATCCACTCTTTCGTTATTCGCCTTTGGAATGGGTGGGGGAATTTTACTGGTTGCGATTTCACTTATCGTTATAACGACTGCCGTTGATGAACGGGGAATGGTCCCGTTGTTGATGGTTGCGGCGCATACGGCGTTCGCCCTTATATTCGGATTGGGACTATCATGGTTGGCTATTGTCGCTGCTATTTCGAGTTTTTTTCTCGCAAGCATTGCGGTATGGCGTATGCGGCAAGGCCGCAACGAATTACTAAAATTTAGTTTTGGGCATATCACCGGAAAGGGCTTGACGCTTTGGATGTGGGCCGTGGGGGTTATGGTAGGGATGGGTCTTTTTTTAAATATTCCCACACGCGAAGGATTAGTAGAAGTGGTGCCTGCAAAAATTGTTGATTTCGTATTTCCGGTTGTTGCGCGAGCAGTGGGTTCCGCTACTGGAATTGATATTGATACGACAATCGACGGCCTTTTTAGCCAGCTTTCTCGCACGAATGATCTTCGGGCACTCCAAGACGACCGCGAAAATCTTTCTCGCAATGTCGGACTTAGCGTTTCGGGAGACATGACCGTTCGTGAGCTTTTAAGTTTAGTACTCGCCAGACAATTTCGGATCGCGCTTTCCCTCTTCGGAAATGCGTTGGCGGTTGGATTTATTGTCATTTTTATATTCATTTTTCAGGTGCTTGCGCTGCCCGCGCAACTTATTCTTGGCGTGCTGAATCCGGTGTTGTTGCGAATATTTCGTTGGGCGGGGCTTGTAAATATGAGAGAAGAAACTCTTGTGCATAAGATGCCTCAATGGACATAAATGCAAGCCAGTTAAGTAAGTTAAGTGAATTAAGTAAATTAAGAAACCCGGAGGATTGAAACCAATTAGCTTTACTTGCTTAACTCGCCTTAATTCGTTTATCTTGCTCGTGTTTTTATGCAAAATCAAAAAGATTATTACGCTATCTTAGAGATCGACCGTAATGCGAACGCCGAAGAAGTAAAAAAATCATGGCGCCGTTTGGCACATAAATATCATCCCGATAAACAAGGAGGAGATGAAGCAAAGTTTAAAGAAATTAACGAAGCGTATTACGTGCTTTCTGATCCCCAACGGCGTGCCCAATACGATCACTTCGGAACTGCGGGCGTGGGAGCTCGCGGTGCTGCCGGTTTTGATTATGCCGGCTTTTCGCCATTTACCGAAGGTTTTGATGATTGGTTCTCTGAAATTCTTGATTCGTTTTTTGGCGGATCTTCTTTCGTAGATGCTGGACGCACGCGAGGCAGGCGCGGGAAGGACGTGCACGTGGAAATACATATACCATTTGAAAAGGCACATACGGGGTCGAAAGAGGAAATAGTACTTACGCTTCCACGGCCATGTGATCGATGTCGTGGTTTTGGAGGAGAGCCGGGATCAAATAACATTGTATGTAATACCTGTAAGGGCGTGGGTCGTCTGCATAGAGTTGAACAGACCTTTCTTGGAGCGTTTACCCGTCTCGTTACGTGCCCTCAATGTCATGGTCGTAAAGAAGTTCCCGAAACTCCTTGCACGACCTGTAAAGGGACAGCAAAGGAACAAAGAACCGAACATATAAAAATTGATATTCCCGCGGGCATTGATAATGATGATGTATTAAAAATAGAAGGAGGGGGAGAAGCGGGTCCGGCAGGTATGAGCCCGGGAGATTTATATGTAGCCGTTCGGGTTTCTGCGAGCAATCGCTATTACAGGAAGGAGGATGGTCTTTATCTTGAGCAAAATATTTCATTTCCCACGGCACTTTTGGGTGGCGTGGTTGCGGTACGGCTTCCGGATTCAAATATCCGCCTTAAAATTCCCCAAGGTACGCAATCGGGTCACACTTTTAAATTAAGGGATAGGGGATTTCCTAAACGCATCGGCCGCGGGCGGGGAGATGCATTTGTGCGTGTAGAAGTATATGTCCCCAAAAAGATCTCTGCAGGCGCAAAAAAGGCAATTGAAGAAATTGCCAAGGAGCTTGAGAATAATTCCTAAAATATCGTTTACATGACTGAATTTGGCGATAACGTAACCCTCTCTGCGATTTCGTGGGATTTGGCCTTGTTGGTTTTTGTCGCAACGGTGCTTTTTATTTTGGGATTGTCTGGGGGGCGTCGCGCGGTTATACCGTTTCTTTTGGCATTGTATATTGCGCGAACGGCCGCTGAATTTTCAGAAAATTTTCCGCAAATCCAGCTGCCTAATTTTGCAGAGGCAGCAGTATTTGTTGTAATGACTGGAGCAATCACCTGGCTTCTTTCCGGATCGGCATTGACCGAATTTTTGCGTTTTTCTACACGGGGACTTTCTGCATGGTGGCAAATATTGATTGCGGCAATACTTGGCGCGGGTCTTTTTGGCGCTCTGTTTTTTCCGTTGATCCCAAAAGATGCTGCCGTGTTTTCGATTCTTATTAATCGATTTGTATTGGCAAGCCCCTTTCCCTTTTTATGGACCCTTGCCCCCGTTGCGTTCTTGTTTTTTTTGAGGGCAGAAGAGCAGAATTGATTTTTCTGAAAACATAGGCCAGAGTAGGGGTGTGCTCTTTGGAGCACAAAAATTTTGTCCAGTAGCTCTTTGATTGCGTACTAAAAATTGCGCCCGTAGCTCAGCCAGGTAGAGCAGCTCCCTTTTAAGGAGACGGTCGGAGGTTCGATTCCTCCCGGGCGCACAGTCTACATTTTTTATCGAGTGACCGAGACACGTTGATTTTCAGCACTTTCCGAAAGCGGTCCGAAACCGAAATTCCCAGTACCAGTCACTGCAGTATCGAGGAGACCAGAAAGCGAAGAAGGGAGCGCCGTATGCAAAAGCCGCCGAACAATCGGCGGTTTTTTGTTCCTCCGGGTCATCGAATCAAAAGTCATATAGGTGGAGTTGCGTTTGTTCCGTTTATCCGTGCGTATACAACGATTTCGCGCCGTATAATTTTGAGGTGTGGATAACCTATCCATGGGTTTGACGTTGCAAAGTTGTCGGGGGGGGGGGGGAAACTATAAGAAAGGTCTTAAAAATAAAAATATTTCGTTCTTACTATGGCAGAAGAAACGCAAGAAGTGACGCGGGAACGCGTTGAAGCCAGAACGCCAGGCGGGAACCGTCAGGTGATTCGCGAATCCGTCTCAAGTTCCTCGTCGCCAGTACAAGAGATCGGACACCGAAAGGCATATTACTATGTCTATTACGTCATGGGCATTATCGAGATCCTTTTAGGGTTTCGGTTGGTGCTCAAACTTTTGGGAGCGAGCCCCGAAAGCGGATTTGTGAACGTCATTTACATGGTCTCCGGTATCTTTGAGTATCCCTTCCACGGCATCTTTCGAACCGCGTCAACAATGGGCATTGAAACAAAGGCTGTCCTGGAGCCATCCACGATCATTGCCATGATCGTGTACGCTGTCGTGGCTGTAATCATCGCGCAATTCATTAAAATAAAAGCAGTAGGGAAATAGTAAAAAAATAATAAATAGATAGATTAAATGTATGAAAATAGTGAATAAAAAAAACGCATTCGTTGTCTTAACTGTTGCCCTTTCGCTTGGATTGGCTGGAATTATCAGTGCTGCAACGGCAGTGAATCTTAGCACAGCCGATAATTTCGCGGTCCTCGCTGGCTCCGGGATCACCAACACCGGCTCGAGCGTAATCAACGGAGACATCGGGTCTTTTCCGACGACGACGATTACCGGATTCCCGCCAGGGACGGTGAATGGAACGAACCACGCGGGTGACGCGGTCACGCAGGGGGCCAAGACTGATTTGGTTACGGCCTACAACAACGCCGCAGGGCAAACACCGGTTTCCACCGTACCCACCGAACTGGGCGGGACAACTAAGACCGCTGGTATCTACGACTCCGCGGACGGTACATTTGGGATAACGGGAACGTTAACGCTTGACGCCCAAGGCGACCCCAACGCAGTTTTTATCTTCAAGACCGCCTCCACGCTTATCACGGCAGGTTCGAGCAACGTCGTTCTCGCAAATGGCGTCCAGGCCTGCAATGTCTTTTGGCAAGTTGGCAGTTCCGCAACACTTGGAACGAACTCCACATTTAAGGGAAACATTCTCGCTTTAACGTCCTCTACGCTCACGACCGGTGCTAACGTGGAGGGCCGAGTATTAGCGCGGAATGGCGCGGTTACTTTAGACAGCAATATCATCACCAAAGCGACGTGCGTCGTTCCGCCAGCACCGCCGCCATCAGGCGGAGGAGGACCTTCATCTCAGCAGACGCCACCCCTGATCAACGTGACGAAAGTTCCCACTCCGCTCGCACTGCCCGCAGGGCCCGGCTCGGTTACGTACGACTATACGGTTCTCAACGTTGGAACGGTTTCCATGAGCAATGTGACGGTTGCCGATAACAAGTGCGCTCCCGTAGGTTTTGTTTCAGGCGACACCAACGGTAATTCGCAGCTTGATCTCAATGAAACATGGATGTACCGCTGTACTACGACGCTCTCGCAAACCACCACAAACACGGTTACTGCGACGGGGCAAGCCAATGGCTTTACCGCGACTGACACGGCAAATGCGACGGTGGTTGTCGGCGTCCCGGTCGTGCCGCCTTTGATTCATGTCGTAAAAAAGCCCAACGTGTTCCTTCTTCCCGCTGGCGGCGGAGCAGTTACCTATACCTATACGGTGACCAATCCCGGCACGGAGCCTTTAAACAATGTGAGCGTTATTGACGACAAATGTACCGGCCTGCCCGGACGCGTCGTGGGACACCCGGGAGATCTGAATCAAAATAACCTGCTTGAAAGCAATGAATCGTGGACGTTCACGTGCCAAACGATCCTTACGCAGACAACAACGAACACTGGCACAGCCGAAGGTCACGCCAATGGTTTGACCGCCATCGATTTCTCGCCTGCGACGGTCGTTGTTGCGCCTCCTCCCGCCGCGCCTGTTCCCGGCCTTCCCAATACAGGACTTGCTCCTGACCTGTCCGGTCAGGAAGGGAAAAGTGCTCCATGGAATATCATTATGCTTACTGGTGTCCTTGTTTTCGGTTTGATCTTCTACGTTGTTCGAAGAAAAACAAGCAACGCGGTCTAAGCATTGAGAAAAACGAGCAAACAAGAGCCAGACAAGATTTTGTCTGGCTCTTGTGGGTATAAACACCCGGAAACTTTATGCGTTTGAAGATCTTATTAAGACGAGCGCCGTTTATCGCCGCTTTTACGGGATTCGCGCTTTTTGCAACGCTTCTTTTTTATTTTATCCCCCAGAATGAATTCGTCGTGGACAATGTCGTTGTTGCTCCAAGTAAAGAACAAGTAAGTTTGTCCGAGGGTCAGGGCTTAGGATCGCCAATCCGTCTCAAGATCCCAAAGATCAACGTTGATGCTGCCGTTGAATACGTGGGCCTTACCCCCGATGGGGCAATGGATGTGCCGAAAAGCCAGGACGATGTAGCGTGGTATGAACCAGGGACACGTCCCGGGGAGAAGGGCAGCGCTGTTATCGCCGGGCATTATGGATGGAAAGGCGGAGAGCCATCGGTGTTTGATAGTTTATACACATTACGCAAAGGGGACAAATTAACCATCGAAGATGACAAAGGAGAGATTATTACATTCGTGGTGCGCGAAAGCCGGAGGTATGACCCGAACGTGGATGCTTCAGACGTGTTTGGTTCCAGCGACGGAAAAGCACACCTTAACCTCGTTACTTGCGAAGGAGAGTGGGATGAAGTTTCCCAAAGCTATTCCAAGCGGCTCGTGGTATTTACTGATAAAGAATAGATGAGACGATGCTCTTGCTGCGTATTTCGCAAAACAAAATAATAAAGAACTATTATCCAAAAACAAGAATTTTATCTTTAAGCGTTAATCTGGTTTTGAGTGACGCGAGAAGCTCGCGTTTTTCCATAATGGTTCCGTCCCGCAGAATGTACTTCGCGTAGTTTTTCATATCGATTTTCTTAAGCCGTTTCGCCGCTTTTTTTAACGCCGAGAACGCCAGTTCGAAACTTGTGATATCGTTCGACTTCTTGTTGGAGCTGATGTTTCATACCAAGTTCGTTCATGCTGATCTTATCAATTAACTCCAGGAGTTGATTGATTAGCTCCTCCTCGTGCGGAGAGTTTAAGCCGTACCACTTATAACAGCAGCTACCCCGGTTTTTCGTTCGGATCCTTTCAGTTGCTTGACTTTCCTTGTAAAGCTGCTATGGTATTAGGGTTGCCGCCATTTGTCAAAAGGTCTCTTGACAAGATTTGGCGGCCGTGCTAAAAAGTCATTACTCTTTCATTTTTATGTATTATCCACTTGCGAAAAAAATTCTCGCCTCGTTGCCTGAACGGAATCGTGAGGTTCTTGTCCGTCGATATGGTTTTTCGGGCGAGCCCGAGACGCTCGAAGCGATAGGCGATGATTATGAAATAACGCGTGAACGAGTACGGCAGCTTGAAAATGCCGCTTTTGAACGGCTTTCTGCCAACGGGTCGAAAGAAGATGCTGAAACCGCCTTTAAAACTTTAGCCAAACATCTTGAAGAGCATGGTCAGCTTCGGCGGGAAGAGCGTTTCCTTGAGGAAATTGCAAGCCCGAAAGAGCGACCCGCCGTTCTTTTTTTGCTGGAACTTGGTGATTATTTCGGTAGGCATCGCGAAACTGAGCATCGCCATACGGTGTGGGCCACAAGCAAAGACGCGGTGAGCGATGCGGAAGCTTTTAATAAAACCTTTGCCCGACATTTAACGGATACGTTTCGGGAAGCTCTTGACGAAAAATCATTTTGGAAAGAAGTCGAAGCGTACGCGCGTGCGCAAGGATTGCGCGCAGAGGAGAAGGCGCTGCGTTCGTGGATTGATGCCTCAAAATTAGTCGGCCAGGGGCCTCTTGGTATGTGGGGTTTGGTTGACTGGGCAGATGTTTCACCAAAGGGTGCGGGCGATCGGGCCTGGCTTGTATTTAAAAAAGAAGGAAAACCGCTGCATTTTGAAGATTTGGCAGAATTGATCAATAAAAAATATTTTAATGATGAGGATACGCGTCCGGTACATATGCAGACCGTTCATAATGAGCTCATCAAAGACGATCGTTTTGTGTTAGTAGGGCGTGGCATGTACGGTCTTGCCGATTGGGGATACGCTGCGGGGACGGTGAAAGACGTAATCGTCTCTATTCTTAAAAAAGCCAACAAACCAATGCGCAAAGAAGACGTTCTCGCGCAGGTTTTTGAGCAACGGATGGTAAAGCCCGCGACCGTGCTTTTGGGTTTAAGTGATCGAAAGAAGTTCGTGCGCACACCCGACGGGCGTTATTCTTTAAGAGCATAAGCAATGCATTTGTTCCTGATTTTTTTCTTGCGGGAGGCCGCGCTTGCGGGGCCCCGATACGCATATCATGCTGTTTCCCTCAGGTTTTGAGATTGTATTGAAAGGTGCCGGCAATTTCCTTGCGGACTGGTGGTGGGTCTTTACACCGCCAGTCCTTTTGTTTTTGTTGCAGGACATGTGGCTTTTATACATGAGATGGAAGTATTTTCTTTCGCAAGAATTTATTCTTCTTGAGATTCGCCTCCCCCAAATCGTTGAACGCACCCCCAAAGCCATGGAACAGGTGTTTGCGGGACTTCACGGCATATGGGATGAAATAAAAATCACTGACCGATATTTTAAAGGAACGATCCCCGATAAGGTTTCCTGCGAGCTTATATCTATCAATGGGGAGAGCCATTTTATTATTCGGTTGCCGGCTAAGTTCAAAAATTTGGTTGAAGCGCATGTCTGGGCTCAATATCCGGATGCCGAAATTTCCGAGGTGGAGGACTATGTCGACAATATCCCCGTAGGCATTCCGGATCGTGAGTACGAAGCATGGGGGACGGAATTCATGCTTTCCAAGCAGGACGCCTATCCTATTCGTACCTATCCTTATTTCGAGGAAACGGTAGAGGAACGCCGTTTGGATCCCTTATCTGCCTTTCTTGAAGTTATGGGTTCGGTAGGTGAGGGCGAGCAGATTTGGCTGCAAATAATTGTCGAACCAACTCTGGATGATACTTGGAAAAAACAGGGCGAGGAGCTGGTTGCGAAGCTGACCGGCAAAAGGGCAAAGGCCAAAGCAAGAGGTATGGGGCAGATGCTTTCGGAAGAATTAAGCGGTTTGCCCGCAAATGTAGTCAGGGGGGCAACTATCGGCTTGGGAGAGGGGGCGGCGCAGCAGCAGCGCATGGGGCCGTCGGAACCGCCTTCATTAATGATGCATCTTTCTCCGGGTGAGCGGGCCGTAGTTGAGGCGATTGAAGAGAATATCGCAAAACTTGGGTTTATTACCGGAATAAGAGTTCTTTATATAGCGCGACGCGAGGTCTATAATTCAGCAACCATTGCCGCTATTTTTGGAGCGATTCGTCAATTTAATACCTTGAACCTTAATGGCTTCCGTCCTGACAAACGCACTCTACCTAAGCGTTTTTATGTATTGCAGAAACAGCGGCAGTTCTTCCGCAAGCGCCGTCTTTTACGTTTTTACCGTATGCGGTGGCCCTCATTGGCGCGGTTTGTGTTTAATACCGAAGAGTTGGCGACGATTTTCCATTTTCCGGGGCAAATGGTTGCCCAAGCACCTCTTGTGTCGCGCATCGAATCAAAACGAAAGGAACCTCCGTCTACGCTTCCGCGAGTATGAAACCCCAGACCTATGCATTCTATCGTTAAATCGTTTCGCACGATTTCCCGCAAAACCTGCTTGAGCTGGTACTTTGTGCGATTTCGCGTACGAACGAAATAAATATGGAAGCCGTTGTTCCCTTTGCGGAGACAAATTATCGAAACAAAAGAGTAAAATTCGGCATCAAGCAAGATGACCGGAGGCGCCACGTATATGTTATTGGGAAAACCGGGATGGGAAAAACAACCCTTCTTGAAAACATGGTTATTGATGACATTCAGCATAGCAAGGGGGTGGCAGTGGTTGACCCCCACGGTGAATTTGCAGAAAAAATGCTCGACTTTGTTCCAAAACATCGAATCGAGGACGTCATTTATTTTAATCCATCAGACCTTGAATACCCGATTGCCTTCAACGCCATTGAGCAGGTTCCCGCCGAATACCGTCACTTAATAACAGATGGTTTAGTGGGGGTTTTTGAGAAACTATGGGCAGAGTCATGGGGGCCACGGCTCGAATATGTCTTGCGTAACGCCATTTTGGCGTTGCTCGAAACTCCGGATTCGACGCTTTTGGGGATTATGAGGATACTTGTAGATAAGGCATATCGGAAAATGGTCATTGAAAACGTCAAAGACCCGGTAGTGAGATCCTTTTGGGTAGATGAATATTCCCGCTACCCCGACCGTTTTCAGGCAGAAGCGATTGCTCCGATTCAAAACAAAGTAGGGCAGTTTTTGGCAAATCCGCTTATCCGTAATGTCGTCGGACAAACCCAGACCGCCATTGACCTTCGGGATGTCATGGATAGCGAAAAAGTGCTCATTATGAATCTTTCCAAGGGTCGTATTGGCGAAGGAACTTCAAAGCTCTTGGGTGCCATGATGATTACCAAGCTGCAGTTGGCCGCCATGTCCCGGGTAGATACGCCGGAGGAGGAGCGCAAAGATTTTTATCTTTATGTAGATGAGTTTCAGAACTTTGCCACGACATCATTCGTTAACATTCTTTCCGAAGCAAGAAAATATCGTTTAAATCTTGTGTTAGCTCATCAATATATCGAGCAACTCGAAGAGTCGGTACAGGCAGCGGTTCTTGGGAATATCGGAACGCTTATCACATTTCGCGTGGGTGCAATGGACGCGGAACTTTTCGAGAAAGAATTTGCGCCAGAGTTTGCCATTAACGACTTGGTGAATCTTGCTAAATTCCAAATTTACTTGAAGCTTATGATTGATGGGGTGGCGTCTAAGGGGTTTTCGGCAAGCACGCTTGCACCCTATCCCAAACCCGAACGTTCATATCGGGAGGAAATTATTGCACATAGCCGCAGTATGTACGCAACCCATCGAAAAAACGTTGAAGAAGCAATCGCCGCATGGGCAGGTCCCATTGAATCGCCCGAGGGAACGGAAGCGCGCGGGCCAGCCGGAAAGAAAAAGGAGGAACGTCCGATGTGGGAAGCCACGTGTTGGATGTGTCAGGATAAGACCCAGGTTCCGTTTGCGCCCGACGGTAAACGACCAATTTATTGTAAAAAATGCCTTGAGGAAATCCGGGCTGGTGCGCGTGAGCCGCTTTCACCGATTCATGAGCCGCGTCCGGCTCCTGCTTCTGCTGTGGGAGCGCTTAAACCCAAAAGCGCTGGAGATACACCTCGCGTTTCCTTGGTGGAGCTTGCAGCAAATCCAAGATCGCAACATCAAGAGCCGATGCATCATCAATCTAATAATTTACCGCCACCGCCGGTGCCGCGAGAAAATGGCCGTATCCAACGGCCGGACAAAACGCAACGCGACCGTCGCGCTCCCGATGTGGTTGGTTTGCGCGAAATACTTGAGGAAGTTTTGGATGAAGACCAAAAACGCTCTTGACACGTTTTTTTTCGATGATAATCTGGCAGCAGAAAATTAACTTATAAAAAAGGAGCATTTCCATGCCATACGTTCCGAGTAAAAAAACAGACGGCAAGTCCACCGACCGCGAAATGCTTAACAAGGCCGTAGAGGCCTTGGCGCGCGAGGCGGCAGATAAGATAACGGATAACCTTTCTTTACTGGAGGTATATAAGACCGTTTTTCTTGACGTTGCCGCTGCTCTTGCGCATCTTTTAAAAGGAAGGCCGGCTGCGAATAAAACCGCCGTGTGGAATCTCGCCAAAGCGCTCTACGATCTTGAAAACGCATACGATTACGAAGGTGCGTTTTTGGGGGAGTTGAATTACGCGATGACTCGTTTCATCCAACGGGTTCCGCAGATGAAGGTGGCGAATAACTCCTGGACGCAGGAACTGCGTTACTGGTTGTACGCCCGAACCGTCAGCGCTTTGATCTATGCGTCTCATCACACCGAGGATTTGGATCTTGGGATTGATGGCGTGTTTGAAGACATCAAGGACGAGTATAAGCGGCGCGTGAACCTTGCGTACGAAGCCGCGCAGATTCTTAAAAGCGGCGATTGTTACGACACGCCGTATTACACCCGGCTCGTTGAGGTGGTTGACGAAGACGGCAATCCTGTTGGGCATATGGAAGTGATGCTCAAGCGCGGTGACGAAACGCTTGCCAAAGATATGCTTGATGGCAAGATCGTACTGAAGAAAAAGAATTAACGAATACTTATCGTATGCCCCGCCTTCTGCGGGGCTTTTCAATTACCATAAAGCGTGTTACAACATCTATACTAGTACTTTGTAAAGAAAAGAGGTTGTTTTCGTGGATATTAAAAGAAAACTATGGATTCCTACGGATGCGCTTGATCTTCTGCTCCCGTTACTTTCCGATGAGGCAAAAGCGGAGCTTGCGCAGATTATCGCGCATAACGCTTTTCCATATTGGATGCCGTATCATCGCGTGGAAGATCTTCTTGACCAAATCGCAGACATTGTTGGGCTCTTAGCCGATTCTATTGGGAATTCCCGTCCTTCCCTTTTGAAGCATCTGAAACTCGATCCTTCGCGGGCTATTGTGCTTCGAAATACTATTTTGGGTTATATCGAAAGTGGTAGACCTCTCGTGTATGATGCGGGTCCCATGCGTTTGCGAAGGGTATATGACGCATGGTGGCGTGAGCGATTTGGCCCAAAGGTTGAGCGTCTTCCGTCAAACCCCGTGAATCTGAATACGGTAGTGTTGGAGTGCGGATTGTATGGCGTAGAATATCTCGACTTCCAGGCAGAACAGAGGAATCTTGTTGGGCGAGGTAGTTTCCGAACGTTTGGAGAAATTTTCTGGCCCGTCTTTGAGCTTGATATGGCGCTCATCCATTTGCTTACCCGTCACCCAAAGTCGTGCATCGTGGCATATTTCCCGACGGATGTCGTAAAATCGGGTACGGACATAGAATGTTTTGAAGCATTCCGATTGGGCGTAGCTACTTTTATCTTGCAGGAAGGTCCTTCCGTCGATGTGCGGCCGTTTTTACAAGCACCATGGACTAGAATGTATATGGAGGGTAAGTTTCGAAGGTTTAAAACATGGAAAGCGCTGCTCGCACATCTTGGAAAATGGTTTGGGGGCGCAACGTGAAGCCGAGTGCAGTACTGATATTCGGTATTCCCGGGGCAGGAAAATCAACACAGGCACAACGGCTTGCGCGAAATGGTTCTTTTACCCACATTGAAACCTCGGAACTTATTTGGATGGCGCTACACAACAGAACCAAAACAGAGATAACGTTGTCGGATGGCGCGCGCATTGATCTTGATGAGCAAGAGCGCAGAATGCGCGCAGGCGAGCTTCCCGATTCCGCGTGGGTATTTTCATTAATGCGTGAGGCGGTGGTAGAAGCGGCTACCCTAAAACGAAGCGTGGTCTTTTCCGGTCCACCACCCTGTGTGGCCGAAGCGAAATATCTTATTCCTGTTTTGGAAAGCTGTTATGGCGCTCATGTGATATGCGTTTTGTTGGAGATCCCGCGAGAAGAAGCAGAGCGGCGCGTGTATGCGCGCGGCCGTACGCTTGACGAACACTTTCTCCGTCGCATGCAGATTTTTGAAGAAGAGACCAAGCCCGTTTTGGAGTGGTTACAAAAACAAGGGTTTTTGGTATATCACCTTGATGGTACGAAAGATGAGGAAAAAATCGCTGCGATGATCGAAAAGATCGTTTCCACAAAGACATCGACCGAATCAACGGATTGGAGAGAACGATGAGAATTGTAGGTACCATCGGACCGCAGTTCAATACAAACAACCCCAGGATAGCTTGGGGTTGATTTTTTTAATTAAGTATTGTATAATATAAATAGTTCTTGCACATAAGGAGGTGCATTATGTTTTACCTGAAGATTACTGGCTTCAGGACGGGTTCCCGGGATGGGCGGTTTGAGTTCTCTCTGCGCGATGAGCTGGACCATTGGGGTCCGCCACAGCAGGTTGAGCCCCAAATCGGCATCGACAGTCCCGTGGAGATGAGCGATAGCCGGGCCGTTCGGCGCGCTCTCCGGTGTCTTACGGAGGCGCAGAAGCAGGGCAGGGAGATCCTGCGCGAAACGGCGGCTGCGCCGCTCCTCTCGCGTATCGATATCCTCGGTTTGTCCTGGGTGCGCCAGCAGATCTGGCAGCGTCCGCGGTAGCAATGGTGGGGGCGTAGCTTAGCGGGAAAGCGCCT
>MHSS01000006.1:30417-30924 GCA_001822835.1 Candidatus Terrybacteria bacterium RIFCSPHIGHO2_01_FULL_48_17 | reverse complement strand
TGGCAGGACAGCTTGATGCGCGGATGGTCTTTGATAAAATTGTGCGTGCCGCATGGGAAACCGCCGATCCCGGCCTTATCTTCCTCGACCGCATTAACGATGCCCGGGGAAATGCCACGCCAAAACTCGGGCAGATTGAGGCGACAAATCCTTGCGGTGAGGTGCCGCTTTTACCTTATGAATCCTGCATTTTGGGCTCAATTGTGCTTTCGCGCCATACCAAAGAAGAGGGGGGTCGTATGGCCGTTGATTGGCCGAAGTTGAAAACAACGGTGCATAATGCCATGCGCTTTTTGGATAACCTTATTGACATGAGTCGGTATCCAGTAGCGGAAATTGAAGCAATGACCCACGGTAATCGCAGAACTGGCCTTGGGGTCATGGGATTTGCCGATCTTTTAATTCAGCTTGAAATACCGTTTGGGTTCGAAGAGTCCTACAAAATAGCCGAGCGAATCATGGAGTTTATCGATAAAGAGGCGGTGAAGGCGTCGGTTGAGCTTGCGC
>MHSS01000006.1:30322-30389 GCA_001822835.1 Candidatus Terrybacteria bacterium RIFCSPHIGHO2_01_FULL_48_17 | reverse complement strand
CGATTCGCTCTACGACAAGCCGGGACGACCGCGCGTGCGCAACGTTGCGCGAACCTCTATTGCGCCC
>MHSS01000006.1:0-30256 GCA_001822835.1 Candidatus Terrybacteria bacterium RIFCSPHIGHO2_01_FULL_48_17 | reverse complement strand
ATTCGTTATTCTCATATCGCAAAAGAAGCGGATGAATGGGCGGAGCTTGTGGAAGTAAATCCCGTGTTTGAGGAGATCGCAAAGCGCGAAGGATTTTACTCGAAAGAATTGATGGAAAAAATTGCGCACGAAGGAACGGTACAGGGCATAAAAGAAGTGCCGGTGAAATGGCGACGAGTTTTTGTGACCGCCCACGATTTAAATGCCCAAGACCATATTAAAATTCAAGCGGCATTCCAAAAACACACGGATAATGCGGTTTCAAAAACGATTAATATGCCTGCTACCGCAACCACAGAAGATGTGAAGAAGGCGTATTTACTCGCATGGGAAACCGGATGCAAAGGAATTACGATTTACCGTGATCAGTCAAAGGCACAGCAGGTATTGAATATTAAGGGGCATATTAAAAAAGAACCAAAGCCCGAGGGTGAAATTGTAAACGTGCGTAAACTGCGGCCTGATTTGCGCGACTCTGGGCCAGAAATTCCACCCAATGGAAATTGATAGGGAATAGAATACGGCCCCGGCGAAAGCCGGGGCCGCTGACTTTTTGCGGATGGGTGATAAGATGCTCGCAGGAACAATTGTGGGTTTTCAGGACAGTTCTTTGTTGGAGGTTCACAATGACAAAGAAGCAAAGTGGGGGAAGCACTTTAGTTTCGTGGTCTTGCAAGAAGTGCGGACAGGTTGGGGCTATCGAGACGATAATCCATCCTTATTCTCTTGGGATTATCGTATTTCGCGCTCATGGAGAAGTATCGCCAAATTGTAAATTCGGATTGAACGACATCGAATACAGCTATTAAGAAGCCCGTTTTTAATGCCAGCCTCACCGCTGGCTTTTATCTTTCGCCGCCCCAAGCGGAAGCCTTTGCTTCTTTGTGGGCGGGATGGTAACCTATTCGCAGAAGAATTGAAAAGGAAAAAAGCGGAAGCAAGCCAATGAGACGGGGCTTAAATCCAATGTTTATCAAGCTGGGCGATAGCGATGAGACGATTGTGGGTATTAATCTTGGTTCTGATTTTTGCGCCGAGCACGAATGTGGAATCTACCACATTGTACGCGTCCTTGGTCTTCCCCAAAAACTCACCAAGCAGAATGCCGGTGTAAAGAAGCTGATGGTAACGCGCTTTGATGAGCAAACATTTTTCTTTGATACGAGGGAAGATTATTCTCTGCTTACCTTTGATGCGTTTGGTAGGTTATTGGGCATTGGGGAAGATGTATGGCGCGATGAGGAATTAAACCCACAGCCGAAAGAGCTTTCTGCGGCATGGAGCGATAGCCATTTTGCTATCATTGTCGCAAAACCGTATCAATCGTTTCTCTCAGATTTATTCGAAGCATTTAAACGGAGGGATGTTATGATCGGGTTTACTGAAGCGCTGGGCGCGCAAAACCCCGGTCTCACAATTATGATCGCCTCGCGATTCCCTAAGGATACGCGAAGGGTATTGCGTATGAAGGATCTTCGCTACCTACGTCTTTTGGATGCAGTTGCCGAAACCGGCATTCGTGATATCCTTAAGGCAACAAACAAACGATACTATGCGTTAACGCCAAAATGGGCGAATGAAGACGAATCAGAAATCCTGTTTTGGCTAAACCCCCAGGATCAGCAAAACAATAACTTTGGATGGTTTACGTTACAAGATTTGCTCGATTGGTCACAAGATAAAGGTCCGATTCCGAAAGAATCTAAAAACTAGCCGTCTCCCAAGAGGCGGCGTTTCTTTTGAACCTTGCTTTTTTCAGGAGAGGTGATACTATTGCTAGCAGATAGGATTGAAAGGAGAAGAAGGAGGCCATAGATGGCAGAACTGGTTCACAGATATCTAGGAGGCGACCTCGGCCTTCACCCGCCGTATACCGTTGAAACTCAATCCCACATGCGCGATATTCCGCACGCAGCGGTTTTTAGCGAAGAGGGAGTTCGCGTCGCTTTGTTTAAGGGCGAGAGCTGGGAAGATGCCCGAAATGTAGCCCAGCAGCTTGCTGACGAACTGAATCAAGGCCTGCAGCAGCCCTTCGGTTCCGCATAACGTGTTAAACACAGCCGTCCCTCACCGGCCTGCCCTGAGCGGCAATCGAAGGGGCGGTGTTTATTTTAGCGGTCGGGATTGGGGGCAGTATAGAACAAGGCCCCGACGGATGTCGGGGCTTTTTTAATTAGTGTTGAATCGTGAATAGGGACAATTTGCGCGATGCCGCGTTGGTGGCAAGAAGGGAAGAAATTGATAACTGCTTTTGTGCGAGCAGTAGTGGGCGAGGCCGACGATCGATAGCGATAGCGATGATACCATCAGGGCCGGAATCCATTGTCCGGTCATCGCAATCGCCGCCACTATGACCCATAGAACGCCCGTGAACAACGTTATGGCAAACCGCGCATACCAGCACTCCGGACATCCAAGGATATAGCGCATCTATCTTCTCCTTTTCTATACTGAACGTTCCGTAGTTGTCATATCAGCAAGCGAACGACCTTGTCAAGCTTTCATGCGCCTGTTACGCTTTGAGCGATGCAGGTGACGCCTTCAAGAATTTTTCTTGCCGCATGTATTGCCGCAACGTTTGGCATTGGTGTTGGCATATTGTTTCCTGTGCCATTCGCTGTTTTATTGGTTATCGCTGGATTTGCAGTCGCTTGCATCACCTTCGGATTTCCTAAAAATGCCGCATTTGGTTCTGCGCGTTGGCTATCAGCGGGTCTTGGTGTCGCGCTTTTGTCGGTGATATTTGGTATATGGCGAGGGAGCGAGGCGGTGCAAAAGATCTCTTACGAGAACATTGTTCCCTTTAACAATTCACGCGTTACCATTGAGGGGGTTATCGCGCACTATCCCGATTATCGGATTGAGCAGAGCAGATATATGCTTGATCAGTTATTAGTAAACAGTAAACGGTTATCAGGGAAGGTGCTTGTCTTTGCAGAGACGAATCCTCGTTTTTCGTATGGTGATCGCATTTCGGTTCAGGGAAAACTGCGTACCCCTGAACCTTTTGACGGCTTTAATTATCCGCGCTTTCTTGCCAAGGATGGGATTTTTGCAACGATACGGGCAGAAAAAACAGAACTGCTTGTTTCTCAAACGCACATAACCCCGGGTTTTGTCCTTGCAAAAATTCGTTCAGCTCTTGACCGTTCCACCGCAGCCATTCTGCCGGCACAAGAGGCGGGCATTTTAAAAGCGTTACTTGTGGGAGATGAGGGCGGTATGCGCGAAAAGTTCAAAGAGGCGTTAAATCGCGCAGGGCTTCGCCATATTGTTGCGGTCTCCGGCATGAATATTACCATTATCGTTGGCATGGTCGCTTCATTTTTTCTAGGGATTGGCTTATGGCGTCATCATGCGTTTTGGGCAACGATTGCTGTTGCCGCGTTTTTTGTGCTGTTGATAGGCGCTCCCGCGTCCGCTCTTCGTGCGGCCATTATGGGTTTGTCGGCACGCGCGGGGCCTCTCTTGGGTCGTCGTGCCTCTTCCTTCCGTCTTCTTATTATTTCGTGCGCAGCTATGGCGTTTTTGTCACCATTGGCGCTTTTATATGATCTTGGTTTTCAGCTTTCGTTTACGGCTGCGGCAGGGATGGTTCTTTTTTCTGAACCCCTCGCAGTGGTTTTTGCAAAAACGTCGTTGCCCAAAACAATTCGAGATGTTTTAGCCACAACCTTCGCTGCGCAAATTACTGCCCTGCCGCTTTTATTTCTTACATTTGGCAGAGTGTCATTGGTGTTTCCGTTTACGAATCTTGTGGTGCTTCCGCCTTTGCCCTACGTCACGATATGGGGTTGGGCTGCAACGACTTTGGGAATGCTTATGCCATTGGCAGGAAGCGCTGTTGCGTTGCCGTTAGCGCCCTATCTTGCTTTTGTTGTGTGGGTTACCGAGGCGGCTGCACGCGCACCGATCTTTGAATTTTCCCTTGCGGGTACGGCAGGGTGGGGTATGGCGATTTCATGGTGGGCGGCGCTCTTGTTTTTTGTGTGGAAGTGGCGGCGCAGCATTCCTACGCCGGCAGATAAGGCACGCGCGTTAATGCCCGACTATACCAATTCCTTATAGATACTTTCATGCAGCGTCGCATATCTGTTCTTATCATCATCTTTGTTTTGCTCCTCGGTATTGCCTTTTGGGTATGGCAAGAAATATCGACCCGTACGCAAAACCTCCGCGTAGCGTTTTTAGACGTTGGGCAAGGCGACGCTGCGTTGGTTTTGTTTCCAGGAGCCACCCAGGTTCTTATTGATGGCGGACCGGATCGGTCAATTCTTGGGGAGCTTGGGCGCATTATGCCCCCAAGCGACAAAACCATAGAGCTTGTGGTATTAACGCATCCGGATGCGGATCATCTTGCGGGCCTTATTCCGATTTTGGACTCGTATCGTATCGAACGCATTCTTGAAACTGGCATACGAAAAGATACGGAACTTTCGCAACAATGGGAGCAAGCATTGGCGCGCGAGGGGGCAGAACGCATTACCGCAGGAAAGGCCGCGCGCTTGCGCATAGGGAAGTATGGCGTGTTTGATGTTTTGTGGCCGACGGAATCGCATGATGGTGAGGTTATAGAAACCCCCAATAATCTTGGAGTCGTTGCGCGGCTTCAATATGGCGCAACCTCTTTTTTGTTTCCAGGAGACATTGAAGCATCAACCGAAAGCAAGCTCGTGACGTGCTGCAGCGCCGCCATCGACAGCGACGTTTTAAAAGTTTCCCATCACGGATCAAAAACCTCTTCGTTCCCTTCTTTCCTTGAAGCGGTTTCGCCAAACAGCGCGATAATTTCAGTGGGAAAGGAGAATCGTTACGGCCATCCGACACAACAAGCTCTTGGCCGTCTTGCAGAAGTTGGTGCAAAGATCCTACGAACCGATGAGGCGGGCACAGTCATTATAGAGAGCAGCGGCAGAACAATTATGGTAAAGTAAAGGGCATTATGGGCAAAGAAGATTTTTTTGTTCTTTATACCGACGGAGGGGCGCGCAATAACCCGGGACCCGCAGCAATTGGGTTTGTAATTCAGGATGCAGATGGCCGAACGCTAAAAGAGCGCGGAGAGGCCATAGGGGAGGCAACCAATAACATCGCCGAATATAAGGCAGTTATTGCCGCACTCAAAAAATTAAAAAGCCTGGTGGGGGGCGAGCGCGCCAAAAAGGCACGGGTTGAAGTGCGATCTGATTCCGAACTTATTGTGCGGCAACTGAATGCCAAGTATAAAATTAAAGAGCAAGAATTGATGCCGCTTTTTGTGAATATTTGGAATCTAAAGCAGGATTTTGGCGAAATTTCCTTTGTGCATGTACCTCGGGAACAAAATAGAACTGCTGACCATTTGGTAAATCAGGCATTAGACGCGCCGGCTGCGCTTTTTGGATGAGAAAATCCCTCCGTTTCCGGAGGGATTGATTTTTTTACAGTTGATTGTTATACTGTTGGTGTAGCGCGTTTGGTGACTGCGCGACTCGTTGAAAAACGAGAGTGAGGAAAGTCCGAACACTCCTGTCGTAAGACATGGAAGCGAGAAGTGGGTAACGCCCACCCTTCGACAAAGTTAGGGCAGACCGCCTTGAATGTGTTGGAGAGGGAAAGTACCACAGAGACAATTCTGCCGAACGGCCCGAAAGGGTGCGTGGCGATGGTGAAAAGAGGTGGGGTAAGAGCCCACAGTCGTGGCTGGTGACAGTCGCGAGTGGAAAACCCTTCTCAGTGCAAGGCCGTGCTCCGATGTTCATCGGAGAGTGCCGCAAAGAGCCGTCTAGCAATAGGCGAGCCAAGACAGATGGTTGCCCTCGCTCAAGTTTTCTAAAACTCGGGCGGGACAGAATTCGGCTTATGAACGCGCTGCGCTTTATACGCGAGAGCCCCTCCGGAAACGGAGGGGCTTTCTTAATGACAGCCCACGAGCTTTAGCGAGTGGCTGCTGGAATTAATCCTGAAGCATTGAAGGGTTATGACAGCCCACGAGCTTTAGCGAGTGGCTGCTGGAATTAATCCTGAGCGAATCGAAGGATTATTTTTCAACAAACACCGGTTGTTCGTCTTGAGTAGCGACTTGCCACGCCATAAGAAACGCGAGCCGGGCTATGTTTTGTGCTTTTTCGCTGTTAATTTTTTTGGCGGTATCAGAAGGTTTGTGATAGTCATTATGAAGACCGCTTGTCAAAAACACTACAGGAATGCGATTGCCTTCGGACCGTGCAAAAAAGAAAGAAGCGTGGTCGGAGCGGAAAAAGATTTGTTCGCGCCCGCCCTTTTCCTCTGGGAAAAGGAGCTTAAAGCCAAGCACGCCGTTTGCGTCGTTAAGGGCTCCGTTAAGCTGAGGGCTGCGCTGGGCAAAATCGTTGATGTCGGGCGAGCCAAACACCTCAAGCTCTTGTGTATTGTTGCGGCCGACCACGTCTAGGTTTATCACCGCAACAATTTGATTAAGCGGAACTGGCGGGTTCTCGACAAAATATTGCGATCCCCAAAGCCCCCATTCTTCTGCATCAAAAAACGCAAAGACCACGCTGCGTTCCGGCCGCATACCCTTTTGCGAAAGCGCGCCGAATGCTTCTGCAATTTCTACTATTGCAGCGCTCCCCGAGGCATTATCATCCGCTCCCGGGTAGAGTTTTCCGTGTTGCGTGCCCAAATGGTCATAATGGGCACCTAGCACCACATATTCATTTTTATATGTGCTGCCTTCTAGGATTGCAAAGACATTTCTTCCTTCAAGCGCGATGCTATATCCTTTAGCGCGAGACGCTTCTAATTGTTTTATCGTTACCGTGGGCTTTCGAACTTCGTTAAACCGGAAAGGTTGGAATGCGGCAGTAGAGATAAAATCCGATCCCGCATTCTCAAGTTCCTTTATCAGATAATTTCCTGCAGAAATGTTTGCGCCTGTTCCGTTACGTCTTCCTCCACGCTCGGGGCTTGCAAGAAAGGTGATAGCATCCATCAGTTCCTGCGAAGTAATGGAATAATAGCCCGCCTCAATTACTTGAAAATTGCCGAGCGAGGCCTCGCGGGGCGGATCCACCGGTATACAGACAGAAAAGAGAATACCCATCGCTATTGCCACCAATCCTATTCGCACCGCACTACTCCTTATTCATTTGTTAAATAACTTTTGTATTTTCACCCTAGCAATCGTAAGATGTATCGTCCAGAGCTTGACCGAATTGTTATCTAGTGCTACGGAGAAGACACGTTACTTTGATAATTGAAATGAAAGAAAAGACATGCGATGAACATTGCTGCAGTGAAGGAAGGGCAGGTTCCAGAGTATATGGATCGCGGCTTACCGCATAAAATCTTGCATTGGTTTTTGCGGCACAAACTCGCAGCGGTCTCTTTGGTGGTTATTGTAACACTCTATGTGCTGGGAATTTTTGCTGAGTGGATAGCACCTCACGATCCCCTCTGGCAAGATTTCACCGCTTCGTATCAAGGCCCGTCGTGGGCGCACTTGTTGGGAACCGATGCCTTGGGACGCGATTATTTCTCGCGCGTACTTTTTGCGCTGCGCACCACAATCGGTATTTCCGCCGCTACCATTTTTGTGGGCGCGGGTTTCACCGGAATGTTTCTTGGTCTTTTATCCGCGTATCGGGGAGGATGGGTAGAAACCGCAATCATGCGCGCCGGTGAGGTATCCGCTTTGTTTCCGGAGCTTATGTTCATGATTCTAATTTCTGCCACCATAGGACCCCGTTATCACGCTTTCATGGATGACGTAACGGCATGGGAGGGGCCGGCTCTTGTCTTACGCCTTGCTCCGATAATCTTTGGAATTGTTGCGGTATCTATCGTTATGGCGACGGTTGCGACGCGTCGGGGATTCGGCTGGCTTGTGTATTGCATGGGCGCAGTTGCATTCGTGCTCTTTGGCACCGTTGTGCTTTCCTGGTTGATCAACATTGAAGGATTTGCCGATTTCTTCCTGATTTTTGTGGTACTTCTGCCGTTCTCGTGGTATGGCGCAGCTCTTCTTGTGCGTTCGCAGGTTTTGTCTTTGCGCGAGTACGACTTTGTGCTTGCAGCAAAGGCAATGGGTGCCACGGATACGCGTATCATCTTGCAGCATTTGCTGCCAAACGTCTTGGGACTTGTGGTATATATTATGTCGCTTACCTTCGGGGCTGTGGCCGTTGCCGAGATGGGGCTGACCTATCTTGGGCTTGGTGTGCAGCCGCCACACCCATCGTTTGGGTCCCTTATATTTGAGGCGGGCTTTATTCGAACGCTTGAGGCAAACCCGCACCTTTTGTTGATTCCCGCAGCAATTGTTGGCTTGTTTCTTTATAGTTTCAGCCTCCTTGGAGAGGCGTTAAGCGAATCGGTCACATTGGCAAGGCGCCAATAAAAAGGAAAAAAGAGGAAGGAGGCCTCACGCATGAAACGAATACTCTCTGGTTTCGTGATACTGCTTATGCTCGCACTCGTTGCAGGAGCATGCGGCGGAGGGGGTGCCGACACCGGCAATTCTCCAGACGCCGTTTCTCCCGAAAGTGGCGTGCTGCGTATTCCGGGACCCGAGCCGCAAACGCTTGATCCAGCGCTGGCTGGCGACGTCGCATCCGCCTTTTATGTGAATGAGATTTTTGGCGGACTGCTTACCTGGCTGCCGGAATCTGCAGCGCCAGAGAATGTTCCCTGCTATAATTTTTCTGGTAGGATATACTGTCTTGCTCCGGATATTGCAGAAAACATTCCCGAACCGCAGTTTAACAGCGACGGCACGGTATCGTATACGTTCGAGCTTCGTCACAACGTCTATTTCCACCGCGGAAGACAGGTAACAGCGCAGGATTTTAAGTACTCCTTTGAGCGTGCGCTTGATCCTCGTACCGGCTCCACTACCGCAGAGCTTTATCTGTGGGATATTATGGGCGCGCGCGATATGGCGCGTAGTCGGGTGAAAACCGCGGATGGTATAGGGGTTGTCAACGATTTTACTCTGAAGCTTACTACCGAACGGTATAACGCCGTTTTCCTGCTCAAGTTAACGTATCCAACTTCTTTTGTGGTTGATAAAGAGCAGGTGCGGGGTAACCAGACATGGTTTAATCTTCCCAACGGTACAGGTCCGTTCCGGTGCGTTGAGTGCCGAGTGAGCCGGAGCAAAGTAGTGCTTGAGCCGAACAAGAGCTATCACCTCGGTGCGCCAAAGCTTTCACGTGTTGACATTAGTTTTGCGGGTGGATCCGCTCCTACGCAATACGCTGATGGCGTAGTGGACGTGTCGGGCGTTGCTCTCGTTGAAATCGAAGATGTGCGTAGCCCCGGAAATCCGTTGAGTAAGGAACTTCATGAAACGCCGGAGCTCGGTACGTTTTACGTGGCGTTTAACACCGAAAAAGCCCCGTTTGACGATCCGCTCGTGCGTAGAGCTTTTGCCATGGCGATTGACAAGGACCTTATTGCACGCTCGGATCTTAAGGATGCGGTGGATGTGGCGCAGACCATTGTTCCGCCGTCAATGCCTGGCTACACGCCTCCGGCTGATGCCGCGATTCCCTTTGATCCTGCTCGTGCCAAAGAGCTTCTTGCTTCTTCCCGCTACGGAAAGAATTTCCCTGAGGTAACACTGCTTGCAACAAGTGCTGGGGCTTCCCCGGGAAGCGTTACTCAGCGAATCGTTGCAATGTGGGAACAAAACCTTGGCGTGAAGGTAAATGTTCAACAGCTTGGTGACTTTGCGCAATTTATTGCTACCATGCGCAGGGGCGACTACCAAATGACGCAGTTTGGGTGGGTGGCTGACTATCCTGACCCCGAGGACTTCCTGGACCTTAAATTCCACAGCCAGCGTTCCCGCGCAAACAATGAGACGCGTTACGCGAATGCGGAGGTTGACCAGCTACTGGAGCAGGCGCGAGGCGAAAAGGACTCTGCTCGCCGTATGGAGCTTTACCAGCAGGCAGAGCGTCTGATCTTAGCAGATGCGCCGTGGATTCCGCTTTTCCACGAGAAAAACATCATGTTGGTGAAGCCATACGTGCAGGGGTACGAGCCCCCGCCGATGGCAATTCCGTTTCTTCGGTACGTTGAGGTAAAATAATATAGATAAACGTAAATCAAAAAAATCACACAAACCAACCCCTGTCTTTTGGCAGGGGATTTTGTTTTACTATAGAGATCCGATCCCGATAGTCGGAGCTTGACATAATGGATAAGATTTGTTACAAGGGGGATAGTTCGCAGACAACAAGAAGGACGGGATGGATACGAACTTCATGCGTCTTGCTAAGGCGGCAGGATTCGTTATTTTCATATCAATGAGCACGGCAGGCATGCTCGCTCTACTCATCGGTGGCGTATATCTTGGCCAACAAGACCAGGTCGTTCTGGGAGTAGCGCTTGTAGGGATCTTTTGTGCGATTTTGTTCATCGCATTGCTTGCGGTTGCCTACGCGGCTTTCTCTCACGAAGACAAGACAGAGTGAATAGGTCATGCGTCCTCACCTAGTGGTGGGGACTTGTTTTTTGTTTGATGTAATGCTATGTAGCAAGAAGCGAGCTTTTTGTCAGAGAAAAATGGAGGAGATTACCATGCGCATATTTATGTTTATGGGGGCGTTGTTGACTATAGGAATTATTGCGGCGGCGTGTCTCGGCGACGGGAAAACAACCCAAACAGAATCGTGTTTGGGGCCGCAGGACCTTTCAAGCGGCAAGACCTTGCTTGGCGATTGTACCGTATATGATGAAAATGGCAGCGCTGTTCATTTTTCCGAATTCCGCGGCAAACATCTTTTCATCAATTTTTGGGCATCGTGGTGCCCGCCCTGCAAGGAAGAGATGCCGGCAATGGAAAAGGTGTGGCAGGAACGCAAAGCTGGAAAGTTTGCAATGCTTGCGGTCTCGCTGCCATGGCGCGGCGAAACAGAGGATTCTGCCAAAAACTTTTTCTTTACCGAACACGATTTTACTTACCGTTTCGCATTCGATCGCAATAATGCAGTTACCCCAACATATTCTATCCCCAGTATCCCCACCAGTTACCTTGTATTGCCTAATGGCGTGGTGTGGGCGGTAATTTTTGGCAGCCGTCACTGGGAAAACGTAAACTGCGCAAAGCTTCTTAATGCGTTTACGCAAGGGGAAGAATTAACCAGGGGAATGCTCAATGGGTGTCGTTGATATGGTGTGGGTTACGGCGTTTGTCGGAGGGATGGCGGCATTTTTGTCGCCATGTTTTTTCCCGCTTCTGCCAATTTACGTCAGCTATCTTGTGGGAACAGAACAAGCCGGGCGGTGTCGAACATTATTGCATTCGATCGCATTCGTTTTTGGATTTGGGGCAGTTTTTGCACTCTATGGCGTGGGAATCGGATTGCTCGGCAATGTATTCCGTCCCAATATCGACACGATCCGTGTTGTTTCGGGAGTCATGCTTATTGCGTTTGGCACGGTGATGCTTGAGATGTATCGCTTTATTCCGGGACTTGGAACAGCGCTCCGTGCGCGGGAATTTTCAATGCCGTCATGGATGCGCGTGAAACCAAACATGGTAACGTCAATCGCCCTTGGGGTTATGTTTGCGTTTGCATGGACGCCTTGCGTCGGGCCGATTCTCGGAAGCATTCTGACGCTTGCCTATAGCTTTGAAAGTACGGGACAAAGCACGTTGCTTCTGGCGTTGTACGCTGCAGGCCTTGGCGTGCCGTTTGTGCTCGTTGCCGTTTTTTTGGATCTTGTGCGAACGCAATTTGAGGCAATAAGGCGTTGGACGCGTATCATCCAGATATTTTCTGCCGTAGCGCTCATCGCAATCGGCCTTACCCTTGTTACCGATACCTTTCGACTGTTCTTTTTATTTGGCCAATAGCCCCCGCTTTGCGGGGGTTTTAATTGACAGGATGAGTTATCGCGTGCTATGGGGAGACAAAGGTATTTGAAAACAAAAACAAGGGAGGAATCCTGTGTTTCGTGTGTGGGTAGCCGCTGTGGCAGTGGTCGCGCTTTTGCTTGCCGGTTTTTCCGTTTGGAGCAATGCACAAGAAGATTTTGCAGCGTCCGATCACGCTCATACGTTGAAAAAAATTGCTGCGGACGATGCATTTGATAACGACCCCGCGCTTTTTAGCGAAGATTCTTCGCTCGTGGTGATCGATAGTGTCCGGCCGCTCTATGTTTCTTATGTTGATGGAGAAGGGAAGTCGGCGGGCGTGGTGCTTGTGCCAGCGGTTGTAGTATCCGATCAATACGTCATCGCTTCGCGGTTCGTGATGCCGGGCGAAGGATTTTCTATTAATCTTGCGGCTCTGCTTGCTGTGCCGGAAGATCGGGGTGCTGCTCCTGAAATTCTTGGCGCACCTACCGCTGTTGATGAAGCATTGAATCTTGTTGCGTTTCCCCGTCCCGAAAAACTGACGCTTGCCGCCGTACCCGTTTCCCTCGGCGCATCCGCAGAAGTGTCACCAGGCAACCAGCTTATGGTTCCGACGGTCCATGCGTTCGGGGGTGGCGAAAAAACAGCTCCTCTTGGACTCGTAACGGCTCTGCTCGCAGGTAATGCGCGCTATCGCCTTGCCGGCGGCAACAGCCAGACCTTTTTCATGAATGCAACTCCTGCCGGAACTCCGGTATATGCGCTTCGCGATGGCGTGCCAGAGCTTGTGGGCATGACGACATCCGGGGGCAGCCAAGGATTAAGCGCAGTAATTACTGTAGAGCTGATTGCGGATTATCTTCGGCATCTTGGCGTCTCCAATAATTCGCAGCCGTAAGGCATTTTGTTCCCGCACATCCCGTGCGGGATTTTTCTATTGCTTATTGACGTCTCAAACCTTTTGCGCTACGCTGCACGCACGGTACTTTGTAAAGAAAAACGGGGCGAAAGATGAAAAAAAAGATCGTGCTTAGTGGCATCGTGCTCGCGATTGCTATTGCGCTTGCGGTATTGTTTGCGGCCAATCCTTTTTCCGGGGAATCGAAACCAAATACTGTCGCATCAACGCTTCTTTGTAGAGAACTTCCCCCTGAAGAAATTGACTTTACCATCCTCAACGACATTTACGCTTCGATTAAAGAGAGCTCTGTGTTTCGCGCCACGGCCGACGATCCGCAAACGCTCTATCGGGGCGGCGCAGTCGCTGTTTTTAAGCAGCTTGGCGTGCCCGAATCGCAGATCCCACGCTGGGTATGGGGTGAAATTGACCAACGGATCGCAACAGGCAGCATCGACTTTACGGTATTTCAGCGTATTTATGAACGGCTGCGGGATGATCCGCAATACCAAAACGACCCGGCCTATCAGGACTTGCGGAATCCGTCGCTTACGCGCGAGTTTTTCCGAGCAGCCATTGATGGCATCATCCATAAGGGCCTTAAGGATCCTTTTGCAAGCTACGTTGATCCCGAAGCATATCGCCTTGGACAAACCGATCTTTCTGGACAATATCAGGGCGTAGGCATGCGTCACGATTTGAAGGACGGGAAATTTTTAATCTCGGAAGTATTCCCCGGTCAACCTGCCGAAAAAGCAGGCATGCGGGCGGGAGACGAGGTGCTTGCGGTGGACGGCAAATCGCTTCAGGGTTGCAGTTCTTTTGCATTTACCTCTGCAATACGCGGACGCGCAGGCACTACGGTGATGCTTACAGTAAAAAGAGAAGAGAAGATATTGGACATTCGCATCACGCGCGATGTCATTTCTATGGGCGTAATCGCATCCTGTCCCGGCTACGCATTCCCGGAAAACCGAGGCAAGAGCGACCGAACGCTTAAGGTCTATTGCCCGCTACGCGACGAGAAAGGCAATGAGGTTTCCGATATTTTGTACATTAAATTTGAAGAGTTCACGGAAGTCGCTATCTATGATCTTGAAACAGTGTTGCGGCAGGCAGACCTTTCGCGTTTTCGCGGCATCATACTTGATGTTCGTGGAAACGGCGGCGGCAGAGTTGATGTCCTTATGAAAACCCTGGATTATTTTTTCGCAGATGATCGAGTTTTCAAATATACCGATTGGGCAGACGGTTCTCGGACGGTCTATCAATACGATCGTTTCGATTACGCCACCAAAATTCCGATGGTCCTGCTTGTTGGACCCGATCCCCAGAGCGAAAACCCCGGAGCACACAATAATAGTTTCTCCGCGGCCGAGGGGTTTGCGGGAACCCTGCAAGATTACGGGCGCGCAATTTTGATTGGTGAAGGCCGCACTGGCGGCAAAGGCACTACCAACCAATATTTCCCGTTGAGGGGAGGAAAGGTAGGAGTGCTCTATCTTGCGATTGGGCTTTGGAAGACGCCGGAAGGCCGAACCGTGCAGGGCGAGGACCTTGACGGTGACGGCTATGAGGATACCGGGGGATTAATGCCGGACATTGTGGTTCAATGGACCGACGAAGATTACGCCGCAAAAAACCGCGACTCCCTGTGGGATCCGGTACTTTTTAAGGCAATTCATACCTTACAAGAAACAAAGTGATAACATTTTTCCCGCACCTATGGTGCGGGCTTTGCTTGACGTGCGAGTTTTCTTGATGTACGATCCCCACACGTTCATTAAATTATACAAACGGAGGGAGGCGTGCTATGTCGTCGCTTTCCGCATATATTGTTAGGCGGATTTTATGGATTATTCCAGTATTTTTTGTGGTCACTGCCATCACCTTTGCGCTTGGTCGTTACGGGCCCGGCGACCCTATTGAAGTGCGAACCCAAGGTCGTGCGGATCCGGAAACCGTGGAGCGCGTACGCGAGGAGCTTGGCCTAAATCAGCCGGTTCCCTTGCAATACGTCCGTTACATGGCCGATTTCTTTCAAGGCGATATGGGCGAATCAATTTCAAAATACCCTGGCGTTCCGGTGTGGGAATTGATTCGTGAAAGAATTTGGATTACGGCTCAACTTAATATCGTTTCTCTCGTCATCCTTTTTTGGCTTGGAATTGCCTTAGGATCGTTTGCCGCAATGCATGTGGGGGGCTGGAAAGACCCGGCTATCATAAGTTTTTTGCTGATCTTTCAAGCAATACCCACCATGGTATTTATTCCCATACTCCTTTGGCTTTTTGTGGTAAAGCTTTCGTGGCTTCCCGCTGCTGGCTGGGATGGTTTGCTCTCACTGCATATTGTGATTCCTTTGATCGCACTTGTATTGCCTTCGCTTGCGGGCGTGGCGCGACTTATGCGTGTATCGCTATTGGGGACCATGGGACAAGATTGGGTGCGGACCGCGCGCGCCAAGGGGCTTCCAGAACGAACCGTATTCTTCCGCCATATCTTTCGGCCCTCACTCCTTCCGCTTACCACGAGTGTCGGCGGATCCCTCGCTTCCATATTTGGTGGCTCGCTATTTGTTGAACTGCTTTACGGTATTCCGGGCATGGGGCGTTTGGCGCTTGATGCGGTTTATGCGAGAGATTACGATATCATCATGGCGGTTTTTATTATTTCGGCGCTTGCGTTCCTTTTCGCTCGTCTTATCACAGATGTGGCGTATACGTTTATCGATCCGCGGATTCGGCTTGGAGCGGAATCGCGCTAGTATCTTGCCCCGCATCATTATATGCGGGGCTTTGCGTTGAAAAGAAGGAGAAAATCTTTTAAGCTAGAGACATCATGCATAGGCGCTCTTTTTTGTTTTCGGCAGCGTTCGTGCCGATCGATTTTTTCGTAGTAGCGGCTGCTGGCATTGGTGCCTGGTATTTGCGGTTTGCGCCCGGCGTGAGAAGAATTTGGCCCATTATTTTTGACCTTACGTTTCGCGAATATCTATTTTTGGCTTTGGGAGCCGCGATACTAAGCATCGTGTTTCTTGCGGCGCAAGGATTATACAATCCGCGTTTGAAAATTTCGTTTGCAGCAACCGTCTATCGGATAGGGGTTTCCCAAACCATGGTGCTTGCCGCAATTGCCCTTGGGATATTTTTGCGACAAGAGCTTTTTGGTTCCCGTTTTTTGGTTTTTGCGGCCTGGATATTTTCAATCTTTTTTTTGGCAGCAGAGCGGGGCTTTGTCTTGTCTTTTCGCGCGGCGCTGCATTCGCGCGGGATTGGGGCAACTAAGGTGCTTTTGATCGGGGGCGATGCGGTTTCGCGGCGGTTGGCCGATCATCTTGCGCGCAGGCCCCACCTTGGCTGGAATTTGGTAAAACATTTAGAGGAACCAGACATAGCGGCCGTTGCGCAGGCCATAGGCAATCCCGGTGTTGAGGCAATTGTATTGGGAACTCCGGATTTTGCGCGCGAAAGAATTTTGGAACTTATCGATTTTGCCAACGATAAGCGTCTCGAATTTCTTTATGTGCCAAATGTGGTACAAACTCTTAGCGCATCTGCTAGAACCGAGGTGATCGGGGATGTTCCCGTGATTGAAATTCGAAAGACGGTGCTTGAGGGATGGGGAATGGTGGTGAAGCGCATCGTGGATATTGTTATCGTGTCGCTCTTGTTTGTTCTGGCACTGCCGGCAATGGTCATAATTTCGTTGCTTATCAAATTAGATTCTCCCGGCCCGATTTTTTATCGCGATCGTAGAATAGGACCAAAGGGCGCATTTTGGACCCTAAAGTTTCGTTCTATGTTTCAGCAATATTGTACCGGTGAAGATTACGGCGGCGAGGCAGCAGAAGCGCTTGAAGAAAAGCTTATTTTGGAGCGCAATTTTCGCGAGGGGCCTATACCTAAAATTGAAAATGATCCGCGGCGAACTCGCATGGGGCGTCTTCTTGAGAAAACGTCGCTTGATGAGTTGCCGCAGCTTTTCAATGTCTTGTCCGGCAATATGTCGTTGGTAGGGCCGCGGCCGCACCGTCCAAAAGAGGTTGCAAGGTACGAAACGCACCATAAACGGGTTTTCGCGGTGCCCCCCGGCATTACCGGCCTTTCTCAAATTTCTGGGCGATCCGATTTGGACTTTGAGAATGAGGTGCGTCTTGATACGTATTATATGGAACACTGGTCGCCGTGGCTCGATTTGGTCATTATGGCTAAAACGCCGCTTGTTATGTTTTTTAGAAAACACCGCTCATAACAATACTACGAAATACGAATAGATACGAATATACGAATTCGTATATTCGTAAAAATTGGTACTTCGTAGTATTCCTCCATGAAAGTCGCATTAGTCCATGACTATCTAACGCAATACGGCGGGGGAGAACGTACGCTTGAGGCGTTAGCCGAACTTTTTCCAGACGCCCCCATTTTTACGTTGCTTTATACCCCTGATCGGTTGAAAGGGAGGTTTTTCGATAAAGATATCCGTACTTCTTTTTTGCAGAAGATCCCCCTTGCGGCCCAACACCATCGTTTTTTCCCATGGGCGATGCCCTTGGCGACGGAGCATTTGGATCTTTCCGAATACGATCTCGTCCTTTCCGACTCTGCCAGCTTTGTAAAAGGCATCATTACCAATCCTAATGCGATTCACATTTCGTTTTGTCACACCCCGCTGCGTTATGCCTGGGACGACAGCCAGCGCTATGTTGCCGAATATCAGGCATTTCCGCTGTTTTTAAAAGCGCTCACTCCGTTTGTATTGTCTGCCATTCGTATATGGGATTTTACTGCAGCACAGCGGCCGGATATATTGCTTGCAAATTCCCAGCACGTTGCACGGCGCATTCGAAAATATTATGGGCGTGATGCGGCTGTGATCTATCCTCCGGTAAATACACAGTTTTTCTCTGACAATAAGCGCCATGCGGGAACGTATGCGCTTATGGTGGGACGGCTCCTTGCATATAAGCGTTTCGCCTTGGGTATTGATGCGTGCAAAAAGGCGAAAATGCCTTTGCATATCGTGGGCGATGGTCCGGAAGCAGAATATTTAAAAAAGCGCGCGAAAGGATTGGATGTAGTATTTTTGGGGGAAATTTCCGATACAGAACTTGCGCTTGAATATGCAAATTGTAAGTGCCTTTTGTTTCCGCAGGAGGAGGATTTTGGTATCGTTGCGGTCGAGGCAATGGCTTCGGGTGTTCCGGTGGTGGCCTTACGCCGCGGCGGAGCTGCTGAAATTGTCGAAGAAAATATTTCCGGTGTTTTTGTAGAGGAAGAAACGCCCGAAGCATTTGCAAAGGCACTTCAGTCGCTGGACAACCAGGATTTTTCTGAAAACCGCATACGCGAATCAGCAAAACGTTTTGATCGATCCCGCTTTCTTTCCGCAATGAAACAGATAATCGACAACGCCCCTTTATCCCGCCACCCTTCTGTCTTCTCTAACCCCTATTCCCTAACCCCTATTCCCTAATTCTTATTATTTTATGCTTGAGCTAAAAGAATTTCTTAAATTTTTTTTGGTTCCCCAGCGCTTCATGGTCCTTGTTGCTGCCACGGCGTTAGGAGGGGTTATCGGCTGGGGAGTATTTGCCGCTATGCCGCAAAGTTTCACGGTACGCGTTGAGCTTTCGCGTATCGTGCAACAAGAATCCATCCCAGAGGGCGTAACTGTTGACGGCTATTATCTTGTCGAAACCAGCCGCACTTATGCCGATCGTTTGGGCGCGTTCCTCCGCGATGCCCAAATCCTTCAGGAATTTAGTCAAAAGAGCGGGTCAAAAATTCTACGCGCACAACGCGAAACGCCGTTGAGCTGGACTGTCCAAATTACGCAAAATAAACAGGAACAGCCTGCTTCTTCTGTTCTTGAAGCGATTCTTTCCAAAAAACTCGAAGAGGTTTTAGAAGAGTCGGGAGAATATGTGGCATTCCGCGCCGTTGTAAGCGATCCATATCCATCGTCCCAAATCCTCACGCCAGTACGCGCCGCAGTTATTGGTGCCGGAATTTCACTGGTTTTGGTTGTGTTTATCCTTTTATCCGCCGCCTACTTCCGCGATACCCGAACAGCCCTCTAATCCTTTCCTTTATTCCGATCTCTATTCCCTAATTCCTGTTTTCCATGCGTGTTGGTATTGATGTTCGTTCTCTGGCCTCAAAACCTTACACCGGAGTAGCAAATGTGGCGCGGCATCTTCTGCCCGCCCTTTTTGCTTTGGCACCCCATAACCAATTCGTTTTATATTTTGTTTCAGACCGAGATGTGCCCCACGATGTGGCCTTATGGGAAGGGCGGTTTTCAAATGTACATATTTTGGCAAGGCGTATTCCGGGGCGCATATTCGATGTGGCGATGCGTTTTTTCCCATATGTTATTTGGGATTATGCCCCCGACTGCGACGTATTGTTCAGTCCTAATATTAATCTGGTCCGCACCAAGGCGCCCCGCGTGGTTGTGGTCCACGACCTTTCGTTTGTGCGGTATCCTGAGTTTTTAAGCCCCTTGCAACGCTATTGGCACTGGCTTATGGTGCCAAAAAAACAGGCAAAGGCGGCAGAAGCGATAGTGGTGCCGTCTTTCGCAACCAAACAAGATATGGTGCGTCTTTGGGGTATTGCGGAAGGGAAAATTCATGTTGTTCAGTGGGGAGCACCAATAGTCAGGGTTCAGAGTTCAAGGATTAGGTATCAGGAGAATCCGTATATTTTGAGCGTGGGAACGGTTGAGCCGAGGAAAAATTTTCTAACATTAGTTCGGGCATTTGGGATGCTCAATAATAAAAAGGCCCGCCTTCTTCTTGTGGGGCCTTGGGCACAAGGCATGGTAGAACTAAAGGGCGTTATTGCCAACTCATCTGCAAGAGATCGAATTGAGCTTAAGGGATTTGTGTCGGAAGAAGAGAAGGAAAAGCTATTATCTGCCGCTTCGATATTTGTATATCCTTCTTTACTTGAAGGATTTGGCCTTCCCGTGCTTGAAGCAATGTCGGCAGGCGTTCCTGTTATCGCATCCAACCGATCTTCATTGCCCGAAGTAGTAGGGGATGCAGGCGTTTTAGCTGATCCGTGGAAAGCAGAGGAGATTGCTGCAGCCATTGACGCAATTTTGGACGATTTCGAGCTTGCGCAGGAACTTTCGCAACGCGGCAAAGAACGCGCCAAGCAGTTTTCATGGGAGCGAGCTGCACAGCAAACTCTTGAAATTTTGCGCGAAGCAGCAAAAAGCCGCGCATGATGCGCGGCGCAATGGAGATCATTCTTGATGGGTGTACCGCTCTTTTTGTTAAACTACCGCCATAATACTATCTCACATTCCGCCATCCGTCAAGCTTACTATTCCCTAGTCCCTACTCTTTATGCGTATCGGCATCGACGCCCGCATGTACGGGCCCGCACAAACTGGCATCGGTATTTATATCCAGGAGCTAACCCGTGCGCTTTTCCGTATTGATGACGAGAACGAATATATTTTATTCCTCCGCGGCCAATTGCTTTTCCCCGGTTTTTTCTCTCCGCGCATCCGTGTGGTTCCAACTACCCCTCGTTGGTATTCGTTACGTGAGCAGACGGCGCTTCCTTTCCGGTTTTTGCGCGAAAAGCTCGACCTTCTTTTTGTGCCGCACTTTAATGCCCCGATTTTGTATCCTAAAAAATATATTGTTACCATTCACGACGTGACGCCCCTTGATTTTCCTGCACGCGGCCGCATGCCTGCGTGGTGGCGCAGGGAGCTGTTTGGGTTTATCGCGGGAAATGCTATGCGCCGCGCACGCCGCATTATTGCCGTTTCAGATTTTACCAGACACCAAGCAATTGAACGTTTTCATATTCCCTCAGAAAAAATCACCGTTATCCACGAAGCTCCCCGTTTCCAAAAAGTTCAACCCAATCTCAATCTATTGTCTGCTAACTACCGCCTACAAACTCCCTTCATTCTTTTCGTCGGCGTTCTCCGTCCCCACAAAAATGTTTTGGGGCTTCTTGAGGCATTTGCGCTGTTGCGAAAAAGCATTTCTGATGCGACACTGGTGCTCGCGGGGCCGGAAGATCCGCGCTACCCTGAAATAAGGGAACGAGCCGCGAAACCCGACTTGCGTGATGCCGTTCGGTTTTTGGGCTTCACTCAAGACAGCGACCTTCCCCAGTTGTTGGCCAATGCTTCTTGTGTGGTTGTTCCGTCTTTCGTCGAGGGATTTGGGCTTGTTGGTCTGGAGGCGCTTGTGCAGGGGATTCCGGTGGTGGCTGCTCGGGCCGGCGCCCTTCCAGAAGTTTTAGGGGGCGCCGCTTTATTTGTTGACCCCTACGATTATAAGGATATTGCACGAGGGATAGAGCAGGTATTAACTGATGAAAAAACGCGTGCACGGATTCTCGCTCAAGCCCCTTCGGTGCTTAGCCGTTTTTCTTGGGAAAGGGCAGCGCGAGAAACTCTAGAAGTATTTAGCGGGAATTTTTAGCAAGGTCTTATGGCAAAAAAGTTTATTCTTAAAATACTCCACGATATTCGCCCTACGACCGCAGCCGGAAGGGTCGATTGGGATCGGATTGGGCAGACCAAGGACACCCTCCGTTTGCGGAAAAACAACGAGCGTAGTGCAACAGCATCCCCCGCGTTTCAATTGTTAGCCAAACCGCGCTCTTCCGGTATTTCAAGACCGGTATTTGGACGGCCGTCGTTTTCCTTGCGGATTCCTTTTCGGCTCCGTCCGGTGTTGTTTTCTGTAGCGCCCCTCTTGTTCATTTTGGTGTGTACCGCAATAGTATGGAATATTCACATAACGCAGCGGGAACTTATTGCGCAGGGCCAGCAAGCAAAAACGCATTTTGAAGAAGGCCTTACGGCGTTATTTGCTTCAGACCCTGCGCGCGCACAAGAGGCGTTTGAGCAGGCCGAAAACATTTTTCGTGCCTCAAGAGAAAAATACATTTCATCTTCTTTGTTGCTTTCCGGATTTGAGTATCTGCCTTTTGCGTCGGCAAAAATGCGTGCTGCCGAAAACCTTTTTTTAGCCGGGGAACACGCTGCTGCTGGCGCCCGCCATTCTGCTCAAGCATTGGCTTTGTGGGGAAAAGTTCTTCCTGAGGTTATGGGGGACGAAAATCAATCGGCGGCCCTATTGGAAGATTTCGGGCGCGTCGGGCGCATTGAAGAAGAATTTCAGCAAGCGGCCCTTCATTTCGATCAAATGCGCACCTTTCTTTCCCAAATCGACCAAAGCGATCTTCCCCAATCTTATCGTGGCCAGTTTGAATTATTGCAAAACGCGCTCGCGCGTACCGAAGCATCGCTGGGCTCTTTTGGCGAATTCGCTCGTGCCCTCTCATTAATTTTTGGGTTTGAGGATCCGCGTTTTTACCTTATCATTTTGCAAAATTCTTCTGAATTGCGTCCGACGGGAGGTTTTGCCGGCAACGTCCTTGAGCTTATGGTTTCGGGAGGGCAGATTGCGTCTTTGCGCGTACGCGACGTTTACGATATAGACGGGCAAATCATTGAACACACTGTTCCGCCAAAACCAATTCAAGATATTTCAACGGCATGGTCTTTGCATGATGCAAATTGGTTTCGCGATTTTCCAACAAGCGCTCAAAAGCTTTCTGGATTTTATGAAGAGGTTGAACGAAAAAAACCCGCGGGCATCTTTGCGGTAAATTCTTCGGTGCTTGAGCGAATCCTTGCGGTAATCGGACCATTAGCCCTTCCTTCGGGGCAGACCTTTGAAGGAGGATCGGCCGTAGATACCATAAACCGATTAGGCCTTCTTCAGCGTCCCGGAGAAACATTACAAGCGCAGGTTTTGGGTGAACTGTTAGACGCTCTGTTAGAATACACAAACGATATGGCACCGGACAAAAAACAGGGTTTTGTGGGGGCGCTTTCCGAATCTATTGCCGCACACGACCTTATGGCATGGTTTCCGGATGAACGTGCACAAAAGCTTGCGCGCCTTTTGGGAATCGATGGTGCTCTTTCCGCCGATACCCAAGACATGCTCGCGGTGGTGCACGCAAACATTAACGGTTTTAAAACAGACGCTCGGATCCAAGAAGAACAGGAGCTTGAAACCGAAATTGGTCCTGGAGGAGAAATTATTCATACGCTTACCCTTATTCGCCGCCATACGGCGTCGTCATCTTTGCAAGATTTGCTCTATGGTCGGGTGAACAAAGATTATGTTCGTCTGTATGTTCCGCAAGGGTCCCGGCTTCTTTTTGCTTCTGGAAATACGCGCGAAACTCCAAAACCGCAGGAAGATTATGAGGCCCTTGGTTTCAAGGTCGATGAGACGGTGGCAAAAAGCGAAGCGGGCGTTAAGGTCCATGATCCAAGCGGCATTGAAGAATTTGAGGAGTCGGGTTTTACCGTTTTTGCGGGCTGGTCTTTTACAGGCCCTGGCGAGGCAACGACATTAATATTTCAGTGGCAGGCGCCGAAAAATGCGCTTGTCCAAAACGATTCAGGATCACGCGCATGGTCCATGAAGGTTTTCAAACAGCCGGGAGTGCAGCCCTATTTTTCGGCACGGCTTAACATTGCGAACGGAGATCTTCAATGGCAACACCCAACCCCTTTTCCTGCCCGCACGTTGTTTTCCCGCGATATTATTTTAAGCGCACTTCTTAAGTAAATGTTTGTCATGCCTCCCTTCTCTAAAATAAATGGCTCCTTGGACCGCGCTATGCGAGTCATTACCTGGCAGTCAAAAACAGTAACGCTTGCCGCAATAACGCTTGCCGTAATGTCTCTTGGCGCAAAAGGGTTGGGGCTTGTGCGCGATCGTCTTTTGGCGGCCACCTTTGGCGCTGGCGATACGCTTGATATATATTATGTCGGGTTTCGCATACCCGACCTTCTGTTTAATCTTTTGGCGCTCGGCGCAGTTTCTGCAGGATTTTTGCCGGTATTTACAGAACTTTACGAGAAGAACAAAGATGAGGTCTGGCGCATGGTTGGCAATTTCGTTTCGGTTTTATTTTTTGGTTTGATTTTTGCCGCAGCAGTGCTGTGGCTCTTGGCGCCCTTGCTCGTACCCTTAATTGCCCCCGGTTTTGCACCCGAGAAAATAGCCAGAGCCGTTATGGTGACGCGTCTTTTGCTGTTTTCCCCGATTTTGCTGGGGGTTTCTTCGGTATTATCTTCCGTGGTGCAGCACGGGGGCCGTTTTTTTTCCTATGCAATAGCTCCTATGGTTTATAACGTGGGAATTATTGCCGGAATTGTTTTTTTTACGGATCGTTTTTCGGAAAAGGGGATTGCGTTTGGGGTGTTGGCTGGCGCGTGTTTGCATGTTGCGGTTCAAATTCCCGCGGTGTTGCGATCCGGTTTTCGGTTTGTGCCGCACGCGTGGCCGCTGTACGATTCGGTCAAAGAGATAATACGGTTGTCGTTGCCGCGTACTGCAAATTTGGTGGTGAATCAGCTTATATTGACGGCCATGGCCGCAATTGCTTCAACCGTTGCTGCCGGCTCCGTCGCCATTTTTATGCTTGCGGAGAATCTTAAAGCCCTTCCGGCTGACATGATAGGCGTATCATTCGCTATTGCCGCATTTCCGGCCTTTACGCGTGCAGCCATTGTATCGCGGGAAAACCTTTCTGAGCTTCTTTTAAGGACTCTGCAACGAGTATTGTTTTTGGTAATGCCTGCCTCCGTATTGATTTATGTATTGCGCGCGCAGATGGTGAGGGTGTTGTATGGGGCGGGCGCATTCTCGTGGGAAGACACGCGCTTAACGGCTGCAGCCGCAGCTGCTTTCGCAATAGGTATTGTGGGGTTTTCGGTGCTTCCGATTTTAATTCGCGGATTTTTTGCGCTGAAAGATACGATAACCCCTCTTCTTATTGCCGTGGTAAGCGCAGTGGTAGCAATAGGGGGGGCCTTGGGTGGCGTGGAGCTTTTGCGCGGCGCAAACATCGTTTCTGTGGTTGTTAAAATGCTTTTTCGAGCCGATGGTCTTGCGGGATCCGAAATTATCGCTGTCCCGCTTACCTTATCTTTTGCCGTGATGCTGCAGTGCGTTTTGCTTATCATTGCGCTTGGGGCCGCAGGCGCTTTGCGTGTACGGCGCATTGGCGTATCCTTTGCCCGTTTCTTGATGGCGGCTTTGGCTTCAGGGGCAAGTGCTTGGTTTGCACTTCATCTGTTTGGATCGTCCATTCAGACGGATACCTTATTGAGGGTTTTTGTGCATGGCATGACCGGCGGGATTGTGGGGATTGGGGTCTACATTTTTATCGCTCTTTTATTTCGTTTTCCGGAATTAGCCGGCGTTTTTAAAAACCCATTTAGGAGAAATTCATGACGGGTGAGGCACAACACATAAGAAATTTTGTGATCATTGCGCATATAGATCACGGCAAATCAACGCTGGCTGATCGGATGTTGGAATTGACGCACACGGTCGAGGCGCGCGCCATGCGGCCGCAGTATCTTGACCAAATGGGTCTTGAGCGCGAGCGCGGCATTACCATCAAAATGCAACCCGTGCGCATGTCCTATACTCTAAACGCTATCCCGTATACCCTAAATTTGATAGATACTCCTGGCCACGTCGATTTTTCATACGAAGTATCCCGGGCGCTCACTGCAGTTGAGGGAGCGGTGCTTCTTGTTGATGCGACAAAGGGAATTCAGGCACAGACCGTAGCCAATCTTGCCATTGCGCAAGAGCAGGGTTTGGTTATTATCCCGGTGCTTAATAAAATTGATTTGCCGCAGGCGCGCCCCAAAGAAATTGCCGAAGAAGTCGCTGCCGTGCTGGGCGTTGAAAAAAATACTATCCTTTCTATTTCCGCAAAAGAAGGAACGGGCGTGGCAGATCTTCTTAATCGTATTGTTCTGGACGTCCCCCCCCCGCAGGGAGAAAAAGACGGCTCTTTGCGCGCGCTTATTTTTGATTCGCATTTTGATAATTTTCGGGGCATTGTGGCGCATGTGCGCGTAGTTGACGGTGAGGTCGCGCGCGCAAACTCTCTTTTTTTAATGGCAAAAAATGTTTCATGCGAGGCCTTGGAGGTTGGTTTTTTCATGCCGCAGGAACAAAAAAGCGATAAAGTGTATTCGGGTGAGATCGGCTGGATAGCCACCGGCGTGAAAGATCCTGACGGAGTAAGGGTGGGGGATACCATTACGAAAATTCAAAATTCAAAATTCCAAATTCAAAATATGCCGCAGGCGCTCGCCGGCTATAAAGAGGCGCAGCCGGTAGTATTTGCATCATTTTTCCCCGAATCGGAAGATGAATTTGAAAAATTGCGTGAGTCATTACAAAAATTGCGGCTGAATGATGCCGCATTTGTGTTTGAGCCCGAGCAGTCGCAGGCATTGGGCCGGGGGTTCCGTTGCGGTTTTTTGGGGCTTTTGCATATGGATATTACGTTGGAGCGTTTGCGGCGGGAATTTGGGTCTGATGTCGTTGCAACCGCACCCTCCGTGCGTTTTACGGTTATGTCACGCGACGGCACGCACGCTGTGGTGCAAACTCCCCGCGAACTTCCGGGACAAGGAGAGATTCTTGAAATCCGTGAACCCTGGGCACGCCTTACCATTTTTGTCCCGCTCGAAAAACTCAATGCCGTGCTTAAGGTTTTGGGAACCACGCGCGCCGTGGTAGGCGATACGCGTACTCTAGGCGTAAATCGTATATCCCTTGAGGCAGAGGTTCCGATGCTCGATATCATCCATACTTTCGCAGATCGCATAAAATCTGCCACCCAAGGGTTTGCTTCGTTTTCGTGGATCCCTATTGGGGAGCGCGCGGGAGATTTGGCGAAACTCGAAATTCTTGTCGCGCATGAGGTGCAGGAGGCCTTTAGTCATCTTGCGCCTCGCATGCGAGCAGAGAAAGAAGCGCGCGCGCTTGTTGAAAAATTAAAAGATATTTTACCGCGACAGCTTTTTTCGGTAGCCATTCAGGGTTCCGTTGATGGAAGGGTTGTCGCGCGCGAAACCCTGACGGCATTGCGCAAAGACGTTACCGGGTATCTGTACGGGGGCGACTTTTCTCGCAAAAAGAAATTACTACAAAAGCAGCGCAAAGGGAAAAAACGAATGGAGAAAGCGGGGCGCGTTCGCATCCCGCCGGAAGTATTTCAAAAAGTGTTGCGCATGGAGACATAAAGAAATACGCCCCAAGATTCTTGGGGCGCAAGTTTTTTATTCAAATCCCCGTTTTCGCATCGGCTCTACCAGCCGCTCAAGCGCAAGGACATATGCAGCAAGCCGAGGTTCGGGCACGCGCGTGCTTAGGATCTTAAACCACGCTTCGGTATTGGTGCGCATGTAGTAGGCAAGCTCTTGGTCCACCTTATCTTCGTGCCAGCGGTCAAGGTTATTTCCTTGCACGAGCTCGAAATAAGAAACCGTAACTCCTCCAGCATTCGCCAAGATATCGGGAATGATGGTCACCCCACGCTGATTGAGTATCTCGTCTGCCTCTGGAGTTGTAGGACCGTTGGCAAGTTCAAGAATAATTTTCGCCTGTATATGAGGAGCATTTTCTCTGGTAATCGATCCTTCAAGAGCTGCGGGTACCAAGATATCGCACGGCAAGACCAGCAACTCTTTTTGCGAAACGGCTTGGCTTCCGGGGAACCCAACAACGCTATCGGTTTTCCGTTTATGGGCAAGCAAAGCAGGAACGTCTAGGCCCTCGGCGCGTGATACGGCGCCGGAACTATCGCTGACGCCAACGATGGTCCAGCCAAGCTTTGCGGCAAACATTGCAAAATTTGCTCCGGCATTGCCAAATCCTTCGATAGCCACCCGTGGGGTTTGAGGGATTTTGGGTTGTGCAAGCCCGATAAAATTTTCGAGCACGAACTGGCCGCCTCGTGCAGTCGCCGTTGCCCTGCCAAAGGATCCGCCCAAGCTCACGGGTTTTCCAGTAACGACACTTAATGTCGTTTCACCCTGATGGTGGCGCGAGTATTCGTCCATGATCCACGCCATTACGTCTTCGTTTGTGCCCACATCCGGGGCGGGAACATCGATCGTGGGACCGATATTGGGTCCAAGAGCCCGCACATACGTGCGTGTGATCTCCTCAAGTTCGTGGTGAGAAAGTTCCTTGGGATTGCAAACTACCGCACCTTTTGCACCGCCAAGAGGCAAGCCCATTACGGCGCATTTTAGCGTCATCCAAAGCGCAAGCGCTTTTACTTCATCGATAGATACGGCAGGATGGTATCGAATTCCTCCCTTGTAGGGGGCCGCACCTGTTGAATAAGGGTTGCGATGCCTTACACGAATGCCGGTAAAAAATTCTATTCGGCCGTCGTCCATGCGAACCGGAAACTCCGATACCAATATTCGGCTCGGGCGTTTGAGAAGTTGTAACATCCACGGCGGAATCGCAGTGTGGGGCGCAGCCCGATCTAGTACCGATAGCGCATCGGTAAATGGGTTTCGTTGCGACATAGATTTTTCCTCCTTTTCCTGTTGTGAAATAGAACTCTTCATGGTACGAAGAGAATAAGGTTAGCGCAAGAATAAATAGGGGACGAAGGAAAGTACGGTAGAGACCGCAATGATCACTATTAGCACCTTCCAGACGATTGTAAAAATCTTGCGCGCCTTTTTGTTCATACCATTTGTGTTGTAACATGCAACGGAGAACTCTTGCAAGAGGGTCTATTGCAAACATTCGGTCGTTGGCCATAAAGGCCATTTTGTTTGTGGCGGTCGTGGGGATTGGGGTTGCGGCTTTACGGGTAACCCTTTTGCGTGTCCGTATTGCGCGGGAGGCGCGGTCTTTGCAGGCAGAGATTGTCGCGCTTGAACAAAAGCAGGTTGAGCTTCAAAATCTGCTTGGGCAGAGCCGGGACCCGGCAGCGCTTGAGCGCGATGCGCGCAAGCGCTTAAATTTTAGCAAAAAGGATGAGAAGGTGGTGCTTTTGGTGCCCGGAGATGCAGTGCAGGGAGAAAACAATAGCACCAATAATAATGACCACAATACCGATGATGGTAAGAAGGATGGCGATAACAATCATAGCGACGATAAAGATACGGACGCGTCAAATCCGGTAAAGTGGTGGCGCAAGTTTTTTGGACCTTGATCTTGCGCTCGGGTGGGGTTGCTCGCGTCTGCAAGGGATCCTTCCGTTCCTTAAGGCCGCTCGCAACCCCACCACTTGCACAATAAGCTTGGTCGTTTGGAGGAAGAAAAAATTGCGGGTGTCGTATAGTGGCTATAAAGAAATTTTAAGGAAACTTGACAGGAAAGGTTTTACCGATTATCATGCCACCAAGTAGTTTGACAACAGAAAGAGGACGTTAGTGTCCGCAAAAGAAAAACTGAATGAGCCGGTTGTCTATAGTCGTAATAGCTGGTCGTATCGTCGGTGGGTGCAGTACTGGGGGGGAAAGCAGCCCGCGCCAAAAAATTCCTGCGAATATCGCAGCGTGGTATTTTTCCGTCTTACCGGACGACAGGTTGGTACTGCGGCGGGGCGCGTTTTTAGAATTTTTAAGAAACCGTCTTCTCCCAATCCCAAGCCGCGTCCCGTGACGGTGATTATTCACGATACAAGGCCCCATATTCTTTGGCGGGTCATGTGGACGATGTTGTGGCCATTCCGTAAATTTGTTCGGGCGTTGTTTGTTAGTATCTTCCGTGCAGTTGAAGTATGCGCTGACTTTAATGATCGTCACCACGACAAGCCGACAAAAGTCTTCTGCATCTTTGTTGCCGTCGTTTTTGTCGGTCTCCTGGCGGTGGTTTTGGTTGCTGCGGCGCTTAAAGACCCTATCCAATTTTTGATTGTAGTTGGCCTTATTGCTGGCATGGTGGCTGCTTGGCTTTTAGTGTGCATGGGTGGTATCGCATTTTTGAAAAGCGATTTCGCGACAGCCGTGGGCGACTTTTTCGTGTCCTTTTATTATCGCATGTGCCGTCCTGTCGATTTCCGAGATTAAAAACGAAAACCCCGCAACATGCGGGGTTGTTCTTTTTGAAAATGATATTTACTATGATCAAGAGGGCTTATCGCGGGGTTAGTATAGTCCCGCCAAAGGCGGGTAAGGTCCGCACGCAAGCTTCTTTGCCACGTACCAAATTTGCGAGAGTAGTCCCGACGCACCGCTTAGTTTATTTGAAAACAAGAAGTCGGGATCCCGACTTTACGTCGGGACACAGTGGTAGTGCGCGAGTCCCGAAAAATAATGAGCGGCAGCGAATATGTTTTTCAAGATCCCGTTATTCTTGCGAGCATCAAAATAACTAATATGCGGGGTTAGTATAGTGGTCGTACGCGAGCTTCCCAAGCTCGAAGCGCGAGTTCGATTCTCGTACCCCGCTCATTATTCATGGGATCATGAACATTCAGTTGCTCGCATGCTTGCAAGAATGTTCGGGACTTCCCAAGCTAGTGACGCGGGTTCGATTCCCGTCTCTCGCTCAAAATCGGAAATTCAGCGGCTATGCCCGCTATTTTTCTTTGCAGCGCCATAGACCGAGCGTGTAAGTTACAAGATCATATCTGACACTTTTGTAGCTTCTCAAGTGGCGTAAGCCCATCGAT
>MHSS01000005.1 GCA_001822835.1 Candidatus Terrybacteria bacterium RIFCSPHIGHO2_01_FULL_48_17 | reverse complement strand
CCAAGAGCGTGAGCACCTCGGGATCGATGGGCTTACGCCACTTGAGAAGCTACAAAAGTGTCAGATATGATCTTGTAACTTACATTTTGCAATAGACGTAGAAAGTTCCATAAAAGAAATGTACGATAGACCTACGTATGCAAAAGACCTTTTCCTTACTTGCGTTTTTGGGAATTGCCGCATTGCTCGCAACAGCAGCAACATATATGGTACAAAGGCGTATGGTCGATTCTCCGTGCGCACAGCGTGTTGTTTTCGAAAAAGAAAACGCCTCTTTTTGTGTTGAGGTTGCAGATAGCGTCCCCAAATGGGTTCGAGGCCTTGTGGGACGCGCTGAACTTTCAAAGGGGTGGGGAATGCTTTTTGTATTTCTTGATCCCGAACCGCATACTTTTACGATGAAAGGGATGTTATTCCCATTAGATATCATTTTTTTGGATGCAAATGCTAAAGTCGTTTATATTGCGCACGATCTTGCGGCCTGTCCTTCAAGGCAGGCATGCACAACGGTAAGTTCTCCGCCTGCACAGTATGTGCTTGAAGTAAATGCCGGCGTCGCAGAGGCATTAGGCATTCAAGAAGGTATGGTTGCGCAACTTCCTAAACAATAAATTCGTTTTATGCGTACCGCAGAATACATTCGCATTGGGCATCCCGATAAAGTGTGTGATCTTATGGCAGATGCGGTTCTTGATGCTTATTTAGATCAAGATCCTACTTCGCGTGTGGCAGTGGAAGTGATGGGCGGGCATGGAAAAGTATTTGTTGTTGGGGAAGTGACAAGTGCTGCGCATATTGATGTTCCTTCATTGGTTGCGCAAACCTATAAAGATATCGGATATAACGATTCCTTACAGATCGCCGTTAATATTGTTTCGCAATCACCCGATATAGCAGCCGGAGTTGATATTGGGGGGGCTGGCGATCAGGGAATTACAGTTGGATACGCAACTCCAGAGACCCCGGAGATGCTTCCCAAAGAATTAGTTCTTGCGCGCCGCATTTGTTCGGGACTTGATGATGCATCACGCACCACGGCTGCTTATTTGGGCCCCGACGGAAAAGCGCAAGTAACGCTTGATGATAAGGGAAACGCTACGACCGTTGTTGCTTCAGCCCAGCATGCCCATGACGCAGATCCAAGATTGGTCTATGACACGATTGCCGATATTGTACATGCGGCTGTGGGCGAGGGAACATATCAACTTTTAATTAATCCAACAGGCATTTTTACCTTCGGTGGTTTTTTGGCAGATAGCGGAGCAACCGGACGGAAGATTGTGTGTGACCAGTATGGTCCCCGGGTGCGTATTGGCGGAGGTTCGTTTTCTGGAAAGGATCCGACGAAAGTCGACCGATCGGGCGCTTACTTTGCGCGTTGGCGCGCGCGACGCATCGCAAAAAAGACCGGGGTAGAAGCGCTCGTGGAATATGCGTGGGCAATCGGCAGTCCAAAGCCGCTTGCAGCGGTAGGGGATACGGACGAATTGCCAACGGTTGCGGGAATGATAACGCAACTCGACCTGCGCCGTCCCATATATTACAATGCAACCATGAAGGGCCATTATGGCTCACCCGACCTGCCGTGGGAGCAGGATTAACCTTTGCGTTGTTTATGAGTGAATTTAAATCAATTCTTGTTGGCGTTCTTGCGGTAGCGGCGCTTTTTAGCGGGATATTTTTGTTGCAGCGAAATCAAACCTTTGATTTCACTGTGCCGCAAGAATCTCCTCAATCACTTATGAAACAATCATCACAAAAATTACAGACAGAAGATTCGGTGATCGGCGAAGGAGCCGAGGCAAAAAACGGTGATACCGTGCGCGTACATTACACCGGTACGCTCGAAGATGGAACGAAGTTTGATAGTTCTCTCGATCGCGCAGAACCATTTGGGTTTACGCTGGGTGCGGGAGAAGTCATTGCCGGATGGGACGAGGGAGTTGTGGGCATGCGCAAAGGTGGAAGCCGGCGGCTTACCATTCCGCCGCATCTTGCATATGGGGAACGGGGTGCGCCGCCAAGCATTCCCCCAAACGCCACATTGGTTTTCGATATAGAATTGCTTGAAATCGTATCTCACAATGAATAATAAGGGAGATAGGGGATTTGCCCTGCTTGGTATTCTTATCGCGGTAACCATTATCGCGTTGCTTTCGATCGCATTTTTGCAGGGCGGAGACATTTTTTCTCCAAAGGGAGATAAAACTCCACAAGCGATCATCGATGAGGCAGAGCGAGCTCAAGAGCAACTAGATGAACGCACAGAGATGTTTGGGGAACAATTACAAGAATCGCAGACGCAATATACAGCACCCGCATTTCTTGTGCTTTTGGAAGACAATGGGGAACATGGTAAACAAATTGGCTGTAACGATAGCGTTGTTGCGGTTCCTTTGCCTGCAAAAGAAATCGGATCGGATATGCAACAGTCGGTTGAGGCGCTGCTGGCATTAAAGGAAACCGAAATCACAGTTGGTGGCACCACCTATTATAATGCCCTTGTGCAGTCCGACCTGACGTTTGCCGGATTGTGGGTGCGACAAGGGAAGGCAACGCTGGCACTGGAAGGAACGATCCGTTCGGGAGGTGTCTGTGATGATCCACGTATTGATGCGCAGCTTTTCCAAACACTTTTACAATTTCCAAATGTACAGAAGGTTGAAATTCAGCTTAACGGCTCGCAAGAAGAATACGTACGGCAATTCCAACTCCGTTAGTGCGTGGTTAGGGTAGATTAGAATATTGCAATATTCATGAATCGTGTATCGGGCATTTTTCGGATTCTCCGTCCCGGCTCTATAAAAATACGCATGGTGGGGTACCTAGCCGTTCTTTATTTTGCGGCTTCATGGGCAGTGGGTGACTGGATATCTTTGGCGAGGGGTTTGGGTATTGTAATCCTTTATGCGCTAGGCGATGTCGTCTGGACCTTTTTGCGAGATCGTAAAATATATATCCCGATATCCTCTGTGATTTCGGGATTTATTATTGCGCTTTTGCTTAATCCCCGCGCACCATTTATCGCTGTGGTGGGCGTTGCTTTGCTTGCGGTATTTTGCAAGCAAGTACTCCATTTTGGGTACCATCGTCATGTGTTTAATCCCGCGGCCTTCGCCCTACTCTCTGGATCATTGTTGTATTCGGTATTCTTTTCTGCCCCCACCTCTTTTTTGGTTTCCTGGTGGGGTGTTTCTTGGGACGTTTTTGCGCCGCTTGCGCGTCTTTTTGGCTCCCCATCCATTTTCTTTACATTATCCCTCTGGCTTGCGGTCTCCGGAGGGTTTATTGTAACAAGTATTCGACGCTGGCATGTAGTCGTTGCGTTTCTTGCCACTTTTGCATTCCTTTCCACTTTTTCGCTTGTCGGAGCAAACGTTGCCTTGGGAGATTTGCCGTTTGTACTTAAAGCGCTGTTGGGGGATTCAACTATGCTCTTTTTCGTAACCGTTATGTTGGTTGAACCAATAACATCCCAATTTCCAAAACGCTGGCAACGCATGGCATATGGGATTGCAGCTGCGGCGGTTGCATGGGCATTAGGACAGGCAACCTTCTGGAATATCCCAGTTGATTCGTTGATGGGGGGTTTGCTTGCAGCAAATTTTGCCGCATCTTTACTTTTCTTAAAAAGGGCGCGATAGTAAAAGAACCATGAATTCTTTCGGCAAATATCTATTATTTATTGGGTTAGGTGTTGTGATATTAATTGCTATCGGGGTGTTTCTCTTGTCCGGTGGAGAAAGCGGGACACCGCAGCCAAAGCCAACTCTGCCTCTGCCAGAATCTTCATCCCCAACCTTGTCGGGAGAGGGGGCAGTTGTTGTGATAACTGAATCCGGCTTTGAGCCGCAAACGTTGACCGTCCCTAACGGTACAACCGTAACTTTTCGCAACGAAACGTCGCGTAACGTATGGCCTGCCTCAAACATTCACCCGACACATACCCAGTATCCAGGATCGGGATTACATAAGTGCGGAAGCGCAGAAGAGCCACAGATTTTTGATGCATGCCATGGCCTTGCCCCTGGTGAAAGTTATCTATTTACCTTTACCGTTTCTGGGACGCATCAGTATCACGATCACCTTTTCCCAACGGTTGCCGGGCAGATCATGGTTGAGTAACCTTTTTATGACTTCAATTCTTGCGGGTTTGGTTTTGGTTTTCGTAGCTTTCTCCTCGCTTCTTCTTGCAGGATTGGCAGTAATAACAAATGATACGGGTCAGCCGGGCTCAACGCTTTTTGGGGTGTTGGCATTAGCGCTTTTCGCGTTTGCAGGAATTTTATCCGCTTATATTTTGCGGAGATTTAAACACTAGGGTAGGAGTTCGCGAACCATCCGGAAAAATTCTCCGCCTCCATATATTATTTTCATTAATGATCCCACCGCCAGCCCGAGAGAATTTTTCCGGAGGTTCGCTCGCCTACGGCGTAAGAAGAGAGAATAAGGAGTAGGGAATAAGGAATAAGTATCTCCCTCACCTTTTGGGTGAGGGGTTGACTTTTTTGGTATAACTGCTATAATTACGGCAAGCTCGTTGAATGAATTGAAATGGAAAATCCCGCCACAAGCGGGAGAAAGGAAAGGCATAATGTCTCTTCTCGATAGGTTTTCCCGGCACAGCCGGAGAGAAAGGGTTCACGCCGTAGACCCCACCCACGAGGTGTCCGGCGCTTCTTTCCACATCGCTCTCGATGATGATCCGTCAGACATGCCGACCTCTCAAGGCGAAGATCTTTCTGGGGTTCCGGATGAGGATGGTGAGTTCCCGGATTCTGCGAAGGCGGACTTCGCCCGTAACGCTGCTGAACTTCTCAAAGAGCTAGGCGCAAGCCACGAGCTCACCAATTGGTTTTTTAAGGTCGTGGGACCCGGCCAGTTTCAGGAGTCGCTCGAGGTTGCCCAGAAGCTTCTTGGCTTCTTCGGTGGCGATCGCAGCGCAGCTCTCCTTGCAGAAGCTACCTTGCGCGGCATGATTTCATGTACGTGCGATCGCGATGACTGCCACCGGCGCGGCCTTCCGTGGTATCTTGCCAAGGACGCATTGCGCGCTGCCGGCTTTGATCGCGGCAACCCGTTTAGCTCGCGCGAACAGGCGCGCCGCGGGTGGAGGGTTGTGCGCGGCGCAGAAGCCGCTCTTATGCACCGGTTGGTTTGCCCTGACGATGAGGAACCGGCGCCTAACGTCGGCTACGTCGTCGAGCCGCAGAACAAGCAAGATACGGCAGAAGAGGAATAAAGGAAAGCTAAACCCCGACCATCTAAGGTCGGGGCTGTTTTTTATTTTGAGTACGGCCGCGGGGCCGGGCCCATATATGCTGAAAGCGGGCGGATAAGCGTGTTTTGTTCGTATTGCTCTTTCATGTGTGCTGTCCATCCTGCAATACGGGCCATTGCAAAGACCAAGGGCATATATTGGGAGGGGATACCGAGGGCGCTGAACACGCATGGAGAATAAAAATCAACATTTGCCGGCAGATCCTCGTGGCCGCGCTGTTTCAATATCGCAAGCGTTGTTTTTTCCACTTCGCGCGCAATATCATACCACGGCAAGTGTTTCCTGCGGCACAGCTCCTTTCCCAAACGCTTGAGGATTTGTGTGCGCGGGTCGCGTTTTTTGTAAAGGCGGTGTCCAAAGCCGAAGGCGCGTTCCTGTTTGTTAATCAGACGATCAACTACCCACTGTGCCGCACGCTCCGGTTTTCTGATGTCTTCAAAAATGTGCATTGCCATCTCGTTTGCGCCTCCGTGTTTGGGCCCGGAAAGCGCACCAAGGGTAACTAGAATACAGTGGAACGGATCCGCTTGCGTGCTTGCTGCCGTCCGCAATGCATAGGTTGAAGCATTAAACTCGTGGTCGGCATGCAAGATGAGCGTCGTATCCATCGCCTTTTCTTCAAAAGAGGTCGGATATTCTCCCTCATAGAGTTCATAGGGCGTGTCATCGGGCCGCTTTTTGGTAACGAGTTTCGCATTCAGCATCCAAAGGAAGTTTGCTGCATGCGAAAGGTCGGAATGCGGCTGAACGATGGGATAACTATTTTTTGTTGGGTCCATTCTGAAACGCGGCGGAGCGCATCCCCAATGAATAAGATTTGCAATAACAGTAGGAAACGCCGCGCATAATTCCGTACCCAAAACTGTGGCTCGTTGCGGCAATTCTTTGGTTGTCTGCACCGGCAAGCGCAGCACCCCGCGTTTTGCCACAAAGAGTGCCAGCGCTAACATCGGCTGGTTGATAAAAGCATTATCAAGCAATGCGCGCAGCTCGCCGTTTGTAATCTTACGCTGCCGTTTAAGCTCTTGGGAAAGCCATTCCCTGTTTATGGGTTTTGGTAGCTCTCCGTGGGCTAACAGCCAAAACACTTCTTCGAATGACGAATATTCAATAAGCTCTCGTACATTATAGCCGCGGAAATACAAGGCGCTTTTTTCCCAATCAACCTTGGTAATCTTCGATTCTCCCGCAACAATACCCTTAAGGCCTTGGGCAATTGGTGTTGGCATCTCTTACTCCTTACTTATTGGAAAGGTTCGGATGGGTCCTTTAAAGCACATCCTTGGTGGATGTAAAGAAGGCGCTGTATGGTATAATAAAAAAGCATGAGCAACAAACATTTCATGTTTGGTATAGGGCTGTGGGTAATTTCCCTGGGGTTTGTTGTATTTGCAATGGGCGGATTATGGGTTATGACGACGCATGCATCATTGAGCGTGCCACCAGCTCCTTCGGATCTTACGGCAACGGCACCCTTTGCGACCCAGGTAGATCTTGGCTGGGTAAGTAATTCCACAGACCATTTGGGCTTTAAAATTTATCGAAAACCTACATCGGAATCAACCTGGCCGCCGCTTGAAAATTATCTTGCGCATCTTGGTGCTACTGTTACAAGTTTTATGGATACGAGCGTAAGCCCCAATACGAGTTATGACTATCAGGTGCGCGCTTACAATCTTTTGGGGCCTTCGGCTCCGTCTAACACAGTTACCGTTACGACGCCCTCAAATGCGGGCACAGATACAACGCCGCCGGTTATCGTAACTCACCCTTCTTTATCATCAGTAACCTCCTCGGGCGGAGTGATTTCTTGGGCTGTCAATGAAGCAGCATTCGGTGCAGTTGAATATGGTTTGTCAGCTTCTTTGGGGAGTATGACGTCTTTCAGCTCGATCGCTACGACCGCACACTCTGTCACTTTAAGCGGACTCTCGCCCGGCACTCTCTATTATTGGCGTGTCAAAACCTGTGATCCGTTCGGAAATTGCGCCAGATACCCCGACATCGCATCATCACCACTGTCCTTTACGACGCTTAGCGATGGTGGAATGAATGATGGAAGTATACCGCAGGCACCATCAAATCTTGCGGCAACATTGCAGAATAACAATTCGGACCTTCGATTAACTTGGCAAGATAATTCAAACAACGAAGATGAGTTTAAGATATATCGTAGGCCCCAAGGCGGCACGTGGCAATGGATTTCGAAGGTAGGGGGCGGCATTACGTCATTTACCGAATTTGGTTTCGCCAATCATTTTCCTGCCGGAACGTATGAGTTTAAAATACAGGCATGCAATGCTGCCGGTTGTTCCGGGGATTCCAATATTTATCCGATTTTTGTGCAAGCACAAGCAGCTTCAGATGACATAACTCCTCCTTCTTTGGTAAGCGGCCCGACCGTCAGCAATGTCGGATCTTCATCGGCGACGATCTCATGGTCCGTGAATGAGCCGGCATTCGCACGAGTATATTATGGAACGTCGAATGCATTAGGTAATATCGCGACCTCCTTACAGTCCACCCTTTCTGAAACCCAAACCGTTTCCTTGACCGCTTTGTCGTCTGGGGTTACCTATTGGTATCGGATAAAAAGCTGCGATGCTGCTGGGAATTGTTTTCAAAGCTCAGATCTTTATAGTTTTACGACACTTGCAGGAACGGGCTCCGCAACGATTTCTGGAACTGTTCGGGATTCCAACGGAAGCCCGGTAGCAAACATTGTGGTTGCGGCAGGGGATACGCAAATTCGATACGAGACCATCACAAACGCAAGTGGCACGTATCAACTTATTGTTGCTGCGGGCACATGGAATGTTGGAGTAAAAACGCAGCGCGAAGGGTATTTCAATCCTCCTATACAAAACGTGACGGTTGCGGCAGGCGCGCAACGCACAGGACTAGATTTTCAATTTCAGAGTGATACAACAGGGGTTACGATTACTGGAACGGTTCGGCTTTTTGGAGAATCCGTGCCTGCGTTTGTATGGGCACGAGAAGGGCTAAATCGGTTTAAAGATACGCAGACCGATTCGATGGGTAATTTTTCGCTTATATTGTTGCCAAACTTACAATGGTATATAGGTGCTGGCGCATATCGTAATGGCGTCTGTTATAAGGCAGCGCCAATTGCCGTTACGCCACAAGCGGGTACAACGGTTACGTTAGATCTCGTTTCGATTTCCTGTCCGGAAAAACAAGAGCAACAACATGATGTTCAACAAGATTATGAGACCAACCTTACGGATGGTACAAACGTTACTGCTCCTGTGGGGGCTTTTGGGACAAGCGGTACTGTTACGGTTACCGTGGCGCCGGACACTACTGCGCCGGATACCCAAGATTCGTCAGTCATAGGCATCGCATATCGAATTGAAGCGCGTAAATCGGATGGTTCGTTGGTGCAGGCCTTAAGTGAATCGCTCCATCTTTCATTGCCGTATACCGATGAAGCATTAGCTGCTCGAGGAATTTCGGCGCAAAATCTACAAATGGCATTTTTCGACGAGACCCAAAAAAGATGGGCTCGTATCGCCGAAGCCGCATTGGATGAAACCGCAAAGCGCATGCGCGCCGACGTTACGCACTTAACACGTTTCGCATTGGTGTCAGCTGCTGACACCGTTGCACCATCGTCTCCAACCGGTGTGCGGGTTGTGAGCGCAGGGTCTGGTGCGTTAAATATCCGTTGGGTAAACCCCGGAAGCGACTTTCATCATGCAAAACTTTATCGCTCAACCGTGCAGGGGCAACTTGGCGATTTGATTCTGGATAATTTTCCAGGAAATGCGTGGCGCGATGCAGGGCTTCAAAATGGCATTCGCTATTACTACAACGTAAAGGCAATTGACCCGGCAGGCAACATTTCCACGGTTGATTTACAAACATCGGGCGTTGCGTCCGCAACCATTGAAGGGGGACTTACCGAGGGAGATCTTATCCGTGGGCCAGATGGCATCAAAGTATATATCGTAAATGGCAACGGTTTCAAACGTCATATTTTCAACCCTGCGGTTTTTGGCATGTATCAACATTTCAAATGGGGAGGCATCAAAAGCGTTTCGCAGGATGTGCTTGACTCGTTTATTACCTCCGACATTTACCGGTCCCTTAACGACTATAAAGTATATTCATTACTTGAAGTAAACGAAGCACAGGGCTTGGCACAGAAGCAGTGGTTTGATATTACGGCCCAGCAGTTTATCGCACGTTTTTACCAATGGGAGCAGGTATTTATTGTGAATGATCAAGAGCGCGATTATTACCAAGAGGGAACGCCGATTCAATAAACGTGCTGTTTTAGCGGGAGTCATTTTTATTGCCACCCTTCTTGTTGTGGGAGGGTGGTTTATAAATTTGAAATTTCAGCCAAAAACCGGCGTTGTGGCTCCTGCGGCTCTTTCGTCGCCATACGCGTATGATAATCCCCAGGAACCAATCGGAACTGTAGCGTTAACGCTTGTGTATGTTGTGCCTAACGATGCGAATGGAAACAGTACCTCCGGGCAGTGGGAAAAAGAGCTTGGTATCGCGGCTTTTATCGATAAGGTAGTGCGTTTTTACGAACTCCAGCTTGAGGGACGATCGCGTATTATTTGGCGCATAGTTCCCGAACCGGTTATTGGGAACAAAACTTCCCTTGAGTATGGCGGTAGCAATACCAACGAAGGAAATCCTGAAGCGCTTCTAAAACTTAAAGAAGAGATAGGGGATCGTATGCAAAAGGGAGAGATTCGTCCCTCCAATTTTTCACAAGAAATTTCCGACGATGCCTATTCTGTACTTGCGATTATTTTTCAGGACGTTGGGCTTGCCGGAACAGAACATGCGCTTTTGCTTTCGGATGCATATTTGCAAAACGAGGAGTTTAGGCGAAATGGCCCGACGCTCTTTGCGCATGAATTTGGCCACGCCTTGGGAATATCAGATTTTTATGAATATGATTCGGCATTGAATCGCGAATATGTTTTGAACGATGACATTATGGGTGCCGGCCGATGGCTTCCGATTGAGCAAACCTATGTAAGCGAGGAAACCAAAATAAAGATGGGCCTATGAGTTTACGCACAAAATTTTTGCTCGCCTTTTTGGTATTAACCTTAACACCGCTTTTGGCATTCGGTGCGATTTCCTTTTATTTAGTAAACCGTACGCATCATGAGGACATAACGAAAATACAGCAGCAATATATTGATCTGAACCGTTCTGAAATCCTTCGGTTTTTTCAGGAAGATATTTTTGCCCAAAATCTAAACATTGTGGTCCCGCGGAGCCAAGTTTCCCTGCCGTTAAACTGTGAGCTAGAACCTCTTTTTCAGCAGACGTTTGATCTAACGCCTGCCCTACAAGAGGTAACCCTGATTGCTGCGGTTGAGGGGCGCCCGATTTCGGATCCAGAACAATGCAAGGAATCTGGGATCTCGGAGACCGTGCCCGTCGGCAAAGAACTTATTTCAAGTATCCGTGGCGGCCAATTGTCGGTTGACGCAAGCCGATATCATGCAGATACCGAAAAGTTTAAGCAGGCATCTGCCGGCCAAAACTATATTAGCGCACCCTACGCCACACTATCTGGTCCCATGGTGACAGTGGCGGCCCCGGCATATAATAAGCCACCAGAAGGAGAGAAGCCGACCGTGTTGTTCGTTACCACGGCAGAGGTTGCGTTGAAGCCGTTGGTTGAAGATTTGGTAAGACAACGGCTTGGGGAAACTGGTTATTTTATGCTTTTGAGCGAGACGGGTAATGTTATCGCATTTCCAGAGAATTCTGCTCTTGAGGGGCGTGAACTCTTTCCCAAAAGCGCGTTTGCGGAACGTATACTTTCAGAGAAAACATCGCTTGTGAGAACGAGCGACGTATATCGGGGCATGCAAGGCAAAGAAGTGTTAGGGGCTGCAACCCACATTCCCGAAATCGGGAATTGGATCGTTATTGCCGAATGGCCTGTCGAAGAAGCAAATGCCATTCTTCCAACCATCCTTTGGCAAATTGCACTGTTTACTATGGCCAGCGCTATTGCGCTTGTGTTGGCAAGTTTTGTTGTGGCTCGGGCGGTTATCGGGCCAGTACGGATATTAGCAAAGGGAGCTGAAGAAATAGGTAGGGGGAATTTTGAGCAAAAGCTCTCGGTACATACAGGTGATGAGCTTGAGGAGCTTTCTGATACGTTTAACGAAATGGCAAAAGGGCTTAAACGTTTAGATGAATTGCGCAAAGAGTTTGTGTTTATTGCAACTCACGAATTGCGTGCGCCGGCCACGGCAATTAAAGGATATCTTGATTTAATCCGCGAGGCAGGCGTCGAACTTCCAAAAACAGTTGAAATGCCGTTTCAGCGCATTAAGCAGGTGAACGATAACTTGGTACACTTAGTGGATGACCTGTTGGAAATTGCGCGGGCAGAAGCCGGACGTCTTACGGTTGATGTATCGCCACAAGAACTTCCTCCTATCGTTGACGAAATCGTTGCCTCATTAAAAGTAGTTGCAGAACCGCGCAAAATTTCCCTTGTGATTGAGCCGATTCAAACACCGTTCCCCAAAGTTACGGCAGATCCGGATAAGCTCCGCGAAGTATTAATGAATTTAATTTCTAATGCCATTAAATATAACCGTGACGGAGGGTCGGTTACCGTACGTCTGGAAACAAAGGGTCAAGAGATCCTCACGCACGTGTTGGATACGGGTCTTGGGATTGGCGCGGAAGAACAAAAACACCTGTTTGAAAAGTTTTGGAGGTCAGATGATCCCGACGTAAGGAAACAGACAGGTACGGGGCTTGGACTTTTCATCGTGAAAGAAATCGTTGAACGCATGGACGGGAAAATATGGGCAGTGTCGGAAAAAGGAAAGGGTACTACGTTTAGCTTTTCGCTCAAAATCGCTTAGAGCTTTGTATGGATATTATGCGCGGGCACTTCGAAGCCATTGTTGCTGATGCATTACAGCATTTGCCGCCCCAATTTTTAGAAAAACTTGATAATGTGGGAGTAGTTATTGAAGAAGAAAACGAGGATGATCCGGAACTTTTGGGATTATACGAGGGCGTGCCGCAGACACAGCGCGACTCCGGTTATACCTTTGTGATGCCCGATAAAATTACGCTTTTTCGCAAGACATTGTGCGAGGCGTGCGAAACCCAAGAGGAACTGAAAGAAGAGATACGGCATACGGTCATGCACGAAATCGCACACCATTTTGGCATTTCCGACGAACGGTTGGATGAGATAGGGAAGTATTGAGTTTTGGTGCGCTCGGGAAAGCCGCCTCGCGTCTGCAAGGGATCCTTTTGTTCCTTAAGGCCGCTCGGCGCCCTTCCGCTCGCGCACCAGCGGAGTTTAATGGGTAGCGGTAGGGTCAGACAGCGCGTTTTTGCTGCTCCGTATTGTGTATTGTTATCCATTGTTTCGCTAAGCCGTTCGCATACCCGTCGCTCACTTTGGGAAGGTACGCCTCAGTCAACGGGAGGAGCAAGCGGGAACGGGGCCGCTTCGTCGCGTCAGACGCGACTTCGGCCTCGTAACCCGCTCGCAGAACCGCCCCTGTGCTTTGTGCGGGAAAAGAAATTTCGGGCGAGAGAATTTTTCGCAAGTTCGCTCGCAAGCGAGAAAAGCAACGTAGCGCAAGTTTTTGTTGCAATGGCGATTATGTCGATTCTTGAGGCAAAAAACTTGGTGAAAATATACGATGGTACGAAGGCCGTTGATGGTATTTCTTTCTCTATACAAAAAAACGAAACTGTGGGGCTTTTAGGACCTAATGGTGCCGGAAAAACTACGACCATCCAGATGTTGCTTGGACTTTTGGAGCCGACTGCCGGAGAGGTAAAGGTGCTTGGAAAATCATTGCGGAGCCACAGGCATGAGGTGCTTTCGTATATGAATCTTCAGGCAACGTACGCGTGGCTTCCGGGAAACCTTTCGGTGCGCGAAAACCTTATGGTGTTTGCAATGCTGTATAGTGTCAAGAATGCGAGTCGACGGGTTGCGCAGTTGCTTGAACTTTTTGATTTAAAAGAGCTTGCAAACGCACGTACAGGAATTTTGTCATCGGGCGAGGGAACGCGCCTGGGATTGGCCAAAGCGTTCGTGAACAAGCCGAAACTTCTTTTGTTGGACGAGCCGACCGCCTCCTTGGATCCCGACGCTGCAGATCGTATACGAACAAAAATAAAGGCCGAAGCTCACGAAAACGGTACCGCGATTTTATGGACTTCGCATAACATGCGCGAGGTAGAAACCATATGCGACCGCGTTTTATTTCTTTCGCACGGGAAGATTCTGGCAGAGGGAAGTCCGCAGGAACTTATTGCGCGCTATAACAAAAAGGACTTGGAAGAGACGTTTATTGCATTGGCGCGAGAACCGCTAAACGGACAGGGGATAAGGAACCCCGCACTACAACAAGTTCAGTACGGGGCAAGTAAGGGATAATGGATATGGCGAGAAGAATTTTTGCTGTTTTCCTTCGACAGTTTTACCTTTATCGGCATAGCATCCACCGCTGGCTCGCGTTATTTTATTGGGCAACGATTGAAATATTCGTGTGGGGTTTTTTGACACTCTATTTAAATAAAATAGGCGCAGCAACGTTTAATTTCGTGCCCGTGCTTTTAGGGGCTCTCATTTTTTGGGACCTTTTTAATCGTGCGCAGCAGTCAATCTCGGTATCGTTTCTGGAAGATGTGTGGTCGCGGAACCTCGGGAACATTTTTGCAACTCCCTTGCGGCCATTGGAATTGGTGGCAGGGCTTATGGTGGTGAGCGTTGTGCAGGTGGCGGGGGCGGTGGTAGCCATGGCGGGTTTATCGTTTTTGCTCTGGAAGCTGGATATCTTTTCATTTGGATGGTTACTGCTTCCGTTTTTTTTAAATTTATTTATGCTCGGATGGGCGTTGGGAGTGGTGGTAATGGCTTTGGTGCTGCGCTTGGGTCCATCGGTTGATATCTTTGCATGGTCGTTGGCCATGCTCATTCAGCCCTTATCCGCGGTATTTTACCCGGTGAGTGTTCTGCCCGCCTTTTTGCAAAAGATAGCTTTTTTGCTGCCGACTTCTCATGTCTTTGAGGGGATGCGCGCAGTCATTTTCGGGCAGGAGTTTTTATGGGAGCGGCTTTTGTGGGCGTTTGGATTAAATGCGATATACTTTGCTGCCGCCGTTTTCTTTTTTCTTGTGATGTTTAAGAGCGTGCGCACCAAAGGATTGTTGCAACGACATACCGATTAGCGAGGGCATAGAGAATAGGAATAGAACGAGACCCCGATATTTACATCGGGGTCCTGTTTACAAATACGAAAGGGAGGAGGCGCTATTCGGGTTCAAAGCCCATTTTTTCTTTCAGGAATGTTTTGACGCGGTTGAGCTCGTATTTTACGGCTTCAAATTCGTCTTCAAGCGTCGTGAGGCGTTTGAGAAAGGCATCAAGGGTGGTGACCAGCCGTTCCATTTTCTCTTCAAGATTTGCGAGCCGTGCATCCACTTTATCAAAGCGCGCGTTGACCTCAAAGCGAAAACCGCGAAGGCGTTCGTCGACCGCCTCAAGAATGGTGTCTGTTTGAGCACCCAACAGTTCTTCAAGCTCTTTTTTGGAAAAAGGGGAATCTGCCATATGCTAAGCATAGCATAACTAGCAACGGTCTGGTGTCAAGCTGATTTTGTTTAGGGAATAGAGAATAGAAAAAAGAGCGCCGCCCCGGGGGGCGGCGTTTGCTGCTTTTTGATCCGAAGCGTTTGGTGCGCGCCGCACGTTTCAGTTTTTCGCAATAGTTGAGATATTACATGAATCGGTTTATGATGCAAAAAGGATATGAAACAAATACAGCATCCATATATTGTCGTCGCAGGGGTAATGGGGTCGGGGAAAACTACGATCGCCAAGATTTTGGGGGAGGCGCTTGGGGCGCATGTTTTTGAGGAGGAGTTTGAGGAAAACGCTTTTTTGTCCCGTTTTTACAAAGACATGCAGCGTTGGGCCCTGCATTGCCAGCTTTTTTACCTGACACAGAAAATCACGCAGGCCTTTTCCGCAAAAGATATTCTTGCGCATCGTCCGGTGGTTCACGACGCTCCCGCAGGGCAGGATCTTTTTATATATGCAAAGGCGCTTAATCGCCTTGGATTTTTATCTGCCGAAGAATATGCGTTGCTTGAGAATTTGTTTAAGCTGCACAAGCCGCAGCTTCCGCACCCCGATATTTATATTGTGATTCGCATATCGGATGAGTTGTTATCTGAACGTATTCAAACGAGGGGCCGTATATTTGAGCAGGGGGTTACGCGTGAATATCTAAGAGCGCTTCAAGATTCTTTTGATGCATGGACAGCGCAATTTCCAAAAGAACGTACGTTCGAGCTTATGGCAGATGCCGCTGACATACAAAAAAGCCCCACGGATCGTGAGGCATTCGTGAACGATATTATGCAGCGGCTCGCCGTGCGTTAATGGTGACAGGTTCGGCAGAAGCCGCCTTTCACCCCTTTTTCTTCACAGTAGTGGAACGCGTCAAAATTGATAAGGCGAAGTTGGCGAATACTGTCTAAAGTAAGTACGCGCGGATGGTTCATAGACGGCGGCATATAAGGGTCGTCGCTTTTTTCATTTATGAAGTATGCGGAGGTTGATCCGTGCGGAAGGTAAATGCCGTGCCAATCGTCTGAAATTTCAAGTGCTGGCGTAATATCGCTTTCTCCGTTGCCGATTGCATAAAATTTGGTGCCCGGCTCGTGACTGCCCCATCCGCTCACCTTTATAAAGTCCTCCGCGGTCTTTTTCGCAGGAATGGCGAGGGAATGATGGAAATAATCCATTGCCTCAAGGTAGACCGCCTTTTTCGGCCAAACCGTTCCGTCATAGCTCGTGAGCACGCAAAGCGTGTGTCCCCGTTGCTTCAGTTCGTCCAGTGTGATTTGCGCAAAGCGCAGCCAACGCAGATGCTTATATTGGAAGGGCCGGTCGCCGATTTGAGCAATTCTTGCCTCAATCCCTGTTTGTTTTTCTGCGCTTTCGGGGGACCATAAAACAACATCGGCTTTCGGGAAACGCTTACCCGCACTTACACCGCGTTTAAAGTAATCACGCAGTTCGTGATATGTTTCAAGCATAGCCTCGGAAACGCGGCCGCGGCGTACTCCCCAGACGGGAAATAGCATGCGGTCGATTTCTTCGAACCTTGTTTGCAGCGCACGAAAGTTCGGCATATACGGTCCGAACGTCTGATAAAGATATGCATAGAATTCTGAAAATGCTTTTGAATACTGCCACTCGTTCATCCAAAGCGTATCGTCCGCATCAAATACAAGCACTGCTGGTTTCATTTGTGATTCCTTTTCGGTTGTTAAAGGTATTTATGTTATACCATGCGATAAACTCATTGACAAGGGTTTTGTTTTCAGATAGTATGGAAACAAATTAAAACGGTGAGGTAGAAGACCATGCCTGGTTTATGGGGGCCGCCTCAGCAGAATCCGAAGTGTACTATTTGTGGCGTTCCGCAACTGCAAAAATTAATGCGGCAATGTCCGTGGTGCGAGAGCTTTCCTATATGTTCCAACTGTTTGGTAACCGTTGAGGGAAGCCCGGATGCGCGAATATGTTACTTATGTTGCGTACCCAAATGCAATCTCTGCGACTGGCAAGGGGAGGACGTTCAGACGCTATCCTATTATTATCCCACGGGAGATCAAGGGGCGCCTGTTCATCGATGTCCTTCTTGCCAACAATACGAAGTGGTTGCATCAAAAACGGCTCGTCGTGTTCCGCAAGGTCATTATGCCTCTTCTGATCCGTTGCGCGTTGACCCGAGCGCGCGCCGAGATATTGAAGAGGCGCTCAAAAACGCAGGTTGGTAGCCCGCCACAAGGCGGGCCTTTTTCTTGCCTTTTTATTGGTCTTGGGGGTAAAGTGGCAGTGAACTTTAACAAGGAAAAAAGGAGGACGAAATGGTCCTTTCTCCCGAAGAACTTTTTTCACTGCCAGATGACGAAAAAATGTTTCAGGAGATACTTCGAAAACAGCTTGCCAGCGAAAAACGCTTTCAAGAGATAATCGCAAAATCAGAAAAGGCGCGCGATTTTGACCGCGACCTGTTCTGGGAAGCATTCCAGTATTTCCGTGAGATTGGCTTTACTGCATATGGCCTTCCCGATGAATATGGCGGAACCGCCATGTCATCCCGGGCTTCGGTTATCCTTACCGATGAAATCTGCCAGCACGACGGCGGCATTGGCCTTTCGCTTGGCGCAACCGTTTCTTTGGTTGCCTCTCCCATAACGCTTTTTGGCACGGATGAACAGAAACAAAAATGGCTTCCCAAAATTATCGCTGGCGATATCGTTGCCTGTTACTGTCAGTCCGAACCCGATGCAGGATCAGACATTGCAAGCATTAAAATGACTGCACAGAAACGGAATGGCAAATGGGTCTTGAATGGTACAAAACATTTTATTACCAACGGATCCGAAGCAGCACTCGGCATTGTGGTTGCGCGCATAGGCCCGCATCCGCATAAGGGCCTTGCAGTTTTTGTGGTAGATCTTGAAGAAGCAAAACGGATGGGTCAATTGACTATTCTCCGCAATGAGCACAAACCCGGCCTTCACCTTTCGCCTACAACAGCCATGCAGTTTGATGATTGCGTTGCGGATTCGGTGTTGGGGAATATCGAGGAAAACGATCCTAAATACGGCATGTATTCTCCTGAAGCATGGGGGATCATTAATGCTACGCTTGTTGGTTCTCGTGCGTCGGCAATTCCCGCGCAAGGGCTTGGAGTTGTAAGAGGTGCTTTGCGCGAAGCAAAGGCCGCGATTTCCGGGCGAAAGCAATTTGGTGAGGATATTATAGAATTTCCCGTGCAGCGAAAGCGCGTGTTGCGTATCGAGGCCGCTTTAAGAATGGGAGAGCTTTTGGCATGGCGAGCAGCGCTTTTACGCGACAAGCTCGGCAAACAAGATTCGCGCCCCTGGCAAGCGGAAGCATCTATGGCAAAGCTGTGGTGTTCCGAACTTGCAGAGTGGGGAACGTCTGAAGCCATGCAATTGTGTGCAGGTATTGGTTATACCAACCCGAAAGTATACAAGTTCTGGCTTGATGGCAGGATCGTTAAGATCTACGAAGGCACATCGGACGTACAAATGCTCATTATTGCAGGAGAAACCATGCGGCGTGCATTTGCTGCGCTTTCTGGAAGGGCTGAACCCACGTTGGGCAGCAGCGTTTTGGAAGACCGGGTAAAACAACTTTTGTCTGTTGCGATGAAAGAACATCCGGTTGATTTTAAGAACGCAAAGACCTTGCCTGCGGTTTATTTCCCAATTGCCGAAGCAATTGCTGCGTCAGTCGGTGCGGCATTGGTTATGCAGGAATTTCAATGGGATCCCCAACGCGTAAGCGCCGAGCTTGTTTCTATGTGTGAATTGCTTGCAGAGGAATATATCTTTAAGGCAACACAATTTTTGGAGAAGATGATACAAAGCCCCGTGTTACGCAATGCCATTGAGGGATAGTTGCGAAACGCTAGAAAAGACCCCGCAAGGCGGGGTCTTGTGCTGCCATTAAAAATATGGAAGAATACCGGTGTTCGTTGTCAAAACAAACGAGAGAGGTGAAAAATGATTGAGTTGAAGCATGGTCCTTTGGTCCGTATCGGCTTTCGCTATGCCGGGTCGGAGCTTGGAGGCGAGCAGGCAGCTTTGCTGAAGCAATTTCTTGACCATATTCGGCCGGAGCTTCCGTTTTGGGAGTATGGCGACGTTGATATTGCGCAGCGATATTCGGAAATCGACCATCGTGGCGAGGTAGATCTTCGCACACGTTTCTCCAGAAACATTTGCATTAACACGCCAATCTCCACGGCTCCCATGGCAATGGTGACCGATTCGCGAATGGCCATTTCGGTTGAGCTTTATTGGGGAGGGGTCGGGGTAATTCACCGTGCAATGTCGGCTCGCGATCAAAAGCGGGAGCTTCGTTTGACAAAACGAGCCGCGCACTTCTTTAAGATCCTTGATCCCGTTATGCTTCCCTTGCGAGCTACCAAGGGAGAGGCGAAAAAGATCATTGATGAGGAGCGGATAGGGTCTATCGTTGTGGTAAACAACCTGCGCGACAAGCGGGTTGAAAATATCTGTACCCCACGCGATTTGAAGGGTTCGCAACCCGATGATACTACGCTCGGTGAATTGCTCAGGGACAAGAAAGTTATTACCGCGCGCGATGATATTTTGCGCGAGGAAGCTCGGCGTATTATGCGAGATGTTGCGCGCGTGAAGCAATTACCTCTTGTGAACCAACACGGTGTGCTCCGAGGCCTTATCACCGCGCAAGACCTTGATGTTCAAGATCCAAATGAGCCAACGAAATATGCCCCTCTTGCCGCATGGGATAGGCGTAGGCAAAATCTTCTTGGTGTCGTGGCGCTTGGGCTCGATGATTTAGAGGATCGCGCAGTTTTACTTGCCGGGGAACGCCCCGATGCTTTTGTGCTTGACATCGCACATGGCGGCATGAAGCGTCATCTTGAAGCAATCAAGTATTTAAAAAAGAAATATCCTGATATTGATGTTGTTGCGTCAAATGTCCATGAACCGGATTTGGTTGAAATGATTGCTCGGGCGGGCGCCGATGGCGTACGCATTGGCATCGGACCCGGCGCACAATGCACCACTCGTCGCAATACAGGCGTTGGCGGATCGCAGCTGACAGCTGTCTTGCGTTGTGCAGAAGCCGCGTTTTCTTATGACCTTCCGGTTATCGCTGATGGCGGTATCCGCTACGGTCAGGATTTAACGCAAGCGCTTTCTGCCGGTGCCGCATCCGTGATGATTGGAACATTGTTTGCAGGTACCGATGAGGCACCCGGGGAAATTATTTACGATGACGACAACATTCGTTACAAGAAGCACTTTGGCATGGCTTCGGGCGAGGCAAAGCGTATTTTCCAGGGATTAAAAGAGGCGGGTTTTGTGAAAAACGCCTACAATCTTACGGCAGCAACCGAAGGGCGAGAGGATCTTATTCCTGCAAGAGGGCCGGTTGCCAAATACATTAATGATCTTCTTGGCTGGTTGCGAAGCGAAATGAGTTATGTGGGTGCGCGCACCATTGCCGAGTTGCCCCATCGGGTAATTTTTAACCCGAGGGTGAAGTAGCGATGTCCTTCGACAGGGCTCAGGGTAAAGCGCGGCATCCTCGTTGCGCCATCTGTAAAAACGTTCACTATACCTACACGCGTGAGGCAACATGGCGGGACCTAAAACGCCTTGCGGGAAAAGTCAGACGTTCTAAGGCGTACCAAAAACGTCAAATCAAGAATATTTACGGTATTCCTTCGGGAGGTCTTATCCCTGCATGGGTGCTTGGCGGTTTACTAAATCTTCCGCTGATTTTCGACAAAGCCGGTATTGGTCCTCATACTCTTGTCGTTGATGATATCGCGGATTCCGGAAAAACTCTGATTATATTGAAGCCGTTTCATGTTGCGGTGTTATGGTATCGTCCGGCAACATGCCTCATTCCGTGCGACGAGCTATTTTGGGAACGGCTTAAGAGCGAACGTCTTGGCTGGATCGAATTTTTCTGGGAGACGCGCAAGACAACGCACCTTTCCGTGCATAAAGAAACATAACCCCGACTTCGGTCGGGGTTTTCATAATCTATCGCAACCCGGTTGCGATAGATTGCAAGAAGCTGGTGGGGGCTTACCCAAAAAATGCGGCGAGGAAATCGTTGGGACGGGTGAAAAAATAGCGCCATCGTCGTATGGCGTATGAAAAATAATCATTGCCGTAGGGTAGATAAATAGCCACCTGCCAGCCATCGCGCAAGAGTGCCCGCGCTGTTTTTTGACGCAAGCCGAACAAAAACTGTATTTCAAAATCATTGGAATCTTTGCCAATCCGTTTTGCCTCTTCGATTACAAAGTGGATAAGATCCGCGTCTTGTGTTGCAAAGGCGGGCTGCTTACCTTGTTCCAACAGGATTTTTGCAAGGTTTTGAAAGCGTGTTTGCACATATTCTTTGTTGTTGCGCGAAGCGTCCGTGGTGTTTGTGTAGGCGCCTTTTACAAGTCGTATAGGAATGCCAGCCGCAATAAGTTTTTGTATTTCGTGGTCTTGCGTAAGCCGTACCGCTACTGCTGCGCGGGTATTTACCCGATGTTGGTTGCGCGCCAAAAGAGCAAGATCGTATGTATGGTGTGCAAGCGTTTCTCCTTCGATATCAACTTCGAGCGAAACGCCATTTTGCGCTGCAGTGCGCGCAAGCATCCCAAAATTTTCGTAAAGTATTTCTGGCGAAATAAGAGCCCCAATAAGCGATGGCTTAAGCGCTATCCGTGCATTGGGAACGACGCGCAGTTCCTGAATCAGATTTTCATATTCGTTTCTTGCAGCATTGGCCGCATCTTTTCGATCCGCATGTTCCCCCAAAATATTTACAATAGGTGCCAACCCGGTTTGCGCGAGTTTGTGCGCTACCCACGTTGCATCTTGTCTCTTGGTCCCTGCGATAAAGCGTCCTCCAAGAAGCTTTTTCACCATATAAACATGCTACAATACCAGAAGAATGGTTGTCACGATCCCTCCAATAAACAAAGATTCTCCTTGGCATAGCATAGGAGCAGCAGAGCTATTAAAGCAACTTCATACGCGCCCCGAAGGTCTTTCTTCCGAGGAGGTCGCCTTGCGGCAAAAAACATTCGGCGCAAACACTTTTCCTGAATCAAAACGACCGGGTGTTTTGGCGCTGGCAGTACGCCAGGCACGCGGTATGTTCACCATTATTTTAGCCATTGCCGCAGGCATAGCGTTTTTGTTGGGGGACCATATTGATGCTGTCGTTATCAGTGCTGCCGTGTGTATCAATATCATTTTTGGTTTTCTCCAAGAGTTTAAAGCTGAACGGGCGCTCGAAAAACTTGCGCAGGTGATACGTTTTCATGCAATGGCGCAGCGTTCCGGGCGTCCGGAAGAAGTTGCCGCAGAGGCGCTGGTGCCTGGAGATATCGTTATCGTTTCGGCGGGCGAGCGTATTCCTGCCGATATCCGGATTCTTGAATCAAAAGCCGCAGCGGCAAACGAGGCGGTACTCACCGGTGAGTCGGCTTTTGTTGATAAAAATACCGATACGCTTGCGCCGGGCATTTCCGTTTCTGCGCGCACGAACATCCTTTTTATGGGCACCGCATTAACGCGCGGCTATGTGCGCGGAGTGGTTGTGGCCACAGGGATTGCAACCGAGTTTGGAAAGATCGCCGCATCTTTAGGATCAGTTCCGGACGAAACAACGCCTTTGGAAAAGCGCTTGGGCGGACTTGCGCGCGCAATTACCGGTGGGGTATTCGTGCTTTCTTTGGCAACGTTGGCTTTGGGTGTAAGTACCGGGCTGCCGTTTGATGTCATGTTTACCACAAGTGTTGCGGTCGCAGTTGCAGCGGTTCCAGAAGGATTGATTGTGGCGGTTACCATGATTTTAGCGATCGGGATGGTGCAGCTTTTGCGTAGGGGGGCTTTAGTCCGCCGACTCCAGGCCGCCGAAACCCTTGGCGCTGTAACCGTAATTTGTGTAGACAAAACCGGCACCATAACCGAAGGACGCATGCGCGTTAGCGAAGTTTTTCCTGCCGATGCTACAGATAATGAAGGACGTTTTGCCGTGCTTGAGGCAGCTATTTATGCAAATGAGGCCTGGATCGCCGAGGGTCAATCTCCTAAGGAACACGAGGCAGGAAAAATTGTAGGCGAGCCGACTGACGCGGCAATTTTGGAGGCCGGCCTTGCAGCGGGCCTTCATCGGTTGATTGATGAAAGAAAACAAAGGGTGCTTGATTTAATACCGTTTGATGCAGACAACAAATTCGTCGCGGCATTAGTTAAGGAGAAGGATGCAACGACGTCATTTTTTATCAAAGGCGCTGCCGAAAAAATCATTGCCGCATCTTCCTGTGCCCGGCATAAAACGGAATCGGTTGTGCTTTCTGACCAGGGCCGCGCAGCGCTTACGCGTAAGCACAACGAATTGTCCTCTGCCGGTATGCGACTAATCGCTGTCGCAAAGCGCAAAGTGGCGCGTACTGTTGATTCCTTTTCCGCTCTTGGAGAGATGGTGTCGGACCTTACGTTCCTTGGTTTCATAGCCCTCGAAGATCCGATACGAGAGGGCGTATCTGCCGCATTGCGCGAGGCGCAACAAGCAGGCGTTAAAGCGGTTTTGATTACGGGAGACAATGCCCTGACTGCTTCGTCGGTTGCGCGCAAGGTTGGGCTTATCCACGATCATGAGGCAGCCGTGATTGACGGAGGGCAGCTTGAGCAATTATCAGACGAGGCGCTGATCGAACATATCGGCAAAGCCGTAATTTTTGCGCGCACAGTCCCGCATCAGAAATTGCGCATCGTTGAAGTACTGAAACGCGTGGGGCATATTGTTGCAATGACTGGCGACGGCATTAATGATGCGCCGGCTCTCAAGGCGGCACACATCGGGGTTACGGTGGGTGCTGGTACGGACGTGGCAAAGCAGACGGCCGAGCTCGTAGTTCTTGATAACAATTTCGCCACAATTATCGCAGCTATCCGTGAGGGACGGAGAATTTTTGATAATATCCGAAAAGTAGTTTTATATCTCCTCGCCGACGCTACCACAGAAGTAATTTTGGTTTTAGGGGGCTTGCTATTCGTGAAAGACCTTCCCGTTCTTGCAGCACAGATCCTCTTTGTAAATTTGGTAGAGGATTCTCCTCCTGCTTTTACGCTTGCATTTGAGAAAGCGGAAAAAGATATTATGCAACGCAAACCTCGCAAGGCGTCCGACCCTATTTTAAATAGAGAGATGCTTGCGATTATCCTTGCGGTAGGTATTTTGCGTGATCTGGGGCTTTTGGCAATGTTCATCTGGCTCCACGGGCAGCTGCCCGTGGAGCAAGTTCGAACCATTATGTTTGCAACGCTTGGCTCAAACGCAATGCTCACTATTTTTTCAATACGTGGTCTGCGTATACCGATATGGCGCATGAATCCTTTCCGTAACCAATGGATGGTTGCTGCGGTGGCCTTTGGTATGGCAGCCATCCTTGCGGCTGTTTACGTTCCCGTTTTGCAGGATTTGTTGCATACCGCCCCCTTAGCATTTTGGCAGTGGGGGCTTATTTTAGAACTTGGATTATTAAATGTGCTTGCCATTGAAATCGTAAAATTTTTCGCACCGCGTATCCCGTGGTTGCGCACCGATCGTCATGAATGAAGAATTAATAAAAAAGAAACTCGAGCAACATATCCGTGCACTTCGTGCGCCCGCAGGGTATATTCGGGCGGGTTATCCCAACTTTCCGGGCCTTTTTGGAAGGGATAGTTTAATTGTTGCCTGGGAGCTGTTGGCACACGACCCTCGTATTGCACAAAAAACTCTTGTAAAACTCGCAACACTTCAAGGAAAGCGGGTTAACCATAAAAGCGAAGAGGAGCCGGGAAAAATCTTGCATGAATATTATGAACCATGGCAAATGTGGGTGCGTTTTGTACAAAAATCTCTGGTAACGTTTGGGTGGGGCCAGCCGTATTTTGGGAGTGTTGACGCGACATTTTTATGGATCATTGTTCTTGAGAGATATTATGCGCAGACACATGATGATGCATTGCTTCGTAGATTGTGGTCGCATCTTTTGCGCGCTCTTTCTTGGATTAAAGAATATGCAGATTCTGATGGCGATGGTTTCTTTGATTACCGCGCGCATAATCCCATCGCCCTGCAACATCAAGCGTGGAAAGATTCCGACGAGTTTGGCGCCATCACACAGCCGATAGCCCCTGTGGAAGTACAGGGATATGCGTATGCTGCGCTTCAGGCGGCTGCTCGCCTGACGGGAAATCGCGCGCACACCTGGTGCGTATGGGCACAAGAGCGTTCCCGGACGCTTCAGAAGAATTTTCGAAATGCTTATATAATGTCTGATTATTTTGCCTATGCACTCGACGGAAATGGCGCACAACTTCCTTGGGTAACCTCAAACCCCTCTCATCTTTTATTCGCGGGACTTATTTCCAAGGCGGATGAGGAAATGATTATTTCAAAGGTATTTTCTGCTGATCTTTGGACAAAATACGGCATGCGCACACTTGCGGTTTCCGAGCCCTCGTTTGCGTGGCAGAGCTACCATCGTGGGTCGGTATGGCCGCATGACAATTGGTTTTTCTGGCTTGGTTTGCGGGAAACGAAGCGCTTTAGGGAGGCAAAAAAGGTAAAAGAGGCAATGTGCGCCGCTTTTTCTGCGTTAAACGGAATTATTCCGGAGCTTTATGCAGTAGATCCTCAAACACAAGAGATTTCTCCGGATATTTATGTCGGCACAAGTTCCGTGAAACATCGCATAGGCAATCCCCAGGCATGGGCCTCTGGTGCTCTTCTTGCTATGCTCAACGATGATCGGTCATCCTAAGTGCTATGGCTTTTTTACGGCATCCTATTTTTACGGCATTGCTTGCAATTTCGTTCGCGTTTAACGTGCTATTGTGGTGGGCGGTGTTTCATTATGTGCCGGAAACCGAGGGACAGTACACGCTTCAGTTTTCATTCCAGGAGGGAGTAACGTTTTTGGGAACGCGCTCCCACTTTTTTATTTTTCCTACCGTGGCAGCTCTGTTTTTTTTGCTACATAGCATTATCGCCTTTTTCGCATTAGAAAAATATCCGCAACTCTCATACGTATTTTTGGTATTCCTTTTAGTTCTTCAAGCAACATTAGGATTTATCATTTTTGTGCTTTTTGAGTTTAATAGAATTATTTAGTTGCAGTTATGTTTTTTGAGGGCATAGTGCGCTGGATTTTTCCTGCAATATTTGGTGCAGCATTTTTTTCTTTTATCGCATCTTTCGTTATTGTACGGGTTGCCAAAAAAGCAAAGGCGGTCCGCTTTCCTGGCGGACGCCATGAACATAAACAACCAGTGCCATTGTGGGGCGGGATTGCAATAGCAATAGCTTTTCTCGTGGGCGTGTTAATCTATCCGGAGCTTGTGTTAACGTCCAAAATTATTGCAATCGTAATCGGTTTTCTCGTGTTAGTCGTTATGGGAATGATCGACGACGTCCGTTCGCTGCCGTGGTGGGTCGAACTTATGGGGCAAGGTTTGGCTGCAGCATTTGTTGTTTTGGGTGGCGCATCACTTGAGTACGTGAACAACCCTTTTGGGGGGGCGATTGATCTTTCCGTTATTCGTATCGCCAACCCTTTTTTGGAATGCGGAGAGGCGTCGTGTACTATTCCGGTCTTAGGGGCTTTGGTTACGACCGTGTGGATCTTGGGCGTTATTAATGCTTTTAATTGGTTTGACGGATCAGATGGTGTTGCCTCAACCATTGGTCTTTTGGCATTAAGCGCGTTGGCTCTATTAAGTTTGCGCGCCGATATCATGCAGCCGGCAATTGCTATTTTAGCCGCCCTCGTTGCCGGAGGAATTTTGGGTTTGCTGCCATTTAATCTTCCCCCTGCCAAACTCTTCTTGGGTACTTCCGGCGCCATGGGTATTGGGTTTCTTATCGCGAGCTTTGCGGTAGTGGCTGGGGCAAAGGTGGCGACGGCCGGACTTGCGCTTGTGTTGCCAGCAGCGGATATGGCTTTTGTGCTGTTTTTGCGTTTACGAGAAAAGGCGCCATTGGTTTTGCCAGACACGCGCCATTTTCATTTTTGGCTGAAACAAAAAGGGTGGGGAGATTGGTCCGTGATGATTTTTTTTGCCGGAACCTCATTTCTCTTTGCTGTTGCTGCTATTTTTCTTCCCGTTTATCTTAAGGCCTTGGTTTTGGCGGTAGGATTTGGGGTATTGTTGCTCTGGTTTCTAAAAACCCGTCTTTAAAGATCATTCCTTGCCTGCTACACTAAAACAGTATGCAGTCCAAAAACATTGCCGTACTTATGGGCGGGCCTTCCGCAGAGCACGAAATTTCCTTAGAAACCGGAAACGCGGTGCTTAGAAATCTTAGGGTGCTGGGCCATCGCGCATGGCCGGTTTTGATTCAAAACGAACGCGAAATGTTCAGAGGCGAGAGGAAGATGGATTTGGTTCGGGCATTCGGGGGAGCAGACGTAGTATTTGTTGCCCTACACGGGGAATGGGGAGAAGATGGGCGCATTCAGGCAATTTTTGAGCACTACGATATTCCATATACGGGTTCTGGTCCGATAGCATCCGCTTTCGGAATGGATAAATTCATAAGCCGGGATTTATTTTTATCGAAACACCTTTCTGTGCCCGAGGCGATTGCGGTAGGCGATTCGATGACTAATAGAGAAATATTGGTGGATGCCCTACGGCAACTTGGGCCACTCCCTTGGGTGGTAAAACCTCGCAGCCGCGGATCGTCAGTTGGTGTTTCCGTCGTGGAACATGAAGATGCGCTTGTCCACGCGTTAGCAATAGCTCGTGCTTTTGATAGGCGCGTGATAGTTGAGGAGTATTTGGACGGCCCAGAAATTTCATGCGGTGTCTTGGAATATCCTGCGGGGTATCCCTACGCGCTTCCGCCAACGCTTATCGTTCCTCCATTGGAAAATGGCTTTTTTGATTACGAGGCGAAATATTCTGGGACAACCGAGGAAATTACGCCAGCACCCTTTAGCGGAGATGTTACACGAGCAATTCAGCAGACAGCGCTTGAGGCATTCAGAGCCCTGGGGTGTCGTCACTATGCTCGCATTGATATGTTTTTACGCAATGATGTTCCCTATATTCTTGAACTGAACACCTTGCCGGGACTTACGCCCGAGTCCATTATTCCAAAACAAGCTCGCGCCATTGGGTTTTCGTTTCCATCATTCATTGAGCATCTTATGGTCCTTGCGCTTACATGAAACAGCTATCGGATCATTTTTATCGCAAACGTTCTGGAACCGCATGGGAAAAAACAGGAGCGCAAAAAGCCCTGCGTCTTTTTCATAGGGCATCAAGAGATGTTCCTGCTTATAAACATTTTCTGAAACAACACGGGGTGGATCCTTTAAAAATTAAAACGATAGAGGATTTTAAAAACGTTCCTCCCATCGATAAAAAAACATACTTACGCGCCTACTCCCTTAAGGAGCTTGTTTTTCCTGCATCGCAAGTTGCGCTTCATACTTTTTCTGCAAGTTCCGGATCAACGGGCACGCCATTTTTATGGCCACGCGGAGATACACATGAGAATGAAGGGATGTTCCTCCACGAGCTTATTTTCAATAAGTTTTTTGGCATTAAACCGACACATTCGGCATTGGGCGTCGTGGCGTTCTCCATGGGTACATGGATCGCGGGTACCTATACCTTGGCAAGCATGAAAGCTATGAGCAATAAGGGATACCGGTTAATGACCGTAACGCCAGGGATTGACTTGGAAACTCTCCTTGATGTAGTAAAACCCTTAATTTCAAATTTCAAAACAGTTATTCTTGCCGGTTACCCGCCTTATATAAAGGACGTGCTAGATTACGGCAGGGAAGCTGGAATTAGGTGGCACGATGTTCACATGAAATTGCTGCTTGCTGGAGAGGCGTTTAGCGAGCGTTTCCGGGATTATCTTATGAGGCGAAGCGGTATCAAAGATCCGTTTCGCGACATTATTTCTCTTTATGGTACCGCTGACGCCGCGATCCTTGCCCACGAAACTCCTCTTTCCATATATATACGAAGGAAAGCCGCAGACAAAAAACAGCTTGCGCAGGCGCTGTTTCACGATGAACGGCTTCCTTCACTGTTCCAATACCATCCGGACTTGAAGTTCTTTGAAGTACAAGACGATCAGCTTCTTTTTACGGCAGAAGCGGGAATCCCTTTAATCCGTTATCGGATCGGTGATCGTGGGGGAGTTATTGCGTTTGAAGAAATGGCGCACCACTTCGCTAACCGTTCCATGTTTCCCGTAAAACAGTTTTTGTGGAAACTTCCATTCGTTTATCTTTTTGGCAGATCCGATCTTACCGCGTCGATTTATGCCGTTCTTGTATATCCCGAGCATATCAAAAGCGCGCTTGAACAGCGGATTTTTTCTTCGTATATTACGGGAAAGTTTGTAATGTCCACCGAACATAAGCGAAGCTACGAACAGCACCTGCTTGTGCGCGTGGAGCTAAAACCGCACATTCGGCAAACACGATCGCTCGAAAAACTTCTTGTAAGGTCGCTTCTGGAAATGCTTAACAAACATAATATTGAATATAGAAAACTATATCATTCATTAGGGGAGAGGGTTGTTCCTCGCATTCAATTAGTTACGCATGGCGATCCTTTGTATTTCCGCCCCGGGACGAAACAGCGGTGGGTGAAGAAAGATTAATAATATTATGGGCGACCTTCAGCGCGCATGGCGTATCAAAGAACAAGAGTTTTATCGGCAGAAAACATTGCGCGAAAAGATTTCATTTTTATTGCGTTACGCGATCTTGGCTCCTTCCACGCATAATTCTCAGCCCTGGCGTTTTAAAATCAACGGAAACTCTTGCGAATTTTTTATTGATCGTTCCGCCGTCCTTCCGCAGGCCGATCCATTGAGGCGAGACATGTATATTAGTATAGGGTGTTGCCTCGAAAATTTTATTATCGCCGCGCGCTACTTTGGGCTATTTAAAGACGTAGCGTATCGTGGGGAGGGAGGAGATCGGGTAGCGGAGGTTTTTCTGCACCCAGATTCGCAAGAGAAAGATTCTTCGGCGGGGGACCTTCTTTTAGCAATAACAAAACGGAGAAATTCGCGTGGTATTTTTCTGGACCAAAAAATACCAACCGGTTTTTTAGAAATGCTTTCTGGGATTCGTTATGACGAGTACACTTGCCCCCTTTTTGTTTCCGATGAAGCGCAGAAAGGCCGCCTTGCCGATTTTACGAAAGATGCCCTCAAGACAGCATATAAAAACAAAGATTTTCGTAACGAAATGTCTCACTGGGTGCGTCCAAATCTGTTTTCTGGACGCGACGGAATCCCGGGTTACGCATTACGGTTGCCATTGATGGCGTCGTTTTTGTTCCCGTTTCTTGTTCGTTTTAAAGATATCGGAAATCGGCTTGGGGAGCTTAATGCGAGAAGCATTAGATCGGCTCCTGTAGCTTGTGTGATTGGAACGAAGGAAAATACCCCTCATTCTTGGTTAATAACGGGTCGTCTTGCCGAGCGTTTTATGCTCGAATGTACCGCGAAAGGAATGGTAACTTCTATTTTTGTTGCGGCAATCGAAATTGGGGGGTTTACAAACAACATCCGTGAACTTATAGGAACTGATTTTAGTCCGCAATTTCTTTTTTGCATGGGTTATATGGCTAATCCCTCTCGGCCAACGCCTCGTTATTCTGTTGAGCAGAAATGTATATGAACGAGAACTCTTTTCGGCCAACCATTTTTAATTTTAAAAAAAGGAGGGATCGTATAGATGCCCAAAAGCTTATACGAACAAAAAAAATCCAATTTATTGTAGACGAAGTAGGAGAGCAAAAAAAAGAACTTGGGTTTGTTCACAATCCCCGCCGTATCAGCCACGCGTTACTTTTTTCCAGACCCGCAAAAGAACAGCGCGCCTCAAGCTTTGGTTTGTGGATATATTTTCCGTGGCGGGCAGCGCTTGTGCACGTACTTGAGCTGAATAAGCATGAGCAGGTGCGGTTATCGCGGAATTTCAATCTGATTTTACCAAGAGAACAAAGGCAACTTAAGAATCTTCGAATTGCTTTTGCGGGGCTTAACGTGGGAAATCCGGGTGCTATATGCCTTGCGCTTGAGGGTGCTGCTGGACTTTTAAAACTTGCAGACAATGATGTGTTGGCGCTATCTAACCTTAATAGATTTCGTGCGGGGCTTCCCGATTTGGGAATAAATAAGGCGGTTCTTACAGCTCGGCAGATTTACGAGATAAACCCGTTTGCAAAACTGAAAGTTTTTGAGAACGGTGTTGAGCCCGGAAAAGAAGAGGCGTTTCTTTTAAGGCCCAAAGTAGATGTGTTGGTTGAAGAGATGGATGATATGAAGCTTAAGATATCAATTCGCGAAAAGGCGCGGAAATTTCGGATACCCGTTGTAATGGTTACTGGGAATGGCCCGAATGTTATTGTAGATGTTGAGCGCTTTGACCAAAATCCTCGGCTTGCGTTATTAAACGGCTTTTTACGCCCGCAGGTGGCTGGGAAGGTCGTAAGGCTTCAGCAGGGCACTGGAACGTTCACCGAACGCATGTTGCTTGCACGGGATTTCATGGGAGCGCGGTATCTGCATTCGCGTTTGCGTTCATCGTTTCTAAAAGTCGGTAAAACACTTGCCGGCATCCCTCAAATTGCCGAATCTTCGTTCCTACGGGGTGCTGCCATTTGTTACGTGGTGCGCCAGATAGCCAGTAGAGCAAAAATGCCCTCGGGTCGATATTTTATTCATCTTGAAGATCTGTCAAACTAGTTTTTATTTACAAAATTTTTCGTGCTAAGGATTTTCAAGCAACTTATTTATGTTTTTTTCAGGAAGCCCATCCGCCAAGAGTCAACTTATTAGCGAAATACTTTCTGATCTCGCTTTCCTCCGTCAGAAAGAATCTTCGTCTGACATATTATATGCGGTTGATGAAAATATCCGCTTTTTTGAGGCGGCACAAAACATTCCAAAATACCTGTGGTGGCTTATAACGCGGGCTCCGCGCATTAATGGGGATCGCTTGTTAGAACTTGCGGATTTTCCATTTCCGCGGTGGGATCGGGAATTACAAGAACGATTAATCGAGATAGAGAGGAAGGACTTCCCCGGACTTATAAGGCCTCTGCGTAAAAAGATAGTGCAATATATTAAGGAGCACGCGCCGTCTTTTATATTTGATCTGGGGGGTGGGGGAATGGAAGTTGAGCGGCAGGTTATGGAGACCTTAATACTGCAGAAGTACACCGCACCACTTATTTTTGTAAATATAGAAAAATCTGAAGCCGCACTAAACGTTTCGCGAGACAACCTTAAAACACTCTCAAACTTTACTGATTTCCTCGTTGTTGAACATCTTGATTTTCAGCACCTTCGGCAACTGAAGGAAAACATGCGCAAGAACTTTTTAGTTATTTTCGCCCATAATGATATTTTTAGCTTGTCTAAGTATTTTTCAAATAAATCTATAGATCTTTTATTTCATTCCAAATTCCGTCACCATTTACGCGGTTCTGAAAAATTACAACTCGATAAGATCATTGGCGAAATAGCACAAACGGTATTCGAATATGACGATGTGAAAAGTCCTTTCCTTTTTCTTCCTCCCTCCATTGCCGCCTGGAAACACCCCGTTTTGTTAAATGGAGCCATATTTTCACGCTTGCGCGATCCTAAGAAATCAGAGTTAAAGAAGAATAGGGCGATTGAATTCTTTTCGGTCGGGTCATATCTTCGTACCATCGTATAAACTATGTGGCTGTTTTCGCCTACAGACATAACTATTTTGGGGATTATTATTGCGGCACATCTTGTGTTGGGATTTCTGATCCTTTTTCGAGATCCAAGTAGTGCAACAAACCGATTCTTTTTTGCTCTTACCGCATCCATTGTGGTATGGGGAAGCGTTAATTTTTTCTCATCCAGTACAGATGATCCAGAAAGCACTCTCTGGCTTGCGAGATTTGTATTATTTTCAGCGATACCATTTGCTACGTTTGCTTTTTTATTGGTAAAAACCTTCCCTGGGCCCACGATTTCTCTGTCACCGAGGGTGCTTATATTTATTTTCTTGTGGTCTATGGTAGCGATGGTTATTACTCTCAGTCCTTATACGTTTGAGAGCATCCAATCAGATCCTGCCGGTGTTGTGGGATCGCCGGTGGTGGGGCCAGGTATCATGTTTTTTGGGGCAACGGTCTTATTTTTTGATTTGGGTGCTCTTTTGATACTCGCACGACGAATTATAAGGCTTCGGGGAGAAGCAAGAATACAACATCTATATCTTTTTCTTGGATTGTTATTGACGCTCGGATCTATTATTGCGTTTAGTTTCGTACTTCCGACTGCCTTTGGCAACACCGCGTTTATTCCTTTTGCCGCCGCATTTACCTTTCCATTTGTAGGTTTTACCGCTCTCGCTATCGTAAGATACAACCTTTTGAATGTACGGGCGACTGCCATTGGTATACTTATTTTTGTGCTGGCGTCGATTTCCCTCATCGAATTCGTTGTTTCTAAGGATGCGGTCACCCTACTCACAAGGGTTTCGGTATTCGTTCTTATATTAATCTTTGGCATTTTACTGCTCCGTAGTGTTTTAAAAGAAGTAAAGCAACGTGAACTCATTGAGGCGTTAGCAAAGGATCTTGAGAGTGCCAATAACCGTTTACGCGAGCTTGATGCTGCGAAAACCGAGTTCGTTTCGTTGGCTTCACACCAATTGCGCACCCCCCTTACCGCTATTAAGGGATTTCTTTCCATGGTTATTGAAGGAACGTATGGTCAAATACCCGAGCGCCTTCAAGGGATTTTGCAAAAGGTATATATTTCAAACGAACGGCTTATTGTGTTAATTCGTGATCTTTTGGATATTTCCCGCATCGAGTCGGGTAAAATGATATTTGAAAAGAAATCCGTTGATCTTTCAGAACTTGTGGGTTCCGTTGTTGACGAATTGGGGCAAAATGCGAAGCGGCGTAACCTTTCTCTGGAGGCGACGCTTCCACAAGGGTTGCCGCAAACATCATTGGATACCGTTCGTTTCCGACAAGTGGTCTTGAATTTAATGGATAATGCCATAAAATATACAGATAAGGGCACAATATGGGTTCGTATGAGCCGCGAGGGAAATGTGCTTAAACTTGAAGTTCAGGATACCGGTCGTGGCATGACCCAAGAGGACTCGAAACATCTTTTCGGTAAATTCGAGCGGGGCATCGAGATGCCAAAACTGGATGCGGCAGGAACCGGTCTTGGGCTTTACCTTGCGCGTAAAATCGTTGAAGCGCATGGAGGAACCATTGAAGCGTCAAGCCCCGGCCTTGGGAAGGGTTCAACATTCACTGTCGCCCTCCCCATTGCTTCAGCGTAAATTAACGTTGTCCATCGGTACCACAGATTTTATGGAACAAAAACACATTCTTGTTGTCGAAGACGAGTTATTACACGTAGAGATTTATAAGGTAAAACTGCAAGAGGCAGGATTTTCGGTTGCGATTGCACAAAACGAGGAAGAAGTATACGGTGCTTTAAAAGTAAAGAAACCGGATCTTATTTTGCTCGATATTTTGTTGCCAGGCAAATCGGGCCTGGAAATTTTAGAAGAGCTTCGGGGGAACGCAGAATACGCCGGCATTCCCGTTGTGATGTTGACAAATTACGACGACACCCAATCTCGCGATAAAGCAGCAGCCCTTGGGGCACAGGAATATTTTGTGAAAGCGAATATGACCCCCACGGAGATTATCCGCAAGGTAAACGAGATTCTCGGTATATGATGGGGCCCGTAGCAGAGCAGCGAATTTACAATTGTAATCTTTCCGGTCGCGTAGGCGAGCGCGTTTCTGTTTATGGGTGGGTTCACGTGCGCCGCGATCATGGAAAGCTGATTTTTATTGACCTTCGCGACGAGACAGCATTATTGCAGGTGGTATTACGCCCGGAGGCATCCGAGCTTTCACGGGCCAAAGATCTGCGGCCGGAGTGGGTTGTGCATGTCGAAGGAATAGTTAAAGAGCGTCCAAAGGGCACCCAAAACCCCGATCTTGTTTTAGGAAATATCGAACTTGTCGCAGAAAAGCTTGAGGTAATTAATGAAGCTGCGACACCGCCGTTTGAGATTACGGTATCGGATGAGCAGGCAATGAAAGTTGATGAGGAGTTGCGCTTAAAATACCGTTATTTGGATTTGCGCCGAACCGATTTGCGCGCGCGCTTAAACGTCCGCGCCAAAGTAATCCAGTTTGCCCGTAATTTTCTTCTTGCGAAAGGGTTTCTAGAGGTTGAAACCCCGCTTTTAACTCGCTCCACACCCGAGGGGGCTCGAGATTTTTTAGTGCCTTCCCGAAAACAGCCGGGAAATTTTTATGCTTTGCCCCAATCGCCCCAGCAATACAAGCAGCTTCTTGTAATCGGTGGGGTTGAGCGGTATTTCCAACTCGCCAGAGCGCTGCGCGATGAGGATACGCGCGGCGATCGGCAGCCCGAGCACACCCAGCTTGATATAGAAATGGCATTTGTTGAACAAAAGGATGTGATGGGGCTTATCGAAGGGCTTTTTACCGCGTTGGTCCGAGAGCTGTTTCCGGAAAGAGTTATTGCACATACCCCGTTTCCGCATCTTGTGTACGATGATGCGATAAAGCAGTATGGTACGGATCGTCCTGATCTGCGTAAAGATAAAAACGATTCAAACGAGCTTGCCTTTCTATGGGTAACCGATTTTCCTATGTTTGAGCGCGATGAAGAAGGCCGGTGGGGTGCCATGCACAATCCTTTCGGCAAGCCCCGCGTTGTAACGCCCCAAGAAATGCTTGACGATCCGGCTAAAGTTCGATCGGAGCAATACGATTTGGTTTTAAACGGATCAGAAATTGCGGGTGGCTCAATTCGCGCCCATGACCCAGCTATCCTTGAAGCAACGTTTCGCGTAATGGGGCATGAACGCAAAGAGATTCAAAAGCAATTTGGCCATATGCTTGAGGCATTTACATATGGCGCCCCTCCTCACGGTGGCATTGCTTCGGGGATTGATCGGGTGGTTGCGGTGCTCTGTGGCGCACCAAATATCCGTGAGGTTATCGCATTTCCTAAAACCGGCGATGGCCGCGACCCCATGATGAATACTCCCGCTCCTGCAAGCGATGAGCAGCTAAAAGAACTTGGGTTGCAGCTTAGGGATACCAAAAAGAAATGAGGCGATATCTATTATGTTTCCTTCCCTCCGTTTCTTCTTTCTCATTGCGCTTTTGCTGGCGGCTGTGATAGTCGGCCGGTATTTTGGGTCTTCGCAGGCGTCGCTGGTCGAAGGAACTAGCAACGCGGAATCCGATACTAAAGACGCGGCAAGCCCAACCGATGTCTTATTTGATGCGTCGGCGACCATTGTTTCCTTTGGGGCGTTGCCGCAAGCGGAAATAAAGCCCGAATGGCAAATACCGGAGCGCATTTCCTCTGTCCCTAATATTGAAATAGGGGCGCGTGCAGTGTATGCCCAGATTCTCCCAAGCCACCATGTGTTGCTTGCCTTTCACGAAAACGACCAGCTTCCCATTGCAAGCTTAACAAAACTCGCAACCGCGCTTGTAGTGATGAAAGAAATTCCCGCTGACGTAGAAATTCTTATAACGCAGAGTGCAGTTGGCATAGAAGGATCTGCGGGTAATTTAATTGTTGGGGAAACGCTGCAGCGCAACGAGCTTATGAAAGCGCTTTTGGTTCCTTCAAGCAATGATGCGGCGGAGGCATTCGTTGAATATCTCGGAGGCGAGAAATCCGTTTTACAAAAACTTTCTCAAATCACCCAAGCATTTGGGCTTTCACAGACGCATTTTGTGAATGCACACGGACTTGATGCGGATGGGCATTTCTCTACCGCGCACGACGTGTCGGTATTGCTAGAGCAAGCGATTCAAAATACAACGTTGCAAGAGATTTTAGCTTCCAAAGAAGCTACGATTGCGCGTAGTGACGGTTCTTTTCCGCGGCGTCTTACCACCACCAATGAATTACTGGAAGAGGTTCCCGGGATTATTGCGGGGAAAACAGGTTTTACCGATGAAGCGCGAGGTACTATTGCTTTGGCGTTTCGGCCGACATTGGCGCCGAACGAAAGGCGTATTGTCGTTTTGACAGTGCTTGGGGCCGAAGACAGGTTTGCAGAAGCATACGCATTGATTCGCTGGATTAGGGAAGCGTATGTGTGGTAAAAAGGGTGAAAAGTGTCAAGAGAAGAGTGCATAGATGCCGTCCGATCAGACGGCGTTGATTTTTTTAAAAAGGTGCGGTATAGATAAAGCGCAGTTCGTTGAGAAAAGAAGAGAGGAAGCTAGTGGAGAAAAATTATCCCAAAGCCCTCGTGGTTGATCGAAGGGATCTTACGCAGGATTTAATGATACTCACGCTTAAACCAGAAACTTTGTTTCCTTTTGCGCCGGGCCAATACTGTACATTTATGAAGGATGGAATTAAGAGACCATATAGCATTGCTTCTGCTCCGCATGAGGGTTTTCTCGAATTTTTTATCGAATTAGTACCTCACGGAGCGCTTACACCTAAACTCTGGGAGCTTAAGATAGGGGATACGATTGAGATGCTGTTTAATCGCGGCAAGGGCGTATTTCTCTTTGAGCCCGCATTGCACAATCAAGTCATGGTTTGTACTGTTACTGGTGTTGCGCCATTTGTCAGCATGATTCGAATGCTTGGTGGCAGTACCGGCCACAAGTTTTATGTATTCCAGGGCGCAAGCTATTGTGACGAGTTCGGTTACGATACGGAGCTTGCTAATACAAAAAGTGTTACGTACGTTTCGACCGTAAGCCGCCCGCAGGATTCCCGTAACGCCGCATGGCAAGGTGAAACGAAGCGAGTGAATGAGCGAATCGAAGAATTTCTTATGCGTTTCAAGCTTCTGCCAGAAAATACGATGATATATGCATGTGGCAATAGCGGCATGATCAAAGATGTAACACAGCGTCTGGAGCCGAGGGGCTATCGCGTAAGGGCAGAGGAGTTTTTCTAGTGTTTGAGACAACAAAAGGCGGTGCGGCATGACGCGCCGCAAACAAATATGGTGGCGGCCGTGGCCTTTGGTGCCTGCGAAAATTATTCTTGATACCCCGGTTGCCTTCAAGCTTGCAGCTGAGGCATGGCTAAGTTGTATGGAAACATTGGAGCGAGCAGCCATCCTTGTTGGAATAGGCGGACGCTCTTGTTTTCGAGTTACGAATATTATCAGCCACGACTTTTTAGATACTAACGGTGTGATTGTGGAACGCGGCATGCTAAAAATTAAGAACGATTCGGCTCCAGTCAACGCAATCAGGTGGGACGAATCGAAACTACTCCTACTTGTTACCCAAGGGATGGTACGGGATAATGAACAGATCATTTTTGTACATACGCACCCCGTTACGTTTCTCGTTGAGATTTATCCTTCGCCGCAGGATATTCTAAACTCATTAGTAGGGAAACGCGCAGAGTTGGTGTGCGGTTATATTCAGAAACATTCGCAGCGCCGAGGTTTCTTAGCAATCGGCTATTTGGGGACGCGCACAATTCCTGTATTTGTAAACGGACGGCTCTTGTTGGAGGACATGTGGACATATCTTAAACAAAACGCAAAGACATAAACGCGCACGGGTTAACCGTGCGTTTTTGTTTGCAATGAGGGCGCAAACAGTTATAATGAAACGCATGTTACAGGAATATTCGCATCTTGCTTTTCTCGATATTGAAACAACCGGCCGCGACCCCGGCAGTCACGAGATTATCGAGGTTGGCATTGCAATGGTTGATCCAAAAACAAGGGAGTTGAAAGATACGCATGAGTTGAAAATTATGCCAGAGCATCTGGAAATTGCCGACCCAGAATCGCTTGCGATTAACCATTTTACGCCCGAAGCATGGCAGGGCGCATTGCCACAACAGGAAGCCATGCAAAAGCTATGCGGCATACTCTCCGGTTCCACTCCTTGCGGTTGGAATGTGGGGTTTGACCGCGCGTTTTTGGAAACAGCGCTAAACAGGGCAGGGTTCACTATTTCCGGCTGTGGAATTGACTACACTTGGCACGATATCAAGATGGACTTTATACGCTGGGCAAAGCTTGTGGGGCGGGAAGAAGAGTTCGGGCCAAGATTTGGTTTGCGCGTTGCGCGTGAAGCATTTGGGGTTTCTGCCGAGGGTGCTCATAGTGCCCTGCCCGATGCCATGGCAACATTTGAGGTATGGAAACGGCTCGAGGACGATTTTCAGCGCATTAAGCCAACACTGCATATATAAGTTTGGCGCGCGCGTGTTGACATTTGAGAGGATATATTTAACACTGTAATTACGTATATTGACCCTTGAAAATATAAGAGGTGAGAGAGTGGTTAAAACGCTGGAAAGGCAAGGCGACCTCACGATTTCCCGGGAATTTCGGGATGGTGTTGCAGAGGTTATTGCAGAGCAGAAACGCCGTAAGCGCCAAGAGCGCAAGAAAACAGAGTGGTCTGGAAACCTTGAGCGATATCTTTATTTGGTGAAGGAGTATCCCCAGGCCGCGGAGAACACGCGTGAACGCGCATGGCGGGTGATTTTTGAAGAGCCCGGCTATACGCTTATTACGCATGAAACCGATCCTCGCCGAGCTCGAATGCTTGGGTTGCAACCGGGAGAAGCCATGCGAAACTGGAATTCCTTTCGTGAATTTGTGGACCTTTATGGCTTTCTCGACCGTTTCGCAAAGTTCTTAGAGAGTGCGCGACGGGGTGGTGAGGCGGCTCGCCAAGTTCCTTTCCCTGTGGGCGATACGGGAACCGGTAAATCGCAGTGGGTGCGCAAAATGTTTAAGCTGTTGGTGGGAGAAAATCTTTACCATATCGACGGCTGTCCCATGCACGAGCATCCGCTTCGTGCGCTTCCCATGCACGATCGTCTTCGGCTTCAGGAACTGTTGGGTCGCGCTTTTGACCTTGAAGGGGATCTTTGCACGCAATGTAGTTTTCGGCTGAAGACAAAGTGGAAACGATGGGAGCGTATTCCCATTACCACCTCGCGTCTTTCGGTGCGTAGGCGCATTGGTCTTGTAACGGTCTATCCCGTTGATCCTAACAACCAGGACGTTCGCGTGTTGATTGGTGCCGAATCGGTTCGGCGATTGCTTCAATTTGAGGAAGGCCATCCGCTTCTTGGCAACTATGCCGGTGCCTTCAACCAGGGCGAAGGCGGCATTATTGAATTTGCGGAACTTACCATGAACCCGCCCGACTTTTTGCATATTATTATCGGGCAGACCCAGGAACAATTAGTTCCTGCCCCCGGTTTTTACGGGAACGTATCGTCCGATGCTATCGTTATCGGACATTCAAACTGGGAACCGTTTGAAGCATTCCGCAATACAGGCAAAAATGTTGCCATTATGGATCGCATCGAGCCTTTTTTCGTTCCGTACGTGTTGAGTTATCAAAATCTTGCCGAGAACTTGTATCCCCAAATGCTTGCGCGTGCGCAGAAAACAGGAGTTCACTTCTCGCCATTGGCGCTTGAAGCAACGGCCCGTTTTCAGGTGGAAAGTGCGCGGCAGCGCGAGCCCGAAGCAGATCAGGGGCAACACGTAGAACTTGATGAGTGGGTTGAGCTGCGTAATGGTACCAATATCAGATGCAACCACGACGTGCGGCATTTAAATAGCGTCTATCCAAACGACGGCCGCAAGGGTGTTTCGCCTCGGCTTACGGTGAAGGCGCTTGAAGCATGCGAGTCGGATCTTGCGATTGGATACGGCAACGACCGCGACCCAAAACACAAGTGCGTGTCGCCACAGATGGTTATTGACGAACTTTTCCCTCGCGTTCGTTCAACGTACGAAGGGCCGCGTTTCGAGGAAGTTCAAAAGAGCAATCTCTCGACACTCCGTGCGTATCTGCCGCGTATTCTGAAAGAGCGGACGCTGGAAATTTTGCAGCGGCTTCTGGAAACGCCAAGGGTCAAGGAAGAGGTTGCGGTGGCGCTTGCTGAAAGCCTACAAGGTCTTGCCAGGCGCTATTTGGAGCTTATTTCGCAGGATGCTGTATACCGGCGCTGGGCAGTCATGGTTCCGAGAGAAGGGTCGCCGCCGGCCAAACCAGGGGAGGCGGAGTATGCGTTCCTTGACCGTATTGAATCGAAACTTAAACTCCCGCTTGATGCGCGGCCTAAATTCCGTGAAGAATTGCTTGCGTTTAAGCAACGGGCGGAAGATTGCGGGAAGCCCTTTGATATCTCTGAACACAAGGCATTCAATCTTGTGTTGCTTGACATTTTCTTTGAAAATTCGCACGGCCCATTTGAACGACTTTTTGCACGCATGCAAAAAGACGAGACATTGGTGCAATTAATGGCCGATGAACTTACACGGCTTGGCGCAGAGCGCGATGATAACCAGGAAGGCATTGGAATTCTTCGGCTTTCTTGGTGTCCCGTCTGTACCTTGCAATTGGTTGAATATGTCGCCACTCGCGAGTGGCAGAGCTAATAAGAATTTCGCCGTCCCCTAAGGGACGGCGTTTTTGCATTTGGACTCTTGTTGTGTTACGGTGCACCTATCTGTTCTTTGATAATGATTTCGGTGGCATCGAATAAAGAGGTGAGTAGTATGCCAAGTCGTTTCCGCGTGATACGAGAGATTGACTTTCCTGATTTAGAGCAAGATCGCCAACGCCATGCTGAGCTTGCGGTTCGGGCGCTTAAGGAAAAGCAGATTGATATTGTTGAGGCCCTAGGGCTTGAAATATTATCACATGATCCTAACACCCCAACGCGCGTTCGCATTCCTCCCCTGCGGGAGTATGAGTTTGAATTTGTAGATTCGCAAGGCCAACCAGAAAAAAACGAAGGGGAAGGCGATGAAAAGAGCGACAGCCAAGAGGGCGGGTCACAGCAAGGTGAGGGCGAAGAGCAAAATGAGGGGGAAGGCGAGGGATCCGGCGCATCCCGACAAACGCGACAAAAGCAGTCGGTTCCGCGTAATCGTGAGGTAGTTGAAGGCCAGGATCTTGAGCGTGGGCAGGAAGTCCAGCGAGGCAAACCAGAGGCGGGGCAGGGCGAAGAGGGCGAAGGTCAACCAGGCACATCCGATGAGGGCGAGGGGGGCGAAGAGGGCGAAGGCCAGGAGCCGCTTTCGTTGCGCGAGGGATCGGGGGCTGGCACCGAGCCGGCGAAGGAGCAGAGGTTTGAAGCGGATCTGAATACAACCGATATTGCCCGTAAAGAATTTGAGGATTTGAAACTCCCTGATCTTCGCGAAGTTTCGCTGCCGTTTTTTGAGCGTTTGCGCCAACGTACTCCCAAAGGTCACCGCAAGCGAGGCCCGTGGGCAATGCGCAATATTTTCAGAAGCGCCAAAGATCGTCTCTCCCGCGTCTCTACCATGTTTGGAGACGACAGCAAAAGGAAAAAATCAGAACCCTTCTGGGAAGATGATATCAAGTTTCGCTACCGCGCCGAGGAAATGGAGCCCGCAACCAATGTCGTTTTGGTGCTCATTCGCGACGTTTCCGGATCTATGGATGAAAAAAAGCGGCGCTGGTCGCGTAGCTTTTCCCTTGATCTTGCGTTGGCGTTGCGCAGCCTATTTCCTGGTTTCGAGATTGTCTTTGTATTGCATCATACCGAGGGATGGCAGACGTCGGAATGGAAGTTTTTTCATCTTACATCTGGTGGCGGGACCGAGATTTCCTCTGGTTATAGAGAGGCCTTGCGACTTCTCCAGAAACATTATCCACGAGAGTTGTTTAACCGTGTGGTATGGCACTTGTCCGACGGCGAAAACAGTTTCACTGACAATCCACGAATGATTGCAGTGCTTGAGTCGCTCCTAGAAGAAATTGATTTTTTTGGCTACCTTGAGGTTGATTCAAGAACCGGGCCGAATTTGCAGGACAGTACGATTATGAATATTATGTTTGCCGTCGCACGCCGTTTCCATCATATGTGGGTGGGACCCCGCGTAATGGATGAAGAGCGTTTAGTGAAAGCAGCCCGATCATTGATTAGGTTTACCCAAGAGCGAGGTGAAGAGCATGTCTCCTGAAGCAATGATGGTAGAATTTGATGCACAAATCGTGCCGATTCTTAAACGCCTTGGATTGCCGAGCCCCGATCTTGATGTGGAGCTTTGTGAAACGCCTGCTGTTGTTGCGTATAAAGCATGGCGTGAGTTTCCGGTGCGTTACCCTCACTGGTCGTCTGGAAAGCGTCTCGAGTTTTTAGAGGACGCAGCAAAAAAGCCATTTTTGTTTTTTGATATTCGTGGCGTTCCGGGACGCATGACATGGTTGCCTATTTCCCGATCTCGAGCCCTTGCGTGTTTTACGTGGCTCCATACGCGTATTCACCATGCGTTTACTGAAAGCAATATCGCATATCAAAATGCATTTTTGCGGATAACCCCAGAACAGGTAAGAGATCACGCTCGTTGTGTCCGTGCACTTGTAAACCAGTATGGCCTTGATGTTATTGAGCATACTATCTCCTCAGCCCACAAAGTGCGGCGGCAATGGGGTTTAGACGTTGCGCCCGAAGGAGGAATACTTTCCATCCTGAAAGATCCTGCCTTAAATCCAAGAATGCCTTCGTGGAGACGCGATATCTTACAGATGGTTGAGGATGAGTGGCCTCTTATTGCTGCAGATGAATATCTTTCGCTGTGCGACGAAGGGTTTACCATGTGGGCACAAATGAAGGTGCTGCACGAACTTATTTTTCCGGCGGAAAATGCCGTTGATATCTCGCGCATTATCGCGCAGTTATTGATGCTGCCTCAAAATCCTATGGTTGGCATACGTCCGCATTTGGTAGGGTTTTGGATGTTTGCATCTGTCGAAGCGCGTTTCGGTTCTGCCGAGTGCCTTGCGGTAGCGCAAAACTGTCTTGACGATTCCGATTTTGTGCGGGCGTATCTTACCCAAGACGTTGCGGAGCAGTGCGGTTTGGGCACGGCTTCGGGAACTAAGATTTCTCGCGGGAATCTCGTGGTAAACGAATTGCCCGATGATCCGCAGGAATTTCAAATCATTAAAGAAGTCCTTGCACAAAACATTGGGCGTGAGCGCCATCCCAAAATTCGGATTTTAGGAGTTGATGGCGATGGTACGCTTTCGCTCGAACATATATTTGAGGGAAAATACCTTAACCAAAGAATAGCCATGGATCATATTGTGCCGGATATCGCGGACCTTTGGGGAAATCCTGTGACGCTTCGGTTTCGAGATTTACAGAAAGCCCCCCAAAGACAAGGGGAACCGATTCGCGGTTGGATCGAAGTAGAAGAAACGGCTGACCCGGCAACTGGCGATATTGTACGCAAGACCTTGGGCGATTTTCATCCATTTACACAAGATCAGCCACGGTTGCCTGGAATGTAAAACAAAAAACCCACCAACAAGGTGGGTTTGTTTTTTGTCGTAATCTTGCGGTAATATAGGAAAGGCATGAACAGCACTCTTGATCTTACCGGTGATAAACCCTATCTTTTATGGGGAACAGCCCCCACCGTTCCTGCGGGGAAAAATCGCATATTGCGGCGTGCACTTGAAATGCTTCCCGGCACTTTGGCGTGGACGACATTTTTTTGTGCCGTACTTTTTTCGTGGTTGCAACCCGTGTGGGTTGCTCTTTTTATCATCGCGTTTGATATTTATTGGATTTTGCGGGCAATCTATCTTGCGATTTTGGCTTTATTTACGTATGGACGGTTACGCCGTACCCGCAAAATCGACTGGCTTAAACGTCTAGAGGACCTGCCCACTACGCGTTATTCACTATCTACTATTCACTCGTGGAAGGACGTTTATCATCTTGTTATCCTTCCTATGTTTCAAGAGGGTGAAGAAGTTGTTCGCCCGACGCTTGGGGCGCTTGCGCACGTTCGTTATCCTAAGGAACGTCTTTTGGTGGTTTTGGCACTCGAGGAACGGGCGGGGAAGTCCTCACAAAAACTTGCTCACCGCATGCAAAATGACTTTAAAGAATCCTTCGGCGCGTTTCTGATCACCACTCATCCGCAAGATATTGTGGGGGAGCTTTCGGGAAAGGGATCGAACGAGGCGTGGGCCGCCCGGAAGGCCGTTGAGCTACTAATTGACGCCGCGCGCATTCCCTACGAGCACGTTTTGGTGTCGTCCCTTGATATTGATACGCACCTTGAGCCCGATTATTTTTTGTGCGTAACATATCACTACCTTACGGCCGAAAAACCGCTGCGTTCAAGCTATCAGCCAATACCGCTGTTTAATAATAATATTTGGGACGCCCCCGCCTTTTCTCGCATTGCCGCAACCTCAAATACCGTTTGGCAACTGATGCAACAGCAGCGCCCCGAAGCCATGGAGACGTTCTCTTCTCACTCGATGCCCTTGAAGGCCTTGGTTGAAATTGGGTTTTGGAACACAAAAGTGGTCTCCGAGGATTCGCTTATTTTTTATCAGTGTTTATTGGCATACGATGGCGATTGGCAAATTGTGCCATTGTACTATCCGGTATCTATGGACGCGAATCTTGCAAAAAGCACGTTGCGTACGGCGTACAATGTATATCGCCAGCAAAGACGGTGGGGGTACGGGGCGGAAAAGATCGCCTATACTCTCACCGGTTTCATAAAAAATAAGCACATCCCATTTCGCAAGAAAATCCGCTACGCCTATTTAATGATCGAAGGTTTTTGGATGTGGCCATGCGCAGCCATAATTATTTTCGCGTTGGGCTGGCTTCCATTGGCGCTTGGGGGAGAGGCGTTCCGCGAGTCCGTGCTCGGATTCCGTTTACCCACGCTTACCCGTGCCATATTAACCATCGGGATGGTTGGAATGCTGGTGAATGGAGCGTTATCTCTTTTGTTAATGCCTCCAAAACCAAAACGAGTTGCGGGGTGGGTCTACGCAACGCTGGTGTTGCAATGGGTTTTGTTTCCCGTAACTGTTATCATTTTTGGCGCTCTTCCCGCGCTTGAGGCGCAAACACGTCTGATGCTCGGCCGATATATGGGGTTCTGGGTTACGGAGAAAGTACGGAAAGATAAAAAATAAAAATCTATTGCCTTTTTCTTTCTGGAATGATACCGTGGTGTATCGTTCTTTTATTTTAGGAGGTAACCAAATTGCGCGATAGCGATCGTTTTGCCGCACGGCTTATAGGTAAAGCAACTGATGAACAAATGCGTCTTATTATGAAGGCGTACCGTTTCGCCAAAGAAGCCCATCGAGGGCAGTTGCGCGATGGCGGCGGGCGCTATTTCGAACACCCTAAGGCAGTAGCGCTTATCCTTATGGATGAGCTTGCCCATTACGATCCTGAAATGATCATGGCGGCATTGCTACATGACGTGCTTGAGGATAGACCGGATATCCCGTGGCAGGAAATTGAGAATAACTTCGGCAAGGGCACGTATCGTTTAGTGCGTATCATGACTAAAGAGCGGGGGCTTTCCGCAGAACAAGAGCGCGAGTATTTCAGTGGATTTTTGTTCCTTGACTGGCGGGAACGAGTGGTAAAATTATGCGATCGTTTGCATAACATCCGTACGCTTTGCGATTGTACCCGCCGCAAACAGCGACGATATTTGAAGGAAACCTATGAGGTGTTTGTGCCGCTTGCAGAAAAAACGCATCCCTATCTTTATGCGGAATTATGTAAGGCCTGTGCGCGCGCAGAAACAGCGTTGGTGTAAGAAAAACGGCCCACACGGCCGTTTTTTACGTTTGCATATCCTTGTGCTTCAGTTTGTTACGACAAATGCAATTGCTCTGAAATATTCCCCACGCGTTTTGCAAGAGCCGGCTGTTGTTTTAAAAAGGGATCCTCTCGAAGAAGTTTTCTTGCCGCCTCCCGTGTTTGTTCAATGAGTGTAAGGTTGCCAATTGCCTGCATAGCAAGGTCGGGCATTCCCGATTGCCGTGTGCCCGCAAGCTCTCCCGCGCCCCGTATTTCAAGATCTTTTTTTGCAAGTTCTGGTCCCGAAGCGGCTTCTGTCATTGCGCGAAGACGCCGCATCGCCACAGACCCTTCGCGTTCCACCAACAATAAGCATCGTGAGGGGTGTTGTGCTCTTCCTACCCTGCCACGCATTTGATACAACTGCGCCAGCCCGAAGCGTTCTGCTCCTTCAATCATGATAATGGTGGCGTTGGGAATATCTATTCCGACTTCCACCACCGAGGTTGCAACCAAAACGTCTATTTTCCCACGCTTCATTTCCTGCATGGCCCTTTCTTTTTCCCGTGCGTCCATTTGGCCGTGCAAAAGCCCCACGCGCAAATCAGAGAAGATTTCCTTGGAAAGCCGCGCATATTCTTCTTCTGCGGCTTTGGCTGCGAGTTTCTCTGATTTTTTCACCAAGGGGCAGATGACGAATGCTTGATGCTTATGTGCAATTTCCTGCCGTATAAGCTCATAAGCGCGCGGGCGCATGTGAGACAGGATAATTTCGGTGGCAATGGGCACTCGCTCTTTGGGGAGTTCGCTCATGGTAGAGAGGTCAAGATCGCCAAAAATAGTTAAGGCCAGTGAGCGGGGAATCGGGGTTGCGGTCATGGTAAGAAAATGCGGGTTCCACGTTTTACGTTCCAGGTTCAATGCTTGATGCATTTTTTGTAATCGGGCGCGTTGATTTACACCAAAACGGTGCTGCTCGTCCACAATCGCCAACCCCAATGCTTTAAATTGCAATTCGCCGCTTGGTTTTAATGGTGTTTGTTTCTTGTATCTTGTATCTTGTTTCTTGCGCGCTATAAGCGCGTGTGTCCCCACCAATATATCAATGGCGCCTTTTTGTATTTCATCCCACATTTTAGGACGCGAAATTTTTATCCACCGTTCCCCCGCCTTTTTTGGGGTTACTTTTGCGCTTGAACCGGTGAGAAGTGCGAGGCGCACCCGAAACGGTTTCAGTGCTTGCGAAAGCGTTTTGAAATGCTGTTGTGCAAGAATTTCCGTTGGCGCCATAAGGACCGATTGATAGCCCTGTTTTGCGGCGTTTAACATCGCGATTGCAGCAACAAGCGTTTTCCCAGATCCCACCTCTCCTGCCAGCAGGCGGTTCATGGGATGTTCATATTCCATATCTCGCAAAATCTGAAATGTTGCTTTACGTTGCGCATCTGTTAATTTCCACGGCAGCGTTGCAATAAACTTCTTAATAAGGTTAACGTCCATAGAAATTTGTGCAGCTTTTCGGTTGGCCAGGCGTGCGCGCGATTGCAAGACCGCGCATTCAAGGGTAAACAGTTCCTCAAATTCGAGCCGGCGTTTTGCCTCCTCGGCATCGGGAAGTTGGCTGGGGGTATGTATGATTCGTATCGCTGCCTCAAGCGGCATCAAGTTTTGTTCGCGGCGTATGGTTTCAGGAAGCGTTTCTGCAACTCCGCCAAGTTTTTGAAGGGTTGCACGTACCAAAAAGCGCAGCCACCGCGAGCTCACTCCCTCGGTTTCTGGATATATCGCCAATAACCCTGCGCCCTGATTTTGGGTTCCTGTACCCTGTACTCTGTACCCTGACCCCTGTGCTATTGTTTCCCAAAACAATGGGGCAAAATAATTACCACGTTGGCTCCGGGAGTATTTACCAGAAAGCAGCAAAGTTGTGCCCTGTTTTATTTTCTGTACTATCCACGGTTGGTTAAACCACAGCACCTTTACCGAAGCGCTTGCATCCGATACGAGCGCTTCCACGATAATCATCCGCCGTTTCCACGTGCGCGAAACCCCTACTTGTTCAACCGTTCCTTCAACAGTTGCATGTTGTCCGTCTTTTAATTCCGCAATGGGCACTATGGCGTTGATGTCTTCATAACGAGAGGGGATGTGCCATAAAAGATCGCGGATTGAACGAATATCAAGCCCCTTCTCAAGCTTTCGTGCCAACTGTTGGGTAACCGAAGGCAGCCGTGTTATCGAATCCTCAAAGCGTAACATCGATTGTAGGATAGCATAGGAATATAAAAAATCCTGCATAGAAATGCAGGATCATTCAATTTCTTTTTGCAGTGCCTGTACCTTTATAATAAATGCGTGAGCATGTGCTCGCATCATGCGTTCCGCTTCTTGTACGGATATGAGTTTGTTTGCACAGTCCTCCATTATTTGAAATATAGTATTGTTGCACCTCTCCACCTCGTCTAAAAGAACTTTATAGTCACCAAGAAATGATAAAGTATTTTCACGAGCGTTCTCGGGAGAAGATAGGGCTGCCGTAAGAAGCAAGTTGATGTGCAGGATAGAAGAAGTTTTAAAGTGTTGTATCGCTTGCGGCTGCTCCAGCATAAGCACAGAGGGTTGTGCAAGACCTTGTTTTTGTAACCATTCCAAAAAGATACTATCAGCGAATTCGCAAAGTTCTTTCAGTAAGAATTTCGCGTGAACTTTTTCCCGTTCTGTAAGAAAGACATATTTTGCCATTTTCGTTTCGCTCCCATTTTCAATGTACGTTGCGTCCAAGCTTTTGCTTTTACGCGTTCTGCGTCCCCGACAGGATTTGCCCGCCGTCATTCGCTTCGCTCCGCCTGATTCGGTTTCGCTGCGTCAGATACGGCTTCGCTCATTTTGGCGGATTGCGACTGGCAAACCACTCGTCGTGCTCGCGGGCCAGTCGGAAAAACTTGCGGCCTCCCCGCCTTCGTTTTTGCATTCTCTTTGCGTCCCCGACAGGATTTGAACCTGCGACCTCCAGCTCCGCAAGCTGGCGCTCTATCCAGCTGAGCTACGGGGACGCAAAGAGAACGAATTAAGAATGGCGGGGCACTGTACTTGTCCCGCATCATACTGCAGTATTGGTGCGGGGTCTAACCAAGTTATAGGAATATGGCGGTGGGAGGAGGATTTGAACCTCCGATACCTTTCGGGTATAGCGGTTTTTACCGATTTATCTAAAAATTTATGCTACGAGAAAAATTTTTAGTTACAAATCGCAATCCCGTTACATGGCGGAGGGTGCAGGATTTGAACCTGCGAGGGGATTGCTCCCCAACTGGTTTTCAAGACCAGCGCCTTAAGCCATACTCAGCCAACCCTCCGCCATATTGCGGGACAAGACCCCCCGCCCCAATCGTCCATTCTGGCATCCCACCGTTAAAACGAAAGCGCGTTACGCATTAATCCTCGACTATTTTCCATTGGGCAGATTCCTCATTCCATAAAAATCTGGCGGGCCGCGCAATAATTCTCTTTTTCTCCCATATATTTTGTTGGGTTTCGGTCACCGCCTCTAAAATCGGAGCATCATTAATGCGCGAGGTTATATAAAAAAGCTCAAGGGTTTTTGTTTTAGGGTTTTCGCGCAATTCATAAAAAGAGAAACCATTGCGTTCTTCTCCTTGTTCTCCTTTCGGGAAACCGGCGCCATATTTTTCTTCGCGTAAAACAATGGTCGGGGTAACGTCAAAAGGCATTTCTTGATATGGCTTTGCTTGTTCCTCCGGCACCTGTTCCATTCTTTGCTGTTCCGACATCATAAGGATTTTCAAGTTTTATATAGATAATAGCGCTAAAACAATACGGTGTGCGTTCGAAAAAATTCGAACAGATACGGATTTCAGCCTTTTATTTATAAATTAATTTGGCAATAATCAGTGATATAACCAAAAGTGTTTCAATCGTATTCATTACTATGATCGGCATTTCCTTTATACCAAGTCCATAGATAAAATATAACAATAGGCCTAATAATAATATGATAGTCCAGGGTAAAGATATGTCCTTTGTAGATTTTGTTTTCCAGGCCTGGATAACTTGTGGCGTTAGGGCAACGGCAATTATGAACCCCGCTAAATATCCAATCGATTGGATCAAGTCCATATTTTTGTAACCGATTCCTCTTAGAACCTAAAATCCGATTTCCGATAAACAGCTTTTATGCGCAGTGATTTTATAATAATCTTAAAATACGGAGAGGGTGGGATTCGAACCCACGAACCCCTTGCGGGGTTAACGCCTTAGCACGGCGCCGCTTTCGGCCACTCAGCCACCTCTCCAGCTGCGCGGTCTTTTTACTGTAGAACCCTTACGGGTGCAGGTCAAATAGTTTCGTGATAAGCTGAAATACGATGCCACAAAAGATTCTGGATTTACGAAAGAAACCAGACGAAAAAAAACCAGCCCTCACCACTCAGGCCATCCCTCCAGAGCCGCAAAAACAGCCGCTGGTGTTGCAATGGGAGGCCGCAGAATTTCCTTCGCGCCCAAAAGATTCGGCTTCTTGGATGATGGCTACCGGGTTTGTTGCTTTTATCGCACTGGTCTTTTTTATTTTTTCGCGCAATTTCTTTGGTATTATACTTGTGGTAGTCGGGGCAGTAGTGTGGCTGTTATACGCATTTCGTCCCGCTCATTCATATACGTTTCACATTACTCCCCGCGGTTTGGAAATTGGGAAAAAACTTTTTAAGTTTGAGGATCTACAATCTTTTTGGATTTTTTATGACCCTCCAGACATTAAAGAGCTTGCTATAAGAAGAAAGGGCTTGCTCGTTCCGGAACTCATCATCCCCTTGGGGAAACAAGACCCGGTTTTAGTGAGGCGTGCGCTTCTTACCTTTATTCCCGAAGTTGAACAGAAGTATTCTGCGCTCGATCTTTTTTTACGCCGTATCGGCTTTTAAGAAAATACTACGAAGTATGAATATTTTACGAATATACAAATTCGTATCTTCGTACCGATTCGTATTTCGTAGTAATGTGTTGTGGATCAAGATGTCGTTAAAGTAACCCTTATGGTTGCGGTATCGTTTGTCGCGGCGATTTTGTGGACGCCGCTTTTGACCGCATGGTTATATAAAAAGCAACTATGGCGTAAGCGGGTGCGCACGCATGCGCCGGATGGTTCTCCCACGCCTATTTTTGCAAAACTGCACGGCGAGCGCGAAGTTTCTGTCCCGCGCATGGGCGGTTTGTTGATCTGGATAACCGTACTTGCCGTAACGCTGGTTTTTTGGATTCTTTCACAGTGGCAGGATTTTGGTTTTATCAATAAACTTAATTTTTTAAGCCGTAGCCAGACGTGGCTGCCATTGTTTACGCTGGTTGCCGCCTCTCTCCTTGGGTTTGCAGACGATTGGTTGCAGGTTTCCGGAAAAGGAGGATATATCGCGGGGGGTATTCGCTTGCGCCACCGCATTCTTTTGGTTGCGGCGATCGGTGCGGTTGGCGCGTGGTGGTTTTATGAGCGTTTGGGGGTTTCTGCACTTGCTGTTCCTTATGTTGGCGTGGTTGAAATCGGTTGGCTTATGATGCCTTTTTTTGTTTTGGTGATGCTGGCAACATTTAGCGGAGGCGTGGTAGATGGACTTGATGGCCTTGCCGGTGGGGTTTTTGCGACCATGTTTAGTGCTTATGGCATTATTGCTTTGGTGCAGAACCAGATTGATCTTGCGGCTTTCTCTGGCGCGATAGTTGGAAGTTTGCTTGCGTTTTTGTGGTTTAATATACCGCCGGCCCGTTTCTATGCAGGAGAGACCGGCATTTTAGGCCTTACCGCAACGTTAACCGTTGTCGCTTTTTTGACGGGAGCTGTATTGGTGCTTCCTATTATCGGTATTGTTTTGGTTGTCGAGGCGGGTTCGGTTATTGTGCAACTTTTATCAAAACGCATCCGAAAAAAGAAGATTTTTCTTTCAACGCCGCTCCATCATCATTTTGAGGCGCTTGGCTGGCCGCCTTATAAAGTTACCATGCGTTTGTGGGTTGTCTCTTCAGTTGCGGCGGGTCTTGGGGTTGCCGTGCACCTTTTTGCATAGGCCGTGGTATAATGAGCATGATTCGTGGATAGATTTTATTTGTATGGAATTACTCATTAAAGGAGGTTCGGTTGTTGACGGTACTGGCAAACCCCGTTTTGCGGCAGATGTTGCCGTAGATAAGGGGAGAATAACCGACATCGGTTCTTTTTCGGCTTCGGCAAGCACAAAGGTTATCGATGCAGCCGGTATGGTTGTTTCTCCCGGTTTTATTGATATTCTCAACCACAGCGATGCGTACCTTACCATACTGCGTAATCCCACAAGCGAAAGCATGCTTGTGCAGGGGGTTACCAGTGTTGTATTGGGCAATTGCGGGGCATCATTGGCCCCCTTTCCGCATGGGCGTCTTATTGCGGTGGTTCAAAAATGGGGAGAAACCCAAGGCGTTAATGTTGATTGGGAACGGTTCGGAGAATTTCTCGATATGCTTGAGGGATTAAAACCGGGGGTGAACGTAGCAAGTTTGGTCGGTCATACCACAGTGCGGCGGGCGATTTTAGGAGACGAAGCGCGCGTGCCGACGGATGAGGAGCACGAGAAAATGAGATTTTTGGTAAAAGAGGCATTTTCTGAAGGAGCGTTTGGGTTGTCTTACGCTCCCGCCTATCTTCACGCGCGATCATCTCCTGAGTGGGAGCTTGAAAAACTACTTGATGCGGCTAAAGAAGCGGACGGTTATTTCGCCGTTCATCTGCGGCACGAAGACGATCGGCTTTTGGCGTCGCTTGAGGAGGCATTGGCGCTTGCGCGCCGCTCCGGGGTTCGTCTTGAGATTTCCCATTTTAAACACGCAGGGCAGGGGAACAAAGAGATGTTTACGCAAGCGCTTGCCCGGCTTTCTGAATTTTCTGAGAAAGAAGGGCACTGCTTATTTGATTTTTACCCGTATCACTTCATGAGCGAGGTGCTCTATATGGTTCTTCCTGAATGGGCGCAAGAAGGCGGGCTTGCAAAAATGCTGGAACGTTTGCGCCATGCACCTACGCGCGCAAGGGTTGCTGTAGAGATTTCTGAACGAGAGGCGGAAATTGCCGACGCACGAATATTGGTTGCGCGGCGGGACGCCTCATTGGTTGGAAAAACCATAAAGGAGCTTGCGGATGATGCCGGTTTAAGCGTGGGAGAAGCGGTTGCGGGGCTTTTCTTATCAAATGACGGCAAGGTAATTTTATTGCGGGAATCCTTTAAAGACGAACAGGAGGTATGGAATACGTTAAGCCATCCGCTTGCATTGGTGGGGTCGGCAGGAGCGGGCTATACCCTTCATGTTGAAGAAGGCGGAGAGCAGCCGCATCCGCGTTCGTTTGGAACATTTCCGCGCGCATTAAAATATTTAGTCCGTGAGCACAAGAAGCTTTCCCTGGAAGAGGCGGTGCGGCGCATGACTTCCCAACCCGCAAGGCAAGTGGGGCTTATGCAAAGGGGGGTGCTTGTAAAAGGCGCAGCTGCCGATATTGTCGTGTTCGATCCCGAAACAGTTGAAGATCGGGCGACGTTTGCAAACCCTTGGCAGGCACCGCAAGGCATTAGCTCTGTTTTGGTAAACGGTAAAGTGGTAGTAGAAGGAGGCAAATGCAACAACATGCGAGCCGGCACCGTGCTTCGCCGCGTCTGACGCGGCTTCGTCGGGCCTGACCTACTATACCCTTGAAACGTCTCCAACAATTTCGTAGAGTGGGGATACGGTGTTAGGCCGTTTTTTTATGCCAGAATCAGAACAGCCACCAGAACAAGATAGGTACCGAGGTCTTTTGGGGCGCATGGAGCATGCCGTGCAACAACGAACCGAAGCGGAATCTGGTTTAAATAAGGAAGGTATCCGTTTGCTTGATCGGGCTATCACCGCGCTTTTTGAAGATTGCGTTGATGCCGGTTGCAAAGAAGAAGCGCATAAAATTTTGGTTAAGTATGGCCTTGAGAAAGGAGACGAAGAGCCGGATGATGATAACCTCCAGCCAGCGTAGCTCAGCGGCAGAGCAACTCCATGGTAAGGAGTAGGTCGTGGGTTCAATTCCCACCGCTGGCTCAAAAGCGATTGAGCTTCCGATAGTTTTCCTACTCTCTATTCCTTAATCCCTTTTCTCTATATAGTTATGCTTCGTTTTCTTCTAAAAAAAAATCCCATTATAATTCTGCCATTACTTGGGGTGGTGGCGATTGGTATATTCTTATGGCAGCGCGGCGATTTTTCTCCAACCCCCCAAAAAGAAGAGCAAAAGGAGAAAACATCATCTACGAATAATAATGGGTCAGAAGAGCTTGTGGGCGATGAAGAGATGGTTGAAGAAACAGAGCAGCGCAGCACTATTGATGATATCCTTACTGATATTGAGCCATTGCTCGCAAATGGAACAAAAGAAGACGTTAAGCGTTTTTGGTTTGCCAGAGACGGCGGCGTGTATGCGGAGTATCAAACACGGGAAGGCATGCGCATGGCGTATCTTCAAAGCCGCAATGGGGCATGGGAGCGTGCAGCACTCTATGGCGCAGGCGAGAACGGTTGGGAAATAATTGAAGGGGAGGACGTCATTTTTTTAAACCCTCCGCAGGAATTTTGGGAATACAACACAGGCGCTAGGCAATGGGAAAAGAAAAACTAATTAATCCTTTAATGACCAATGTCTAAGCTCAAATGCCAAATAAATATCTGAATGTCTCAATGTCTAAATTTTGATTTTGGGATTTGGGATTTTATTTGACATTGGGATTTTTTCATTTGGATTTATCAGCTATGTCCCAGGACAACCTTATTCGCATGGCGTGTAAAGAATGTAAGAGAGTTACGCGCTATGCGTTCAAAAACCGAAAAACGGTTGAGCGCAAGCTGGAGCTGAAAAAATACTGCAAGTTTTGCAGGAAGCATACGGTCCAAAAAGAGACAAAGCGGAAATAGTGCGGGTAGCGTATTTCGAAACAGAGGATAGCTCGCGAACCGACCGGAAAAATTCTCCGCCTCCATTGACTGCGATGCATTATTGATCCCACCGCCAGCCCGAGAGAATTTTTCCGGAAGTTCGCTCGCAGGGAGGGACTTTTCTTGATACCATCCGCGCTTTAGAGAAAAAGGAAGAGGAACAGTTTTTTGATTTATTTCGGATTTCGACCTACCTGCTGGCAGGCAGGGATTAGAGTTTAGGATTTTGGATTTAGAGTTTCCCGCGCCGCGTGCGGGCATAGGGGCGTGGTATAAGGGCCATTACGGCGGTCTCCAACCCCGCAGTTGCGGGGCGATTCCCTCCGTCACATTATGCACATTGTTTACGTTTTGAGGAGCAAAAAAGATGGCCGATTATATGTGGGTTCTACAAAAAACCCTGAACGTCGTATCGCAGAACATAACGCGGGAATGGTTGCCTCGACACAACACAGACGGCCACTTATTTTGATATACAGCGAAAGCTTTGATACAAAGAAGGCGGCAGTAAATCGGGAACGCTATTTTAAAGGTGGTGGCAAGGCGCATGCATTATTAAAAAATTTAATAGGGGATTAGGTTAGTGGTAAACCGGCGGTCTCCAAAACCGCAGTCGGGGGTTCGATTCCCTCATCCCCTGCCACCTTGAGATAGGTTCAGAGTCCGAGGTGTATCCATATTCGAATAAGGGGTTTGATATTAGTATAAAAGCATGAAGAGGTATCTTTTATTTGTTCTATTTGTTTCTGCCATAGGCGCTTGGGCGTTCGGCGCAAACGCTCAAATGATGATGCGCGGATTTTCGAATTCTTCGGCGGACTGGGATGAGGTTGTTGAGCATACCGCCCGCGAAGAGCAGGAAGGAAGGGCGTTATGGGAACGGCTTCAATCCAAAGAAATCAATTGCGCCGATCTCGACGATGAGCTTTATGGCGTCCTCGGCGAATACTTCATGGGGCAGATGATGGGAGAGTCGCACGCCGCCATGAATGCCATGATGATCCAGATGCACGGCGAAGCAGGCGAAGAACAAATTCATATTGTGATGGGCAAACGGCTTTCCGGTTGCGACACGTCGGCGGCGCTTCCTGCCGGAAGCGGCAGCTGGATGCCTATGATGAACATGATGACGGGAGGATGGTCGTCTCCCTCCGGGTCTAATTCTATAAATAATATGATGAACTTTGGCTACGGCTGGTTCGGCTGGATTTTTATGCTTCTCTGGTGGGCGTTGATTATCGCCGGTATTGTCGCGCTCGTGAAATGGATTGTCGGCCAAACAAAAAGCGGGGGAGGCGGTAAGTCAGCGCTTGATATCCTCAAAGAGCGCTATGCGAAAGGCGAGATTGATAAGAGCGAATTTGAGGAGAAGAAAAAAGCATTGAGTTAACCCCCATGAAAATCGGAATTATCCTGCAATCCAACACGCCGGAACGTGTTTGGAATACATTCCGCTTAGCCATTGCCTTATGGAAGGCCGATCATTCGGTTGGGTTATTTCTTTTCGGCGAAGGAGTGGAGATTGAGGACATCGCTGACACCGAGAAGTTCGACATCTCCAAGAAGGTTGAAGAATTCAAGGGTCTCGGGGGACAGCTTTTCGCCTGTGAAACCTGTTTACATGTCCGGGAAAAGTCGGAGAGTAAGGTCTGCCCCGTTACTACCATGAAAGACCTCGTGAAGATGGTCGAGGAATCGGACAAGGTATTGGTATTCGGATAAAAAGGCATACCATTGATCGCCGTATTCAAGACAGGAAACCGCTGAACACTCGGCGGTTTTGTGTTTCTTCGAGTCATCGCGTCGAATTATGCTAATATATAAACATGTTGGGCGCACAACTCACACGAGAAGATTTCATTGCATATTGTAAAGCTAGCTCCGGGCCGCTCACGGAGGAGTGCAAGCAAATCCTCGCAACAGCGCGAGCCGAACAAATGGGGCAAATTTTCCTCTGGGGGGCTCTAGGAGCCGTTCTCGTTTTCTGGATAGCAAGAAATTTGTGGCGGAAGCATAAGCTGGCAAAACTCACGAAGACCCCGTAAACGAAAACCGCCGGACGTTATTTACGGCTGCGCTCAGGGTAAATGATTCTATGGACCGTGCCGCGCCCGGGACTTTTGACGTCCTCAATTTTTCAACAAAAACAGCCACCTTAAAAGCGGCTGTTTTTGATACTTGATCCAAGGTCTCATCTTACGGTATACTGAAATTGTCCATTTCATTTTTTCTATGATATGATAGAAAAAGTGAAACGGGCATTTTACTTATATTATGGCTAAAAAATTACAAAGCATAGAAGTGGAGGAGCGTCTTAAAGACGCTGGGTTTATGGTGTTTACGCCCCGAGAGTTTCGGCTTGTTTTTAACGTGTCAGAAAAGTCCGCCTCCATGTTTATTTTAAACAATGTGAAAAGCGGTTTATTTTTAAAACTGCGCAACAAATTATACCTGCTAAAAGATAGCCGTCCTTCTCACTATTATATTGCCAATAAAATGTATGAACCGTCATATGTTTCTTTGGAAACGGCCCTTTCCTATTACGGCATTATTCCGGAAACCGTGTATGCGATTACTTCCATTACCCCCAAAAAAACCCGGGAATATACCACGCCAATCGGCAGTTTTATGTATCAGCGCATCAAGAAAAAGGCCTATACCGGCTATGGCTTGAAGGAAATTGACGGCTGGAAAGCGTTCGTTGCCGAGCCGGAAAAGGCACTGGCGGACCATCTGTATTTTGTTGATTTGAAAAAGAAGATGCTCAATGACCGACTGAATTTGAAAAACATAGATAAATCCAAACTTGAGGCGTTTGTCAAACTATTTGACCGTCCCGGCATACTTGAATTAGTTAAACATATTTATGCTGAATACCGAAAACCTCGCAAAATTTATTAAACAAGCGCAGACAAACGCGGAAAATGTGACGCGGGAATACTGCCAGCATTTGTTTTTATCGTATCTTTATCAACAACCGCGTTCCGAACGGCTACTTTTTAAAGGTGGAACAGCGCTACGGATTGTTTTTGGCAGTCCCAGGTATTCGGAAGATCTGGATTTTACCGGGATTAATATAAGACAACGGGAAGTGGAGGAAATCTTTACCAACACTCTTGCTGGTGTGGAAAATACGGGGATTCGCGTTGAATTGGAAGAAGGTAAGGCGACCACCGGCGGTTATTTGGGCAGGGCTTATTTTTTCGCTTACGGCAAAAAAGTCCCCATTGAAATTCAAGTTTCGTTGAGAAACGGCAGAAACTCAAAAGGAATTACCGCTTTTATTGAGAATGATTACATTCCGGCTTATTCTTTAATCCATTTGCCGAAAGATGAAATTATGAGAGGGAAAATACGAGCGCTTATTGACCGTCGAAAACCAAGGGATTTTTACGATTATTTCTTTTTACTGTCCGGTAATTATCCGATTGTGAAAGAAAAAGAAAACTTGACTCGAGCGCTTAAGCTGCTGCGGGAGTCAAAGATTGATTTTCGCCGTGAACTGCGGGAGTTTTTGCCCGCAAGTCACGTCATGCATTTGCGCGACTTCAGAAAAATTCTTGAACAGAAAATTTTAAGTTATTTAGAGAAGTGATAATCTATCCTTAGTTGCCACCCAAACACCCTCCGCAATTGGGATAATAAGGGATATTTGAAAGCGATTCGTTTTGGCAATCGAGGCGATCGGCGCTATCGCAAAGAAGACATTATTAAATTGGTTTCAAAACAAAAATGAAAATAAAAGATCTTCCAAAAATTGAGCGGCCGCGGGAGAAGCTTGTCGCCAAAGGTGCCGAGAATCTTAAGGACTCGGAGCTTTTGGCAATTCTTCTCCGGACCGGCAAGGCCGGGAAAAATGTGATTGAGATCGCGTCCCAGATTTTAACCAAACATTCCAAGAAGCGGCTTCTGCAAATGACCTATCAGGATTTGGTAAAAATCGGCGGGATTGATTCCGCTAAAGCAGAAGGTGAAGGTGCGGAATAAAGAGAAAAGTTAAATTAATGAAGCAAACAAGACACGGTGAGACACACCCCTAAAAACTATCTCGTTTGCCTGCCCGTCCGTAGCCGATAGGCGTAGGCGGGTCTCATTTGCCCCGCTTCGGATGCGTCCGAGGTGCGTCGGGATGGTTAGAATAAAAATACCCCGAAAACGCTTGTGGGTTACTGCCAAGGATTGTTCAAGACCGAGCTGGCCTGCACCAAATTTTCCCAAGAGCGCAGCGATTGGATGAAAATTTGAGTGTCCCGAGCCGCAGCGAGGGGCTACATTGGGTAGCGCGATTGCAAATTTCCGTGTCTCGAGGATCCACAGCGACGAGGGGCTACAATTTGAGATAGGCCATTCGGCTCTGAGGGCCTCAGGCTCGATGAGTTCAGAGTCCGAGGTGCGTCGGATTCTCAGGAGCCCCTCGCGAAAAAGCGCTGTTCGAGCGGTTTTTTTACGACTTATCCGGAAATCCGGAAGTATGGTAGAGTGAAAGCGTATGCCTGTTAAGAAATCAACTCTTGAGCGGAAATGGTACTATCGTGCAGCGAAAGTATTTTTTCTGTTGCTCCCGCTCCTTATACTGTTCCTTCTGTTTCTCGTGTTCTTTCTGAAAAGGAAAGTAGTTGTTTGTAGCTTCGTGGAAGAAAGCTTCCTCAATTTTCCGCCGACCTATCTTATTTTCCTCGCGATAGCAGTGTTTTTGTACTATCTAGTATTAAAATGGGCTTGGAAAGGATTCCTCTACATTGTATATGGCGGAGTTGAAGACGATACGAAAAAGGACAACGGAGGGCCGGCTGCTCCGAAACCAAAGCAAACCGATATGGCGCGAGCAGTACCTTTCATAATTCTTTTTATTATTCTTGCAATAATGTTCTTGGCCTCGCAGGGCTATATCAAGCTGCCAAAAATAGACGTCGATAGCGGGCAGTTCAATTCCGGAAGCGTCACTTGCTACAAGACATCAGCCGAGTGGGGTTACCCTTGCCGTTCAGTGAGCGGGGGAGTTGGGGTAGCCGGATTGCCGGTTCCCGATTCGTGCGATTGCCCGACCGACACGACGTATGCGGGAATGGACAATACGGCCGCCGGGGGTCCTTATAAGATCTGTACGTGCAATTAAATTTGCATTGGTAAAGACAGCGGCCAGTAAGGTTACCAAAAGATTACTGTAAACAGGGTTCGAATACGACGGAAACACGTCATGGTACAATAAATAGCAATGGTGCCAAAAAAGATTATTTTAATCGCGAGCGTTTTTCTTATTGCCGGCCTTTTGGTTACCGGTTTTTTTATTTTCCGCGCCAAGGATTCTGAGAATGCATTTGTTCCCGACCGCGGTACTTCGATGGCGCCGCAATCGCAACCCGGGGGAGAGGATCGAGGGGTATCTTCAAGCCCGCAGGCAATGAATTTCACCTGGACGAAAGAATCGGGACAAAGGATTGCCGGCGGCATCCCCTTTGCGCATAAACTTATGGATGGCCGCATACGCCTTTACTATTGTGGTCAAGGAGGCGTCCTTTCTGCAATTTCCTCCGACGGCCTGAATTTCACGAAGGAAAGCGGAACGAGAATAGGTCCGGGGAGCGGTAATGAAGCAGTAGTGTGCGATCCGACGCTTGTCACACTCTCCGACGGCCGGGTACGCCTGTACTACAAGGGTGCCGACGGCATGGGTGGCCCCGGCAAGGCAATTCATAAGATTTATTCGGCCATTTCATTAGACGGCCTGCTATTTACGAAAGAAGGAACGCGTATCGATTCCGAACAGACCGACGATCGAGGTTGGGCAAGCGTACCGGAGGCGCTTCGACTTTTAGACGGAAGGGTTCGTCTGTATTACGTTTCCGATTCCGTTGTTTCAGGCCACGGCACCGTTTCTGCGATTTCCAGCGATGGCTTAATCTTTACCAAAGAAGATACGAAGCTTACCGGTTACGTTGATCCTTCTGTGACAACTCTGCCGGACGGCCGCTACCTCCTTCTCGCGTCCTCCCCAATGGAAGGAGGAGGTATCTACAGTTTTGTGTCGAACGACGGTATTCATTTTGAAAAACCCCAGATTGTTCTTGCCGAATCGGAAGCAATTGATCCGGCTATCATCATGCTCGGTGACCAGAATTACCGCGTGTACTACTGGCTCTTCTCTGACCAGCCGTCCATTATTTACAGCTTGATGGGTCTTCTTCAATAAACGAGAGATGTAACACTCTCGCGCAGTGTCTTATTTGTTCTCTCTTGGATGCGTCCGAGGTGCGTCGGGATATAAATTAGTACCACCGATCTGATTAATTTCTCACAGAATGTTGCGTAGCTTAATTTAGGATACCTGGGTATATCGGGCCATCTTTTGGAACGACCCCCCATTTTTATGTTCCCAAATGGGAGTACCGTACCGTTCAGGAAAAATCCTGAGCGTTTTTCTTTTAGGCAATGATATCCGAATATGTTTGCATGCCGGCAAAAGAAATTTTTTCATGGTATCATGTTGTCAAATGGCGCTTCAAAATACAGTACGGATTCCGTATGACCAAAATTAATATTAGAGATCTTCCTACCGCGGTGAATATTTGTGAACAGGTGTTGCGCGAAGTGGAAAAGCAGCCACAATGGTCAATGGCGCATGTGGTTATGAACCCATTGGCTGCTTCGCTCCTCCACGATCACGAAACGACGACGGAGATTTATGTTATTACAAAAGGTTATGGAGAACTTTGTCTCGGTACCCCCCGAACCCAATGGAGCGTGCCATGATGTAGCTGCCGGAAGCGCATACGAGATTCCAGCGGGTGTTGCGCACATGTTGCGAAACAAAAGCAGTGGGTATCTGGAGCACCTGGTTTTCGCTCTACCGCCATTTAACCCAAACGACGTTTATTTGCGCGATCAAAAGCTCTCCCCAGGCAAAACATATCCGCTTTCTTTGCCGGAAGCAGAGGACTGTTTTGACGGCGCCAAAATACTTTCGTATGCCTTTTCGCGTCCCGATTTAAGTATCGCGTATGGTTGGGTTATGAATGATCCGGCACGACGCAAGCAGCCGCACCGGCACAAAAAGAGCACGGAATTTGTGTACGTGGTTGAGGGGAAGGGTTTTATCGAGATTGATCGTGTCCGCCACCCCCTAGAATCCGGCGATTGGATTCGGATTGATCCTGAGACAGAACACGGCCTCTTTAACGAAGCCCCTGAAGATCTTGTGGTGGTGTGCATCTGTTCCCCGGCATTTCAAATGGAGGACGTCCGTCATCGTTAATACGGTTTGCGCAGGAAGAGCTTTGGTATTGACAAAGGGCATACTTATATGGTATGCTACTTTTTGGTTCCAAGTTATAAAAACACAGGAGGTGCTTTGATGTGTAGTTGCGGTGATGATTTTTGCGACATGCGTTCAGACGTTCGGCAGTGGGCCACTACGCAATACAGTCGCCTTTTTCATGACCCCGACTGGATCGCACAATATCCAAACGAGCTTGTGCGCGAGTCCGCTCTTGTCAAGCACGTACGCTCTGAAGCCGTGGAGGCCTTTGGTCAGGACGTCGTAGATTTCAAGTGGGATTACAACGAGAGTTAATCTCCAAACAGCTCCCTGTCGGGAGCTGTCGTTTTATGTTTTTTTTAAATACGCTGCTCGTGGTATACTGCGGTTATGGGAAGATTTTTTGTATTTCTTGTAGCGCTTGGTGCGCTTTTTGTTTTGGGTACAAATTTCGCACATGCTGCAGATCCGCGCGGCCGTCTTGACCATGCAGCACCCGACGCTATTTTTGGCTGGGCATGGGATGCCGACGCTCCGACCACTCCTGTTACCGTCCATATTTATGTTGACGGTACACCAACCGTTTCCCTGACCGCAAACCAGCACCGTGGCGATCTCGTTGCCGCGGGCATAACTCCCGATCCCTATCATGGATTTGGTTGGGTACCAGAAGGGTTGGCATCAGGAACGCACACGATAGCGGCCTATGCCATAAATATTGGAGGAGGTACGAATCCCTTGTTGCCAACGCCAAGGACGTTGGTTATGACAAGCGCTTTGCCCCGCGGGGTGTTGGATAATGCAACGCCAGCCCTTATTTCTGGCTGGGCTTATGACGCCGATGCCGGTTCTTCTCCCGTAGAGGTGCATATTTATATTGATGGCGTTCACCGCGGTACCGTGTCTGCCAATGACCGGCGCGATGATCTTGTGGCGGCAGGCGTTGCAAGCGATCCTTACCATGGTTTTACCTGGAACCCTCCCGTGCTTGCGCCGGGAGAACATACGATTTCTGTATGGACAATCAATTCTGGCGGCGGCGGGAATCCCGAACTGCACGCATCTCCCAAAACCATGACCGTGCCTTCGGGTTTTTCCGGCGTCGCTTATCTTGAAAATAGCGTCTTGCGCCTTGGCGCGAATTTAAGTTGGGGCGGCGCACTCGTAGAGTTCAGCCATGCCGGTTTTAACCTTGTGGATGAACACGATACCGGCCGGCTTATTCAGGCATCGTTGTATGACCAAAATGCAACATATCCTAGCCACGATGCACCAACTTGGGGTTGGAACCCGGTACAAGGAGGCGATAAACACAACCACGGCAGCCGCGTAATTTCTTATACCAACGATGGCAGAACAATGTATGTGAAAACCGCTATGCTGCAATGGAACCCGGATGATAAAGGTGGGGGAGTAAATACAGCAGTTGAAAGCGAAGCGATGCTTGAAGCGTGGTATACGCTTGATCCTGCAGTCCCGGAACATGTAATAGTTCGGTACCGTGCCTCAACTTCCGGCAGCACGCGTCAGGGAAACAACGAGCTTCCGGCATTGTTTGCTGCACCATGGCTGAATCGCTTTGTGAGTTATCAAGGAAATGCGCCCTGGACACATGCGTTATTGTCCGAGCCGTCGTTTGCCGATTTTCCCTATATTGCGGAACTGCATAACCTGAATGAATTGTGGGGTGCATGGGTGAACGCACAGGATTTTGGGCTTGCCATGTATTTTCCGCAACACAACCGTGGAACCTCTGTTAATACCTATCGTATCGCGGGTGTGACGAACTATTTGCGCCCGGGGATCTTCGAGACGATTTCTGTAGCCCAGTCGATTGATATTACATTTCATCTTGTCATCGGCAATGTCGCGGATTCCCGAAACATTATTTATACGTTTGCCGGTCGGTGATATCGAAAAATAATTTTTAGGAATACTAGACGGGTTAGTGGTATCGTGTATATTATCGTGGTTATGCAGAAAGGATATTCCCAGTTCGCGGTTTCTGTTCTCGGGTTCTTGCTGCTTTGGGCGGTTTTAACGCCCTGTGTTTTCTTTACGCATGCAGGAATGGATCATATGGACGTTGCGATGCAGACGATGTCAGACAGCAAATGCTGTTTCTTTCAGCCGCTTCCCGATTTGCATGTGACGTTGCAATCAACGATCGTTAATGAGGTTTTTCGCAACACCTTTTTATCCCTCCTTTTTTCCATTGGAGTTTTTGTGTTAGTTCAATCAGGGATTCGGAGTTTTGAAAAAGCATATCTGTCGCACATGCGGACATATACGCTTATGCTCATGCGATGTCTGCTCTCGGGCTTTGAGCGAATGTTTCAACGCGGCATTGTCCAATCGTTACTCTACGAACCAGCTTTTAGTTTAAGCTAGCGCGCGACCTGTCCGCCGAAGCACGCTTTCGGTGGCATAGGCGGATCCGTCAGGCAGTCGGGTTACGACTGGGCGCGGATTTTAGGCGCTAGTTTTTGTTTTGGTTATTCCGTTTTCAAAATTAATTTCAATATCTATGGATGATGAAACAAAAAACGATATGCCGGCGCATCTTCAGGATGAAAGTCAAAAACCGGCAGCAAAGCATATGAAACAACTCCATCCGTTGCTTATTGTGAGTGTTGCTGCCGTTGCTGCATATTTTATCTTTACAGGAACCGGAAAACAGTTGTTCCATCTTTCTCCCCAAGGATCGACTCCGAAAGATGCAGCAAACGTTTCTGAGGCGCTTGCGGCGAAGTTTGAGTATTTAAGCCAGAACGGCAACTCGTCGTGTTCGGCTTCGTTCCGACAGTCCATCGCTTCCGGAACAACCGGCAGCGAGCGATTGCAGGGCTCCTGTTGCAGCGCCATGGATCCCCATCGCTATGCCGAGCAGGTGGATGGCCTAAAAAAGTACGCGGACATTCCTGAGATTCCGCCGGACCCCTACGACATTGACGCGAAGTTAGCGCAGGAGCTTGCGGCTTACTACGACGTTGAATTAACGCCCGGACAACAACAGGCATATGATTATGCGATGCAAAACTCCAACGAGAAAGGTCCGTGTTGCTGTAAGTGTTGGCGATGGTACGTCTATGGCGGCTTAGCAAAACTACTCATTCAAAACTACGGTTTCACCGGAGAACAGTTAACCGAGGTCTGGAACCTCTCTGATGGCTGCGGCGGACCGGGCGATCATGCGACCCATCCGTAAAGAGTGATCGGATGCCTGCGCGGCATGTGTCGTTAAATCTTATATCGTTTTCCAGCCCACCGATCCGGTGGGCTGTGGTATAATAAAATTGGCTATGAAGCGATTTTTTATTGCGGGAACAGGCATCGCGGTAATTTTAGGTGTTGTAGTTTTTTTTGTTTTACGGAAAGACGAGCCGGCATACGAGTTTGTTACAGTTGAGCGCGGGACATTGGTTGAAGAAGTTTTAGCAACAGGAACGGTAAAGCCCGCCGAGGAAGTTATGCTTTCTTTTGCTGCGGCCGGCCGTGTTTCAAAAATAAATGTTGCCGTGGGCGATAAGGTGGAAGCTGGCCAGGAACTTGCGCGGCTTGACACCGCTTCTACCCAGGCGCAGGTGCGGCAGGCCGAGGCCGCGCTTGCAACAGCCCGCGCCAACTATAATCAAAAAATAGCCGGTGCTTCAGATGAAGACATACAAGTTACAGCGCAGGCAGTTGCATCTGCAGAAACCTCGCTTGTCAATGCCAGAGATGCTGCTGACAAGGCGCTTGAGAAGGAATATTTAGATGCTTTTAATACGATCCAAAATGCTTCGGTAAAAAGCGATGGCGCAATGAGCACCCTCGATGATTACATGGAGCCATGCGCATCTATCGCTAAATGGTGTTGGAAGACGTGGGGTGCTTATTATATCTCGAGTGCTTTAGTGCAAAATGCCGAAGCATCCATGGCTCCTGCCGATTCCGCGCGCAATACCATAAAGTCCACGGCCGCTTCTATTGCGGGTTCTACTGCCACTGCTTCAATCGATGCGGCGTTGGTGTCTTTGCAAACAAACATTGTAACAATCCGCACGGCTGTCCAAGCAACATATAACGCGCTGCAAACCGACACAGACAAAGACGCGGTGCAAGCGGTTCTTACCGACCTTGATATCTATTCTGCAACATTGCGGAGCGATGAGCAGGCAATCGCGTCTGTGAAATCCTCAAACGACGCGAGTATCAACAATGCCGAGGCCACTCTTGCCAGCGCTAAAGCTCAGCTTGCCTTAAAGCAAGCAGCGCCCCGTCAAGTTGATTTGGCGGCGCTTGAGGCGCAGATCGCAAGTGCTTCTGCCAATCTGGATGCAGCCCGTGCTGCGCTGGGCGACCGGATTCTCAAATCACCTTCCGCAGCTATTGTGACGAAGGTGGATGTCCGCGTGGGCGAGATCGCTTCCGTAACCGTCCCTGCCCTCGGGCTTATATCGCGCGATCCGTTTTCTATCGAGGCACAGGTTCCCGAGGCGGATATAGCGCGCATTTCCCAAGGAGACCAGGTGGGGATTACTTTAGATGCCGTCCCCGATGCCGCATATTCGGGCTCCGTGTTTTTTATTGACCCGGCACAAAAACTCGTGGGAGGCGTGGTGACGTATCGTCTGCAAGCAAGTATTGAAACGGATGACGAGCGCGTGCGTGCCGGCATGACGGCAAATCTGAATATTGAAACAGAAAAAGCAGAAGACGTTTTGTTTGTGCCGCAACGTTCAATTATCGAGGAAGGGGGGAAGCGCTATGTGCGGACAGTTGCCCGCGAGGGAATTGAACGTATTGAGGTTTCTATTGGCATTAGGACACTGGATGGCATGGTAGAAATTACGGAAGGACTTTCGCAAGGCCAGGAAATTATTAATTACGAGAAAAAATAGAGGGCATTTTATGCTTATTGACGTTTCAAACGTTGAGAAAGCGTATAACGAGGACGGAAGCGCAACGTACGCGTTGCGCGGTATTTCTTTTGGGATTAATAAAGGAGAGTTCGTTGCCATCATGGGGCCGTCGGGCTCGGGGAAATCCACTCTGCTTCACATTTTAAGTTTCCTTGATCGACCTTCCCGGGGCGTGTATCGTTTTGAGGGTAAAGCAATTGAAGAGCTATCCGACGATGCGCTTGCCCATGTACGCAATACCCGCATGGGGTTTGTATTTCAATCCTTTAATTTGTTGGGTCGTACAAGCGTTTTGAACAACGTCATGCTGCCTTTGGTCTACGCACATATGTCCGTGCGTGAACGCAACAACAAGGCGCGCCAGGTTATCGAACAGGTTGGCTTGTCGCACCGACTGCAGCATTTTTCCAATCAATTATCCGGAGGGGAGAAACAACGGGTTGCGATCGCGCGCGCTATGGTGAACGAACCCTCGGTAATTTTTGCGGACGAGCCCACCGGAAACCTCGATTCAAACTCGGGCATTCAAATTATGAAACTCTTGCAAGAACTTAATCGGGCGGGACATACGGTTGTGTTGGTAACCCACGAAACCTATACCGCCCAACATGCGCAGCGTATTATTTTTATGCGTGATGGGAAAATTGAGAACGATTCCGGCGTCAAAGAACGTCGGATTGCACACGATCACGAATTTCTCAAATAGATAAGAGTTATGACGGCCATCGATCTTTTTCGTATTGCAGTGCGGGCGCTTAGTGCGAACGTATCGCGTTCGTTATTAACCATTCTTGGTATTGTGATCGGGATAACCTCGATTATGCTTATTGTTTCTGTAGGGCAGGGGGCAGAGGCGCTTATTTTAGGGCAACTAGAGGGGTTTGGGTCAAGGACAATGTTTATTGAGCCCGGAAGGGAGCCAAGCGGTCCGTCTGATTTAGTTGAACTTTTCACGGATTCCTTGAAAGAAAAGGACGTAAAGGCATTAAGTATGCCGGGGAACGTTCCGGGCATTACCGATGTTTCACCGGAGGTTATTGGCAACTATACCGTTAATTGGCGCAACGAGAGTACGCGCGCAAGCACTATTGGTACCACAAAACTTTTTGCAGAGATCCTCGAAGTATTTCCGGAAGAGGGCATGTTTTTTACGGATGAGGATTTACGCCAACGAGCGCTTGTTGCGGTTTTGGGTGCCGAGGTGCGCTCCAAACTTTTTGGCGAATCGGAAGCCGTAGGGCAAATCATTAAAATAAAAAACGTGAATTTTAAAGTCGTTGGGGTAATACCGCGTCTTGGGAGCACGGGTTTTTTTAATGTGGACGATTTTATCATGGTGCCTTATACCGCCGCCCAACAGTATTTGACCGGAACCGATTTTTTCCAAGCGATTGTAATTCGTGTTGAAAGCGAAGATGTTATTGATCGCGTCGCCTTAGATATCGCGGCACTTTTGCGAGCAAACCATGGAATTTCTGATCCCGACAAAGACGATTTCCATATTACCACGCCGGCCGATGCCGCCGAGCGTGTTTCTATTGTAACGGGTGTTTTGACGGCGTTGTTGACCGCAGTGGCGGCAATATCGCTTGTGGTGGGCGGTATCGGCATTATGAACATTATGCTTGTTTCGGTTACCGAACGGACTCGTGAAATTGGTATCCGAAAAGCAGTCGGCGCAACCAATCGTGATATTTTAAGCCAGTTTCTTTTGGAGGCGGTTTTGCTTACCGCAACCGGAGGGGTTGTGGGAATTTTGCTTGGCGTTATCTTAGGGTACGCCGCATCTTTTGCATTATCCGCTGCCTTGGGCGCTTCGTGGAAATTCGTGTTTCCGTTTCAAGCAATGGTTATCGGGCTTTTGGTATCTACGGGAGTAGGTATTGTTTTTGGATTATATCCGGCGCGCAGAGCCGCGCGCCTGGATCCCGTAGAAGCGCTAAGGTACGAATAAGAAAGATCGTTTTGCAAAAAATGCACGGCCTCTCAAAAGGCGCGTGCATTGTTATTGATAATAGAAGAAGATCTATCCAGCAACAATCATTACTTTTGCTCCGTGTTCAACATCGCCGTCGTTCCAATCGTGCGCAGCATTAAGGATTACCTCGGGATTGTATAGGTAATTTTCTCCGCGTCGGGTGCCTGGGTCGTTAGTAATGAAACGTCCGTCTTTAGTATATCCTTTGATGACGAGCATGTGATACAAGGGCCCCGGTTGGGTAAAGTAAGGATTGCCAAGTTGTCTTCCGGCCGCAGGTACCAAAACAAGCTTGCCCTGTGCAACCGCTTGTCTCATTCTTTCAATGCTCGCTTCTTCTACCACTACATTGGCCACGCCATAAAATTCACGAAGTACCATCGCCGTTTCTTCCGCGGTGGTATCTTTATAGTATCCTAATCGTTCTTCCTCAAACGCTTGAATACGATGCAGTTCCTGATCGGCATAGTTAGCGTTTGGGATATTCTTTCCTAAAAAATAGTGTCCGGCCATAAGAACTGACGCTTCCTCACAATATTCTTGCCAAGGCATTTCCCAGTTTTGATGCGGTGCCTGTGAGGTAAAGGGAACAGAAAGATTTATTTCTATGGGGAGCGTATCTCTGGGGATGGTTTGGGCAGCATCATCCTCTTGTTTTCCCGCAGCAGGAAAAGCTGTTTGCGGTGTATACGTTTGCGCTTCAGGCAGTGAGACCTCTTGTTGTTGTTCATGCAAAAAACGTATCGGGCTTGGGATATCAATAATGCCCGCTCGATCTACGCTCAAAATCGCTGCGCTAACCATTGCGATTCCCAAAGATCCAAAAAAGATGATGGGGAGGAACCTCATAGAGTATTCATACACCACGGCGGTGCTTGACGCAAAACATGGGACAGCATATCATGAGGGCGGCTTGAAAAAAGAAGAAGTATGAAATACGTGTATAGACGCGCGTTGTCACTTCCGAAAGAAAGAAGGAGTAAGCCGTGAACCTGACGGTTACCGAACAAGCAGCAGAAAAAGCAAAAGCGCTTCTTGCAGAAAAGGGAATTGAGGACGGCTACCTGCGTGTATTTGTGGTTGGTGGCGGATGCTCTGGCTATCAATACGGCATGGCGCTTGTAAAAACGGTTGATGAGGAAGATTTGATTACACAACAGCATGGCGTGAAACTCGTCATTGACCCAGACAGCGCCCCATTGCTTGACGGCGCTGAAATCGATTACCATGAGGACGTGATGCGCTCGGGTTTCACCATTTTCAACCCAAACGCGACAAAGTCCTGCGCATGCGGCCAATCATTCGATGCTGATGATGGAGGCGGAACGCCTCGTCCATGCTCGCATTGAGCCAGCCGAAGTGTAATCACTAATTTTTTTCCCTCCACGAGAACGTGGAGGTTTTCTTTTTCTTGACTTCCTAACTCATTTCGCGTATAATATTACCAACAAGTTCTTTGATAAAAAGGAGGCGGAATGTTCGAGGCAGTGGTTCTGGGCTTTTTTCTGTCGGGATACGCACTGATCGTTCTTGAGCACCGTTGGTACCTTCCCAAAGCCGTAACAGCAGCATCCTTGGGGGTCGCGCTATGGCTTGTAATTGCGCTCTGGCAAGGCGATACGTTGAAAGAGGAAACACAAGCGCTTGGCGGCGAGATTTTTGGGTTCGTATTTTTTCTGTTTGCCGCCATGATGCTGGTCGGGATATTGGCTCACTATCGGCTGTTTGACTTTATCCGGGCGCACCTGCTCAAACTTGGCCTTACGGATCTTCAGCAATTTTGGGCATTGGGAGTGCTTACCTTTGGGCTTTCGGCAGTGATTGATAACTTAACGGCCACCATTGTTATGGTACAAATTGCCCTTCGCTTCTTTCGCGGCAAAAACCTGCTTATTGCCGTTACGGGCATTGTGATCGCCGCAAACGCTGGGGGTGCCTTTTCTCCCATAGGTGACGTAACCACCATTATGCTGTGGCTCGCCGGCAAGTTCTCGGCACAACAGGTTATTACTGAAGGGTTTTTTCCTTCGTTAAGCATGCTTTTGGTGAGTACCTGGCTGTTGGCGCGAGGCATGAAACATAGCACCCGCGATCTTTCTGCGGAAGAAGTTTCGCTGTCGTGGTCAGAACGATGCATTATTGGCGTAGCGCTCGGATCTTTTTCGCTGCCCGTGATGTTCAGCGAAATGGGGCTTGAGCCCTATTTTGGACTTTTTGCGGGGATTGGCCTGACCTATGCTTTTATTCTTCTGTTCCGAAACTTCGGACCGAGAGAAACGCATTTGACAATTACCATGAAAAAAATCTTTCAAGAAGTTAACTCGGAAAGCTTGCTGTTTTTTGCAGGTATTCTTTTGGCGGTTGGGGCGCTAGGGCATGTGGGCTTGCTGGAGGATGCGTCGCAGATGCTTTTTGGAGAAAGTCCGTCTTTTATCCGGCTCGTTGCGGGAAGCACGGCACTTGGAGTGTTTTCTGCAGTGGTTGATAATATTCCTTTAACTGCCGCAGCAATCGAAATTATAAAAACATCTGATCCGAGTATATGGGTGTTGCTTGCGCTCACGGCAGGCATCGGCGGCTCAATACTTGTTATCGGGTCCGCAGCAGGAGTTATCGCTATGGGAATGGTAAAAGATCTAACTTTTGGTGCCTACCTTCGCATCGCAACGCTTCCTGCGATTGCAGGATATATTGTTGCGATTGCGGTATGGTTCGTACAACGACAGCTGGTGTTCTCATAAGAAAAAGGAGGGTTTATTGAGAAACATACTCTTGGCGCGCGAATTGGTAGCGATGGGGTGCGTACAGCGCGGAGATTTTTTGCTTTCCGGAGGGCAAGACGCGTCCGTATATGTCGATCTTCGACGCGTGCCTTCTCGTTTTAAAACATTTGTACGCCTTGCCCGTGCGATGCTTGTAGTCATGAAGGCAATAAAAACTTCGTGTGATTATATTGCCGATGTGCCCACCGCACCCTCTCGACTGGTTGGGGCAATTGAGATCTTATCCGGCATACCGTCGTTAAGCCCGGTACTGGAGCGAAAGCAAACGGGCCTAGATCTTCCTATTCTTGGCTTATACGAAAAAACAAAACGAGTGTTGCTCATAGATGATGTTGCCACGACGGGACAGAGTATCACGTTTGCGGCACGCATTTTGCGAAAGGAAGGTTTGGTGGTAAAGGACGCCTTAGTTGCAGTAGATCGCCAGCAAGGCGCCGAAAAGCTTCTTTCTTCCTTAGAGATACGTCTGCATCGCGTGTTTACGCTGAGCGAGCTTCTTAAACTCACATAATGTATTCACCCGCATAACCTGCGGGTTTTGTCTTGACGTGATAGCCCCCATTTGCTACGGTGAAGGCACACGAGAACCTTGTAAAGAAAAAAAAGGAAGAGGTGACTCTGATGTCTGAAAAGCATGGAGAAGCGGTTGCCGTTATTTCACGGCTTGATTACGGCCGTCCGGGTTTCCGTCGCTGGATACTGGATGCATTAAAGACAATTGCTACCGGCATAGACGAGGCGAAGTTTGTGATTATCCAAGGAGGTCTCGTTTCTTCAAAACATCTTCTTGCAAAGCTTCCCAAGGGAGCCGGTAAAAAGCGCGCGGAAGCATACGAAGAGCTTGTTGAGCAGACCGCGCAAAATCTTGCACGACTTTTGCCCGAGATTCGCAACAAGCGCGGCCATCTTGTGAAGTATTACATCTTTACGAGTCCCGCCACCAATTACGATGGCATAATTGGCAAGGAGGTCGCGGCACGTCTCGCAGAAATTAGGCGGCAGGAGCCGTACAATCTTGATGACGTCCGTTTTTGGGATGAAACGAGTGGTCGCCTTGATCTTAAGGGGCTTGAAAAGCTCCGGGAATTTGATCGGGGCGATGATCTTTGGGTAGTGCTGCCGCACCGCGGCGTTGCACAGCTTGGTGGAGTTGCAAACTACTCCGTGCGTCCAGAACGCTTCATCCGAGAAAAACGAAAACAATCCAAACAGAAACCCCCTGCCATTTGGTCTAGCGACTGTGGCGGTACTTCTGTGGCGCGTCCTGTGGGAGAATCATCCGAACCTTGGATGTCGGTACCGATGGCCCACGTACCTGACGAAACTATCACGACCGAGAACCAGGTGGGGATTCGTGTGTTGGAATTTCGGCTTCTGGAGGATCGCGATCCCCCGGTTCCCGAATTCTCCTTCCGCACTTATAGTCTTAAGGATATTGCCGCAAACGAGCGGGAAATGATCCCGGTACCTGAAGCAGCCACCCCGGTGCTGAAGGAAACTTTTGCGCAGCTCAAAACATATGGTCCCCGCACTATTGGACGCCTTGAGGATGTGCTTGGCATTCGTCGTCGCACCATTGCTCGCGAGATCGCCCGATATAATCGAAGCGGTCTTCAGCCCAAGATTCTCTTTGACGGGAATTCCCAGCGCTATGATTTTGATCCCGAATGGATTCAGTGGGAACTTCGATGTCCCTTGCCTCCTTTGGGGGAACTTCGGGAAGATAAGGTGGTTGCGGCAGCATGTCTTCATGGCGGCTCCGCATTTACCGAATATGAGTTTTTCCTTAACCGTGTTCCTGAACTGATACTTGAAAGCGGCACGAACGTTCTTGCGATTGCGGGAGACCTTATACAGGGCCTCTATCATTATTTGACGCTGCGGGGCGAGGTTGTTCCTGGTTTTGAGAGCTACACCTATCAAGAGGAGTTAAGCGGACGTCTTTGCGCTCAGGTGATGTTGAAGGTATTTAGGGAGCGTTTTCGCGGAGCGTTTGCAAATTTCTCATCCCGTAAGCCCTCCGACGAGGAGCTTCGTTCGCTTATTTCGGCCTGTTTGATTCTTTTTCTTTTCCGTCGCGGAAACCATGATGATTGGCAAACGCGAGACGGCCATGAACCATTGAGGATTTTCCGGGATACAATTATTGATACGGTAGCGCGCGGTATTGGTAAGCTTTTGTACAGGCACGACATCGTGCTGCGCGGGCTCCGTGATCTTGTCGCGGAACACGTGGTGCAATGCGAGAAATATCGCCTTCCGTCGGGCCTGTGTCTTGAAATGTTCCACCCTTACAAAGCACGAACAAAGGCCTCATCTCAGCGTGCGCAGGAATGTCTGGAAACTTCCGATTGTCAGCTTATCATCGAGGGTAATTTCCACGTGGCAGTTGCCGTGGAGGAATGGAGCGCCACCCACGGACAGCGGGTCGTACTACAGGTTGGCACGATCGTTTGGATGACCGGATTTGAGAAGAGCCTTCTTAAAAATCTTGATGTGGGCGTCGGGTACGTCCGTACACTTTCCCACAAGGGTCGCATCTTTATGTCCGAAGTCCGATTCGTAGGGGATACTGTGAGGAATCCCGACCGCGGACCGGAAAAGGCGCGTCAGGTCTTTCACGAAGAACTTGGAATTTAATTTCGCACAGCCGCAGGCAAAAATCTGCGGCTGTTTTCTTTTGGCAAAGAATTCGGGCCTTGTCTCGCGAGGGTTTTAATGCTACAGTGCAAACTACATTTTGCTCTTTGGCAATAAGAAAGGTGGCTGACTGTGTCCAACAAACCGCGGACCGGCGTAGACCCTTCACGTTTTCCCATCATGCTCATGCGCGACAGGAAAGGAACATCTCATTTTCGCGCAATGATTGAACGCATTCGCAATCAGGTGTTCGGCCAAGATCGGGCAATACGCCATGCGGTGCGCATTCTTGTCCGTTTTTATGCGGGCATTAATGACCCTAAGCGCCCCGTAGGCGTTATGCTTTTTGCAGGCCCGACTGGTACCGGAAAAACATTTCTTGCGAAGGTGTTAGGATGGGAATGGATCGGACATCCTGAGCCGGGACTGGGAGATCCGATTATTTATATCGACTGTGGCGCGATAAAAGAACGCCACGAGGTGTTGCGCTTGAAAGGGGCACCGCCAAGCTATGTGGGCTATGGCGACAAATCGGCATTTGAAGATGTGGGAGAATACGATGTCAAAAAGCGCGCTCCCAAAGCCCTTGAGGATTATGAGGAATTCAAAGAATCTTTGGTGCAGCTTTTCGGGCAGCAGGCAATAATGTTTTTTGAGCTCTCCGGCGCCATGCAAAAGGCGCGGGAGAACTTTCTTGGTCGCCTGCGGCAAAAGCTTTGGCCCGTGCGAGCAATAATCATTTTGGATGAATTTGAAAAAGCAGCACCCGAACTTACCGATTTATTGCTGGGAATTTTGGAAGAAGGAAAGTTCACCCTTAATAAGGGCATGACTATTGATTTCACGGGTACGCTTTTTGTGCTGACTTCCAATATTGCTTCAAAAGAAATCCAGCGCGTTCTGGACGATTCGGGGCGTTTGGGCTTTAAGCTGAATGTAAAACAGCGCATTGCGCGCGCAAACGGGAAGAGCCAGCAGATTTGGAGCGCCACAAAACGCGTCATTGAGCAGTCGCCGCACTTTAAACCGGAACTCTTGGGTCGTATCGGGAGCGATGGCATTATTGTGTTTGACCCCTTGAGCGAGGAGGCGTGTTGGCGGATCTTGTTTAAAGAGCTTGAGATAGTGGAACAACGGATAGATGGGAGTGCTGGAACACCGGCCGCGCTTTCGGTTTCTTATACCGCTCCGTTTCTTGAGTTTTTGTTCAGCGAAGGCGTTGATCCTAAATACGGCGCGCGGAATATACGCACTATCATAGAAAAGTTTGTTGCTGCCCCAATTTCAGATTTCGCCGTTGAGGCAAAGCTGCGTTCGGGAGAATCGGTATTACTCGACGTTGTTTTCTCGGAAGAAAACGGACAGAAGAAAGCCGCGACGGTTGTCCGGCGCGCGAGAAGGAAACGAGCAACGACGCCGTGGCAATTGCGTGAGCCGATGGAGGCGGATCCGCTTTCCACGGCAGAATTGGTGGATGCGTTCCGTAGTGCAGGAATTCCTTTACCGCGTCCAAGGCCTCCTATGTCGCAGCGGGGCGGAAAACCCATTCCGATACGCCGAAAGCGGCCGGATGGATCAACGCCGTCTACGGAAAATCCGAACGCGCAAGAGGATACCGAGTTTCCGGAACCAAAACCGCAAGAATAAAACATTGCTTGCGCCCGTAATGCACGGGCGCATTTTTTCTGTCATACTATACACGATGACTGTCGTTGACGATTTAATACAACAGGGAATTTTACGAACTCCTCGTATTGTTGAGGCGTTCCGCGCTGTTTCCAGAGAGAATTTCGTTTCAGAGGAATTACGAATCGAAGCGGAACTAAATGCTCCTTTGCCGATTGGTCACGGCCAGACCATTTCTCAACCATTAACCGTAGCATTTATGCTGGAATTGCTTGAGCCGCAACCCGGCCAGAAGGTTTTGGATATTGGCGCAGGATCTGGGTGGCAAACGGTGCTGCTTGCGTATATTGTAAGCAAGCAACGCACAGGGGACCCCGCAGCAGAACGAGTTCGCAACGGGGCAGGCAAGGGACAGGGTTCAGGACGAGTGTATGCGGTGGAGCGGGTGCCGGAGTTGTGCGAGTTTGGGAAGAAGAACGTAGCGAAATATAATTTTATTGAGAAAGGGATTGTACAGTGGATATGCGGTGATGCCTCCGGGGGCTTGCCCGAACACGCGCCGTACGATCGAATTATTGCCGCTGCAGCGGGGGAAACATTACCCTATGCGTGGAAAGAGCAGTGTGCTGCGGGTGGCATTATCGTCGCACCAATTCAATCAAGCGTGTGGCGATTTCGAAAAAAAGACAATGGCTCATGGGATGAGGAGGAATATCCTGGTTTTGCCTTTGTTCCTCTTATCCATCCGCGATCCGAATAATCCGAGCTTTATGGGATTTAATCCTCAAAATCTTCAAAAAAACATGCATGAGATTGTAGCTTCTGAAGAGAGATTAGAAACTGGAGATGAGAAACCAGAAATCGGGAAACAATTGCCCCCAAAAGGTCGAGGGCGGTGGGTGAAACGAATTATTTTGGGGGCGTTGGCTGCCCTCGGTCTTATTTTGGCCGTGTGCATTTTTATGGTTTGGTTTTTACTGCAGGCGCCGCAAAACGTGGCAGCACAACAGTCGTTTGTAATTATGCAGGGTGAAACGATTAGCGATATTGCGCAGCGCCTCCAGGCACAAGGTTTAGTTCGCAATGGATTTATTTTTCAGCTACTTTTAATTTTTCAGGGTAGGGAAGCGCAAGTAAAGGCAGGTGATTTTATGTTGTCACCCGCAATGTCGGCTTTTCGTGTGAGTGAGGTGTTAACGGCTAAGGCGCCACCAGAACGCGATCTTACGGTTACGATTCCGGAAGGGTTTGATGTTGCCGATATTGACGCGCGTTTTTCCCAAGAAGGTCTTGGCGAAGCAAACGAATTTCTATCGGCCTTGTTCAATGAGGCAGCGTGCGCGGACTTTGAACTAATCGAACCGTGCAGCCGGGCACCTGTGGGTATGCGGGAATTTGAGGGTTATCTTTTCCCCGACACCTATCGGTTTCGTAAAGATTCGGCGCCGCAAGATATTGCTGTAAAAATGTTCATCAATTTTGAAAATAAGCTGTCGGGAGAATTGCGCGAAGAAATTTTGCGGCAAGGAAAATCAATTCATGATATTGTAACAATAGCATCCATCATTGAAAGAGAAGTGCGGACCGATCGTGACATGAAAGTTGTTTCCGGTATTTTATACAAGCGCCTTGAAATTGGTATGCCGTTGCAGGTTGACGCTTCGGTTTTATACGCCCTGGAACGTTCTGAAGTTAAGGGTCAAAAGACCTCCAGCACCCTTACGATCGAAGATTTGCAATTTGATTCTCCCTATAATACCTATAAATACGCGGGTCTTCCTGTCGGGCCTATTTCCAATCCCGGATTGGCTGCGCTTACGGCCGCCATTTATCCAGAGGCCTCGCCATATCTGTATTACCTTTCGGCACCAGACGGCACTACGGTTTTTTCGCGTACTCTTGAAGAACACAATCGTGCCAAAGCACAATATTTGCATTGAGCACGGATCAAATTATTGACAAAAGATCGTGGCAGCCCTATGCTGGTGGGGACGCCCCCCGTGGGCTGTTTTTAGAAGACACGAATTAGCGCGAGTGGGAAAACAAATATACACAAATAGTTTTTATGAACCTGATTCTTTCTTTACCCCTAAAGACATGGGCGTACCTTAAAGAGGTTCGTGTCGAGATGCAACGGGTAAATTGGCCGACACGACAAGAGGTGGTCCGCCTTACGCTTATTGTGATTCTTCTTTCCGCGTTCGTCGCGGCTCTTTTGGGCGTTTTTGATTTTGTGTTCAGTCGCGCGCTCTTTTTTGTTGATACAGTAGTCACTCAGCAAAGATCGCAGTCGCAAAATATTCCGGTGCAGGTAGGCGATACCGACCAGGGTGCTGTTAATATACAGACCCAAGAGGCAGGGGATGGGGCGACCCAAGACGCTACCGGAACGGAAACAACACCGAACGAAGAAAATAATCAATAATTAATAATTCGGGAAGATCCAAACATCAAGATACAAGGCACAAACAATGACCAATATCCAAATCCCAATTTCCAATAAATATCCAGGCCCCAATGGCAAAATGTTTTTACATTAAGACATTAAGTTATTTATTGGTCATTGGAATTTGGGCATTGAGATTTATTTGATGATTGTTTCTTGTATCTTGTAACTTCGGTCTATGCCAAAACAAACCACGCAATACGGACGAAATTGGTATGTCATTCATACTTATGCAGGGTATGAAGATGCAGTGGCGCGGGCGCTTAAGCAGCGTATTGAATCGCTCGGCATGGAAGATAAGATTTTTCAGGTCTTGGTGCCAAAAGAAAAACGAATTGAGGTGAAAAGTGGAAAGCGGCGGGTGGTTGAAGAAAACGTTTATCCGGGCTACGTTTTGGTTGAGATGATTGTTACCGACGATTCATGGTATGTGGTGCGTAATACCCCGCGCGTGACGGGCTTTGTGGGTGCCGGAACCACCCCAACGCCTTTAATAAAAGAGGAAATCGATTCGTTGTTGAAACGCATCGGCGCAGAAGAGCCGGAGTATAAGATTGATACAAAGGTAGGGGATACGGTACGCATCGCCGACGGTCCTTTCAGGGATATGGATGGGAAGGTTTCGGATGTTGATGAAGCGCGAGGCAAAGTAAAGGTGCTCGTGAACATGTTCGGCCGCGACACCCCCGTGGAGCTTGACTTTTTACAGGTAAAGAAATTGTAAGCTTGCAGCAGTTTTTGCATTTCATGGCGCTCGGGTAACCCGCCTCGCGTCTGCAAGGAATCCTTCCGTTCCTTAAGGCCGCTCGGCGGGCAACCGCTCGCGCCCGAACCGGTTCGGCCCTGCAACCCGCTCAAAGTACGGCCGCTCGCTTTGATTGAGATGGAAGAAAAGTCCTTCTTGCGGCGTATAGATAGTTGGACTAAAAATTGCCAACACCTTTATGGAGGAGTAAGGTAGAAAAAAAGGAAACGCCTGTATATTCGTATATTCGTAATCATTCGTATTTCGTAGTATTTTATGCCCAAAGAAGTCAAGACAATCATTAAATTACAAATTCAAGCCGGACAGGCAACGCCTGCTCCTCCGGTGGGGCCAGCTTTGGGGCAACATGGCTTGAATATTCAGGAGTTCTGTACAAAATTTAACGAAGCGACCAAAGACAAAGCTGGTACCGTTATCCCAGTTGAATTGACCGTGTATACTGACCGGACATTTGATATGCGGCTTAAAACCCCGCCGGCTTCTGATTTATTGCGCAAGGCAGCAGGAATTGAGAAAGGTTCGGGCGAGCCCCATAAGAAAAATGCCGGAGTAGTAACCAAGGCAAAAATTCGTGAAATTGCGGAACAGAAGATCCCGGATTTGAATACCGAAGACGTTGGACAAGCCATCAAGGTTATTGAAGGGACGGCGCGGTCAATGGGGCTTAAAGTAGAATAAATTTAAAGCACAAAGCACAAAATCCAAAACAAATTACAATTCCAAAATACTAAATTTTAAACGTGTTTAAGATTTTTTGATTTTAAGATTCGGTGCTTGTTTTGGGCTTTGGATTTTGACATTTGGATTTACTCGCTATGGTTTTATCAGACAGAGACATAAAAAAGGGAATTGCCGAAGGGCTTATCGCTGTTGAGCCATTCGACATTGCAATGGTGCAGCCCGCATCTGTTGATCTGCGATTAGGAAATAAATTCCTTACGTTTCGCTCCTCATCTCGAGGAGCGATTGATGTGAAAGAACCGGTTGACGATATTATGGAAGAAGTATTGGTGGAAGAAGGTGTTCCTTTTGTGCTTCATCCGGGAGAGTTTGTGTTGGGCGTGACCTTTGAAAAGGTGGGCTTGTCCGCCGGTATCGTAGGGCAACTGAACGGTAAAAGTTCATTGGGGCGCCTTGGTATTATCGTTCACGCAACTGCCGGCTTTATCGATCCGGGAAATCACCTGAAACCAACCTTAGAGCTTCACAATATCGGCAAATTACCCGTGAATCTTTACTGGAAAATGCCTATCGCACAGATTAGTTTTACGAAGCTCTCTTCCGAAGCAGAGGAGCCATACGGCGCCCCGACTCGGAAAAGCAAGTACTTTGGAGATGAGGGGCCCACAGCCAGCAAAATGCATCTCAATTTCTAGAGTTTTAAGTGAAAGCGGCACCTCTAGGTGCCGCTAATTACTTAAGCTCAATGATTTTAAGAAGCTGTGCCTTTTCTGGCGGGGTAAGACAATAAAGACCAGTGTCTGCATGGTAGAAAAGTCGCCCCTCGACCACTTCGACATAGCTTGCTGGCGATATTTCCTTTCCGCAACCAGCGCACGGTTTTGTTTCACCGATTTTGGACCGCTCGATCTTCACGTTTACCTTCCTTCTCTAATCATACGTACTTACGACACATTGGCATAGAACAGTTTATATGTCAAGATTGTAAAATATTTTGATGGCAGTAAAGTGGAATTAGCATATGCAAGAAAATCCATACCCTGGTTTTTTTATCGCCGTTGAGGGAATCGATGGGTCCGGAAAGACGACACAAGCTAAAAATATTGTCCGCTGGTATGCGTCAAAAGGATATTCCGCGGTGTATACCAAAGAACCCTCCTATCTTGATGACCAACAACGGCTCCGCCAGGCCATCACCGGCGCTCTGGAGATTTCTTCTCTTGCGCTTCAGGAGCTTTTTATCGAAGATCGGCAAGCGCATTTGGAGCGCGAGATTATTCCTCAAATAGGGAAGAAGGCGCCTACTGCTGTTATTTCCGATCGTTATTTTTTGTCAACGATGGCTTACGGCATGGCAACAGATATTTCTTTTGAAGAACTATGGCAACTTCATCGAAAAATACGGTGGTTTGTGTTTCCTGATCTCACAATCATAATCGATGTTGCGGCGGATATCGCATTTGAAAGAACAAAAGAGAAAAAGAGCGAAGCTGACATTTTTGAAAAAAAAGATACGATGGGAAAAATTAGGGCACAATATACCGCACTTGCAAAAATGTTGCGTAATGACAATGTATATATGATCGACGGCAGCAATTCGCCCGAAGCAATTTTTGCACAGATCGAACCTTTATTAGATAAGCTTGTTAAGGCAAAATATCATTAGTTCATTAACATAAGGAGCGATCATGGAAGAAGAGCTTCAGTTGTACGAACCGCTATTTCAAGGCGAACCGTGGAGCGGAAGGGATGCGTTGCATCTTAAGCCGTTTGTAACGAATATTGACAAGTCGGTCTATGCGCCGCTTATTTTTTCGCCTGAACTGATCGGCGCGTTGTGTTCAAGGGCGAGCCGCGCAGCTCAAGATCTTCGCGCAATCTTCTTGAATGAATTTTTGTATCCCTTTATGTATCCGGTTCCAGAAGAAGATGAGGCGCCGGAAAGCTGGGCAGAAAAACAGAAACAGAGTGAAGCGTTACGCGAATTTTGGATGTTGTTAAGAAAACACGGCGCCATAGAGCTTTTGCAAAACCCAAAAGCCCGGGCATTTTACCTGAAGTGGTTGGCTCAATATGGCGATGATTCTATTGCACAAATGGCAGGTACTCATCTTGTTTTCTGCGGCCTTTCGCAGCTAGCGATTAAACACTTAGAGGACCAGAGAATAGGCCTTGCCCCTATTGAAAAATCAACTAGATATGTTGATTATTCCCAAAAAACGGGCGGACAATACCTATATTTTATAGATCCGACACTTGCCAAGATGGGACTGGAAAAACAGTATCGCGCGGCACTCGATGGCCTATTTAGTACTTATACGAAGCTTCTTGGCAAGATGCAGGAATGGTTATCCGGAAAATTTCCAGATGAAAAACCAGCAGTCATTCGTGCAAAGTCGTTTGATGTATTACGCGGTTTGCTTCCCGCGGCAACATTAAGCCAGGTTGCATTTTTTGGTAATGGCCAGGCGTTTGAATATTTGTATAGCCGTTGCGCAAAACACATACTTGGAGAAGTGCGCTGGGCCGGGCAGCGCGCGTATGAGGAATTAAATCAGGTTATTCCGGCATTTTTGCGCAGAGCAAAAACAGATATCGCAAAAGAATACCAAGAATATCTTGGGAACCGCAAAAAACGCACCGCAGCGCTTACAAAAAATTTATTCAATGATAATTTGCCCAGATCTGCGCAATCCGTTGCCGTAACGCTTATTGAGCACGATTCGGAAGGCGAGAATAAGATTGTTGCCAGTATGATCTACGATACGCCTGGCATGCGCCATTCGTGGAGCGAGATATTCGAAAAAGTGCGCAGCATGCCGCCGGATAAGAAAAAGCAAATTGTTTCAAAATACTTTGAGGGTCGCACGCAACGCTGGCAAAAAGTGGGGCGCGCGCTTGAAAATAGTTTTGTACGATTTGAGATCGTCATGAACATAGGTGCATGGCGCGATTTGCATCGCCATCGCATGTTAACACAGCAAAGGCAGTTATTTTCCGTCCATCATGGTTATGATGTGCCATCGGAAGTGATCGATGCCGGTCTTGAAAAAGAATTTCGAGGAGCAATTTCACAAGCCGAAGCAGTTTTTTCCGCAATCGAGGCGCAGGATCCAGAAATTGCACAATATGCGGTTCCGCTTGCATATCGCATGCGATTTCAACAGTGGCAAAATTTGCGTTCCTTTTTCTGGGAAGCCGAACTGCGAACTATTCCCGAAGGCCACCCCGACTACCGGAAGATCGAACAAGAGAAGGTGCGGCTCATCAGAAAAGCGTTCCCTCTGATTTCCCAACACCTTCTGGCGAATATGAACCAGTACGATTTTGCTCGTCGTGGGCAGGATGAGCGGATTGCTCAAAAGGAGAAAGACCTTTTAGATAAATAATATCAATCCCCGCCGCTGGCGGGGTTGATTTTTTTTATGCGCTAGAGTACGCTAAAAAGTACCTATGAAACGCTCGGTAGTTCTGTGCGGAAGTCAGCAAAAAAAAGAGGGTTTGTATAAGTTTTACGATGATCTCACCGCGCTTGGTATTGCTGCCCTTAAGCCCGATTTTGAGGGGCGCGACCCGCGCTTACATCTTCTTGAAGAATCAGAACGCATAAAAGATCCGATATACCGACAACATCTGGAAAGCTTTGTGCGGGCGCATCTTGAGCGTATCCGCGGAGCTGATGTGTGCTTTATCTATAACCAAGACGGAAAATTCGGTGTTAACACTCGTTTGGAGTTTGATTATGCCCGCCGACTCGGGAAGCCCATTTTCTCATTGCTTCCGCTTCCTGCGTATCAGCAGGAATATGTAGAGGCGGTAGTTGAAGAGCCCAAACATTTATTGCCGTGGCTTGGAGAGTATATCGCCATATTGTCAGCCCCCCATCGTGTCAACGAGGTTTCTGAATGGCAGGAAGCTTTGCGCATAAAGGGCCTCGTGCCTCTTGCGATATACGATACTTCGCCGCGATCACTGCATCGTTTAAGTACCGCCGACGTATTCTATGTATATAATCCCGAAAGCAAATTACATGAGGACTTGGTCGCATTATTGGGAGGTGCTGTTGCACACGGAAGACCAGTTTATGCATACGACGAGGATCCAGTTGAGGTTTGTTGTAATTCTTTTTTTCATCCGCGACGCGTTCGCAAACCCGATGACCTTTTTGCGCTGCTTCATTTGAATGGAAACGGGACTGTCTAGTGAGGATTTACAAATGAAAAATGATGATAAACGATGTCCGCGGGGATCGGTGGGCGCAATTATCAAAGACATAAACGGTCGTGTACTTTTTATTTTACGAGCGACTTTTCCGGTTGCGTGGGCATGCCCGGCAGGGCATTTTGAAGTCGGCGAAACCGCCGGACAAGCAGTGAACCGCGAAGTGAAGGAAGAGACAAATCTTGATACTCAAAACGTGCGGCTGGTATGGCATGGAGTAATGAATAATCCTTGCCGCCGCGGATTCACAAGCCACGAGTGGTTTGTATTCGTATGCGTTGTTTCCAACATCAAGGATCTTTCCGTTGACACTACTGCGGCAGACGATGCTCGATGGGTAAGCCGAATCGATTATGCTGCGCTCGAGGCAACGGAGCCGGGGATTGAGCGTGTTTGGCAAGAAATTATTGAAAAAATCCCCCACGAATTCTGGGGCCCCTCGCAATAAGGGGCTTTTTTCTTTTTTTGGCAAGTGCTATTCTGTACTCTGAACCCTGTCGGCTACTCTCCACTCCCTATTCACTATTCCCTCGTCTTCATGCCTTACGAACCTGTTATCGGCCTTGAAATACACGCAGAACTTAATACCCGCACAAAGATGTTCTGCGCTTCCTTAAACGATCCCCTGGAGCAACATCCGAATATAAACGTATGCCCGGTATGTCTTGGGCACCCCGGCACCCTGCCGGTACCCAACAAAGAAGCAATTCGTATGGTGCAGAAGGTTGGCGCTGCGCTTAATTGCACCTTGGCAGAGTTTTCAAAATTTGACCGCAAAAACTACTTTTATCCAGATCTTCCCAAAGGATATCAGATTTCACAA
>MHSS01000004.1 GCA_001822835.1 Candidatus Terrybacteria bacterium RIFCSPHIGHO2_01_FULL_48_17 | reverse complement strand
TAAAAGATCCGGCTTTTCGGTTTTCAGTTTTGCGAGGCCATCGGCGCCATCATTGGCAACAACCACGTCGAAACCTTCACGTTGGAGTTTGGTTTTTAAAACATCCGCCAGCGCCTTTTCGTCCTCCACCACAAGAAGCCTTGCCATACACCAATAGTATACCAAAAAAAAGGCGCAAGGGCTATTGTTCCCATTCCCCCCAGCGCGATCCTCGAGAAATCTTTATCGGGAAAGATACGGGCGCATCTGACCAAATCCCTTCAAGAATGATGCGAAGTGTTACAATTGTATCCTTGATAACGTCGCTGGGGATTTCAAAAAGCAGCTCATCGTGCACCTGTACCAATAAAAGTGCGCGAGGTGCTTGGCGCGCACATGCAACCATTGCCCTTTTTACTAAATCTGCAGCGCACCCCTGAATGGGGGTATTTGTCGCCATACGCTCTGCCTGCGCACGCAACCGCTGGTCGCTTGAACTAATATCGGGAAGATAGCGTCTTCGACCAAATGCCGTTTCTATAAACCCATCACGCCGTGCCCCCTCTCGTGTTTTTTCAATCCATGAAGTCAGCCGCGGAAATGCGGCGAAGTATTCATCAAGCAATGCTTGCGCCTCGTCTTGCGAAAACCGTAACTCTTGTGCCACGCGACGAAATCCTGCGCCATAGAGCATCGCAAAATTTACGGTTTTAGCACGACTCCGCATTTCATCGGTTACGTTTTTTTCTGAAACTCCAAACACGCGGGCTGCGGTGGCGCGGTGCACATCGCCGTCTTGTTTGAAAATTTCAAGAAGGCGTTCGTCCTCTGACAACACCGCGGCAATACGCAGTTCCATTTGCGAATAATCACACGATACGAACATGCTCCCATCTTGCGCTCGAAACGAAGCCCGAATGGCACGACCTTCTTTTGTGCGTATCGGGATATTCTGCAAATTCGGATCGGTAGATGCGATGCGCCCCGTTACTGTCCCTAATTGCCAGAATTTTGCGTGGATTTTGCCGTCACGCATATCAACAAGTTTTGGCAGCGCATCAACATACGTGGTTATAAGTTTATTAAGTTCGCGCCAGCGCAAAAGCGCATCCACTACGGGGTGCGCCCCATGTAATTTCTCAAGCGCTGCTGCCGCGGTCGAGGTTTTCCCCTTTCCGGTACGCTGATACGACCGCAAACCCAGCTTTTCAAAAAGCACGGCGCGCAATTGAACAGGAGAAGCAAGATTGATGCGCTGGCCGATTTTAACAAATATGTCCTCTTGTAAGGCATGCGTTTCGTTTCGTAATGTTTCGCCAAGTTGCCCAAGCGTTTTTCGGTCAAGAAAAATGCCGCGCCGTTCCATGTCGGAAATCACGGGAATCAATGTCCGCTCAAGTTCGGCGATCTCGTGGGAAAAAAGTCCGGCGTTTTCTGCACGATCAATGTCTGCATGAGTCGATTTTTCCTGCTCTATAATGAATGTTCCAAGCGATGCGTCGCCCTGCGCCTGTTTGTGCACCGAGGCACTGGCGTTTCGTACGCGCGCAGACAAACTGGCAAAACCAAAACGAGACAGAAATTGCCCAACCTCCGGTCGGTCAAAGCCAGAAAATCTGCATCCTTCCAATGAAAACTCAAGAGGTACGTCCTTTTTAATAGTAACAAGTTGCAATAATACCGGAAGGTTTTTTTGTGCTGCACAGAATGCTTTTTGATACCGCACAAGCTCTTTAGGCGGTTGGTCTTTACACAAAAGCTGTTGCGCTTTTTTTAGTGACCCTGTTTTTTGCAAAATGGCAGCCGCCCCTTTTTCGCCAATGCCCGCAATACCGGAAATATTATCTGACGGATCACCTTTGATCGCCTTGAAGGCCGTGACAAGATCCGGACCGATGCCAAAGCGCTCAACTACTTTGGCGGGTGTGTAACGTACGGTTTCTGAAATCCCTTTTTTGGGGACAATGGCAGAGATTTTGTCATCAACAAGCTGCAGGGTGTCCAAATCTCCGCTTAAGATGGTGATATTTGCAGCCGAGTGGCTCGCGCGCACTTTTGCCGCAATCGTCCCAATAACATCGTCTGCTTCGTAGCCCTCGGATGCAAAACCCAAAATACCAAGTGCCCGCAAGGCCTCCGGCATGTGGGCAAGCTGCGAGGAAAGCTCGGGATCAATTTCTGGCCGATTTGCCTTATAGGTGGGGAGAATCTTATCGCGCACGGTAGGACCAGGAAGGTCAAGGGCGGCTGCAATATGGGTTGGCTTAAGTTGTTCAACTGCTTTAAACAGCAAACTTAAAAAACCGTAGACGGCCCCCGCTGGTTCTCCAGATGCGGAGGTAAGCGAAGGAAGCGCATGGAATGCGCGAAAGAAAAGCGAAGAGGTGTCGAGGATGAGGAGATGCGTTGGCATAGCAAAGCGCTCGGGCAGGCCGCCTCGCGTCTGCAAGGGATCCTTCCGTTCCTTAAGGCCGCTCGGCGTCCCGCCCCTCGCGCTCTTTCCTGCTGCTCGCTTCTTATTATGACATATCTTGCTGACAGAGAGAGGAAAGGAAAAAGAAAAGAGATTGAACTTTTCTCGTCGCATCCCTCGTGCTGCTTATTTTTCATCATGACATATTCTTGCGTTCTTCGCTTTGAGCAAAAATGGAGGAAGAGGGAAAGAAAAAGGAAACCGCCCACGAGGGCGGTTTGATTACGGAAACTATTGCGTGTACTTTATGGCATCCTCCCCTAAGGGAAGAAGCGATACTGCGAAACGGCTCTTGCCGCGCTTTTTCCCAAAATTAGTCATCTGAATAAACCCGTAACGGTTCAATGCATGAACTGCGGATTTTGTTTCCGCAGATGAAAACCCGGACAATGACGGCAGTTCATCTAACCATTTATCATTGACGCCTTGAAGACCAAGGAGGATCGTACGGTACTTTCTTGCTTCATCAAGAACGGCGGAAGGAATCACGGTCAGCATATATTCTCCACAAAGCATGCGCAATGCTCGCATGCTACCGCTTGCTTCATGGACCAACGCGCTATCGGGCACGTTCTTGCGGGACAGAATGAGCCGATTGGCAATCGTGTGCATTTCAAACAAATCCTTGCTTAATTGCATGAGTTCTTCCCACGCCTTCACGGGGTTTTCTGCGCGGTCATTGCGCACCGCATCGGCAATATGACGCGCGTAAATGGTTATTACGGTCGCAACCCGATCTTTCTCGCCAGCCTGCAAAGCATCCTGAAATAAGGCTACGTATTCTGGAAAGCAAAGTGCTGCAGAAACAGAATGGGCCATATTTCTTCCTCTCTCTTCTTTTTTCAATTTCCTTCATTCAGAGCTTATCACCCCATCTCCGAAAAAGCAAGTTTCGTGAATTCTCCGCTGACAGCCGCGGAATCCTTACTCCTTATTTCATATTCCCTCTTTTTTATTCCATCGAAAAAATTATTTTGCGGCGATTGCCGGGTAAATGGAAAAAACGAATCCAGCGCGCGCCTTTCGGAATCGCGCGTTTTATTTTGTTTGCCCATTCAATGGCAACAATATTTGCGGAGTCGCTTACTATTTCCTCAAAATCAATGCCCGCAAGGTCACGCCCATCTTTTAGCCGATACGCGTCCATGTGCCAAAAGTATTGCCGGTTTGTTTCTTGTTTTTTGTATCTTGTATCTTGTTTGTTTCTTGTTTCTTGTTTCTTGTTTCTTATCGCGGGCACACGATACCGTTTCGCCAGCACAAACGTTGGCGAGGTAATGCGCGCACGAATACCAAGGCCCTTCGCAAGCCCGCGCACAAATGTGGTTTTGCCGGAACCCAGCTCCCCTACCAAAGCAAGAACCAGGGGACCGTTTTTTTGTTGGCGCAGGGCTTCTCCTGTCTTTTTTCCAAGCGCAACCAATTCGTTATCGTTTTTCGTCACCATTGCCTCTATTGTATCTTAGATCCAAAAAAATGCCGCCTTTTGGGGGCGGATTATAGTATTGGCTGACGCGGAGCTGCTGTGAGTACGTCATGCGTACGGCGCGGACCGATATATGTGCTCGGCGCAGAATGCTGACGATGATCAACAAAGACCACGAATCGTTTCGTGATAACCGTAAAATCAGGGAGGGTGTCATCTCCCGAGGAGGCCCCATTAATGGTTACGTTTTTAAATAAGTGCTTTGCTTCTCCGGGCGTAACGGCACGCGGAGCCATATGGTGATAAAAATCCAATCGGGGCTTATGCGGCACAGACCAGATGATAACTCTTTCTACATCCGCCCATGACTCGGTATTAACAGAAGCAAACCTCAACTTCTTTTCGATCAACTCAAAAAGCGTCATCTTTTTTTCCTTTTCCTATTGTCAAACTGCCACGATGAGGATAACAAAAACCGGTTAATTCGTCAAGAAACGATTGACGCTCACCACATCCTGCGCTACGGTAAACTACTATCATGTGTGGGTGTGAGATTCCGCGTAAGTCAGCGTTTAGTCAGCGTACGTCCGCGTCTAATATGGTACAATAGAACTAATGCCAGACACATTCGGCACGAACGATCGAAATGCAGTTGCAAAAAAAATCTCGGCTTTACACAGGCGCGAAGAGGAAGAACGGGGTCGAGAGCTTGCCCAACGCCTCAAGCTTCCCTTTACACAACACGAAAGCGTCTCTATCGACAGCATGGTGTTGTCCCGTTATCCAAAAGAGAAGCTTACGCAAGCCCTGGCTTTCCCGTATAGCCAAGAAGACCATGGCATTGGTATCATAACCCCCAATCCCGAACGTAAAGAAACAAAAGAGTTTTTGGAGGAGCTTGAACAACAGGGCCTTAAACCAAAACTTTCCGTTATCTCGCAAAGTGGTTTTTTGGAACTTCTTTCAGAATATGAAAAATATGCTCGTGGGGGCCAACGCATTTCTGGAGAAGTAAGCATCTCAAGCGCGGATATCGCAGCGTTTAAAAAACAACTGAATGCGCTTGATGAGCTGCGTAAACTGTTGCAACAGATCGAACCGCGAGATTTTGGAGTTGCGGTGAATCTTGTTTTGGCAGGAGGGCTTTTTGCCGATGCCTCAGATATCCATATCGAACCCCAAGAAAAAAAATCGCTTGTTCGTCTCCGTATAGATGGTATTTTGCAAGACATCGCCGAGCTTGAACAAGAAATGTATAACCTGGTGCTGGAACGCCTTAAACTTCTTGCGGGATTAAAACTTAATGTACGAGATCGCGCGCAAGATGGCCGCTTCACCATCCATGTAGAACAACAAGATATTGAAATCCGCGCATCTTCCCTTCCGGGAAAATACGGGGAGTTTGTAACGCTTCGGATTCTAAACCCGCGAAACCTGTTAAGCCTGGAGGAGCTTGGGCTGCGGCAAGATCTTTTGGAAAAAATTCGGGAAGGGTTAAAACAACCAAATGGAATGATTCTTACCACCGGTCCCACCGGATCCGGAAAAACTACTCTGCTGTATGCCTTGGTACGCCACGTCACCACGCCAAAAGTAAAAATCATTACGATCGAAGATCCTATCGAGTACCGCATTCGGGGAATTGAACAGACGCAAGTGGATACAGAAGCTAAATACACATTTGCGGTTGGGCTGCGCTCGATCGTACGGCAGGATCCGGACTATGTTTTGGTAGGAGAGGTGCGTGATATAGAAACCGCAAACATCGCGTTACAAGCAGCACTTACCGGGCATCTCGTTTTCTCAACGCTCCATACCAACGATGCCCCAGGAGCCATACCGCGACTTATTGAGCTTGGCGCAAAACCAGAAACCATCGCGCCCGCACTCTCGCTTATTATAGGACAACGGCTGTTGCGCCGTCTTTGTAAAGAATGCGCAACGAGCGCCACCCTAAATGAGGAAATGACGAGTCGAATCAAAAAAGCTCTTGCGGGCCTTCCCGCGCCACTTATGCCGACCTTTTCAAAGGGGCTTGAGCTCTTTTACGCAAAAGGATGTGCCGCATGCCACAATACCGGTTATCGCGGCCGCGTAGGCATCTTTGAATTATTCCCCATGGACTCTGCAATGGAATCGCTTACACTTAAAAAGCCATCCACTTTTGAGGTTCGCAAGACCGCAGCCGAACGTGGAATGGTAACCATGCAACAGGATGGCCTGCTGCGCGTCTTGGATGGCACTACCGATACGGCAGAACTTGAACGCGTCACCGGACCACTTGAAGATATGGAGGAGCTTTTCAAAATAAAATAAAGATCGCCCCTCAAAGAGGGACGAATCGAAAGAAACGCTCGGCGAGTTGCCGGAAAATCTCTTGGCTTGGGAACCACGAGGAAGGATATCCTCGAGGAACCATCGAGCCAAGGCCTGATGGCCCATCCGCCAGGATATCCCCTCCCCGACCGGAGCCGGGGCCGGCAACTCGCCAAACGCTCCTCTGTAAAGAATTATAGCAGATTTCTATATTTTTGTCAACTATCCCATATGCCAAAAAGCGAACGCCCTCGCGCCCCTTTAGCGCAAGATCCGACCCTTGAATTAACGCTTCGCCCAGAAGTATTCGAGGAATATGTGGGCCAAAAACAGGCAAAAGAAAATTTGCTTATCGCCATACAAGCCGCTCGCTTACGAGAAGGTACGCTTGACCATATATTACTGCACGGTCCCGCGGGTATTGGGAAAACAACGCTCGCACATCTTATTGCAAAACATATGACAGCAACCATGCGCGTAACTTCCGGCCCCGCCATCGAACGCGTTGGTGATCTTGCGTCCATACTTACAAATCTTGAACCAGGCGAGGTGCTTTTCATCGATGAGGCCCACCGACTTCCCCGCATGGTGGAGGAGGTGCTGTACCCCGCGATGGAAGCGCGGACGCTAGATATTATTCTTGGCAAAGGCACAGCTGCGCGTACACTGCAATTGAATCTTCCGCCGTTCACATTAATCGCCGCGACCACGCGCGTAGGGCTTTTGTCTTCCCCCCTCCGATCACGATTCGGTCAGGCATTTCGTTTAGATTTTTATACGGATGACGAAATTGAAGAAATCCTTGGGCGATCCGCCCGATTGCTTGGGGTATCTTTGGACGCGCAAGCGAAAAAACGCATCGCAAAAGCCGCGCGCCAAACGCCTCGCATTGCCAACCGGCTTTTAAAACGCGCACGGGATGTGGCGCAAGTTGAAGGTGGCACGAAATCGCCAAACATCGACGACGTCACTACCGAACGGACGCTTTCGATGCTGGAAATAGACGAAAAAGGGCTCGATAAGCTCGATCGGGAATACCTGCGTATTCTTATAGAAAAATTTAAGGGTGGGCCAGCCGGCATCCAGGCGCTCGCCGCCTCGCTTTCTGAAGAAGAGGATACGCTCCTTGATTTTGTCGAGCCATATCTTATGCAAATCGGATACGTGCTGCGCACCCCGAGAGGACGCGTAGCAGCGGCCGAGGCCTGGGAACACCTGGGTCTCAAACCCCCTGACAACAGAAATACGAAGCTCTTCTAGTTTTATTCCCTATTCCCTACTCCCTATTCCCTTATAGAATATGTTTTTCCTCGCCGCCGCTTTTCTGCTTTTGGGTCTTTTATTTTTTGGCGCAGTTTCTGCAGCCATCGTATACCATATTAAAAAATATGCGGTCCAGGGCGACCGTTCGAGGCAATTGCTTGTTTTATTTCTTGTCGGCACCATTGTTTGGGCTATTCTGATTCTTGCATCATTTCTTGCCACTCCCTGGAGCTCCCTGCCCGAACTCCTCCAACAATAGCCCCTATTCTCTATTCTCTAATCCCTATTTGCTAACCAATGATTGAACTCCACAAGAATGAAGATATTTTAGCCGTTCGAAGAAAAACGTGGTTTGTATTTGCCGCAACTTGGGCAGCCGCGCTTCTTTTGCTGCTTGGGCCGCTTTTTGGCGCAGCAATTCTTGCGGCTCCCAAACTTGAAATCCTTCGTGGCGCGCTTATCACGCCGTATGTGTTTCTTTCCGGGTTTTTTGAATGGACGGTATGGCTATGGCTCTTTGCCGGCATGATTAACTATTATTACGACGTCTTTATTATTACCAACGAACGGATTGTACATATTGAACAAAAGGGCATGTTTAACCGCACGGTTGCGGAGTTAAATCTCTCACGACTGCAGGATGTTACGATAGAACAACGAGGTCTTGTGGAAACCCTACTTCATTTTGGAACTATTCGCGCGCAAACTGCAGGCGAGTTAAACGTGTTTACGTTTGAGCAGGTAGACCGGCCGGAAGTAGTAAAAGAGATTATCGCGCGCGCGCAGCGGATCGCGTTAAAAGGGAACCGTCCCTGGCCATGAGAGAGGTGGGGCAGATGGGGCGCGTTTCGAAAAGACGCCGTCAGCCGCCCCAGCGAGGCGTCTGCGGCTTGGCGCTCGCGCTCGCTCTGGGCGCGAAGCTTTCAGCTTACGAACCACGAACGCGCCCATCCATGCCCGCTCGAGCTGCGCGACACTTTTCTTAACGCACCCCATCTGCTTCCAGGGTGATAAAATAATAAAGAGCGCTCGCAGCCCCGCCGCTCGTGCTCGCGTGAGGAAAACAAAGATAAAAAAACGAAGCCGCCCGGGAGGGCGGAATTATATTTCAGATAAGAAAACACCGCTACTACTATTAACAACTTGACTAACACGGAAACATCCGTTAAAGAAGCTACGTATGAAAAAATCGGCCGTCATAACAATAGCAGCAATGGGGATGGCAACAGGAATGATGGTGCCGGTTTCGGCTGTTGCAAATTCCAACGTGGTGATAAACGAAATTGCATGGATGGGGACAACAACGAGTACGGCGGATGAATGGATTGAGCTTGCAAATTTTGGAAGTGAATCAGTGGATCTTTCCGGCTGGACTATTGAGGCCGCTGACGGGACACCAACTATATTGCTTTCCGGAACTATTTCGGCCAGGGGGTATTTTTTGCTCGAACGTACGGATGACGAAACCATTCCCACGATTACCGCCGACCAAATCTATACCGGCGCGCTTTCAAATAGCGGAGAAGTGCTTTTACTGAAAGACGCTGATAACAATACCGTACAAACGATTGACGCTTTTTCTGGATGGCCTGCGGGCGACAATACAACCAAACAAACCATGGAGCGCACCGCTTCAGACAACTGGCAAACAAGCATGAGCGCCGGAGGAACGCCAAAAGCGCCAAATTCCTCCGTTCAACAGGAAGAGCCGCCGCAAGAACAAACTCCTCCCCCGCCCCAGGAGCAAGAACCACCGATACCGGATCCGTCATCGCCGGATCCGGCACCCACAACAGATCCGGAACCGCCTCCAGATTATGACACCACGCAGGTTTTTCTCTCCGAACTCCTCCCGGATCCTGATGGCCGGGATGTCGAAAACGAGTTTATTGAAATCGTAAACACTGGCACAGCCCAAGTTGACGTATCGGGATGGCGACTTGATGATCAAGACGGCAACACAACCGGCCCTTGGACTATTCCCGAAGGAACCTCTCTCGTTTCGGGAGAATACCGCGCTTTTTATTACTCGCAAACAAAACTGACGCTCAATAACACAGACGGCGACACGGTACGGCTCATTGATCCGTCTGGCCAACAACACGACGCAATACGCTATAATGAGAGCGCTGAAGGGTTGGCGCTTGCGCGTTTCGGCGACACCTGGGAATGGACGAGCAAGCCCACACCAAATGCGGCCAATCAGAAAAAGGCAACTGGCAATCAGCAAACAGCGTCGGGCGGAGAAACGGCGTCTGCACAGACCCCACCGGCTCAAGCTCCTACAATTCCCGCGCAAAACACAGGCACAATTTCAAAAAGCGCATCGCCAAAAACTTCACAAACCACGGCTCCTTCTTTGCCTTCCGATGCTAAACCCTCAACTACAGATGATAATGAAAGCGAGGCATTAGCGCTTCAAGCCGCTGCTTCAAACCCATCCTCGCCTCTCGGCGCAAACCTTCCCCTTATTGGAGCTGTAGCCCTTGCGCTCCTTGCTGGCGCCGGCGTCGTTTTCTATCGCATTAAATTATAATCCCATTCCCCGATTTCTGTTCCCTATTCCCTAACCCCCCAATCCCTGTCCTATGTCCGGCCACTCCAAATGGTCAAATATCAAAAATCAAAAAGAAACTGCCGATAAAAAACGCGGGAAAATGTTTGGTAAGCTTTCCCGCGCAATTTCTATTGCGGCTCGTGAAGGCGGAAATGACCCAAATGCGAATGCAAAACTACGCATGGAGATTGATCGGGCACGAACGCTCAATATGCCAAAAGAGAATATAGAACGCGCAATAGCGCGCGGCAGCGGAACCCTAGAGGGAGGAGCGCTTGAACCGTTTTTGCTCGAGGCCGTGGGACCCGCTGGATCGCTCCTGCTCATTGAGGGCATAACCGATAATAAAAACCGCACGGTGAGCGAGATAAAGCATCTTTTGGAAATAAGTGGTGCCAAAACAGCGGCAGAGGGAGGCGTTGGGTGGGCGTTTCGGCGTGTGGGATTTATAACTATTGACCCTACAAAACAGGACAAGAAGAACGACGAGCTTGAACTTGTTTTGATGGATGCCGGGGCGGATGACATTGAAAAAGACGATACGATTGAGGTGGTAGTTCAAGACCCGCAAAAGCTTGATCTCGTACGTCGCGCGTGTGAAGATCGCGGAGTCGCCGTAGAAGATATAACCCTTGGCTGGAAACCAACCCAGCCGATTACCTTGTCAGGTGCCGACGAACATGTTTTCGGGAAGCTGGTTGAAGCGCTTGACAATCATGACGATATTCAACAAATCTGGTCCAACATAATATAAGCCATTCTCTACTCTCTACCCCATATTCACTATCCCTTATGATGGTCCTTGGTATCGATCCTGGTTTTTCCCGCACCGGCTTTGGCGTAGTGACTGGCAGCGCACGACCCGAGGCAATAACGTTTGGGGTTATCGCACCAAAAGGCGGGGAGCTTGGTGAGCGATTACAGTTTTTTAGCCACGAAATTAACGGTCTCCTTACGAAAACGCGTCCAGACCGAGTGGTTTTGGAAAAGGTGTTTTGGGGACAGGCGCGTGGGGACGCGTTCAAAACGCTTTACGTAAGGGGTATTGTGCTGCTTGCTGCAGCCGACCGAAAACTTCCCGTTGTGGAATTATCGCCAGCATCCGTAAAAAAGGCGATTTGCGGAACCGGTTCTGCCTCAAAACGCCAAATTCAAGAAACTGTAGCGAAGCTGCTGGATCTTTCGCAACCTCCAAGCCCCCCAGATGCCGCAGACGCTTTAGCCATTGCTATTGTGGGGTCTTCGCGTCTTTATACATATACCCCCTAAAACGATCCGTGTGCTCCCAATAAACAATTTGGGCTTATCCCCAGATCTATCCTTTGACCACGCCTTTTTGTTTGGCAATATAGAAGCACGGCAATAATAGGTAGTAGAAAATATCATTTATCTAATCTAGGTGCCCCCGCGATCCATATGGGGGAACTTTTGAAAAGGAGGTGAATTTTATGGCCTCAGATGCTTTACTTAAACGATTTGTGGTCACGTCACAAAAAGACGACCAAAGCGAAACCGCTGATGTGCCTGAAGAAGATGTCGACGACGAGGAAGAGGAAGAAGATTTCGGAAACGAGGAATAACACTGACCCCGGCACGAAAGAACGTGCCGGGGTTTTGTGTCCTGTTTGCATTAAATGAAGCCGCATCGTACGTGAACCACCGTGGCTTATCCGGTCTTACGTATAACTTTTACGGTTCTTCGTTTGCCAACCGCAATAACGTCTTGATGCGAAACGGCGTGACGTTCGTCTGTAATTATATTTCCGTTAATCTTCACGCCCCGCTGTTTAAGAAGCCGTCGCGCTTCGTTTTTCGACGAAGCCATTTTTATTTCCACCAAAACATCAACGATGGTATGCGCACCCATTTTTGCTGACGGATGACTCGTAACCTCATGTTTTCGGAAACGCCCCACAAACCGTTCTTTCGCGCGAGCCGCATCATGCGTGCCATGGATTTCAGCAACAACAGTTTCGGCAACCCTCATTTTAGCATCGCGTGCGGCAATACCGCCTTTTGCGCTTGCGCGCACAAGAGGTGCGAGCTCAAAATCCGAAAGAAGTTCCGCGTATATTGGCACAGCAGCATCGGGAATAGACATTAGCGCACCGAACTGTTCCTCCGCAGAATCAAACACGTTAATGGCATTGCCAAGCGATTGTGACATTTTTTCTTTGCCGTCAGTGCCTGGTAAGAGTTTGAGCGTAATGATGCCCTGTGCTTTCCGTCCTAAACTGTGCTGGAGCTTCCGCGCCTGAAGTTCGTTAAATAATTGATCGGATCCCACAATAGTAAGATCGGCATTAATTGCTACAGAATCATATGCCTGCAATATTGGATACAAAAACTCATAAAGATATACTTCTTTACCTGCATGCTCACGCTTTTGAAAAAGATCTCGCTCGCGCATCTGTCCCACCGTGAAATGACTAAGAAGGTGAAAAAACGTATCAAGAGACATTGCGTCAAGCCATCGCGCGTTTTGCGTTATCTTGGTACGAGATGGCGCCAATATTTTTTTGACCATAATAGAAAGGGATCGGGCAACGCCTTCTACTTCGCGCTTCTCCCGAAGAGTACGTGCCTTGGTTTTTCCGGTAGGATCGCCGAAGCGTCCGGTAAACGTGCCCAACACCACAACCACGGTATGCCCAAGGGCCTGTAGCTTCTTAAGGCGCCGGAAAATAACCCAATATCCAAGATGCAGCTGGGCGGTTGTTGGGTCAATGCCGTATTTCACGATCACCGGCTTTGTGCTCTTTAGGATTTGATTAACTTCGTCTCGCGAAACAATATCGTCAACCCCCCGAGAAAGGAAAGACGCAAGTTCGCCATGGGGAAAAGGCCTCATCTCTCTATTGTGCGCAAGAAATGCTTACGTTGCAACCAACCAAAAGCTATGAGAAAGTAGAATTTAGATGATACCTAAGAAACTCATTAAACGCATAGCCCTTGCAACAGGAATCCTTCTGCTTGCGGCTATTGTCTTTGTGCTCTGGAGTATTCGCGATCTCCCGACACCCGCCGCATTTGCCGAACGTCATATTGAACAAACAACTCAGGTGTTCGATCGTACAGGGAATGTATTACTGTTTGAATTCTTTAATGAACAGCGTCGGCGCGTTGTAGCGCTTGATGAAATTTCGCCGTATCTAGTAAACGCAACCCTTGCGGCCGAAGACGATCAGTTCTTTCACCATATTGGTATCGATATCCCCGGCGTTATCCGCTCAACCTTGCGCGATATTTTTAAAGGCGAATTCGCCGAGGGGGGCTCCACTATTACACAACAGCTTGTGCGCAACGCCGTGCTTACTCCAGAGAAAACCCCTGCACGAAAAATCCGAGAAATCGTCCTTTCGCTGGAACTTGAATTGCGTTACTCCAAAGAAGAAATTCTGGAAGCATATCTTAACCAAATTCCTTATGGTTCCAACATCTATGGATCCGAAGCGGCTTCGCGAATGTTTTTTAATAAACCCGTCTCTGACTTAACGCTCGATGAAGCGGCCGCCTTGGCAGCGCTTCCCAAAGCCCCCTCGTTTTATTCCCCGTATGGTTCCCATGCAGAGGAACTGATCGCGCGCCGAAACCATATCCTAGACCGCATGGAAGAGCTTGGGTATATCTCCCATGACGAGGGCACAAAAGCGCGAGAACAGGAAACCATGTTTGCACCACTGCGCACCAACATTAAAGCACCCCATTTTGTCTTTTTCGCGCGCGAAGAAGCAGAACGGCTTGTGGGTACTGAACTCCTTGAGCGGGGTGGTTTACGGATTACCACCTCACTTGATTGGAAGCTACAAGAAATCGCAGAAAAAAATATTACCGACTTAAGGCCGCGCATTGAACGATGGGGTGCAACCAATGCGGCACTCGTGGCAATTGACCCAAAATCTGGAGAAATCCTCGCTCTTGTAGGATCGGTCGACTACTTCGATGACGCCATTGATGGCAAGGTAAATGTTGCGATACGACAACGCCAACCAGGATCTTCATTCAAGCCCGTTGTCTATGCTGCTGCGCTCGAACGCGGGTTTACTACTGAAACTGTTTTGTTTGATGTTCCAACCGAATTTGCCACAGGCGGCGCCAAATCCTACCGTCCGCAAAATTACAACGGCTCCTTCATGGGACCAATAACCGCACGCCAAGCGCTTGCAAATTCTTTAAATGTTCCGTCTGTCAAAATGCTTTATCTTGCAGGTGTAGAAAATGCCATAAAACTTGCAGAACGCCTGGGCGTAACCACGCTCACCCGCCCAGACGAGTATGGCCTTGCCTTGGTTTTAGGAGGAGGAGCGGTAACGCTCCTGGAAGAGACCGGAGCGTTTGGCGTATTTGCCAATGATGGAATACGGGTACCATCGGGCGCTATTTTAAAGATTGAAGATGCGCAGGGCAAGATATTATATGAAAGAAAAGCCGAAGAGAAAGAAGCGTTGGACAAAGAGATTGCGCGACAGATCACCAACATACTCTCCGACAACAATGCCCGCGCACCCATATTTGGTACAAATTCTCCCCTCACGCTTGGCTCCCGACCGGTTGCCGCAAAAACGGGAACACACCAAGATTTTCGGGACGCTTGGACTGTTGGTTATACCCCCTCACTTGTTACGGGCGTATGGGTTGGCAATAACGATAACTCTCCAATGAAACGTGGCGCTGACGGAGTCGTGGTTGCGGCACCAATCTGGAATCAATTTATGAAAACAGCGCTTGCCGAGATTCCCTCTGAAAAATTTATCCCGCCCAAACCCGTCTCAACCGACAAGCCAATTCTTAATGGTCAATGGGCAATTGAAGAAACCGTGTTTGTTGATCGGGCATCCGGAAAAAAAGCAACGGAGCGCACGCCTCCCGAATGGACCGAAAAGCGCGTATATCGAGTTGTGCACGACACGCTTTTTTGGATAAATCGGAGCGATCCACGGGGCGATCCGCCCGACAATCCATATCAGGATCCTCAGTTTGCTAATTGGGAACAGGCAGTTCAAAAATGGATCTCTTCGGATCCTACGCTTGCCCAATCCGCGCAAGAACACCCACCCGAGGACTATGACGACATCCACGTTCCAAAAAACGAGCCGAATGTCTTTATTCTCGAACCGTTTTCCGAATCGAGCATCAAAAACAAATCGAACGTTACCGTGCGTGTTTCTGCACAAGCGCCATTGGGAATATCACAGGTAATTGTTTTTATTGATGGGATTTTTGCGACAACCCTTTTACGACAAGGCCAAACCGATTACTATTCCGGGAGCGTTAAGATTTCTGCGCCCTCATCACAAGACGCGGTCACTCTTACTGTTCGGGCCTTTGACCCCTGGGGAAACCGCGGGGAAACCACAACCACGCTTAACCTTCAAGGTGGAAGCGCAATGAATGCACCGTTAGTGTTTCCCCAAGAATCCGGTTAAGCGCCGAAAGAAGTTCTCGCTCCTGTAAACGAGCAGAGGCGCATTCTGCCGCATGGCCGCAAGCAACTTCAAGAGTGCCGTTAGAGAAACGAACGATACGAAGAGTCCGAAAAATGTTGTGCTTTTTCCCAAACACAACACGCGTGGCCATCTGCCACGCGTGTTTTATGTCGCGCCACTCTTCTGCCTGACGGAGAGCCGCAGAATGGGTTTTCCGTTCCTCGAGCGCCTTCCGAAATGAATAGGGCATGCTACGCGTTTGTACGGATGGGCATTACAAGATATACATTCCGCTCGTCTTTTGTGTTGGCCGGCCGCATAAGGCCGGGCTTGCCTTCTCCTACAAACACAAAATCAATCTGTTGGTCGCCGCTGAATCCGGCAAGGCCATCAATGAGATAACGATAATTAAATGCAAGGGTTATTTTTTGCCCATGTGCAGCCCCTTTTACTGCCGTTTCATATTCTCCTATGTCGGGGTTGTGTGCGGAAATCAAAAGATTTGCTTTTTGTGGTTGAATTGTAAGCGAAACATCGTTGAGGCGACTGGTAAAAAGCGAAGCGGCATTTAATTCCTGTAAGAATTCCTCGCGTGAAAGACGAATTGCTGCGCTTTCTTGTTTCGGAAGGATTGCGGAAAAATCAGGGAAGGACCCTTCAATTAAACGTGACACTATGCTGGTGGTGCCGTCCGTAAAGAGAGCTTGGGTTAGAGAAAGGTGTCCGTCTACGTGTTTAGCATCCCGCATAAGTTTTGAAAGAACCTCCGCGGTTCGTTTTGGTAGAATTGCAACTTTTGGCTCTTTTGCCTCTACGTCTTTCGTGGATCTTACGGCTAAACGAAAGGTATCGGTTGCTGCAAAAACCGTTTCCTCCTCCCCTACCTCCAAAAGCACTCCGTTAAGTTCAGGCCGTACATCACTTGCTGCCACCGCAGGCAATACCGAATCAAGGTCTTCTGTTAAAGTATGCGGATTTTGGAAGCGAATAATGTTTTTTGTTTTGACGTCCGGAATAAGTGGAAATTCATTAACTGCTCCTCCTTGAATTTTTGCCTTTTGTGCAGGTGTATTAATTTCCAGTGTTTCACGAACTCCTTTTAACTCAATTATTGCATGAGATAAATTGTGTAGAAGTCCTCCAAGTGTTCGATAAGGAACGCTTATAACGCCGGGGGTTTGAATTTTTGCGGAAATGCGCGTGGTAATAGAAAGTTCAAGATTTGTTGCGGTAAGTTCAAGAATATTATCTACGGTTTTTAAAAGAACGTATCCTAACACGGGAAGCGTTGGAGAACGCCCAATAGCGTGTTCAATAATTGAAAGCCCCTTAAGAAATTGATTGCGTTCGACAGAAATCAGCATGACTATAATAAAATATAATAAATACTATTTTATTTGTTATTGTTATTAGGGGTGTGGAAAATTATGTAATTTAGGAAAAAATTGTTGAAAACAAAATAAAAAACCATGGGAATTATGTGTGGAAAACAGAGGGAAGAATTGTTGAAGGGAAAGGCGTTATTTTTATCTGTGTTTTATTTATCCCGTTAATCCACACGGCTTCTCTACACGTCTTCCCCACCTTCTTCATATTCACGGAGCGTATTGTGTAATGTTTGGAGTTCTTCTGTAATAGGGCCGGAGGAATTTATTTCTTCCTGAATGCGGGTGCATGCGTGCATGACCGTAGTATGATCGCGCCCAGAAAACTTAACACCAATAGAGGGAAACGACAGCTTAAGCACCTCGCGCGCAAGATACATAGCCACCTGTCGGGGCCGTACCACTTCCTGTCGCCGCGTTTTGTCAAACAGCGCTTTTTCTTCAAGATCGTAATAGCGGGAGACGCAGTGCACAATGTCCTTAAAGGTGACTTTGTGCTGGCTATCGTTATTGTTGTTGGCAAGCATGCGTCGTACCTGACGGGAAGACAGACGTATAGCGCTGTCTTTTGCCTCAGCGAGAACTCGGTTGAGCGCTCCCTCAAGCTCCCGAATGTTGCGGTGGACATTTTCTGCGATCGATCGTGCCGTTTCTTCGTCCAGTGAACATCCTCGTTCTTTGGCCTTGTTGTGAATAATCGCAAGGCGGGTTTCAAAATCCGGCGGCTGAATATCCGCAATCATGCCTCCCTCAAAGCGAGAGCGCAGCCGTTCTTCCAGCTCCGGGATAGAGCGGGGCGGTCTGTCAGAGGCAAATACGATTTGTCGCTCTTGGCTGTAGAGTTCGTTGAATGTATGGAAAAGCTCTTCCTGCGATTTTTCTTTGCCCCCCATAAACTGAACATCGTCAATGAGGAGAACATCATAGGAACGGTAGCGTTCGCGGAAAGTTTCGACGGTACGCGTGCGTAACGCAGAAACAAAATCCGAGGTAAATTTTTCTGAGGTGATATAACGAACTTTAAGATTTTTTTCTTTTGCAATCGCGTTGCCGATTGCATGCAAAAGGTGGGTTTTCCCTAAACCCACGCCTCCCCAAACAAAAAACGGATTGTAGAGCGTTGCAAGCTGTTTTGTTACCGCAGTAGCTGCGGCGTGCACGAGTTCATTGGAAGGACCGACCACAAACGACTCAAGGGTATAGCGCGGATTAAGATTCGTTTCCCGATTGATGCGAGGCGTTGTGAGCGGAAGCGGAATGGTGTGGGTGTCGGGCAACGAAGCGGTACGATGGCTTGTTTTTTGTTTACTCTCGCCGCTATGTATAACAAAAACCACATCACGGATATCTTCGGCAGCGTTGCGAAGCAGTTTAAGTAAGAGGTGCCGATATTTTGTTTCCATCCATTCTTTTGAGAATTCATTTGGTACATGTATTGTTGCGATGCCATCTGACAATGAAGCCAGTTCAGTTTTTCTAAACCAGGTGTGAAAACTTGCGCGGGATAATGCTTGTTCCGCTTCTTCCAATACGTTTTTCCACACGTTTTGAGTATTCATTGTATCTATGCTTGGCATACGTTGAACTATACAAGAGCGCTATTTTGTATTAAGGAAAAACATCGATTAGTATATCAACGGAGACGTTGTTGTAAAATCAGAAAACAACCGGAACTGTGGAGACGCTGGGGAAAACCAGTGGGAAACATTTTATTGCTTCATTTCCCGGAGCATGCTACAGTGTAGCCCGTTATGCCTGAACGCGCAACTACGCGCAAAGATGAAAAACGAGGCATCAAATAGGAACATATGCGCATTCCTCGTCCGAAAAAACGAAAACGGAAGCGTACGCACGGATTTCGTCAAAGACAATCGCGCACGAGCGGGCGCAGGACTCTTGCACGGCGCCGGCGGAAAGGAAGATGGAATATTGTTAATGTTTAGGGTGTGGCGTTACCTGTTCTCTATAGAATTTCGAGGAAGGAACTTCGGTCACTCTTTCGATTGCGTGCGCGCAACTTTACCGGACGCTTTATCCGGCTACGAGCATATTCGGCAAGCCGCCGCAAAATATCACGCGCCGCAGTTGTCATCCCACAAAGCATTGTAAAAAAGGCAACTATGCGCAATCGGATACGAAGGATTATTGTACAAGCACTGGCTTCGAAACTTCCCTCTCTCCCCCGCCCATACGACCTCATTGTTTTTATAAATACCGTTCCGACTTCCAAGATAAGCGAACGCCTGCGGGAAGACCTTGGCCGTCTACTTATGCATTTATCTTATGAACGTTATCGGTAATGCGTTCCATGTTTTTGTGAGCCAACCGCTTGAGAATCTTCTGGCGGGCGTATATGCCGTATTGCCCTGGCAAGATCTTGGACTTGCGATTATTATTTTCACCATTATTGTTCGGCTAGCACTCTTCCCGCTCACTGTTAAAGCGCTTGCCGGACAACGAGCACTCACAAAATTACAACCAAAAATTCAGGAACTGCAGAAACGTTTTAAGCACGATCGGGAAGCGCAGGGGCGCGAAATCATGAGTTTATACCGGGAACACAACATAAACCCTTTCGTATCGCTTATGCCGGTTTTGGCGCAGCTTCCAATTCTTTTTGCGTTGTGGCGGATTCTTTTGCGCGATGTACACGCGGGAGCGTTTGAGAATCTTTATGGTTTTATTCCCGATCCCGGCAACGTTTCCCTATTAGCATTTGGATTTCTTGACTTAAGCGTCCCCTCGCCTTATCTTGCAGTTGCGGCGGGATTAGCCCAGTTGGTGCAATCGCGAATGAGCATAAAAGATACGGGACAGGGCGGAGGAGATTTTGCGAAAATGCTCTCAAAGCAAACCCTGTTTGTTTTCCCCGCAATTACGGTGGTTATCGCGTGGAAATTCCCAGCGGCACTAGCACTTTATTGGTTTGTCACTACCGTGATTTCTGCCGCCCAATATCGTATTGCGCAAAAAATGGTAGACAATAAGGATAACCATGGAACAACTTCTTAGTAAAACAAAGGAAACAACAGAGCGCCTTTTGTCTTTCCTTGGCTTTCCAGAAGCGATTGCCGATATCAGCGAAGGGCCAACCGGCGGCATTGAAGTAAAGATTCAAGCATCCGAAGGCGCGGGCGCTCTTATTGGCGAACAGGGGCAAGGATTGGCTGCGCTTGAGTATATGTTGCGGCGCATTGTATTACGGGATGCCGGAGAACAAGCGCCTCGGTTAACGCTTGACGTCAATGGTTACCGGGCCGAGCGAGCTAAAATTGTGCGGCAACGCGCGCGGGACGCGGCTGACGAGGTACGCTATTCTAAAAGCCAATACATTTTTGAACCAATGTCTGCCTTTGAACGACGTCTTATACACTTAGAGCTTGCAGCCCGAGGGGACGTAGTCACGGAATCACAAGGCGAAGGGCGCGACCGGAGGGTTGTGATACGACCATACCCATGAAGACAAATCCAAATGCCAAATAAATGTCCAACGACGTAATGTCCAAGACCCGCACGTTCGGTTTTTGGCATTGGGGTTTGGGATTTTATTTGATATTTGGATTTTGTTATTTGGATTTTTTTAATGATGTTTCAGACCGTTGCCGCAAATACGTTGATATCCGCCGCCGCACGACTTTTTGGCGGCGTTTTAGCATTAGTTTCTATTGGAATCGTTACCCGTTCATTGGGGCCTGGGTTTTTTGGCGAGTATTCGGCTATTTTAGCTTTTTTGTATCTTTTTAGTATTGCTGCCGACCTCGGCCTTTACCAATATGTTTTGCGCGAGAGTTCGCGTCCTGGCGCAAACGAGCGGTCTCTTTTTTCAGTAACGTTTAGTATTCGCCTTGCGGCGCTTAGTGTAATTTTGAGTATCGGCGTTGTCGCGGCGCTTGTTTTTGTTCCCCTATCCCCTGCTTCACGTATAGGTATCCCGTTAGCTGCGGTTGCGTTTTGGCTACAGTCATTAGTGCAGCTTTCCATGGCGCCTTTGCAAAAACGGCTCAAGGCGTATTGGGCTGCCTTAGCCGAAATTGCGGGAAGGGTGTTACAGCTTGGTTTATCGGTCATTATTGCGGTACTGGGGGGCTCGGTAGTTCTTTTTTTGGTTGCGTTAGTGGCAAGCTCGTTTCTGCAATTTGCCGTGCATTATAGGGCGGTGCGTCAATATCTTCCCTTCCGGCTCTCTTTTTCATTGCCCGTTGCCAAAGGAATTATTCGAGAGTCCCTCCCTATTGCCATAGGGCTTTTGTTTACCCTTGTTTATTTTCGGATGGATACGGTTATGCTTTCTTTTTTGCGTCCGCCGGAAGACGTAGGCCTTTATAACCTTGCTTATAAAATGCTTGAGTATCTTATTTTCTTTCCTGCAATGTTTGTGGGACTTATTATGCCCCGGCTTTCTTTGGAGGCAGTAGAAAACTTAAAAGCATTTCGAGTAACGCTCCAGCGTTTGTTTGAAGTCATTATGTTTGCGGCAATGCCCTTGATGATTGGCGGGTTTTTCTTGGCACCCCTTTTGGTGGAGGCGCTTGGCGGGAAAGATTTTTTGCAGGCGGTGTCCCCCCTGCGCATTCTCTTGGTTGCGGCAGCGCTCATTTTTTTGGGAAATGTTTTTGGAAGTGCGGTTATTGCGCTTGGCCAGCAACGAAGGGCGGTATGGGCATATGGAATCGGCATGGTGCTTAATTTCGGTTTAAATCTGATATTTATTCCTCGTTTTTCGTATGTTGCCGCCGCAACGAGTACGGTCCTTACAGAATTTGTAGTAACGTTTGGTCTTATGTGTATTTGCGCGAGGGCCTCTGGCGGATATATACGCACGATGCGGGTTCTGTATGCTTTGGCAGCATCGATCGTTATGGCGATTCCATTTATGTTTTTGGGCGACATTAGCCACAAACTTGGCATTTTCGCGTTAATCCCCTATCTCATTATCTGTCCAGCCCTCTACATTCTTTCGCTTCGCATGTTTCGGGGCATAACACAGGAGCACATTGATCTTTTGCGAGCGCATGCAGTGCGCTAAAAATATGAAATTTCTGCAGTTTTCCTTTTTTGCGCTTTTGGCGACTGTCCCTATATTGCCGGCAGCCAATATCGGCTCATGGGATCTTGCAACTATTCGAATCCTTGTTGTGGGGATTTATGGATGCACCGCGGTTCTTTTCTTATGGAAACGGACGTTTCCCGTGCCCGTACACCCCGTATTTTGGACAGCTACGGGATTTTTGGCAGTTGCTGGATTGTCGCTATTTTGGGCGGAAGCACCGGCATTTGCAGTTCGAAAATTTATTTTTTTAGCAGGATTTTTCCCGGTTTTATGGCTTGCGGCGGTTTGGGCGGCGCGCGCACGTTTTTTTGCTGCGGGTATTGCGTTTGGGGGTTTTATGGCGGCGCTCCTTGCGGTTTTTCAAGCAGGGCTTGGGTTTTTGTTTGGAGGGGAAACGGTGGTGGCTGCAATAAAAAACGTAGCCCCTTTTTTGTGGGGAAACACCACCGCAGAAGCCGTTTTTCAATTTCCAAGTTTTTTTGTTGATGTGGGAGGCCCGATACTGCGCGCCTTTTTCCCTTTTTCCGATCCTCACACGCTTTCGCTTTTTTTGGGCATAGCTTTTTTTTGCACCGCCGGTCTTTTAGGCAGCATGTCGCGCACCGCGCGCCCCTTCGCAATTTTTGCAATGATACTAATGGTGGCTGCAATTATCCTATCGTTTTCCCGCGGCGGGTACGCGGCGGTGCTTGTCGGATTTTTCGTGTTTGCGGTGTTACGATGGCGGAATTTTTCTGGTCACATGCGCGCTATGGTATTTTCTGTAGCGCTTCTCCTTTTTGTTCTGTTTTTGTTTATTGCACCCTTTCGGGATCGTTTCGCCGCGAGTTTCGATGTGAACGAAGGGTCGTTTGCCGCGCGGCTTTTGTTGTGGCAGGATACCACAACCATTTTCTTTAAACATCCGTTATTGGGCGTTGGGCTCGGAGGGCTTGCGGCGACTCTTGGGCCCCAACTTGCTTTTCGTATTCCTACCAATGCGCACAATACCTATCTTGAGATGGCATCCGAGCTTGGCATATTTGGCCTTATGTTCTGGGTCGGTATGCTTTACGCTGCTTTTTTGGCGTTTGTTAAACAAAAAACGCTTTTGGCACATGGCTTTGCCGCATCAATCGCCGTGTTTGCCGCCCAATCTTTAGTAGAAACAACGCTCTACTCGCCACAGGTGTTGTTTGTATTTGTTGTGCTGGCTGGTTTTGCGGCTGGCACGGCACAACTCTCTTTTTATGGAAATAATCGCCACCACCCCGCTTGAGCTTATAGTGGTTGCAGCAGGAGCGGGGTTGTTCCTTGTGCTTACTTTGTTGAGGCCGCGCGATGCCGTTGTGGTGGTTATTTTATTAACGCCGCTTTATCTTATCCGTATCCGCGAAGGCGCGCTGCGTACAAACGCTCTTGATCTTTTGGTGATGGGGGCCCTTGCGGGGTTTTTCGCTTTGTGGTTGCGCAAAAAAATTGAGCTTTCCCTGCCATGGTGGATAGCCCCGGCTAGTTTAATTATTTTGGGCGCCGCCTTCGCTACGATTACGGCTGGTTTTTGGTTGCAGTTGCGGGCACTGGGAGAGTTAAAAAGCATTTTTATCCTACCTGTTTTATTCGGCGTTGCGGCGTATGCGTTTGTGCAGCAAGATGTCCGAAACAAAAAACTGTTTTTGGCGGCAGTTGTTGTGGGGGCTGCGCTTCAAGCAAGCGGTGCGCTTATTGGCGCCCTGTTTGGTGGCGATTTTGTAACGTATGATATGCGCTTGCGCGGATTTTTTTTGTCGCCAAACCATCTTGCGATGGTATTGGCCCCAGCGCTTGCCGTTGCGCTTGGATTGTTCCTCTTTGAGACAACTAAAAAAATACGCTTTGGTTTTGGTATAGCGTTTGGCGTTATCGCTATAGCCCTTTTGTTTACACAATCATCGGGAGGCATCATAAGCGCCGCGCTTGGCGCGCTTACGCTTTTATTGCTTACACGCAAGATTCCCCTTAAAGCAGTTTTTGCCGCACTTTTCTTGGTGGTTGTCGCAACAACTGCGGCCTTTATTGTTTTCGATACCGGCGCTCGTTCCTCTTTTGCTTCACGCATTATGGTATGGCAAGCCGCACTTGAAATTTTAAAAGACCATTGGTTTTTTGGTATTGGTCCCGGGGCATTTCAGTATTATTTCCTTAGCGTGCAGCCGCAATTTCCTCCATACCTTGAGTGGGCAGTGCCGCAACCACATAACATTTTTCTTGCTATCTGGTTGTCCGCAGGCCTTTTGGGACTCTCCGGTTTTTTATGGCTCCTTTTTGTCATAACAAAAAAAGCGCTCCTAGCGCTTCGCCATTCCTCGTCTATTCCCTATTCCCTATTCCCTATTCCCTTCGCAGCTCTAGCTGCGATTATTCTCCACGGCCTTATCGATACCCCAATTCTTAAAAACGACTTAGCCGTTCTCTTTGTGGTCGTGCTGGCTACGATTCCTTAGTTGCAGCCACCCGCCCAGCCCGGCAATTCCTTAAATGTATCCTTCACGAGCGAGATAACCTCGTCATCCGCACATGTTACTGTAGATGCGCACTTACAGGCATCGTAATCTCCGCCGAGATTTGTCGCGTATTCGACATACGAACCAAGGAGCGGGCATCCGAAAAGTTGGGAATCATCGGGGCTGTCTTTTTCTTCATTGCATACGGTATTGAGACCCATGGTTTTGCATGCCCAGTTTTTTGTTTGCTCATAGATTGATTTACAACTACACCCCGGCTCGTTGCGATAGTCACAACTATCTGCCTTTTTCTGCATGCAATAGGCCGCACACGTGGTATTGGTTTTGTCATCGTCCGCAATAAAAACAAATCCGCATCCCTTTGCAGCCGACGCCCTCGCGTATTCGGCTGTGCGTCCGGCGTCGTCCAAGAGCTTTAATCTATTAGGATCAATACTTGCGATCGCAGAGGTCAAACAGGGGTCGGTATTAAACGCTCCTGTTTCACGGATGCCCGTACTATAGGCCGCTTGATCTGATTGTACGCAATTATTTACATTCAGTCCGGGAGCCGCTCGCGTGCTATCAAGGCAAGCACACGAAACACACGGAAGCGAGGGGCTACGCAAATTGACAAGATCTGGATTGAGCGTATAGAGAAGCACAAATGAAACGAGTGCAAGCAAAAGGCCGGTAAGGGCTGCTCGTATCCGATTACGTGCTTGGGTTCGTGCTTCGGGATCAATGGCAGAAGCGGTGAATTGCACTCCCCCGACAACCAACATAATAAGCGCCAGGATCCCGACTATGCCCATCGTAAAGAAAAAGAACCAGCCGATAATGTCAGCAGGATCGCCGGTTGAAAAATCAGGGGCGCCGGGGAGAGGAAGCTCAAGACCCTCTTCGAGTTTCGGACGAGGGCTGCTGATGTTTTGACTTTGACCCGGGGCTCCCACGCCACCAAGACCGCCGTCTGCAGGCAACATAGCGTTGGCGACAAAGGGAAGAATCGCCATTGCCATAAAAGCGCCTATACACCAAAGCAGTAGCCTGTGATAACTATAGGAGATTTTCCTCTTCATAAAATTTGGGAGGCCCCTTCTTGGATATAGAATCCGCCGTATATTACGATAAGAACCACGATAATGATAAGCAAAATAACGCCTTCTATAACTAGCGCGACAGGATTGGTAAGCAGTATGATGATGCCTCGAATTGCCGCTTGTACCACAACACGTCTTACCACTTGTTTTGCCATTTGCATTCCAGCGCGCACTGCCTGTTGTTGCGCTTGTTGTTTTAAATAGTGCCCTGCTGTTTGTGCGTCGCCGCGCTCTTGAGCGAGCGCTTGGCGTTGTGTAAGCTCTTCCTCCTCTTCGTTTCCAGTATACTCCTCTTCGTTCATAGTGTCACTGTTTTTGTGTAAGGTTTTCTCGTGCGCGCTTTATTGCCAAAAGCTGGGAAGGATCCGATGTAATAATCTGATCTTCTGTGTACGAAGCCACAACCTGTATAGCCACATGTTTAAGACCGGCAAAAAACAATGCGTCTCCTACCGCGCTTTCCAGCAACAGATACCTCTCTTCGTCCGTAAGGTTAAACGTTTTCTGCACGGCATCAATAGTTGCGGGCGACTGTTTAAAGAGCAATTGAAGCGATGAGTTTGCGACAATGGGCTGGCCGTAGGGGGATCCCATAAAATCCGCTACGTCTTGGGTGATGGTTGCGATGCCAAGGAAATATTTTCGAGCCCGCTTGGCGATGGAAAACAAGAACGCGGCGCCATCCTCTTTTTGCATAAGCCACCACGCTTCATCAATAACCAAAAGCCGTTTTTTTAAAGATGCGCGTATACGATTCCAGATAAAATGTAAAATAATGTACATCGCAATCGGTCGCAACTCTTCTTCAAGATCCCGGATGCTAAATACAATAAAGCGGCGGTTAATATCCACGTTCGTCGGTTGATCCAAGAAACCCGCATACGCACCCTTTGTAAATTTTTCAAGCCGTTGCGCAAGAACTCTTCCTCCCTCAAGATCTCCTAACACCGAGAGGAAATCGGAAAAAAGCGGGGCTGTGATGATCGAGAAATCGCTTTCCGATGTGATATTGCGTGAGGCATAGGTTTCCGTAACCGCACGGTCAACAATCGCTTCCTCATCCGGGGTGATATTTTTGCCCAGCATTACTTTCAGTAGCCCCACGACTTCGAGGAGATGGGATCTAAAAATTTCTTTAGGGCTTTCGTCTTCCGTTATGGGCGGCAAATCGAAAGGGTTGATATGCTGTTTTGCGGTAAGAGAGATATGGGCGAAAGTTCCGCCAGCTGCACGGGCCAAATGCTCATATTCGTTCTCCGGGTCAACCACTATAACATCGGTGCCAAACATAAGCGCGCGCAGCACCTCAAGTTTTGCTGCATAGGATTTTCCCCCTCCGGAAATTCCAAACATTACGGAATTTGCGTTGGGTAACGAGAAGCGGTCAAAAATAACGAGGGAATTATTGTGCCGGTTAATGCCGTAAAGCACCCCGTGGTTCATGGTGAGATCCAGCGAAATAAACGGGAAGGCCGTTGCAATGGTTTCCGCGTCCAAATTTGTTGATATCTTAAGCCAATTATCCGCGTACGGCAGCACGGATTTAAGGGCCTCTTCTTGTTGAAAAATTGCCGGCTTCATATATACAAGCCGTCCTTCAAGTTGGGAGCGAATTGTATTTTCAATGGAAGCAAGCTCTTCTTCGGATCTTCCCCAGATAGTGATATAAAGCGAAAACTGAAACATTCTATCACGGGCCTGCTGTAATTTATCGCGCAAATCCTCAAGATCCTTATAGGCGGTCTCCAGCATCGGGTCGCGCACCCGCCCTTTTTCTTCTCGTTCCATCATTTGCGATTCAACCTCGGCGACCTTCTTTTCCATTTTTTTTAGCATCTCCGCGGTCTCTACCGGCTGAACAAACATGGTTACGTCAATGGTTTGATCAAGGTTAATAATAGGTGAAAGCCAGTTGGTTGTAAGGTAGCGGGGGTAGGAAAACGCAAAAAGAATGCGCGTATAGCGCTCGCCTATTTTTATGGTGTTTTGGGAAAACTCCAGGGCTGATGGCGCAAGCAAATCCTTCAAGGTTGCAACGCCTCGTTCAAAGAGTTCTTCGGGAGAAAGTTGAGCTTTAGGGGGGTTCATACAATCAATTTCAATCCATTAGTTTCAGAAATTTATAGATATTTGCTCGGCGAAACTCATAGAAACTTATTGTGCAGGTTAGTCCGAAGCCGCACCAAGTTCTTCAAAATTTGGCATTTGTCCCTTTGCTTCCTTTTCCGGATTATAAAGCTTCCACAGAAGTTCTATAATCTCTTCCGTTGAGAGCGCGGTTGAGCGAAGACCGGTTTTATGCAGGCCCTGAACCGTAAACTCAACGCGCTCCATAAGCTGTTTGCGATTTGTTTCAAAATTTTCTTCCTCTAAAACCGTTTCTTTTTTTGAAACAGGAAGCAGTGCCCTTGCTTTTGCTACAACTCCCCTTTCTTTGGTGCCGGTTACCGGGTCGTATGGCACTATGACAAAAAACTGCTTTGCCATAATGTTTGCGCCTTCAACAAAAGAACGGATAAACTCGATATATTCGCGCGTCTGCACGCGCAAAAGATCGGTCTCTGCCCGTTCAAGACGTTCTCCAAGCGTTGCAAGATAGGGTTCGATATCAATTTTACGCGAATGTATGGTTATTTGGATGTCAAAATCAAGAGAATTGAGGAAATTCTGAAATGCATATACCGTTGCCTCTTGCTCTTCCTGGGATTTCAGGCCGAAATTTGATCCCGACACCATTAAAATTGCACGCAGTCCTCCGCCCCGAAGGACAATCGCGCCTTCACGGACGAACTCAAACTGAAGAAACGATTGGGTGGATACTTGAGGCATAAGCAACGGCTACTAAATCCAAATTTCAAAATCCAAATGACAAATCAATGACGAAAATCCAAAGCATAAAAACGCACGGGTTTTGGTATTTGAGCTTGGGATTTTGGGTTTTATTTGGCATTTGAGCTTTGGACTTTGACATTGGCATCAGATTGTTTTTGTCCTTGGATATCTAGCAATACCGAAAGGCGTTTTAGTCGTTCCGGAGTTATGGTTTTGGGAGTTGCCGGCGTCTCCTTTTTTGTGATTTTGGTCACTTTCGCTGTCCTTGCCGCGGTCGCTTCTTTTTTCCATGTGTATTGGCGTGGGTTAAAAAAATAGTTCCACAATGAATATACAAATATATGCATGGGGCGGTTGTTTATTTTGACTAACGCAAAGATTGCACCAATGGTCATAGAAACAACACCGATTGCTGTTCCTAAGGGTTGTACTAAAACATAGAACGCAACAATGCCGACTCCGCCACCTACGCCCAAGAATAAAAATTGGCGCCAGGTTAAGCCAAAAATAACTTTATCTTCAATATCAATGAATTTGGGAACTTTGACTTGCACACTCAATAAATTAAAAATCTAAAATCGAGAATTAAGAATTTAACTCTTAACTCTTAACCTTTAATTTTCAACTCATCTTAGATCGATAACCTGGCCCGGTCCTGGCTCAAAGTGCTCCGGTTTATCGTGTCCGGCAACGGGTTTTCCGTTTACTGTCCCCTGTCCCCCGTCCCCCGTCCCCTGTGCCCCGGTTTCCTGTCCCCTGTCCCCTGTTTGCTGTATGTTTTCGGGAAACGACTTTTCTTCCACTTGTTCTACCAAACTTGGTTTGCCTAACGTCGCATCAAAAGGTGGTTGTTGCGGGATCTCTTTTAATTCTGATTCTTGCGGCGGCGCCGGTGCTTCTTCCTTAACTTCCATCCCCCGATCCCCGATTTCTGATTTCTGATTACTGATTGCCAATCCCGGTTCCCCAATTTCTATTCCCTGTCCCCCGTCTTCTGATTCCTGTGCCCTGTACCCTGTACCCTGTATGCTCTCCGCCATTGACGGCTTCATCGGCTCTTCCTGTTGTCCGTGTTTGTCTGCGTCCTGTCCGCGTAGGTCCGCGTCCCGAGAGGGGTGCGCAACTTTCTGTTCGGGCGTTATCCGGTAATAATCCATGAGCTCCCTTCGTACGCGCGAGAAAATTTCGCGCGAAACGTCATGTGCAATGTCGCGTGCACGGTCGCGTGGAATATTCAGGCGTTCTTCAAGGGTTTTTACCACAAAATTGGGGTGAAGCTTGCCCGCAAGCACTTCTCCTACTGTTTGCGAAAGGACAAAAACTTGTGATTGCCTGAGGGCTTCTTGAAAATTTGCGCCTTGTGCCACAAAATCGTCAGCACTTTTTAGTTTCCAACGTTGTGCGATCCAAGCGATGGCTTTTTCTGTGCGTTCGTCCCCTGCGGTTTCCAAAAGTTGCGGAGATAGTTGAGGCGTTAAAACCGGCATAACTTCTGTTTCGTTTTACACATTTTTATTTTCTTTGTCTGTCCCTTCCGGTTCCTGCTTCGGTTCTTGCGGCGGTGTTTGTAATTGCTGACGTATGTCGGTGACATCGCCTCCGATTGCTTCTTGTGCCGCTGCAACTTCCGCTTGCGCGCGGCCGAATGCCTTGGTGCGCCCAATGGTTTCTGCAAGGGCGGCATTTAATTGCACGAGTTGTTGCATAAAGCGGAATTGCTCTTCGCTGACACCTTGGGGCGGTTCTGTGACGGGCTTTTGTTCCGTTCCCAAAATTGCTTCGGCCAAGGCCTTCCGTTGTTTGGGCGAACCACGCTGTGCTACTCCTCGGACATTCGCAGCAGACATGTTGAAGGCGGTTTCCGGCTGTTGCAGGATTTCGGAAGACGTATGCTCTCCCACAAATCTTTTATTGATTTCTTCATCGCTGAGGTCTTTGAAATATCCAATCCCTCGTTCGCGTGCGCGTTCCGCATACCCTTTATCGTTATAGGCAAGATTTTCAATCTCTTTAGTATTGCCGGTAGATTCAGCAATAACATAAGCTTGGTTTTGCAGGCGCCGTACCATATGTCTCTCATCGTCGGTAGTTGCCTTATCATATGCGTTCGTCTCGCTAAGCGCCCTCCCAGTCGCAACTTTTAGCCCCTGGCTGTCGGTGTTAGAAGCAAGCCGTGCAATTTGTATGGGCGAGAGATTTGATGCTTTGAGTCGTTTGTATTCCTTTTCCGTTTCGTCCTTCATTGGACCGGCTCCAGCGAGACCCATAAGTCCTTCTCGCGCCCCTCGTGTTGCCCCGCCCAAAATAGGTACGTTTCGAATGCGTTCCAAGGCCTTCCCCGTTCCTTCTGCAAACCCGCGGACCGTCTTGCTTTCAGCAACGGCTCGTCTGGCTCGACGCAATGCCGGCCGTCCTGCCGCACCTGCAGCAAATCCGACCGCACCCATTGCCAATCCTCCGGCAGTATTTACCACCATTTGTGCAAATCCCTGCGAAGCCCCTTTTGCCGTTTGTAACGCCAAGACCAAGAAAACCGCGGTGGTTGCGTAGGAAAAGAGGAGGCCGGCTTTTGATGTCAGCGAAAGATAGTTTGCCCCTCCAACGAGCTGGATATCCGCCCAATTTTGCGTATTGACCGTAAAGATGAGCAACGTGGCAAGCCATAAGAAAAAAGCAGCAGCAATTCCAAAAAACGTCCAATGCGTGAGCTGGTGCAGCCACCGGCTAAACATGCTTTGCGTTGCCGGAAAGATGCTCGCCACAATTGCCAAGGGTGAAAGGATTATCAATACCCAGAGCGCAATAATGCGCACGATAAGGTACATCGCAAGCCAAAACAGAATAACTGCCGCGATGAGAAAGAAAATAATGGCGGTGATATTATTGATGATTGATGTCATGGTCGTACTTATATCTCCTCCCCCGTTTGCTATTTTTAAGCTTTCCAGCGACGGGTCCGCGGTAATATCACCCACACGAAAGCCAGCAATGAGTGCCGCCCCGATATCCGAATATCCGGCTTCTGACGCGACGTTCACTGTGAAAAAGCCCATCATGAGGTTTGCAATATTAATGGCAAAAGCGACGAGCGGCAAACTAAAGTTTACCAAAAGAGCCACGATAATGAGACGGGGTATAATACGTTTCCAGCCATAATTTTGAAGATCCAAAATGGTGGCTACTGCGGCTACAAGCAAGAAAAGGACGAATCCAAGATTCGCGAAGTCCCTTACTGCTTGCCAGCCGGCCTGCACAAAAAAGTTATTGTAAAAGGGCATTGAGCCCGTTAAATCAACCAAGGCATATTTGAGAAATTGTGCTGCAATATGCAGTAAGGATGCGGCGGCGTTTCGAATAATCGTAAGTATCGCATCGAACATTTTAAGCGCCACTTCGCGGGGATCCGGCAAATCTACGCCAAGAAACGCGTCTGCATGATGCGGAAGGAATATGGAAAGAATCAGCAATGTTAGCGCGAAAACCAGGATTGTTTTGTGCGAGGACTTCATAAACCTCCGTTAGTAGCTAGTATCGGATAGGCGCTCGCCGCAATAGTCGTCGATTTGATTTTGGAGCGCGTCCGCAACTGTCGGGCCTTGTATAATTTTTGCGGTCGGCAAAATACTAAATGTTCGTTCGCCGATATCTATAACGGTGCGCGTGCTGGCAAAAGTTGGAACAAGATTCCCCTCCACTTGTCGGAATCTGAACCACGTTGCGATGTAACATGTCCACTCCCCTGGCCCAAATGTAAGCGTATTTTCGTTACGATATGGTTCATACATTTCAAACACACGATCATACCAGTCGTTGATGGCATAATCCGCCCCGAGCGCCTTTAAACCGATGTTGTCGCCCTTGTTCCACCCAGCACTTTCTAAAATACCAGGATATGCAACTTTAGGTGTATCGAATTTATAATCACTTATCTTATATTTCAGATCGAATTGTTGGCTTCCTCTTTCGGCCGCAGCCCCCACTTTTTCGTTTCCGAGTGCCACGTACGCGCTTTCATCCTCCCAAGGCGCAGGAAGCCCGCCTTCGCTTGAGAGTATCGGCAATGGAGAATCCTGGCTTGTCTTAAAATTAGGGCCAACCCGTTTTGCGTCGGGCGCCGACCTGAACGCAGTGCGTGGTTTGAGCCACGGATCGACGGGGAAACAATAAGTGCCGGAAGGATTATTAGGAACTACGTTGCAAATTTGCCGTTCGAAAAACCCTCCGATAAAAGCACACGGGAACGTATTGCCATCATCGTCATAACAAGTGTCTGCGTTACTGACCACATTATACCGATTAAGCGTGGAGAGCGACGTCCTTTCCGGATCAAGATACAAAAACGATTTTTGCGCTAGATCAAACATTGCTTGGTTTGCCGCTTGCATTTTTTGTAGAAGCACCACTGCGGGGGCAACAATGTAGCCGGTATCATATTCGTATTGAATAAGATCACCGGGCCCTCCGCGAATAGGATCTATGGGTTCGCCGGCTTCGTCTTTGTTGTTGAGCTCAAGATATAAACGCTCCGGCCTGATGCCTTGGCCGGCAAGATATGTAAGCTCACGCTCCTTTTGGGTTTCATTGATAATCCGTGAAATATTACTGATGGCGATACGGGCGACGCCGTCAATATTATTTTTATCCTCTTGTACCGCCCTGAGCTCAATGAGCGTTGATTGTGGGCGTCCTGCGGTGCCCTCTATAAGCGAGGGCAGAACCGCCATTACCTGCTCTAAAGAAACGTTGTGAAAACGAAGCGCAGGATCTGGAAGAAGGGGCGTGGATGTATCTGCAAGAATCGGGATGCAATTAGCAAGCGACATTTTGCGCATCTCCGCACTATCGAATTCCCCCCGTCCCGCAAGGCCATACTGTTGGATGGCGGCGTTACTCGTTTCCGGATATCCCATCCAGTCGCCAAACAAGAATATTTGCGGGTAATCGAGTTGGTAATAGTTTGCTCGACGAAGCCCAAAAAGCATTGCGTCTCTGGTTTCCCGAAGTTTGTTGATGCTTTGGCGCGTGCTTTTGCTTCCATACGTGCATTTCGTGGGCCCCCCTGGCGTGACATCTTTCCCCCCTATCGCACAAAGACCGTCTGGAGGGTCTTGAGGGGCTCCCATAAGGCCGGCATCACCGAACATGTCATCAAGTATCCCGGCCTGATCCCAGATGAAAAGATTAAAATAGCACATTGTATAAACACGCGCCTTTTCACGCGGCTCCTCAAAAATATAATCGTATACATTGTTAATAATACGCGACTGTTTGTAGGGAGAAATAGAAAGCTCATTTGCGGTGGGACAGGTCGAGGGTTCTTCAAGACAGCGAGGATCTTTGGAAACACGGTAGTCCTGCACAGCAAGGGCGATTCCATAATCCGTAAGCTCTTCCTGCACTTCTTGCATTAGCTTATTTACGTCCTCGCGCGCTTTTTCAACTTTCAAGAGTTCAAAAGCCGCACTTGATTCGAGTTGTTTTGTGGTTAGTTTGTCGAAAAGATCCCCAAGGAACGAAAGAATGCTGGTTTCAAAATCCGTCCCGGCGTCAAATTGCACAACCGCAACAGGAACAGCGGCATGAGCAGGATGCGCCACAAAGAAACCCGTTATTATTGCGAGCAAAAGCAAAACAAGAACATTCATTTGCTTACAGAAAAACATGAGAGGAATGTTAAATTTCTAATTGACCCAATTAACCTAATTGACCTAAAGAATTTAACCGAATTTCTAATGTTTAAATGTTTTGACCTTGTTTGTATTAGACATTGGGATTTGATTAGACAAATTAGAGCAATTAGAAATTAGGGCAATTTTTGTCCTAGGGGATCGTTCCCACGGGAAGTTGAACATTGTATTGTGTTACGATTGCCCGCAGTTCTTGATTTAAACGCTCCGCTTCTTGTGTTATCGCGCTGCGCTCTCCGCTTTTCCACGCACCTTCAATTTCTGTTGCAGGAAGCGATGAAAGATTTTCTAAAAATCCGGCGAACCGCCCAAGCAATACTTTTGTCGCCTCGTGGTTTTGCTGAAGTTCGGGTGGAGGGGCAACTTTGTTAAAGGCCTCTGCGAGCTTTCGGTATCCTCCGGCAACGTCCAGTAGGATATTTTTATCTCCTTGGCTTGCAAGCGATAGGGCCGATTGCATGCGGTTTGGCGCAAGATCGCCCCCAAGGTTTGACGTTGCAACGATATATTCTGCAATGGCCTGTGCTTGAATCGTGGGCTGTAGCGCCGTAGCGTCGGAACCAATAGTGCTTGTGATTTCTGATTCAGCAACATCATTTGTTCCGATTAGAGTATCATTTTGCCCTTTCGCGCCCACGGCATTGAGAATTGATGCAAGGAAGGGTTCGCGCACTTGTTGCGATTTAGTCGCGGCAGCTCCCAAGGCCTCTTCTTCTTGCAATAAAGCCGCTTCGCTATCTATTGTAGCATTTTGCGCGTCAAGAGCATCTTGGTTTTTTTGTGGGGAGGCAAACGCAGCGCCGATGCCAAAAAGCGCAAGTAAAAGAATCGTTTTTATGAAAAAAGGAATACGCCGCTTCATGTGTTTTACTGATTACTGTCCCCTGTCCCCTGATTACTATTTTGAAATGCCGGATTTGTAATTAAGCCAAGTTCCTGGCGTTTTTTCTCAATATCCGCTGATTTGAGTACAAGTTCGTTACCCCAGGAAATGTCGCGTATCAGTTTTACCGGATCCCGCCTGACGCTTTTAAGATCCAAAAAAAGCTCCTTTAATGCTTTCATGGTTGCAAGCTGCCCTCGTTGCACTTCAATTGCCTCTTGGGGCGTTGGGATACGGCGAATTTGCTCGTAGGTTGCATCGATCCCCAAAACCACCGTATCAATAATGGTTTGCGTTTCTTCTTGTAAACTTCCTTCCGCAAGGTCCAGGTACGAGGCGGTTACGGGGGGAAGGGTTACTTGAGCAAAGGCGTCGAGGTATGCTTTAACGGCATCTGGTCCGGAGGCGTCGGTGCGTACAATCTCGTTATCTTCAACCGTTGGTAAAATGAGCCGGTCTTGTTTGCGGCTGATCAAAAATGTTTGAATACCCTGTTCGGCAAGCTGCGGATCTTCGATGTTTGACGTTTCCCTTGCCCATTCAAAATAGGCAATAGTGAGATTTCGCATCAGTTCCGGATTGTCCGCAATTTTTCCTTGCCCGGCGACTTTCGGGTCAAAACCCTTGCGTACTTCAGCGCCATCGGTGAAGTTATCGCCGTCCGTGTCTGGGAGGTCGGAGTTTGTGCCGTAAATTTCTTCTTTGGCATCGGATAAGCCGTCGCTATCACGGTCTTCTGTGAACGATGGCCCTTCAACCGTTGCTCCCGTGTCTTCTTGCGCAATCGGTGTTCCCAAAAAACGCAATACGTTTACAAGCACTCCCAGTGTCGGTCCGCGAAATAGGGAATATGCGCCGACAAGCGCAAGCCCTCCGACCACAATAACCCCGATTGTAATAATAAGCGTACGTTTCATGTTTCTAATTGAGGGGCGCGCCCTCGGTATATGAGTTGAATTCGACTTCGTTTATTTCCAAAACCTTGCTTGGGTCCAGTCCGAACTTTTGAAACGCCTCATATGTCCGTACCCAATATTTTACCCCATCCTGTACTTTATATACGCGGAAATCGCCTGCCTTTCGGACAAGATTGGCAACCTCGTACGACTGCAATTCTGCTATGCTTACTCCAACGATGTCCTCCCATTTGTTACCATAAGACACAAAGGCCTCGGGGCTTGGAATGTGGTGGATGAGCCCTTTTCCTGTGATGAAGTAAACGCGTTCATCCCCTGGAGATTTGAGCAGGCGAGCGTCGCGATATACGCTAAGATCCGTCGCGTTTATCGATAATATCTCGTCCCACGGGAGACCATAACTTGCAAACACCGTTTCATTCCGAAGCCATCGTTTTTGACCTCGGTCAAGGAAGAAGACCCGCGGATCCCCGGGTGCTGATATAAGTTTCACGTCGGGAATAAGGTTGAGCGTTGTCTCATCAACCGTTTGCACGCTTTCGAAACGATAGCCGTATGAGCCGAAAATGTTTGCGTCGGGAACGTGCTTTTTCTTATTTTTAAAAATAACGAATACTTCAGGCCGGTTTGCTGCACGCAAGAGCGTACCATCGGGAAATTCCGGTGCCGCGGGAACTGCGAAAGATAAGAGCGCCACGCGTCCCTGCGAGTTTGCGCCGCCAATATATGCACTTTGTGCAGTATTGTCGAATACCATATCTTCCACAAAAAGGAGCGCGGTAGGCACGGTAATATTTTTGAGGTTCGCGCCATCGTATTCCCACAATTCACCCGCATCCCTTGTGAGGTCTGTTGCTTGTGTAAGGTCTCGACTGATTTTATCGCGAAGATTATTTGCATTGGTGGTTGCAATAATCCATTTATCGCGCGTCCACGCTAAGGCAGACACAACCTTGTTGTCAGGAAGGGCAAGGGAAAGCCGTGCTATTGCTTTTCCGTCATAAGACCAGAAGCTCGTTTGGTTTGTAATGTTATCAAAGGCGGGAATAATCCAGCGCTCCCCATCCCAGCCGATCGCAAAGACGGCGTAGTTAATAAATTTGCCAACAGTCAATTCCGTAAGAGTGGTGCCATCATATCGCATAAGCCGGCTCTTGTACGGCCCACGGAAGTTAGAAGATTCGCTAAGCGGCACGCTTTCAAGTGCGATGAGCCAATATTCCCCGTTCCACGCAATATCGCGTATCCAGGCACCAGTGAGATCCGATTTTGTTGTAGACGAGATGATCTCCGAAATATTTGTGCCGTCGTATTTTAATAACACTGTGCTTGTTGTCCCTACTTCCGCTTCAAGCGCTCCGCCTTGGGACGGGGGAAGTCCGTTGATGCCAATCAGCCAATATGATCCATTGCCTCCAAGCGCTTGTGCTGACCCTTTATAGTTCTGTAGCAACGATGACAAATCCTGAAAGCTGCTTCCGTCGTAGGAATTGAGTTTTGGCGATGATGTTGGATTAAGAAAGGGATCTCCGCCACCGACAAGCCATGTTTGGCCATCGTATGCGACCGACTCTACTGCAGCACTTGAAAAGTTTTTGAGTCCGAAGGAAAGATTCGAGGCAGAACCATCTTCGAGTGATACGAGCTTGGGAACGAACGACCCACCACTACGGACCGTGCCTCCAACGAGTATCTGCCCATCCGGTCCCGCGAGAGCCGTAATAGCGCTTGCGTCGCCGGTATTGAATATACCGTTTATCGTCGTGGAGATGTCTTCAGGAGTTAGGGCTCGTACGTTTTGTTTGGAAGCGTCTTTAAGTGATGCAAGCGCGAGCATTGCCGAAAGCAATACTACACCGCCGAGGGCGAGTAATAAATATTGCAAGATATTGCGTGGAGCGTGACGAGTATCCATATATTTTATTTTGTTTCTCCAGTCGGCGGACAAAATTCATCTTTGGTGGAATCTTTACACGTCGGCTCTTTAGGAATACAGGTAAAGTATTTTCTTGGATCGTCTTTGCCTACGTCGTCAGTTCGCGGATTTGCGTTCGTATTAACTTCAAAATGGAGGTGGTCGCCACCCGAACGGCCGGTATTGTCCACGTGCCCAAGCACCCTTCCTTTTGTAACGTGTTCTCCCGGAAGCACCAGAATATCTTGTAGGTGCGCGTAAAGTATATGGAAGTTTGTGGCGTCCTGTTTGACCACAAGGTGGTTTCCCCATCCTCCGCCGCATGTTCCATCGCCTTCTATACAACCATCGATCACATCTATAACGCTTCCGTCAAACGGCGCATAGATCTGCTCCCCCCGAACGCCTACGATGTCCACGCCTTCGTGAATTCCCGCATAACAGAAACAGCCGCCAGCGGGACAGAAATCGCTGGTGAGTTGTAAGCAGCCGGTTGTGGGTGGCGTTGGCGGAAACGGCGGCATAACGAGAGGACAGCCATCTCCTCCGGGCACAGAACACGCCTGGGCGTACAGGTCTTCGATGAGAGGAAGAACGGTTTTTACCCGTTCGTAATGTTCATTGGGTGCGGTGCAGCCAACGGAATAATAAGCGCCTGATGCTTTTTCTTCGCTGCCGCAGCCGTCCACCTTTTGGCCGAGGAAATATGTTGCGAAAGCAACTGCGTGCCTGTCGTTCCAGGGATTATCATAATTGTCTCCCGTAAGATCCTTTAAGTTATTGGTTTGTTGCAATACGCCCCTCCAAGTAGTTGGCATGGCTTGGGCAATTCCCATTGCCCCGGCCGAAGATACCGGCATATCTTCGCATTTTCCGAATTCAACCCCGTATTGCGCTTCAACCTCAGCCCTTGTGGTTGGGTCCGAACATATCTCCTGGAAAGCCGGAAGTTGTCCTAAGAGCAGTCCGCCCGTAAATGGGCTGTGAGTATAGTAGTACCGCAGGAGGGGGTTAAGCGTGGGGTTCCATCCCGATTCGATTTTCATAACCGCAAGGACGTATTCGGGACGTACTACATATCCGTATAGCGTTTTTACTTTAGGTACCATTTCGTCAACAAGGGCGCGTAGTTCATTGAAGCGGTCGAAGCCGGGAATATCTTGACAGCTTCCCGCGCCAGGACATGCGCCCGTGGTGAGCAAGCTTTCCATAACGGGTTCAAATTGCTGTACTGTATCGGCGAATATTTTTTGTTCGGCCGTCGGCGCAAGACAGGTACCTGGCCCATAAAATGAGTCAAGAATGGCACAACGCTCCTTTTCGGTTGCGCATACTGTAAGGCACGTATCGATACTCCTTCCCCCGGCAACGCACGCGGCGTTACACGTTGGTTCATCAAAAAGCGATGCGTTGAGTGATAAGAGTGATTCGGCAACGCCGAGGCCGTCGCGCTGGCTCCACGGGTTTGGGTGAGGATCTCCGGTAAGTGTTCCGATAAGAAATCCGTTGGTTTCGTAAATGGTGGGAAGCACTTGCGAAATTCCAATTCGCCCGCCGCATAGGGCGCCAGCGCCGTCAGGATCTTTGGAAATCGGCATTGCAAGACACGCTTTGCCGTCCGCTACCAGGTCGCCATCTATGTCCATTGTTTTTGTCTCGCCGTCTACGAACGGATCTCCGCACAAAGTTGATCCTTCCAACGCCGTTTTATCTGCAGCACACAGATCAGTTGGATAAAGCCCCTCTCCTTCAAAAGGATTCCATTTGCTTACCGCATAGGTGTAAGCGAGTAAGAGTTTTGCTGGGGCGGCACTTCGGGGGAAAAGCGTTTCTGCATTCAGCACCATGGCTATTGCATCGTCTTTTACTCTGTCGAAGCCACCTATTATAGGTACTCCAAGGCATGCGTCGCCCGCTTTACAGCTATTTGCCGTACTCCCATCTGTTTCGATGCCAACGCCGCAGATTTGTGTGGTTGAATCCCATAGATACGCGGGGTCTTGGTGGCCTGTTTTACTGCCGATACATTGCGCAATTTGTTGGCAGGCGTTACAGCCTGAAACGCCATCAAACACAGGACCAACACCTTCTGTTGTTTCCGTTCCACCGCCGCAATCTTCTCCAAGCTCAACCCCGAGCGAGACACCGAATGTGCCACGATGCGGCTCGTTAATTTTTGGAAGCAGCCCCGAAAACATTGTCGAACGCAAGAAGTGTTCCGTGTCGAGCAAGGGGTTTCCGGTTGTTAAGGATTGGCCCGTGGGGGTTCCGGTCGCCGTTGCTGTGTAAGTTCGGGGGGAGAAAAAGAAAAAGAAAACCACTACGACGAGCGTCGCCCCTGTTAATACAATAGCCGTAGTGCGTGATGATACCATGCGGTTCTTTTCTCATCCCTATTATCGTATAAGCTTTTCAGCAAGGCAATGCCATTGTTCAACAGAGAGTTCTTGCGGGCGCGAGGAAGACGAAATCTTGCACAAGGAGAGAATTTTTTCCACCTCCATCCGGCTTTTACCGAGATTCCGTGAAAGTGCGCCCAAAATTTGTTTGCGGGGAGACCGAAAAGCCGTTTTTGCAACCATAAAAAGGCCTTCGTCTTGGTTTTGGTCGTGTTTTTTGGGCGTAATGGCAATAATAGCGCTATCAACTGCTGGATGGGGGTAAAAATTACGCCTCCCAACTGTGTATATATAGGAAGTGCGCGCAGCATGCTGGGCCGCAAGAGCCAATAAGCTCATATGGGGCGGTTTGGCGCATATGCGCTCCCCCACCTCTTTTTGCACCATAAAAACGATTTTTTGCGGCGGCTGCGTTGAATCTACCAATGTTCGCACTAGCGGGCCTGTGATTTTATAAGGAATGTTTCCGATCACCTTATAAACTGGTAGCTGATTACTGATTACTGGTAGCTGTTTCAGCGCGTCTTCGCAGACGATTTCGACGTTTGGCGTGTTCTTAAAAAGGTTCTCCAGGATAACACAGAGGTTCTCGTCGCGCTCAATCGCAACGACTTTTTTGGCGCGACGGGCAAGTTCTTGAGTAACCGCGCCAAGCCCTGCTCCGATTTCAATCACCGTGTCGTTTTCCTTTATATATGCAGCCCCCACCAGTTTATTTCGCGTAACGGCCGATACCAAAAAATTTTGCCCAAGCGCCTTGCGCGGTTTTATACCGTATTGTTTCAAAAGCCGCTGAACAGATATTCTTGAGGCTAACTCCATACACAACAAATTTCTATGAATTTCTACGTGCTTCGATGTGTTTCTTATGTGAAGAAATTTGCTTCGCGAAATTTATAGAAACTTGCAGAAATTCATTGTAAGATTTCTTCTACTCTTACTCGCATCAACCCCTGCCACAAAGGTTTTCCCAAGGCCATGAAGGCGGCGGCCTCAAGATCGATGACGCGGCCAGGGGTAGTGGGGCCATAATCGTTGACCTGGACAAGAACCCGTTTACCATTTTCCAAGTTGGTGACGCGTAGAAATGTCCCGCGCGGAAAAATCGTTGAGGCGGCAAACATTCCTTTTCGGAAAGAATACCACGAGCCGATACCTTCAACGGTTTTTCCTACTATAATTTTTGTTCCCACTTCTTCGATTTGTTCTTTGGGTGGGGTTATGGTTTGCGAAGAAAGCACGGTGCGTTCGACGGTCTCTCCGTTTTCCGCCAAAACAAGCACCCGTTCTTCTCGCACGCCTTTGGCTCCCTTTTGGACAATTTTTTTTGTTCCCCAGAGCATGTCGGGATTATTGTGAGCCGTAACTTGAAACGGGATTGGTGTTTGTTCGGTCCGTTCCTCCTGTGAAACGCGCACAATTTCAATAGTCATGTCTGCAGTGAGCGGGGTATCGGCGCTAGGTACGGTTCGGTCAAGGGGCCCAAGCGCAAGACCCGCTTCATTGGGCGCCTGGCCAACAAGCTCTCCTGATAGCGCAACGCTTTCCTTCGTGCCGTCGTGAACAATGCTTACATTCCGTTTGGGGAGCGATACGATAACCAAACCATTGGTTGGTTTTATCTCTGATTGCGGCTCAGCGTCGGAAAGACCGAGTTCCTGCATTGAGGTCTTCGCGTCCACGACGTAGGAGATGCCCGCAACCTGTAGCGTGACGATAGGCTGGCGGATCCCCGGCTCTTTGCTTGAAGCAACGCCAGAAACCACCAGAGTTGCACACACTAGCGTCCCAAGCAGAATGACTCGAAATATATATTCTTTCATACCGTCCCCGTTACCCTAGCACGGAACCGGCTTTTTGCGAGGTACGGACAATGTTTTTGAGGTAAAATAAGGGTTTTTATTGTGTGGACATCCAGCTTGACACGGCGGATAAATTTGCTAGATTTGGTGTGCGCCGTGATAAGCGGCGTTTTGCTATGGGATTTTACCCGGAAAAGGGCTCCTCAATAGAAGAGCTTCCGGACAGAAAACGGTGGCGGCGGCTGAGGCAACTTAGTTACGTGTTTGGGCGAAACCCCACCCTTGGGGTTGTGGTCTTTTTGGTGTTGGGAGTGGCGTTTCAGGCGGCGGGGGATGTTGTATCTTTCGACGCGTTTTTTGCTTCACAAAACGAGGATGCCGAAGTTTTTGTGGTTGCGGAACGTCCGACGATTTCCCCTGCTGCGGTTTCGGTGGTATTGGCAGTTGGCGGACCAGTACAGCCGCAAGATGAAGATTGGACAAATGTCGTTTTGCCTCTTGACGGCGTGTTAGATGCCTACCCTTCTCCCTCACCCGTCGATGCAGGGCGTCGAAGCTCCCGGGCTGCGAGCGAATATGTAGTGAAAACAGGAGACACGCTTTCTGAAGTTGCCTCACAATATGGTGTCAGCATGTCTTCGGTGGTGTGGGCCAATTCCCATTTGAAAAATTTTGATTTTTTGCGGCCAGGAGATGTGCTGCGCATTCCTCCGGCTGACGGGGTGCTGTATCAGGTGAAGCAGGGCGAGACGCTTGCTGCGCTTGCCAAAAAATTTAATGCGGATTCCGAAAAGGTGATTCAATTCAATGGCCTGCCGGCGGATGGTACATTAGCTATGGGTGACGAGATTTTCTTTGTGGGTGGTGAGGTTCCGCCGCCGCCAGCTCCCCCAGCTGCGGCGCGACCACGCGTGGTTGGTGGAGCATTATCTGCTTCCGCTCCCCCATCAAATGGGTATTACGGACTCCCGACGTCCCCAGGGTATCGGCGCAGCCGCGGCATTACCTCATATCACTTTGGGGTTGATATGGCGAATAATTGCGGCACCCCGATTTTCGCTTCAGCGGACGGCGTCGTAACGAGGGCTGAATATGGATGGAACGGCGGGTTTGGAAACGTGATTGTTATTTCCCACCCCAACGGCACAGAGACCTTGTACGCGCATTTGCTGCAGATTTATGTGACCAAAGGCCAACAGGTCGGCAAAGGAAATGTTATTGCTCAAATGGGCGGTTCGCGCTCGCTACAAGGGGCGCAAGCCGGACGCTCAACCGGATGCCACGTACATTTTGAGGTACACGGAGACAGAAATCCATTTTAGTTCGGGTAACAGAGTTTAGGGTATAGGGTACAGAAGCCCCGTCTATACGGGGATTTGTGGTAAGAATTTAAGGCATTGCTTTTTGGTACAAATGTGGTATATTACTTTTATCGTAATTGATCTTTAAGAAATGAGGCAATAGAGTTGATACTACCTAAACTTCCTTTGGCTATTCAATTTCTCGGCGACTGCTCGCCCCGGTATTTTGCAGACGTTCCCCATTCCGAAAATCCTGCTGAATGGGAAGCGGATTGGTATGCTGCGAGAATCTTTCATATGGCGGGTTTTGATCTTGCTGCGCTTTCGTGCGAACTCCAAACCCGTCTTGGCAGAGCGCTCTATCTTCCCTTTCTGGTTGGAGGGGCGGGCATCGATGGAACTCGCGCGGGGCCCATTCATGTGCATACGTATTTCCCGTACTTTTGGGGTGTTCCTTATCTATTCATAATTTGTATCAATACCCTGGTTTGGCAGGAATTGCCGGATCATATCAAATGGCTCGTTTTGTTGCACGAAGGTTACCACACGATTCACAAAACATGATCGCATTTTTACACCGCCCCACGATTTCTTCTGGGCGGTGTTTCTTTTTTTGTCGAACCATTGCTTTTTTATTGGTATGTGCTATTCTAGGATTAGAAGATTGAAAACGGCGCTAGAGCGTCAAAGAGTCCGCGACAGGAGAATTGAAATGCAATGCCCGTTGTGTCAGGCGCGGATGCAAGAAATTACGGGAAGCGTTATGCCGCCGATGCTTTACTTGCGATGCGTTGGCAATAAATGTCATTGGATTACGCATGGCGAGTTCCTGCAGCTTCAGGAAGGAATACGCGGCAAAGAGATTATTGAAAGCATGCGTCGCCGCGACCAAGACCGGCTTAGCGTTCATTCTTTCAGAGAATAAGCAATAGGTCTCACGCTCTCGCAATAACTAACGCCAGTTTCACCGCTGGCTTTTTATATTACTATCGGGGTCCGACCCCGATAGTTTTGCTAACCCCCGTTTTTCTCCGCGTCCCATCCCCCTTATTCGTTTTCTTGTTGCCGGTACTGTAATGCCTCCGCGATGTGAGCTGCGGTAATGGTTTCATCGCCCGCAAGATCGGCAATTGTGCGAGAAACTTTAAGGATTCGATGTATTGCCCGCGGCGACAAATGCATGCGGTCGTGAGCGTTTTTAAGCATTTGTTCGGCATCCGGCGGAAGCGCGGAAAACTTTTTGAGATCTTTTGCGGAAAGTTCTGCGTTGGTTTTGCGTTGCCTTTTTTCTTGCCGCGCCCGCGCCCAAACGACGCGCTCGCGTACTTTTTCTGACGGTTCCGCCCCCTCTCCTCCGCGAAACTCCTCGTAGGGAATGCGGGGCATGGACACAAAAAGGTCAATGCGATCCATCATGGGGCCGGAGACCCTTTTTTGATAGCGCGCTATCTCCCCTGCCGAGCACTTGCAGGCAATTTCGGGATCATCTAAATGCCCGCAGGGGCATGGGTTCATAGATGCAATAAGCATGAAGCGCGCCGGATACGTAAACGTTCCTTCTGCCCGCGCAACCGACACAATGCCGTCCTCCATTGGCTGGCGCAGCGCTTCAAGCACGTGCCGCTGGAACTCCGGGAACTCGTCCAAAAACAAAACCCCGCGATGGGCAAGCGAAATCTCTCCCGGGCCGGCAGTGCCCGATCCCCCGCCGATAAGCGCTGCGCGGGATGCGGAGTGGTGCGGGCTGCGGAATGGCCGCTCGCGCATGAGCGGCTGGTCATGATTTAACAGTCCCGCAAGAGACCACAGCGACGTTATCTCGAGCGTTTCCTCTGCGGTGAGTGGCGGCAAAATAGATGGAAGGGCTCGCACCAAAAGCGTTTTTCCGGATCCGGGAGGCCCGAATAAAAGCAGATTGTGCGCGCCGGCTGCAGCAATTTCCAAAGCGCGTTTGGCATGCGCTTGCCCTGCGATAAAGGAAAAATCAAAATCGCTTTCTGTTTTTTGAAGATCTTCCGGTATGCCCGATCCTTGCTCTGGTGGCACGTCGCCCTCAAGCGCTTTGAGCATGTTGGTAAGATTGGGCGTGGCCAAAAATTCTATACCTTCAACGAGCGCGGCTTCTTTTTGGTTGGCTTCCGAGATGAGTAAAAGCGCCCCTTGTTTTTTAGCAAGAAGCGCCGCAGGGAGAATGCCTGGCACTGCTCGGAGACCGCCGTCGAGCGAAAGCTCTGCTGCAGCAAGAATCGGTTTTTTCGTTTTTGGTTGAAGTTGGTCTGATGCGAGTAAGAACGCAAGCGCAATAGGAAGGTCAAAATGCGTTCCTTGTTTTTTAAGGTCTGCCGGGGCTAAGTTTACCACCACGCGCTGGTTATATGTTTGCGGCGGTTTGGCGTGGGCATGCCGGAGCGCGACAGTCACCCGCTCTTTTGCCTCTTCAACCGCTTTGTCTGCAAGCCCCACGATCTTAAATTGATGAAGCCCCTTGGCCGCATCCACCTCAACGGTTACCAGTTGCGCTTCAAGTCCGCGCGGTGCAAACGAAAAGAGTTTTGCCGACATCCTACACTTTCAAGCACATGTTTCTTTATTTTGCAACAATGAGAACAATTTCTTGATTCGCAGTCACAATAAGAGCAAAGCCGCCCGAGGGGCGGCGGTTTAATAGCGTTTTGTCCTATTGATGGCGAGGAGTACATTGATAAAGCTTTTGTGAGGGGTTCGTCGGGCCCGTTTCCGATTAATCAGGACAACCTTTTTTCTTAGGGCGAACGCCATACCAAGATCAAAAAGCGAGCCCTGCGATGTTTCGTTGTACCAAATATGAATTTCCTCCGCTTCTTCAAGCGCCTTGCGGTTGTCTTGACAGATCCGCAATCCCACAGAATCATTTTGGTCGGTATCGCGCGGAGGCCAGTGTACTGTATGGCCGGCCTCTTCCAAATTCAAAACATACTGTTCGATGACGTTTTTTTCTTCTTCCGTAATTCCTCGTACCGGACATATCAAGAATATTTTCATTACATTTACCTCCAGCGTTGATCAGCCCTTTATAAATCAAAAGTGCGTGCGTTAACGATAGCGGATTTTGTGAAAAACCGCAAGCTTGTTTGCACAAATGCAGTGACACCAGGCGTCGCTAAGTGTAAAAGGTAACCCTTCAACGCGGTTCAGGGTTCTTTTTTCTCATCAGCTCGGATACTCGTTGTGAGAAAAAGAAAAGAGGCCGATCAGACGCCCCTATATTGTTATAGAATGGGCCGAATCGGCCTGCTTGTGGGTCGGGTTATCATGACGCCCCGCGTCGTATGGGTCCCGAAATTGGGATTTTTTGGTTAAAAGGTGCCAGCTAAAGGATTACACCCAGAGCGCGGGGTTAGCCAGCGCATGAAAAAGGGTGTTGGTTGAAAGGACTAATTTTATTATCCCGCGAGGCGCCGTAGAGGTCAATAACAACTTATCCACAGAATTTACCATGCTATTCACAACCTATAAACAAAAATAGCATATGCCGTTTTTGTTCGATCTCATACTCATTGTTTGCATTCTATCCCCCATCCTTCATTTATGGTAGCGCATCAATTGCTGCAAACATGCTGCCGCGAGATGTCGTCAGAATGAAAAGATTTTTGCTTTCTACTACCGCATAATCAATCGTAAGGTTGGGATCAGGAAAGTTAAGGAAACGAATAGGGGTGCCGTTGTGGGTGTTGTCCTGAAAGCGGGGCGTTGCGGCGCTTTGCGTTTTCCCGAGCGCCTCTAATGCGCTTGCAAGTTCTTGTTCGGCATTGGCTTCCCAAGAGGATAGTTCGGCACGAAGGGCCGCGGCATCGGATGTGCGGACCGCAAAGCCGATGCGTACGGTCCCGTTTTCACTGTATACGAAAAACGTTGATTCAGATTCTACAAGATACCGTGCAAGATTTGGGGCAAGAGGTGCCCCAAGCTGTTCCATGATTTCGGAAACACTCAAATATCGCTTTTCGGTGGACGTATCAAGCTTTACCAATGCGCGGTGTACGGCGCGGTCGGGAACCTGGAGGCCATAGACGCGGCGCGCAGTTGAGCTTAGGGCGCGCTGGTCGTTTGCGATAAGCGGGGTGGTGTCTTGAACGGTAAGAACGGCTTCAGGAACCGGAGGTTCTTCTGGAGAGCCGATAGGTCCGGTAATAGGGGGTTGTGTGGGGGCGGTTGGCTCTGGCTGTGGCGGCTCTTCCCCGCCTGCAAAAAAGAAGCTGTAACCAACAATACCGAGGCCCCCCATAACCAATAAAACACCAAGGCCGATTGCGACCATTTTCATGGGGAGTTTTTGTGCGATACCAGAAAATCTGCCTCCTGTTTTTGCTTGGGGCAATGCCTCCTCGCCAAATGAGAGCATTTCTTCGGGAGTTAACACGGGAAGTTCTGGTACCGAAGGCGCTACGGTTTTCTTATCGCTTTCTTCCTGCGAGTAACTAAGGCGTTCTTCAGGAGAAAATCCCGTTGTTGGTGTTTCTTTTTGTTGCGGTGGTTCGGTGACCGCCGAGAGAATATCTTCTGCTGAAATTTCTTCTGGAAGCGATTCGGTTGCTTGCGGGAGTGGGGGCGTTTGTGGAGGTTCAGGAGGTGCGGGAGGCACGGCCTCCGGTTTCGTTTCTTCGCCTACAATGGGCAACTCTATGGGTGCTGGGGATTCTTCCGAAATCACAGGCGTTTCAGGTCTTGAAGGTTGTTTGGGTAAGGGTGGCGTGGCTAAGGGCAGATCAGGGAGTACGTGTTCCTTGGCACGCTCCAGGTCCTCCTGCATTGTGCGAATACGCTTTTCATCAGGCCTTGCTTGGCCTGCAGTCAATATATCTTCGTCGTTTCGATTATTTTGGGCCATAGAATTATTATACCACTTTTTTGGGGCAAGAAAAATAGGGCTGCCATGCAGCCCCATTGTTTACCGTAAAAGGTCCGGTGAAGTAACCACCGAGCCCTCGGGTACGAGCAATTTGTATTTGTCGTCTGACCAATCTAGCGCAAACCATCGGATGCGGTCACGGCAATACCGTTCCGCCACAGCATCGTTTCTGTTCTCTTCGTGGATCTCGACGTGGCTTGCGACCACTTCGTGGGGTTCGACAAAATATCCGTATTTTGTCCAAAAGCGTACAAATACGTTGTCGTAACGACCACGCACCACATATGCGGCTTTGTTGTCCTTTAGCTCAATTTGTACTTCGCCACAGGGTTCGTATGGCGGCGGCTGTATTTGGTTTGCAACTGTAGCGAATGCCACCCCGAACAATGCAGCAATAATGCCAAACATTAGCGCCGCCAGAAGCCACTCGGTCTCCCTTGCTACAATTGCCCACAGAAGAAAGAAAAGAAAGACCCCGCCGCCAAGTATCACTATCAGCGCCATTGCGCTCTCCCCCTTTTGTTTATTGTAAATCTTTGGTTAGAATAACAGTCCGTAGTTCCTCTGTCAATAACGATCTCGGGACTGACGATTCCCACCAAAACCTCTTCGCGGGCCTCCGTGGTGCGGACGAGGAGGGAGCGGCGGACGGGAAAATCCGCTGCTTTGTACCTCTGGCTGGTATCCTTCCTTTAATGCCAGGTTTACTCTTCCTTGATCGTCAATCTCCTTTACTACTACAGGAACGACCTGTCCGGGCTTAAAGGCATCCCCGGGGTGCCTAATGCTAAACCGCTCAAGGGCAGAAACGTGTATAAGGCCTTCTTTGTCCGGCATGATTTCCAGCATCACGCCAAACGGAAATATGCGTGATACTTTTCCTTCAAATTCTTCCCCCGGCATAATTTCGCGGGTGAGGTTTCTGACCCATGCAAGCGCTTTTTGCGCGGCCGCCTCATCGATTGACGTAACATACACAGTGCCATCTTGTTCAACGTCAATCGTAGCACCCGTTTCTTCAATGATGGTATTGATCACGCGGCCGCCAGGACCGATGACATCTCGGATGCGATCCGGGTTAATTTTAAGCACAAGGACCTTCGGCGCATATGGTCCAACCGACGGCCGGGGTGCCGGCAAAACATCGGTAATCGTTTTTAAAATGTGGTCGATTGCGTTTCGTGCCTGCGCAAACGTTTCTTCAATTACGCTCAATGTTACGCCTTCTATTTTTACGTCCATTTGTAGAGCCGTGAAACCGTCTTTAGTGCCGGCCACTTTCAAATCCATGTCGCCATGATGATCCTCTGGCCCTTGAATATCCGTTAACACCAGATATTTTCCTGTCCCCTGTCCCCCGTCCCCTGTTCCCTGTTCCATCATCAGCCCCATGGCGATGCCGGCAACCGGTTTTTTCAAAGGCACGCCGGCGTCCATAAGGGAAAGCGTTCCGGCGCAGACCGATGCCATTGATGATGATCCGTTTGACGAAAGAATTTCCGAAACCACGCGAATAGTATAAGGGAACGTCTCGCGGTCAGGAATAAGGGGGGAAATAGCGCGTTCCGCCAAAGCGCCATGGCCTATTTCGCGCCGTCCCGGGCCGCGAAATGGCTTAATGTCCCCTACTGAAAACGGCGGGAAATTATAATGAAGCATGAAATTTTTCTTCCACTCCCCTTCCATGGTTTCTACAAGCTGCTGCTCACCCGGCCCAGCAAGCGTTACGGTTGCGAGTGCGCGCGTGGTTCCACGCACAAAAACAGAAGATCCGTGTGTGCGCGGCAATACTCCGGCTTGCGCACGAAGTATGCGCACCTCATCCTTTTTCCTGCCGTCTGCTCGGCGTCCATTTTCAAGCGCTTCTTCGTGTACGACCCGATTGATTTCGTTCTCGAATGCTTCGCGGATATGTTGTGCGCTTGTCTGCTCGTCCCCTATTTCCTCGATGGCCCGTTCTTCAAGTTCGCGTAAATTGCTTTGCGATTCGACTTTGCCGGGTACTTCAAAAAGCGCTGTTTTTAGCTCTTTGCCAAAGCGTTCCCTAATGTTTTTTACCAGTTCCCGCGGTGGTTCAAAGAGATCGGCGGCAACTTTCGGTTTTCCCTGCTCTTTAACGATGTTTTCAATAAATGTGCAGAGTTTTTGTACCTCTTTGTGGCCATCGGCAATAAGGGTAAGTGCTTCTTGATGCGAAAGTTCGTTGAGGCCTGCTTCCATCATATTGATACGATTTTTCGTTCCGGCAATAACAATTTCTGATTTTGCTTGCGCGCGTTGGGCTACGGTAGGATTTACCAAAATCGTGCCATTGGGCTTTGCTACTCGCACGCCCGCAATCGGGCCGTGCCAAGGAATATCGGAACACGACAAGGCAATTGAGGCCCCCAAAATACCGAGGATATCCGGATCGTTCTCGCCGTCATACGAAAGCGTCGTTGCTACCACCTGCACTTCGTTGCGCATGCCCTTTGGGAAACGGGGACGGATGGTGCGGTCAATAAGGCGGGCAGCAAGAATCGCCTCATCTGATGGCTTGGCTTCTCTTTTTACGAACCGGGACGTGCGCAACTCCCCTGCTGCATAAAACTTTTCTTCAAACTCTACGGTTAAAGGAAAAAACCCCACGCCGTCACTGCGGGCATCTTTCATGACTGTGGTGACGAGTATAACGGTATCGCCAAGCCGGACAAGCGTTTCTGCGTTTGCCTGTTCGGCGTAACCGGGAAAGCTTATCTGAAGCTCCACGCCATGCGGGAGCGTATATGAATACAGCCGATTACTCATAACACAATGCGCGTTGGCTGCCCACGCTCAAAGGAGGAGAGAAAGAGAGAAGAATACAAGAAAATCAGGAATGGAAATTTCTCTTGTACTGTACCCTCTTTCCCTTGGGAAGCGCTTAGGGCTTCCTAGGTGCTCGTCCGTTGAATCGTGCGCCGCGCGCGACTAGGAGGAATATTTAAAAGATATTTGTTACTGCCAAGATCGATGAATTCATCAGCGGCTTCTTTTAGGCGTTGCGAGGAAGATTTTGCAAAGGCCATGACCTCGACCTGAAGGCCCTTATTCATTTTGAGGTATTCGACCAACGGCACAAAATCTCCGTCTCCCGACACAATCACGATCGCATCAAGCGAGGGGGCGAGACGTATGGCGTCTACCGTAAGGCCCACATCCCAGTCGGCCTTTTTCATGCCGCCCTGAAAGATCTGTAGCTCCTTCATCCTTATCTCAAAAGATGCCTTCGTCAAGGCATCAAAAAACGTTTTTTCTTCTTGGTCTCCTGAGCGTACCACGTATGCAATAGAACGGATAAGCTGGCGCTTTGCCACTGCCGCGTCAAGCAGGGCCTTAAAATTCACCCGCGCGCCAAAAAGGTGCCGGGCGCTGTGGTACATGTTCTGGACGTCCACTAAGACAGCTACGCGTTGTGAGGGATGTTTGATAACCATTAAGCAAGGCCAAGGGCTTTGGCGAGTTTGTTATAACGGCGCGCATTTTTTTCGCGGAGATAATCGAGTAAACTCTTGCGTTTCGCAACCATTTTTAAAAGTCCGCGGCGGGACGAATGATCTTTCGGATGTTTTTTTAGATGTAGCGTGAGCCGTTTGATTTCATCGGACAATAAAGCAACCTGCACTTCGGGTGAGCCGGTATCGGCATCATGCAGGTTATGCTTTTTGATGATACGGTCTTTTTGTCTGGGAGTGAGCATAAATAAAAGTCAAAGATAGTATACCATATTGGGGTGGCAACAAGGAAATTGGGGATAAGGTTTTATTAAAAGAAGAGAACCCCCATGTTTGGGGGATCTACAGACCAATATCGAATGGGCTATGTTTGGGGCGCGACCTTGGTTTTGCGCCTCCCACATACACAGCGGCCCAGACCGTCGCGCCGTTTTCCAGAACCACCAAAAGGTCCTTTCGATGGTACGGACACCCTTCCTGATCTATTTCCTCGTACTCGTCGAGCTTTTCGAAATCCTCTTTTGAGAGGCCAGAGAGGAGTAGTCCGTGTACGCGATTACCCATGCTACGAACTGCCATAAGATAATTTCCGAAATTCGCAGGCGTTCGAATGAAGGTGTGGTTCTTAAGTATTGCGGGCTGCGATTGCGCTGTATGCCCGAGCACTTTTTGTTGCACCCTCGGCTTCGTGAGGGTTCCATATACGAACAAATTCATATCGTCCTCTTTTTCTTTCGATGAACCTGATTTTAGGATAGCATAGATATGTTCAAAAGTCAACGTTTTGAATAGCAATGAAATGTCGTACAATATAAATAGACGCATATATACGGATTGGATGCATAAACGAAAAACGTATGAAACTTGATGAGTCCAAAAAACGATTTCTTGAGTATATTGAGATCGAGCGGGGACGATCCCCCAAAACCGTTGAAAATTACGACCATTATTTGAGCCGCCTGTTCGCATTTATTGCAAAAGAAGGCAACGCGGAAAAACTAGATCTCTCGGATCTCACGGAAGAGGGAGTACGACAGTTTCGTTTATGGATGAATCGGCAGAGCCCTTCCCTTAACCAAAAGACACAGAACTATCATCTGATTGCATTGCGCGCATTTCTTAAATATTTGGCCCATAAGGGGATTGAGGCGTTGGCGGCTGAACGGATTGAGCTTGCCAAACAGCCAGACCGCGAGGTTTCGTTTTTGGAACCAGAGGAGCTTGAGCGATTGCTTCAAGCGCCAGAGGGTGTTGGTATGCGAGCTATGCGCGATCGGGCAATTTTGGAAACCCTTTTTTCAACCGGCTTACGGGTTTCAGAGCTATGCGCTCTTAATATCGGCGATGCAAATCTTAAGAAAGGAGAATTTTCTGTGCGAGGGAAGGGTGGAAAGGTGCGGGTTGTATTTTTATCTGACCGCGCCAAAAAAGCGTTGAAGACATGGCTTGATGCGCGGAAAGATATAGTGGAAGAGGCGCTTTTTGTGCGTATTCCACGAGGGAAGGGGAATCTTTTCTCTCGTTTAACGCCACGCTCCATAGAGCGTTTGGTACAACACTATGCGGTAAAAACCGGAATCGTAGGGAAAAAGGTGACCCCTCATACGATGCGTCATTCCCTTGCTACCGATCTTTTACGAAACGGCGCCGACCTTCGTTCTGTTCAGGCGATTTTGGGGCATGCGTCAATCACAACCACGCAGGTTTATACCCACGTTACCGACCCACAACTTAAAGAAGTGCATAGGAAATACTTGAGTCGAGGCAACAAAGGGTAGGAGGTAAAACGAGGGGGATTATTCACGTGAAACTTTTGACAACGAAACCTTTTTGTGTTAGAAATATAAAGATAGCAATTTGAAAATAAGGAGGAATTCGTGCGGTACGAAGCCATTATTACGCATGAACCCAAAGCCGCCCCTTGGTTGTGGGAAAATCATACCTATGAAATTGATGCTCCCAATAACGAAGAGCTTGAATGTAAAATCGGAGACCTGCTCGATGCGTTAGGAGTAGAGAATCCTGGGTGTAATTTTTACCTGTGTTCTCTCAAGAACCTCTCTTTTCGTTATGTTGCGCAGTTTGCGTCGTATGTGAAAGAAGACGACTTGCGCCACAATTGGAAGAAAGGGCAGGAGCTTCGGAGATGGACGGAAGACCTCCGTGCGCAAACGGATGAGGGCGCTCGTGCCGAGGCGAGAGAAAAACTACTGGTTTTTGCCCAAATGGACGGAAGCTCAAGCTGGACCACAAAACTTATAAAGCTTATCAAGATAACCGAAGAAGTTATTTCTTTTGTTGATTAAAACCCCGCCATAAGGCGGGGTAACTTGTTTTAGTATTGTTCGGAACATAAGTCGGTGCGGATCCGCTTCTAGGGTTACATATCCACCACAAGCGTTGACCACCCAAAGTTCTCTGCGCCATACCCTTCTCCGGTTATGGGATTACAATATTCCCGGAAATTGTTTTGCAGAAACGCCATGCGCGTTTTTCTGCGCAAAAAATCTGCCTGGCCGTTATAACCGTAGCGTTCCAAAATAATTGCGCAATAACGATTTGTGTTTACCCATGACCCTCCGCGCCAAATGAGATCCCCCCGCAAAAAATACCGTGGCGCCGCAGTAAAAGAAGATTCCGACATAGAAACGCTCGGAACCGGATACGGTGGCCAGAATTCTTTGTCGTTGAGAAGATGCGCTTCAATAACATCGCGTGCAATTTGAACCGGCATATATGGCGCCAAAAGCGGAATGAAGCAATGAATGCTAAGCACGGGAAAGCGCCTTTCGTTCCTGCCGGAGAGATTAAAAAACGCCCTTCGTTCTTTGTCGTAGCATTTGCCAAGCAGAGATTCTGACGTTTTCAATGCGGACGCGATCCAATGCTCATAGGGATTCCCCGCTTGTTTATTAAGCTCTGCCAGAATTTGAAGATTATGTGCCAAAAGCCCGTTGACGAAAACGTCTTCAACATGAAATCTCCCTTTGGCAAGAATTCGCGGGATGTCGTTTCCAAAACGAATTTTATTGGAGAGCGTTACAATCCGGGGCGCAAAAGCTAGAACAAAGAGAGGAGAATTTGGTTTAAGGTTGAGCACTGGATCATATGCGGGGCTATAATCAAGCCCCGATTCAAAAGGCGCCACAATGCTTATTAAGCCATCGCGATCAGGATCCCGTACGTCAAGAAGATGTTGGTAATAGCGATTTGCTTTTGGAAGGACTTCGGCAAACCACCGTGGATCGCCCCCTGCTTTCGCAATACGATCAAGCGCCTCGGCAAGCACGGGCGGCTGCATAAGAGCGGTGTGTTTTGGCTTCGGAGCCCACGGAAAGAACGAGGAAATGCCACCGTGGCTTTCGAGAAGATGCCAACGGCGGGGAAATCGCCGTACCTTTGACTGATCCCAAAAAATCACGTGGGGGATTGATCCATCTTCTTGCTGCCACGAAAGCAAGCTTTCCATCTCATTTTTTGCATGTTCGACCTCACCGAGCGCTGCATAGACCATCGCATGGAAACAGGAATCCCAAAACCATTGGAAGGGGTAGGTTTTGGGGGAAGGTACGGTATAGATATATGTGCGGCCGTTATGTGTTGCAGTTCTTCGATTTTTTGCAAGAAGCGCGCTTGCCTTCCGATCAAGTTTATTCATCTCTTTTTCCCCTTTTTGAAAAGAGCGCATTACTCTTATCGTACCTGTCTGACCATAAAATACAATACCCCAATGAAAGGGGTATTGTTTAAGCGGTGGATGAATTGATTATTCAAATTAGATTAGGAGCCCAAAGCGAAAGCAAAAATAGGGCCACAAGAAGGGAGCGCGCGGAAACAAGCGCCATGCGTGGCCGTATCAGAATTCCCAAAAGGGAAACCATCATAATAAGCGAGAGACCGATACGCAGGAACGCGGGAACCCTCGTAAAAATAAATGCGCGCGTGTTAACGCTAAAGGCGTTTGGCTCCTCTATTGGCGCGTTGAAAATTTGGGTTTCAGCGGGAAGAGCGGTTTGAATAATCAGCGGTTCGGTTGCCGGTGTTTGCGGTTCGGTGGGCGTCGGCTCCTGTTGTGGTAAGGGTTGGGTCGGCTCCGGTTCCGGTTCTGGGGCTTGCTGCGGGTTGGGTTCCGGCGATGGCTGCGGGGGCGTTTCGGGTGGCGGCGGAGCTGGTTGTGGCGTCGTTGTTGCCAGAACGGTTGGTGCCGCTTTGTTGCCTAGAAACATTACCACGACTGCAGTTTCGCGGTCCTGGAAATTACCTTTTGCAATTCCAATTCCCACATCAGCAAAAACTCCATTATGGATGTTTTTTGCGTGCGAAGGTGAAGCAAGCCAGGCATTCATGAGCGCGGCTGGATCCGAAAAATCTATTGCGAGATTTTCTCCGGCTGCCGCATATGTATATCCCACCCTTTTAAACCAAATCCATGGTTTTGAACCATCGGGGTCGTAGTGCGAAAAGTAATCGCGCGCAATCATGTCTTCTGCTTTCAGGCGTGCCGCTTCAGAAAGGAGTGGATCGACACGCAAGGGATTTACGGCAACCGCCTCTCGCTCCGGGTTTACCTTGGCAAGGATAACCTCTTCTGAAAGCGCACCCAAAAAAATCCTCCAAGACACCGTTTGGGTTAATGGCGAGAGCGATGCCAATACCAGCATTGTTAAGATGCCGTAGTATACCAAGGCGCGGGCGCTTAGGGCCGGTGGCACAAAACGGTTTTCTTGCCCGGGAAGGAAAAAGTTCCGAGCTATGTGTAATGGTGAAAGCTTATGCATGTTCCACATACTATATATTATAGCAGTTTTGCACGGACAATGAGGCGTTGCTTGGTGCTATAAAGCGGAGTACAGGTGATGAGCGTTACCACGGAGTCGTCCGTTGGTTTGAGTACCGAAATTTCTTTCGGAGAAACTACTTTGGTTTCGATAACTTGGTAATGGTAGATCGCGCCTTTCCAGGAGATATTAAAGGTATCGCCTACCGCTATTTTATCCAGCGCATAAAAAGTTTCCGGATGTGGCGGCTTATGGTACCATCGGTGTCCGAAAAGCACCGTGTTACCCCCCTGATCTGGGGTGCTTGACCAAGGTGAGCGCCAGGCGCCTTTTAGGAGAGCGCTTTCGTCTTTTCCTTCAACGATGGGCATATTTACACCGATTTTTTCTATAACGAGGCGTGGCGCATCTTGGTTGTTTGCGTTAAGCGTCGCGGCTATTTCCGGTACGGGAACGTCTGGCTGCGCGGGGATGCTTGATGGAAGTGACGACGTAAGAGACGCAGCAAGAAAACTTCCAGGCTGTATCGCCCAAAACCCAAATAGCGCGATACCCGCTGCAATAAAGAACATTCCGAACGCATGGCGCAAACCAATAATCGAAGACCTCCGCCACGTGCGGTTAATCCTGATCGCCGGCGCTTTTTTGTGGTTTTCTTTTTGCAGAATCATCATTGCGGTCATAAGTAGTTAGCGCATAAAACCAAGGCGTTTTACGTCTACGAGCAAGGCAATGCCCAAAAGCATTATAAGAAGTGTTAGTCCAATTCTTATAAAAGGGCTTGCCAAAAGATTCCCTCCCGTTGCGGGTAGTTCCGCAAAACCAAGCACGTCCCCCGCTCGAATTTCAACATCCGCGGTATCTTTCATCGATCCGTGATTATCCGCCTTTACTGATGCCACGTTACGATAGATTGCTGGTATAAGGTCTTGAGCAACGCGCGCCTGAAATGTTATTGTTCGCTCTTCTTCTGCCGCAAGGTCGCCCAGGTGCCATTCGACCGTGGAAGCGTTTGAAGTCGTCTCGACAAATCCAGGAGGCAGGGTGTCGCGTACAATTACGTTTTCTGCGACGCCGATTCCTCTATTTTTTACGGTAATGGTAAAAATCACTATTGCTCCAGGGTTTGTGAATGAAACGTTTGCCGTCTTTTCTATGGTGAGCTCGGGTTCTCCTCCCAACACGGCAGGATTTCGTATATCAACATCTGCGGCATCAGAAACCGATCCGTGGTTTGAGGCAGATGCGGTCGCGATATTTGTATGAAGGCCCTCCTGCGCGTCGCTCTCCACCTTTACGGAATACATCACGCTACGTGAGGCGCCCGCAGCCAATCCTCCCAAATTCCAGGTTTTTGAGGTAAGCCCCGTATCTGTGTAAACGAAATCGGCGGGGAGGACATCTTGCAGCATGGTGTTGTTTGCAGCACCATTTCCAACATTTGTTACAACGATTTCGTATGTAAGCGTTGAGCCCGGCGTGGTAAATGCATCGGAAACGGTTTTCAAGATCGTAAGGCGAGGCGCGACCGTTGATGATTGTGGTGGGGGCGGAGATTGCGGCGGAGGGGGAGGTGGCGGTGATGGGATGTCGTCATTCGTGATGGTGCAGGTTTTGTTGTCGCCGGCTTCAAGGCTTACCGTGCCACTGGTAGAACAATCGCCGCCCCAGGGACCTGCTTCGTAGCCGAAAAGATTTTGTTCGCTTGCAATATATGTGCCAGCCGGCAATACAACCGAAGCTCCGCTGGTTGTTGGCGTGTCGTTAATGAAAAGGGCGAAATCAGATATATGGGCATCGCCTCCGTTATCATTCACTACGGTTTTGGTAATAGTGAGCGTTGCATTTTGGGGAGGAGGGGGAGGGCAGTTTTTTGTAACCGATGTAACCACCGTGTTGCTTTCAACCCAGGTTGCAAAATGATTATACTCTTGCGAGGTAATGCTGCCTTTGTTGGGAATCTCGTATGTGCCGCAGGAGTCAGGAAGGTTTACTTTGGCGGTCCATACTGCAGACCCCGATTCATTTGGCGTCAATTCATGCGCATTCCACATGAGTGTTCGTGAACCGCTGTTATAGGGCGGGCCGTTGTAGCCAGAACTTATATTGTCCGAATGCGTTGAATTTTGGAAAACGAGATAGTCGTGGACGACATCTTTTACCTTAACGCCGCCGCCGGTGCAGTTTCGCGTGCCTATGTTGCGGAAGGCAAGGGTATACGTAAGGATGTCGTCGTCTAGGGCACTCGTTTTGTCAACCGATTTTTCTATTTCAAGACGACATTCTGCGGGTGGCGGTGGCGGCGGAGGGGGAGGTGGTGCTTGGCCGCAGGAGGGACCGGGAACGGCGACCGCAACATAGGTGGGACCGTATTTAATGATCACCGTTGTCCCTGTTGGATCTATTCCATAAGCTTGGTCGAGGGTGATAGATACAGTTGCGGGTGCCTCAAAATTGCGGTCCCATTTAATGACGTTGTTAAAACCGGTTGAGCCATCATATCCGACCGATGCATCTTCGGGATCGGTATCGATGAGAACCCCGCCATTTAGTTCTTCGGTTGTAAAACATGTCTTGATGCTGATGTGGCTGATATCTTTTGCATTGCCAACCTCTGAAATGGTGTAATTCCATACTCGTGTGTCGTCGGCATTTCTCCCTCCCGTTGCAGTATATGATCCTTCGGGTGCTGAAAAAGCCGTGCGATCCGCAAAGGGCGTCATGCTCATGGTGATGATGGAAAATACGACCATGCCAGCACCAGCTGCCCGGCGCAACTTTTTTCGGTTTAGTTTTATATTCGGCACATGGTGTTGGGCAAGCTCAAGCCGTAGGCCAAGCTCAAAAAAGCTAGGATGGCTTTTGCATGCACGCGAAATCCACGAAATCATACCTTCTTATTTTAACCTATTATTTATTAAATGTCAATAATTAAAAATCCCGCATTTCTGCTGGATTTTTGTTGATGTGCGCGGGAGAGGACTCGAACCTCCAAGGGCTTTCGCCCACAGGCCCCTCAAGCCTGCGCGTGTACCAATTCCGCCACCCGCGCATTTATCGGCTACGTACGCCGTTTGTTGTAAGGATTCTTTCTATCTTTCGGCGCTTTCTTAAAAGATGCGGAACCTCGCCAGTATAATACATCACTCTTATTAATTGCAATGATTCCTGCTTCGCAAAGCGAAGCCCCCATACGCCCGACATTGGTATAATACGTCCCTTTATGCCGATCAGTCGTTTGGTTAATGCGCGCAGCCATTCAAGATACGGTAAGCTTGCTGACGCAAAGGCTATATAAAACATGTAGCTACTACGCCATCGAGAATCCCAGTAAGCGTATATTGTTCCATCGCCGTCGAAATTTCCTCGGAGAAAATCAGGAAAATACTTTTCTGGTACCTTAAGCGATTCTAGGACGGTAGACTTTTTAGCCATAAGCCCGATTTCCAGCAGCCATTTATAGAACAATACATCTCCGAATTGTACACGGAAATACTTTTTCCCATTATAGCCACTTGTTTTGCGGCCGGTTTTCGCCGTAACGCCAAGACAGCGTTTGAATGTTTCGACGAGCTCCCTATCTTTCGAAGTAAAATCTATATGCCGGCCGTCTTTGGAGAGACAACCATCGGTTGCAATGAGTCCAATGGCGTAGGCGACTTTTGGAGACCATCGGGTTGGGGTTTTTCCGAGCGGGCGCATTCCTCTAGTATTCTACGTCTACCAACCCTGCCGCGCAAGATTTTGACAAAAAAGGATCAGCGTGGTATTAAGAAAAAGACAAAATAAAAGAGGCGAGAAATGCCAGACAAGACAGCGGCAAAAATTTTATCCTACCCCGGCGTTGATCTCACGCCGAGCCAACGGATACATAATGAGCAACTGGAGAGATACGAAGAGTGGGCGCGCATCGAGGCAATCAAGAGAAAGGGGCTGCCTGCTGGCGCTTCTATCGTTGCCCGTTTTTCCTATGGCGATGGGCGGGAGCTATTTTTTTCTCAAGCGGTCACGTGCTCTACCGCGCCGCGCCAGGGTCTTTGGTGCTGGAAGAGTGGGAAAACTTTCGCGCATTTCACGACAGGTATTACGCCGATCCTATTGATCTTCTGGCACAGAGCCGCGTTCCTTATAGCATAGACCGCCTTCGCGAACTTTTGCCAGAACAGCAGGCAGTAATGGATTTTTTCAAAAAGATGGTAAAATCGTTCCTAGATTCAGAGGCAAAGTAAGCCGACGCCCCGAGAATCTCGGGGCGCTACTTCTTTTTGACGAGGCCTTTTTTGCGAAGCTGCTTTTGCGGTCGTGGCGAATGCTTCAGCCGCTTGAAATATTCAATTTGAGCGAGGTGATGTTTTGCCTCTTTGAGCGTGGGGTACGAGCCAAATTTCCGTCCCGTAGTTTCGCTCACCACCACGTATTTGCCTTTACGTTTTTTGATCATGAAATTTTTGAGGATTCCGCCATCTTGCCCTATAAAAAGTCTTTCTTAAGTGAGTTGCCGGCGCGGATTTTCATCGGGCTGGCAGTGGGGACCAGCTGTCTAAATATTCAATGAAGGCGTGAAAATCCGCGGCGGCAACGAGTGATGTGCGCCCATCAGGAGTCGAACCTGAAACCGTCTCCTTAAGAGGGAGCTGCTCTGCCAATTGAGCTATGGGCGCCCATGAACCAGAACAAAGTTCGGTTCAGGGCTGCCCCGAATCGTGCTTCGCTCTGGTTCGGGGCGCTCCGTCTTTTAAAATACTGTATTTTTGGGAAATCAGCAAACCTTGACAATATTTGTATAAGGGTTTATAATTAAGAAGGTACATTACCAGACCAGCCGTAAAGGAAAGGAGGAATCCGATGAAGGCTGGACAGCTCGAGGTCGGTTTCGTGGTGAATTTCACCCAGACCGGCCGCATAGCTCATGTCTGGGACGACAAGTCCCAGAAACGGAAGCGGGAGCCGCTTCCGGATCGAAGGGTCGATGGGGTGGTCACCTCAATCGTGGCTGGCGCGAACGCGGTGCAAATCACCGTGCACACGCCGGAGGAGAGGAGCATTACTGCCCATCTCCCGACGGAGTTCAACGTCGGCAAGGTTCGGCAGGGCAGGGGCTCCCTAACCCGGTGGCGGTGCGCGAACCGCAAAAGCGGGTGCGCTGCCGGAGAGTGGACGCCGGAGAGCGATGTCCCCATTGCCTGTCCCGAGTGCGGGGCAGAGATCGACATCGAGAAGGAGGGATCGGCGTGAAGCACATGTCCAACCTCGGCCCAACGTTCCGCGCCGGTGACGTCTGCGAAGTGCGGATGTCTGCGGAGGGTCTGGCTGCCGGACGCGACCCAGCGTATCCTCTCCGCGATTACCACGGCAAGGCCGTCGTGGTCATCCCCCAAAAGGAGAAGCGGGACGGCAAGATCGTCGTTGTCCGTGACACGTATCCGGACGACGAAGTGCTGGTTGACGTTCTGCTGCCCTTCTCCTTTGTGCCTCACAAGGGCGCGCGGGAGGTCAGCACGCTGCCGATTCTCGCCTGCGTGCTCCACCAGACGGGCGAGCGCCTCGGCAAGCAGAAGCCAACGGCCTAATAACTAAATAGAGGGCCCCGACCAAACGGTCGGGGCCTTCACCTTTATATACTGCGTTCCAACGCTGTACCCTGTACCCTGTACCCTGTATACTGATTTTATGGAACAAGGAGAAGTAGTCCTTGAGGTCAAAAATCTGCAGGTTGCATTTGGCAATGACGTGGTGTTGGACAAGCTCTCGTTTGCCGTACACCGCGGTGATATTGTTGCGATTCTTGGTCCTAATGGTGCGGGGAAAACCGTTCTCTTCCGTACGCTCCTTGGACTATTACCGTATGCCGGAAGCATTGAGTGGGCAAAACACATAAAGCTGGGATATGTTCCCCAGCGTTTTGGTGTAGAACGAGATCTCCCGCTTACGGTGGAGGAATTTTTTTCGTTCAAAACCGGAGAACGTCCAAGGGATCTTGCCAAGGTTCTTGAGGATGTGGAGTTAAAGGCCGACATTTTGAACAAAAAACTCGGGGTGCTCTCCGGAGGACAATTGCAGCGCGTATTAATTGCCTGGGCTTTGGTGGGCAGCCCCGACGTATTGTTGATTGATGAAGCAACTACCTCTGTTGACATGCCGGGAGCAGAAGAGATTTATCGAATGCTGGAACGCCTCAAAAAACAGCACAACCTCACTATTTTGTTGATTTCTCATGACCTTAATGTCGTATACCGTTACGCCGCACATGTGGTATGCGTAAACCGCAGCCAAGTATGTTACGGCAGCATTCATGATGCGTTAACGCCAGAGGTGTTACAAAAAGTGTACGGCGGCGAGCGCGGCTTTTACCAACACTTACATCACGAGCACCAACATTAATAGCATATGGATTTTGATCTTATCCTTACCTTTATGGCAGGCGCTGCTATTGCGGCAGCGGCCGGGGTTTTGGGGGTATTTGCCGTTATGAAACGCATGGCGCTTGCAGGGGATGTGTTGTCGCACGTAGCATTTCCTGGTGTTGCGCTTGCGCTAACTTTTTCGTTTTCTCCATCTTTGGGGGCGGCTCTTTTTTTGTTCGGCGCGGCATACGCTATTTGGGCTGTACGTACCCGGACGAAACTTCCCGAAGAAACGGTTATTGGAGTATTTTTTGTTTCAGCTCTTGCCGTCGGCGCGTTGCTTTTTGCCGGGCATGAAGAGGAGGTGCTCGAGACCCTTTTTGGAGGCATTGAAACGCTTCCGCCCTTTGCGGCGGTGGTTGCCATTATTGCAGCACTGCTCCTCATTATTCTTATGGTTTTTGCAACCCGGCGTCTGGTGTTATCGGTTGTCTCGCCGGAGCTTGCCGCTTCCGCAAAAATAAAAACAGATGTTGCAGAGCTTCTCTTTCTTTTAGCGTTTGCCGCAGGAGTGCTTTTGGGTTACCGTTTTGCAGGAACGTTGTTGATGGGTGCCTTAATTATCGTTCCCGCGGCTACTGCGCAAAATATGAGCTCTTCTCTTCGCAGCTTCCTTGTCTTAAGCGCCGGGATTGCCGTTATTGCGACAATCACGGGCCTTGTGTTGGGATCTTACTTTTCGATTCCTCCCGGACCCCCAATTATTTTAGTAAGCGTTGGGCTGTTTGCCTTGTCGCTTGCGTGGAGAAGAGCGTAAGAAGCAGGGTAAGTTATAAGGGGATAGGGGATAAGGACACAGAAGCGCCGCGGCAATGCCGCGGCGTCTATATTTGCGCGCCCGGAAGGATTCGAACCCTCAACCTCCTGGTCCGAAGCCAGGCGCTCTGTCCGTTGAGCTACGGGCGCAAGTTTTGTTCGGGTAGCAATTCGTCAAGCTTTTCTTTGTGTGCACTTAAATATTCTACGGCCAATCCGATATTATCCTGCGGATACCAATAAATATTCGGATAACGGCTAAGGATAACTTCCGGAGTAAGTTCGGCGATATCTACTCCGTAGCTATTCTTAAGCTCCTCTGCAAATGGCTTGAGCTCGCCGATCTTCCTTTGCAAATATCGCCGAAGCGCTTCTTCGCTTTTTTCCGGAACGAGGATAACGGTTTGGTCAAGCGGTAAACGCGGGAGTATTCCTTCTGTGGGCACGATATTAACTTCTGCTTGGTCGCCGTGTTCCGTAAGAAACTCTGCCTTGCGCGCAATGTGCAGCTGGTCGAGAAAGTCATCTTTGGTCGGCTGTTCAAGTAATTGTTGGTATTCGTGTGGGGTGCGGTTCGTATATCTTTGGAAGCGTTGCTCAAAACGCGCAGTATTTGAAATAGCATCAATCGCCTCGTTTAGCGCCGGTATACCCCACGACGGCTTGGCGTTTTCTTGTGCCAAGAGCTTTTCCGCCTGCGTAATAAAACCAAGGCCTTTGCGCCACGCGGGATCTGTCCACCGATTCGGATAGCTTTCTTGATAGGCGCGTTGGGGCAAGCCCCCAGCAAGCGAAATGTAAGTGTTGTAGTCGAATCCCCCTTGGTTCTGTCGCGCGCTCGGGTGCTCCCTATAAAATCCCCGATGTGTTTTCACAAAGTCGGCGCCAAAACGCAAACGCAATTCTTCAGAAGTCAAAATGCTCCCCAAAATAAGCGTTTTTGCAAATCCATCCGGTCGCGCAAGGTTGGTTGCCAAAAGCTCCACTCCCTCCGAAGGCAATTCTCTGAAACGCCGTTCGATCATTCTCGAATCGGTTTCTTCTTGTGGGTGTTCTGGCGCGCGCTCAAGAAGCGCTCCTTCCCTATACATCACGTTTACATTATAGGAAAAGTAGTATAAAAGAAAGAGGCATTCGTGCGATAATATTATGGGAGAAACTCACAACAACGAAGCACTGCGGCGAGAATCTCAAGACGCTATGAAAGAGGAGAATATCAAATTTCCGGAGGAAGCGCACCAGATACTTGGAAAGCTGGGAGATGCCGGCTTTGAAGCGTTTGTGGTTGGAGGGTGTCTACGCGATGCAATGCTTGGTCGCCCACCCAAGGACTGGGATGTCACCACCAGCGCTTCTCCGGAGGAGATTCAAAAACTTTTCCCCGATTCTTTTTACGAGAATCAGTTTGGGACCGTTGGCGTGAAAACCGGATCAAAAGATCCGGGGGTTGCCGTCATCGAAGTTACCACGTTTCGCAGCGATCTGGGATATTCTGACAAACGGCATCCGGATCGAATTGAATTTGCCAAAAACATTGAAGAGGATCTTGCCCGCCGGGACTTTACCATAAACGCAATGGCGCACGATGGTACCCGTTTAGTTGATCCGTTCGCCGGCGCAAAAGATCTTGAGGACAAGGTGATTCGTGCCGTGGGAGAGCCAAACAAGCGCTTTTCCGAAGATGCCCTGCGGCTCATGCGAGCAGTACGGTTTGCCACAGACCTTGGGTTTGACATCGAGGAAAGGACCCAAGCCGCAGTACGTGAGCACGCGGGTCTTTTGGAGATGATTGCGAAAGAGCGTATTGCTGACGAGCTCAAAAAAATTATCATGACCGACCATGCCGATAGGGGAATTGAGCTTTTGCGCAAGCAAGAGCTTTTGCGTTACATATTGCCGGAACTGGGGGAAGGTTTTGGGGTGGGGCAAAACCGCCACCACATTTATACCGTGTGGGAACACAATGTGTTGGCACTCAAATACGCCGCCGAACAAAAGTATTCGTTCCACGCACGACTTGCCTCGCTTTTGCACGATGTGGGCAAACCGCGTACCAAACAAGGCGACGGACCCGACTCTACGTTTTACGGACATGAAGCAGTGGGAGGCAACATGGCTGCCCAAATGCTTACGCGCTTGCGTTTTTCAAAAGACGATATAGAGAAGGTAGCGCTTTTGGTGCGCAATCACATGTTTCAATCCGATCCAGACAAAGTAACGCCCGCTGGTGTTCGACGCCTGGTTGCGCGTGCGGGGCAGGAAAATATCACTGAGTTATTGCAAGTGCGAGAGGCGGATCGGATAGGATCGGGCGTTCCCAAGGCCCGGCCGTACCGCCTACGCTACTTTATGTTTTTGGTTGAGAAGGTGCAGACCGAGCCGACCTCACGCAAGCAGATGGCAATAAACGGCGACGAAGTTATGGAGATTCTCGATATTAAGCCGGGGCCGCGTGTCGGAGCGATTATCGATGCATTATTTGAGGAGGTGTTGGATGACCCTAGCCGTAACACAAAAGAATACCTAATTAATAAGATGCAGGAGCTTAACAAATTTTCGGATGAGGAGCTTAGCGAGCTTCGACGAAAAGCCCAAGAAAAATACAGGGCGGTGCTTGAAGAGGAAGAAGCGGAGATTAAGGCGAAGTACTATGTACGATAGGGTACAGGCAACAAGGCTCGGAAGGAAGGAAATAGTGGCGCCTCCCATTGGGAGGCGTTTTCGAAAGATGTAATTTCGTCCAGCGTAAGCACAAGATCAAGGCGAGCGGCAAGCTCGAGCGTAGCATCGTATTGCGCGGGGGTTGGTTTAGCTGTGGCAATGAGCCATTGTAAGCCAAAAGGACCGAAAAAAACCGATGAGATAACAAACAAACAAACCGGAACTCCTACAATGAGCAGTATGGCCGCAGGACTCAAATAAGAAAGTGCAGTGCCAAGGAAATATGTCGTTAAAACCGAGAGGGGGAGAATGGGGAGTGCCGCGTATTGAAATCCCTTCATCGATCCACACGCAGAACTGATGCGGCGCGCTTTTTTCAGTTCTTCATGTGCGCGCGGGCGATCATTAAGGTATAAGTCAATAAGTTTATGCTCGCAGCTATGCCACCGCGCAAGATCCCGGTGCCAAAAAAGGTATGAGGTTATGGCGAGTTCTTTTACTGCGCCATGCCATGTGATGAAAAAGAGTGGCATGCACAACAAAAACACTATCGCGCCCAAAATTCCCGGGACAAGAAAGAAATATGCAAAAGCCAGTACGCTCACAAGACCCGCGCAGAAGGTCATAACATAGCAGGCCCTAAGCCATGGATTGTGTAAGGATCGAGCCACGCGTCGCGCGGAAAGGCGCGGATTATGATGCAATGTTTTACCCGAAATACATGAACCCGTTTCTTCGTTCCACAGCGTTATGGAAAAACCAGTTGGAGAAGAAAGGCCTTGTGCCGAAAGGGTCATTTGTTTCAGCCCTTTTTGTTGTCATGGTGCTTTTGGTAGCGTAGCATAAGGGATGAACAAGCGGTAGCGGGATGTGGTGTAATGGTAGCACGCGGCCTTCGGGAGGCCGTAGCCTGGGTTCGAATCCCAGCATCCCGATTGGTGTTTGGCTAGGCAGTCCCCCGGGGTCGTCGGCGACGACCGGGCAAATACGTATCTCAAATCGGGGTGCCCCGATTTTTTACAAAACCGCATTTTTGATGCGGTTTTGTATCGCTGTCTAGATTTTTTATCATTTTGCGAGGCAGTTTCTTTTACGCCTTATTTCTTAATATCTTTTCGGTACGCTTCTTTTTGTTTTTGTGGATAACTTTGCTTGCATACATCGCTTGCCTCGAGTATAAAAGATTAAGGAACAACTGTTCTTTAACAATCCACCACCAATTCTCATCCGCCTTTGCGCGGAACCCATAAATCATACTCTTACACATTCGCACCTTCAACCCAACTTAAACTCTCACGACCACCCACCAAGCGGTGGTCTTATCCTTTTGCGGTCCGGCAAAAGGCAATGGGTATCTTTGGGGCGATCCTGTTTTTCAAGAAGCAGGTTTATGTTTTCCGTTCGTACCGCGGGTCATTTTGTGGTATAATAAAAACATGAGAGGAGCTACGTTCTCTCTTGCTACTTCTTTTTCCAAAAGGCGCCTTTTGGGCGCCGTGTTGCTCTTTGTTGTTTTGGCTGCGATAAGCTTGGGGGCTGCCACCTTGCGCAATGCCCTGACCACGCATCCGGTATTTCCCATTCAGATATATCTTGCGGGGCTTGGATCCCAAACCCCGCTTTTAGATATTCCGTCGCAACATCAGTACGTCGGCGGAGCGTTTGGCATAAGCGCCGAAGGGGGTGCCTCTACGCTTACGCGCGTTATCATTACGGAGATTGGTTCAATGAATCCGCAGGATCTTGCGAACGTTCATATCCATTATGATGTGAGTTCATCATATTGCTCCGATAAATCATTTTCCGAATCGGATCCAACGTTTGGCTACCCAACAACCTTTGATGGTTCCGGCAAGGCGCTTTTTACCGGAAGCATTCCGCTTGCCGCATCGCAGGCGGCCTGTCTTTATGCGGTGCTTGATGTAAAAAGTACGGCCTTAAATGGCCAGACCCTGGATCTTGCAATTGTGAATGCGGAAACCGAGATTGTTGCATCCGGCAACAGCGAGGTCTGCCCAGATGTTCACAATCCTCCACCCGATGGTCAACTCATGGATACGTGCCCACAACGAACAATCCCGGGCCTCACTACGTTACGCTTGCCGCCGCCATCCGTTACTACGGTAGCAGGCATTGGTACGCAGGCACCCTTTTTAAATATTCCAAGCTCTGCACAATATGTCGGGGGAACCTTTCGAATGCTTCCAGATACCGGCGGGACAACCGTGAACCGCATTATTATTACGGAAAAGGGCACCGTTCGGGCAGACACAAATCTTTTCGGGGTGCGCCTGCATTATGATCTCGATACAACCGCTCCCTACGATTGCTCCTCGGAAACCTTCAGCGCTTCCGATTCGACCTATGGCGTTACCACTTCGTTTAATTCGTTAAGCAAGGCAACGTTTGACGGCTCATTGGCCATTGGCGCACAGCAGGCAGCGTGTTTTTATTTGGTGCTTGATGTGCAAGGCGGGGCAGGGCATAACGATACCCTTGAGGTCGAAATCTCCAATCCCGCGTCAGAAGTTGTGGCAGCTGCAGGTAGCGTTTCGCCATCTGTCGCCGTGCCGATCAACGGCACTACTGTGTTGACGCAGGCAACGCCGGTAAGCGTGACAGTAAGCGCAGTAGGGACCCAGGCATCCTCTTTAAATATTCCAAGTACCGCCAACTATAGCGGGGGCGCTTTTCGCATGATCACCGATTCCGGAAGCGCGACGGTAACCAAGGTCAGCGTTAGCGAGGCAGGATCTATCGACGAAGCGAACCTTACATCGCTGAAATTGTATTATGATTTAGATACATCCGCTCCCTACGATTGCCTTTCAGAAACCTATAACTCACAAGATGCGCTTTATAGCGATACCGCAACGGCCGGCAGGGCAGGAAACATCGTTTCATTTACCGGAAGCGTGAATGTGAGCACGACTCAAGCCGCTTGTTTCTATTTTATCTTTGATATTGAAAGTGCGGCGCAAGACGGCAGTACGATCGAGGTTGAAATTGCCAATCCATCGATTGATGTTTCGGTAAGCTCCGGCGCCCGCGTTCCTTCAGCCGTTGCGGTGCCGATCAATGGCACGACAATTGCTCGGCGCCTTGAGGGAATTGCATTGTTTGTGTCGTCACGAGGAATCCAAACGTCGCTTATACGCATTCCAAGCTCTGCGCAATATATTGGCGGCGCATTTGTTGTGTCTGCGGGGTCGGGGAATGCCGAGGTAACGAAACTCGTCTTTGCGGAAGTGGGCACTGTGGCAGGAGGTAATATCCCGCGATCCTCGCTTTATTATGACCTCGACAGAACGGCTCCCTATGATTGCGCGTCTGAAAGTTTCAGCGTATCAGACAGCATCTATGCCCAAGGATCAGGAACAGGGACAGAGTCCGCTTCTTATACGGGAACGGTTACGGTGACACCAACGCAATCCGTTTGTTTTTATATGTTGGTTGATGTTTCCGAAGGTGCGCGCGATGGCGATACGCTCGATATATTCCTTTCAAATCCCGCCCAAGACGTCACTGCTTCATCTGGGGCTTCGGTGTCTCCTTCTACCACAGTAGATGTTCAGGGCACCACGGTGCTTTCTCCGTCAGCTCTGCCGGTGATACCGGAAGGCGGACTTATTCGGGCAACGGGCGACATTGACGTGTGGATTGTGAAATATGTGGGCAGCAAACGTTTCAAGCGGCTCATTTTGAGTCCTCACGTGTTTGCAAGCTATGGGCATTTGCGGTGGGATGACGTACGCGAGGTCTCTCGTTCCACGGTTGATTCTTACATCACGTCGGATCTCGTACGGGCAGACGGCGATACGCGCGTATTCCGTTTATTCCCCAGCGGCGACACGGGGGAACGGCGTTGGGTCAAGACCGCGGATGCGTTTAACCGTCTTGGATTTGACTGGGATGCAATTTATACCATAAATAGCGTTGACCGCGATGCCTATATTGATGGGTTGAGTATCGAATAGATAAAAACTTATTTTGCCATTTTTTCGGCCGCCCCCAGGCGGCCATTGTATTATTCTTTATGGTACAATGGCGGGGATGGCGATTAACGTAAAAGATATAAAGCCACCGCGGAAAATAAAACCGCGCGTGCCGTTTTGGTATGACAATGCGCGGCTCGCAAAGAGCGCGGTTGTTGTCATCGCGGCGCTTTTTTTGATAGGGCTTGCTATCGCGGCCTACGTGCTACAAGGTCAGCCATCGTTAATCTCCCCAGAGACGGCGAGACCACAAGAGCCGGAACCCGCGATCACGGAACTTGCTCGGTTTACCTCGTGTCAAGATATCGCAAATACGCTCCGTAGTTTTCAAGAGACGCGCGAACAAAATATCGCAGTGCCCGGCGTATTTGAACGGCCGGCCTTTGCGCCGGGGCTTGGTGCGGGCGGGGGAGAGGATACAAGCGCTTCGCTTGATTATTCCAGAACCAATGTACAAGTAGAAGGGGTTGATGAGGCCGACATGGTCAAGACCGACGGTACCTATATTTATGTGCTCACACAGCAACAACAGCTTCATATTATTAAAGCGGTTCCGCCAGAGCAGGCCAAAAAACTGTCTACCATCATCTTTCAAGAGAATTCATACCCGCAAGAATTTTTCGTTTACGGAAAAAAGCTCCTTGTTTTTGGGCAGAAATTTATCGCCCAAGATCCATTGCCGGGCTTTCCCGGGCAGGAACTTGAAAGCCGATCGCTAATTTTTCCACCCAGTTTTTCCGTAACATTTGTTGAAATGTATTCCATAGAAAATCCGCTAGTTCCGAAATTCGAGCGCACCCTTGAGTTTGAAGGAAATTATCTTACGTCACGCAAGATTGGTGCGTATGTATATTTCGTATTAAATTCTTATCCAGACACCATGATATTTTCTTCCCCAGAAGAGGGCGATATTGACGCCGGCCTCATTGTGCCACGCTATCGCGACACCCTGAAGGCATCTGGCGGACCGTTTTCGCCAAGCGTATCGTGCAATCAAGTCGCAAAACTCGACCCGTTCACGAGCGCTCAATTCCTTTCCGTGATTTCCCTTCGTATTGACGATCCAGGGGTCGCGCCGATGGTTGAAGTAGTTGCGGGGGCAGGAGATAAGGTCTATGCGTCCGCACACAACCTTTATGTTGCCTCACCCTATTTTGAATACAGTAGGCCTCTTCGGCTCGAGCTTATTGGCTTTCCGGTTTTTCAGAGGCAAGATACCATCATTAATAAATTCACGCTTGATGGCTTATCAGTCGTTTTCGGGGGACAGGGACGCGTTCCCGGAACAGTGCTTAACCAGTTTTCTATGGATGAGAATGAGGAATTCTTTCGTATCGCAACTACCGTTGGGGAGCTATTTAATGAGACGCCTCCCAAAAATAATATTTACGTTCTTGATGAGGGATTAAAGATTGTAGGATCGGTTGAAAACCTGGCTCCAGGAGAGACGATATACTCGGCCCGTTTTGTGGGGAAGCGCGCATATCTTGTTACCTTCAAGAAAATCGACCCATTTTTTGTAATCGATCTTTCTGAGCCGCAAAATCCAAAGGTGTTGGGAGCGCTTAAAATTCCCGGCTTTTCCGATTACCTCCATCCGTTGGACGAAAATCACATTATCGGCATTGGAAAGAATGCTGCCGAAGACGAATCGGGTACATTCGCGTGGTTTCAGGGCATGAAGCTTGCCTTATTTGACGTTACCAATTCCCAAGATCCCAAAGAGCTTCATAAAATTGAGATAGGCGACAGAGGCACGGATTCGCCAGCGCTCACAAACCATAAGGCATTTTTCTTTGATGCCCAACGCCATATTCTTGCGCTGCCAATTTTGCTTGCCCAGCTTCCTCCCGAGGCGAAGGAACAAGCGGAGGAGGACGGGTTTTTATACGGCGATTACATATTTCAGGGTTCTTACGTATGGCGGGTTACGTCGGAGCAGGGATTCGTGTTTTTGGGACGGGTTACGCATCTTACAGACGGAATGTCATTGGCGCCCTATTATGCAACGGATGAAAGCGACTTTTTTGTATATCGGAACGTGCGTATTGGCGGAAACCTATACTCAATCTCGGATGGCAAGATTGTGATCAATAACATAGAAAATCTTGTGCAAGTCGGCGAGGTCAGCTTAACCGAATAGCATTGTTATGTTTTCACGACCAGCTCTTTTTGTTGGCGCAGGCCTTGCCGTAGCAGTTATCGCAATTAGTTTTATGCTGCTTGATCGCGGAGATGAACGTACAAAAATGCCGGCTCCGCAAAATCAGCAAGAGCCAGTTGCTTCCGATAAAGACGAACCCACGCAAGAACAGGAGGAAATTCAAGAAGAGGAGGCAGCGGAGGAAGCGCAAGAAATAACGCCCCCATTCTCACCCCCGCCTGTTCAGATTGAGCCACCACCGCAAGATGAGCCGCCACCAAACGAACCCACAGGGCCGCAAATCGTATCGTATATAGTTGAGGCAGACGACAACGGACTTTACCCGGCAACAATCAGCGTGCCGCGGGATGCCACAGTGAACCTTACCTTTAAGGTGCGATCGACTAATGTATACTATGGGGGGCTTGATTTTCGGTCGACCAAATTTGTAACTAGTTCCGTTCCTCCGGGAGGAGAAACTACGGTTACTTTTACGGCAGATGCTACGTTTACGTATACGTCCTATTGGCCTGCAAGTGGTGTCAAAAAGGCGGATGGAACGATTACTGTTCAATGATAATAAAAAGCTTGTTGCCCGGCGCATGCCGGGCATTTTTCTTTATGAACAGGAGAGTGAAAGGTCGTCGGGAATAGGTCCTGCTGCTTCGCGAAACGTTTCTGGGTGCGTGCCATCAACTAGCCATTGAACCGTAAGAGTGCAGGGATCTATCCCTTGTTTTCTAAAAAACCCAGCGGCTTCGTTGCGTTGCGTCGCGTACTCCTCCCACGTGAGGTTGTTGAGTTTGAGCATAACCAAGAACTCGTTTGTCTCTTGCGCGTAAGAAATAGAAAAACTTCCTCCCCGATAGGGTAATGTGTTTTCAAGCTTTTGTGCCGCCTGGATATTCGGATCTGTACTGGCCGGTAAAGGATTGTCCTGTTGGCGTAACGCAAGAAATGTTCCTGCTGCGATGAGTAGCGCCACGACTATTACGAGGGTTTTTCGCATAAGGTTTTATTCCTTTCGTTTTAGTAAGGTTCGTCTTTCTATATTATAGAAGATTTATTTTAAAAGTCAAGCATCGCTGGTATGGTATACGATCATATCTGACACTCCCTACTATGGGAGTAATGACACACGACACCCAAC
>MHSS01000003.1 GCA_001822835.1 Candidatus Terrybacteria bacterium RIFCSPHIGHO2_01_FULL_48_17 | reverse complement strand
ATGGACGGTGCAGGGATCGAACCTGCGACCTCTGCGATGTGAACGCAGCGCTCTACCACTGAGCCAACCGTCCATTCGTATATTCGTACAAATTTGTACTTCGCAGTATTACTTCGGCACCTTTCCCAACAATATCTCGTGGGTGCTTTCAAAAATTGACTTTAAAAACCGATCAAACATTTTCCAACGATAGATAAACTCGTTTGTGTTAAACGCAGACCAGCGAAGCTCGGTTCCCAACTGTGCTTCAAACTGCTTCATGGCGCTTGCAAGTTGTTTTTCCGATACGCGATCGGCAACGACGAATAAATCGGTGGGAGAACCGGGAATATTTAAAAAGCTTCCAGAAATCACCACAAGTTTCGGATGTATCTTTTTTGAAAGCTCGGAAAGTATTTGTGCGGAAGAAAGCGCATGGGAATGTACAGATATCGCGCGTAATTCTCCCGAAAACGGAAAGGCGGCGCTTACCTGATACGTTTTGCGGCTGCCGCCCGATCGGCTCTTTAATATCCCAAGACGCGCAAGAGCCAAACACTCGCGGGCAACGCTTGGGGTCTTTAACAGCAATATTTTGGAAAGCGTTTTTAAATTATAAGCAGCATCGGGATGGCGATAAAGAAACCTTAAAATTCTTGCGCGCGCAGGCGAGCCCAAAAGCGCTTCAAGCATCGGCAAGGATTGTTTTGGGGAAGATTGCCGCGTCTTTGAAGAAACGCGCGGCTTCTTTTTGGGGCGCCTGTGAGACCGTGCGTCTTTTTTTGATACTTTTTTGTGGCGTTTCCGCCTATTTTTTGCAGTTTGTTTTCGTGCCATAACTATAGGTTATCCTGCATCAAAAATAATATCAACGGTATATTTCTGGAATCGGAAACCGTTTACATAACTTTTTCACCTTACCACAAATCTCCAAAGGGGTCTTGTGCTTTCTTAATAGCTGCGCGATACAGACGGCAATAGTCCTCATTTCTTGCTCGCGCATCCCGCGACTGGTAACGGACGGCGTACCCATACGAATACCAGACGGACGGAAAGGCGAGGCGTCGCCTGGAACCGTATTGCGATTTGCAAGTATGCCGGCTTGTTCCAAAACCCCTTCAGCCCAACTCGCATCGATGCCGGACGCTTTTACATTGGCCAACAAAAGGTGGTTGTCGGTGCCATCCGATAGAAGCTGAAATCCTTCTTTTATAAGTTCGCGTGCCAATGTTTTTGCGTTTTTAAGCACCTGTTGCTGATAATGCCGAAACGACGGGCGGATCGCTTCTTCAAATGCTACGGCAATTGCGGCAATAGTATTTAAATGCGGCCCCCCCTGAAGGCCGGGAAATACCGCCTTATCAATAGCATCTTTATATTCTTTTTTGCATAAAATAATCGCCGCACGGGGACCTCGTAAGGTTTTATGTGTTGTCGTGGTAATAACATCAGCATGGGGAAACGGAGACGGATGGAGTTTCGCGACAACAAGGCCTGCAATATGGGAAATATCCGCCAAATGTAAGGCCTTCACGTTTTTTGCAATATCTCCAATGCGCGCAAAATCAATTTTCCTTGGATAGGCGGTTGCGCCCGATACGATCAGTTTCGGCCTATATTTTTTGGCGAGTCGTTCAAGTTCATCGTAGTCGATACGGCCCGTGTAAGGACCCACACCATATTGGATTGTACGGTAGGCGCGGCCGGAAAAATTGACCTTATGCCCATGGGTAAGATGCCCTCCGTGCGAGAGTGCCATTCCCATAATGGTATCGCCGAAATTCAAAAGCCCAAAATATACCGCGATGTTTGCGGGTGATCCGGAGTAGGGCTGAACATTCACGTGCCACCGTTTCGTTAAACCAAATATTTTGCGTGCCAAGTTTTGCGCATATAGCTCAAGCTCGTCAGCCATAACATTGCCGGGATAGTATCGTTTGCCCGGATATCCTTCTGCGTACTTATTGGTAAAATACGATGCCAAGGCGTCTTGCACGCGACGCGATGCGATGTTCTCCGATGGTATCAGATCGATTGTTTCCGCTTGCCGTTTTCCTTCTTTTACAAGCAATTGTACAGCTTTTGACATAATCCATCATTTAGTCCCCAAAGTGACAGTCGTAGAAATACATAGAGATATGTGGTCTTGTTAAAGCGCTATTGCACGTATCTGCTCTTCAAAAAAATGCTGCACCCGATCCTTTCTCGTTTCGCGCTTGCGAAGAAGCACAACGTCTGTATCTTGAATGTCGTCCATATATACTAATTGTTCAAGAAAAAGGCGGGAGTTAAACTCGTCGCCATATTTTTTCTCGGCAAGCGAGATAATTTCCTGAAACGTAGTATGTCTTTCGCTAAGCAAAAAATATAAGTCGACATAATCCTTGTAGGCACCCCTGCGTCCAATGGTATACGCCTTCATTGCGCCAATTTCTTTAAGTTTCGCAAGAAATACCCCTTGATGCGCCACTCTACCCAAAACCAGGCCAAAAGGATAGTGAAGAAAAGAAAGTTTTCTCCCATCAATAAATACGGTAAGCTCATCCTGATTGCTGACAGAGAGTTTTACCGGCCGCCCCAAAAACACGCGCTTGACCTCATCAAAAAGTGTATCAGGAATTTCGTTGTCTCCAAACAAATCAAAATCCACCGAGATGCGGTGGCCAATATGTAAAGCGGCGGCAGTACCGCCGGCAAGATAAAAATGCTGAAAATTTTTAAGCTGGGAAAAGATCGTCTGCCCTTGCTGATCAAGAACCTCAAGATGCATGAACAGATACAAGAAGATCAAACATGAGCGCAGCAAGACGCTGTGCTTGTGGACGAAGTTCAGCCGGACGAAGACGAACAAGTTCCTTGCGGATGGCATCCTGCCCGTAACTTTCGAGCAACCAACGCCAATGAGAGAGATCTCCGTAATTAATAGCGTTCACTATAATCACCCTCCGTTCGCGAACGGGATCAATGCGCGAGAAATCATACGACCACAAAAGCGGTTTAAAAAATTCGGGAAGTTTTGCGTCGCGTTTCATGTTTTAATGATAGCACATTTTCTGTATTTCCTCAAACAGCTTTTTGTGCTCATCGTCCCGCAAAGGGCGCGCGAGGCGATATTTTCAGATGGGATTAGATCAACGGTTTCTTCCTGACGTTTCCGTTCCTTATTGAGGAATAACGAAACAGGCATACCTGTTTTCATATTTAAGCGACCAATACCTGACGGGGCCTTACAAATAACATGACGAAAAATATTTTAACCAAACAACTTAACAGCCAATCGACTGAAGCGAATTCAGCTCAACATTATCTATATATGCGTCAAAGACATTTACATACGCATCATGTCCTACGGACATGGAGCCGAAATCAGCAGAAAAAGTTTCCCCGCTCACAGAAGCGTATGGCGTTCCATCCACCCATATGGTTACCGTACCAGAAGGTCGATCAACAAACGCCTCGATGCAATATGTGGTATTGGGTGAGATGACAAAATTAGTATTTCCCCAATTAGTCGAAGGCGTCCACCATGTAAGCTCCATAGGAAGCAATCCGTTTCCCCCATTGGGATCAACTCCTAATCCAAAAAGCACATTATCTTTGGGAAGATTTTCAAACATCATGAAATTGTGCGGATTTGATCCTTGGGGTAATGCGAGAAGCCGAATGGAACTACGAAAATAAAGCGAAGGGAAAGCGGGAGTAAATGCTTGCAATGGACGTGCGTCGTCATTGCTTGTGCCGGTCAACACATGAAGTCCGCACGCTCCCCCGAGTGCAGCAGCGGCATTTACCTCAAGAGTATTGCCGCCCTCAATAAAAGGCGTCTCGGACCATTTCGAAAAATCACATGTTTCGAAATCATCACCAAAAACAAAACCAGGGGGAGTGGCCAGTCCCTTTTGAGCTTCTATAAGCCCTGTTGCGAAAAACTCTATTGTGCGTATTTGTTCAGGATCGGAGGCCAACGAGAGCACAAATCGCCTGTACACGCCGCTCTCAAGATCCCCTGAGCGTTGGCGAAAAATAATGTCGGTGGTTGCGCCGTCCAAGGGTACGTTAAACACAACAGGGTCTTGTAGGAAAACACTTCTTATTTCTTTTCGTTCGCCCAATGCAGGATCGCAATTGTCGTTGATGCAAGAAAAAAGTACCGCGTACGAAGGATCTGTACCCGAGGGATTTGTCGCGGAAACACCCCATTTCATAAACTGTTCTCCTGCAACCGAATTGCCGCGGGCTTCGGTTGCAAGCTCTAAAATACCGTCTGTCGTTGTATCAAGTTTTGAGGTTTGATTAAATCCAACAAACGAGAAAACCAAAAAACCGATGGCTACAAGAACGCCAACTACCAACAGAAGCTCGAGGAGCGTAAACCCATTGTTGTTTTTCGTATTCTTTGCCATCGGCTATTGACAAAATAGGTTGCCGCACGATGCAATCATAAAACTCGACGACGGAGAAAGCGCACGAAACCCTATTGAGGGAAGGTTGCCCGCTCGCAAAACCATGGAAAGGTGGCTATCTACGGAATCATCGGTAAAGATTTCAGCGTGCTCCACTGCCGCAGTTTGCGTATCCTCGTTTTCGCAATTTGGCGTAAGGCATTTCATATACCAAATGCCGCCCCGTCCGCTATCGTTTTCATCGCCAGCGCAAGTGTCGGGGTTAATACCCCCGCCTCCGCCTCCTCCCCCGCCTCCTCCTGCATTAGCAGGACGCACGCCCGGAAGCCCAAGCATTCCCGGCGCATAGTCGGCCCTTTTATAAGCTATAGCCGGATTTCCATCGTCTCCAGCAGCCACAGTAATATTTTTATGCACACCCCAGATATCACCGCCGATATCAAAACCACCGCACATTACCCGTACCTCCGAACTAATGGTGCTACAGTCAAAACTCGCGCACCGCGTCACACGTATATCCATACCAGAGGTACCATAAGCAATGATAGGCAATCCGTCTAAATAGCCCGTCGTAACGCTGATATGCCAAGCATCGTAGTCCGGATTGCCAGCGTATATCGGATCGGGTCCGCCTTCGGCCGGATCACACGCAGCGTCGTCGCAGGCAAGCATGTTTAAAACACCGTTGCTAAATACGATGAGAGGCAAGCCATTACTAATGGTAATTGCAAGGCCATAGGGAGTAACGATACCCGCTTGTCCAATATCATGGGTCTCTGCGCTATCGCATGCAACGTTTAAACAGTGTGTAACAACTAAGCGAAAATCAAATCCCTGTCGCTTCAAATGGGTAATAACCGGAAAACCATCGCTGCCGACTGCCATGGAAACAAACCAACCATACTGATAGGAAAAATCCCATGGCTGAACGGTTATGGCTTGTTCGGGCGGAGTACAGAGCGAATCATCGCATGAAATAATGGATAGCGACGAGTGATCGGTAAACGCCAGGAAAGGATTTCCCGACGGAAGTATTATGATTTCAGATTCTGCCGCCTGTGCCCCGGGCTGTATTGTTTGTGTTTGCGAACAATCAGGAATAAGACATTTTGTAACCAGGAGCGCGCCGCTATCACTTCGATGAGAAAAAATAGGAAGTCCGTCAGCTGCTAACGCAGCATCGCTATAAATTCCGCCATTGGCATATGCTTCGGATAATACAATGCCACTGCCGGGGTTTTCCTCGGACACTGATTGGCCTTCATCTGACCGCTGGATGCTACCGTTGCTGTAAAAAGTAATAACGCGCGTGGTTGAACCATTTGACAGGACAAGATAATGCGTCTTTCCGTCTTCTACCGTTCCATCGCGGCGGTTAAAGGTGATTACATCAGTCGAATCCTCGCCCGGAACAACGAAACGAACCAATGCGGGTAATACGTATCGGTTTATTTCGGTACGATTTGTGCATGGGTCGTCTTCACAAAAAAAGAGAGAAACATATGCTTGGGCGCCCGCCAGATTCACTACTGAAATTCCCCACTTAGTAAATTGTTCCCCCTCTACCGCGTTACCCCTTGCATGAGTTGCAAGTTCAACAATGGCATCGGTTGAGGTTTCAAGCTGCGTGGTTCTGAAGAAACCAACCAAGGCGACCGAAGCGTAGAGCGAAATAACAATAAGCACTCCAAATACAAGGAGAATTTCGACAAGCGTAAATCCCGCCGGATTCTCTCCAAAGATCCGGCCTTTCTTTCCCTTCTGCGCCATATATCCACCGCGAAAACCTAGACGCTTGGAATCTAACTGACTAAATACATTCAGTCGCAGCATGTATTCTATAATATCTTATTTACGAAAACGATACAAGAAAGGCACGGCGTAGATGATTCCACAGACGAAATGCTTCGCGTGCGCGTGCAAAAAAGGAAAGTTTGCGCGAAGGGTCAACGTGTTGAAAAAGCTCAACTGGTGTGAAGATCGCCTGGCTGCCCAAGGCCTTGGCAAGTTTTTCGCTCTCTGCATATGGAATAAAGGTATCAAGGCCGGAAACAAGAAAGACGGGAGCTAAAAGACCCTCAAGGCGGGCACTGGGGGAACGCCGCGCATTGGTTTCTTGAAAAACAGAAGAAAGCTTCTTTGAGAATAAACGCGCCTCCTCAAGCGACTGTGCATGAAACACGCGCCAAAGATTTTGTGCATCGGACGAAAGCGAAGAGAATTCCTCATCTTTCAAAGATCCCTCCTTTAAAGCATTGGTGAGCATTTTTTGGTCCTCTTCCGAAAGCAACAACACCAGCTCATTTTGAAAGATCCGCACTGTTTGGATGTGGGGCTCCCATGCTATTTTACTGCCGTCTAAGGTTTCGTATTCTCGAGAAAAGACCTCTTCTGCAAAAGAGAAAAGATCAAAATACGGGGAAATGGCGTGTACCCACGCAACGTCGTTCGCGATTGTCGGGTCTGCGGCAGCAACCAAAGAAAGCGATGCGCCAACGCAAAACCCCATAAACCCCACTTTCTGCGAATCAACAAAATCTTGTTGTTGAAGCCACTGAAACGCATCAACCATGTGATAAGCCGTACGTTCATGGACGCGGTCGGCGAGCAAATCGGGAAAATGAGGAACCAACACCACAAACCCTCCCTGGGCAAGTGCGCGGCTAAGTTTCACGATCCGCGGGTCTTTTATGGTCGGAACTGTGCCATATGCAAATACAACTCCGGGTGACTTTACAGAAACATCTTTGGGACGATAAAGGTCGGCGGCAAGTATTTCAGAATCGCCAGGTATTGTGATTTGTTCGAAAATAACTTCGCGATCGGCAAAAAGCGGCAGGCGCGGGATCTTCGCATCAAACTCTTTCGCAAATACCGATAAAAAATATACTGCCTTCAGCGAAGCATTGCCTTGAGGGGTAAAAAGCAAAAAAATAAGCGCTCCGGCAATAAGTATAAAAGCGCTTACAAAAACTGTTCTCTTTTTCCTCAAAAAACGCAGCCGAAGCATGTGTACTAATTTTGCTCTTCAATAAATTCCTCCCGTTTTTCCCGCAAGAACACAAGCCAATCCTCGACAAACCCCAAAAAGAATTTCAGCGGGGATTCAATAAATACGTCCACCATAAACAAAAATAAACTAAAGCCGGAAAGCAGCGTTGAAAGCAGGCGGCCCGCTGCCAAGAAAGGAAATGCGATAATCTCTGCCACCACCGCAAAAAATCCCTCGCGAGATCCCGCAAGCCCCATATCGCGAAGAGGTTTGCGAACACGCCATGCAAACAAACTGACGAGCGACATGAAAAAGACAAATACGCCGATCCCGAGCCACGAAAAATTCAATGCCGCAAGCGCACGCGCCACCCCCCACAATATTCCTAACGTTAGGGTTACGGCCGCAACGGAATAAAACATGGTGCGCAAGGATGTGCGGCGCGGCACGCGACGGGGCATTTCAAGCGAACCCTCTTCAAATGCAAGCAAAAGAGCAGTATCGACAATTTTGGCAACGATTTTTTGGCTCACGCGAGGCGCGGAAAGCGCCATCACAAGCATGATCAAAGGCGGTATCGCTAAATTGACGATAAAAGCAGGCACATGGAAGGAAGATAACACAAACATCTCATACGGAACTTCAATAGAAAAACCAATGAGCATCTTGGTGAGGAAAATATACAAGGTGGCCCTTAACGCCGTCCATCGCAAGTCACGGGAAAGCTGCGCGGAACGTCGTTGGATAGTATTTTCAAGCAATTCCTCAAATAAGAGCGGTGACGACGCAACCTCTCCGATATCATCGGGGTGCATACGCAAAACATCCCGTAGGGCGATAAAGGAAGGACCGAATGAGCGCGCAACTCTTCGGCGCGCCATAAATTCAGGCAGGCGTAAAAGAATACGGGAAGCGCGAATAGTGTTTATGACCTGCGGCAAAAGTTCACGGACTTCATGCTCTTGCTCCGCGTCTTCCCACCCGATCACGGCATTATGTACGAGCGCCGCTATAGTACGACGTTCATCTGCATATAAGATATCGCGCCATACCGCGGCATAAAGCATCGCCGTATGTCGCCGGTCTTTGCGCTCACGTTCATTCCAAGGAATGCGATCACGCAAAACAGTAAAAGAAAACTGTATAAACCGTTGTTCCATTTCGCGCTCTTCCACCACAACGGCGTCCTCAATGGCGATCGCGGTAAGGGAGAGAAAAAGAGAGCCGATTTCCTTGGGGATACCCACGGCATTGGCAATAAGGAAGCGCCTGGTGATACGTGCAATATCGTAGGTACGCTCCTCGGGAACCTCGTCGTTTGGAAAGTATCCTCCACGAATAAGCTCTTTGAGAAGATTCTCCGCATGCGTGACGTCCCCCCCCAACATGCCAAATGCCAAAAGGCGTTTTAAGGTACGCTCGATTGCCATTCGTCTTACGATGTCGGCATCGTGATACTCAAGGGTATTGCGAGTGCGTTCGTATAGTTCCGCAACCGCGCGTGTTGCTTCGTTAATGTGCACGCGGGGAAGATCGGACAAAAACGGTTTTTGTCTGCGTCTTGTTTCGTGAAGCGCAAGGATTTGAGAAAAAGGATGTGGTTGTTTGCCGTCCATAAAAAGGGAGGGTTATTTAAGACGAGCTCGTGCGAGCTTCACCACGTTTTCCAAAAGCACCGCCACCGTGACGGGTCCAACTCCTCCCGGCGTTGGAGTGATTGCCCGAACATGGGGCGCTACCTCCGAGACATTGATATCGCCCAAAATCTTTCCCTCGGGCGCTGAAACGCCGGCGTCAATAATAACGGCATCTGGTCGCAAGGCATTTTTAAAAACCAAACCCCGAATTCCCGTCCCGGTTACAATAATTTCCGCCTGCGCAAGAAGTTCCGAGAGTTTTGATTCGGTCCGTTGTGCGACCATAACCGTCGCGCCCTTATGCAAAAGCCAAGCCGTGCACGGTTTGCCGACAAGCTCTCCCCATCCGATAATCAAAGCCCGCTTTCCTTTTGGGTCAATGTTAAGTTCTTTAAGAAACGCGGCAAGCGCTCCCGCAACCGGAGGAACAAGTGCCACGGGTTTTCCCCGAATCACCACACCCATACGGCCGCTTTGCATCTTTCCTAACCATCGCTCGGAAAGACAGTCCGCATCCTTGTCTTCGGGGATGAGACGTAAAAATGCGTGAACGTTTTTTTGAAAAGGAGATGGCAGCGGCAGCTGAATAATAATACCGTCAGCACGACTACTTTGTATTGCGTCACGAAGCCGTGCGAGAAGCGCTGTACGCGAAGAAAATCCCTTAATTTTTTTAATCCGAAATTCTATCCCAACCGCTTCGCATGCCTGTTTTTTTCGCTCAAGAAATATTCGCGTAGTGGGAACCGGATCTCCTACGACAAGCGCGGAAAGACGCGGCGAGCGGGGCAAGCGTTTAATGTCTTTCTTGAGAGAGTTATAGATTTTTTGGGCAATCGCCTCTCCATCAAGAAGCATTGACGTCATCACGACCCATCATAACACATCAGGGTTTGGTACGGGAAATGCCCCTTGCGAATAAGGGTATTTATTGGCACAATAAGATTCATGAGGCAGATTCAAGAGCTTTTGGTCAGTGTTCCCGATTCACCAGATGCCTACGAAACATTGGTGGCGGAGCATTTACGCTCTGAGGAGCCAAACGAAACGCTGCTTTTTGTCGGCACGCTTCAAAGCGTCCCCTCGTCTTCCCAATACCTATTAACTCTGGCGGCCTCAACGCTCAAACGGGCATTTAGTGAGGCAAGCTCGAAAGATCCGTTTGGATACGCGCTAAAAAAAGTGAACGAAGCGTTTCGTAAGGAAATGACATCCGGGCAAAACCAGTGGTTTGGAAATTTTGCTGCTGTTGCGGCAGTGCTCAATCAAGATAAAATTCGTTTAAGTTGCGCGGGCGCTGCCAAAATATTCATCACAAACGATGGGAATACCGAAGAAATCGTTGCGACAGAGGGGGCAACGCAATTTTTCTCTGCAGTGGCAGAAGGCAGATTGAAAGCTAATGCGACGCTGGCTCTTCTTCCGGCCGCATCGATGCGGCTTGCTTCCCCAGAAGAGCTCACAGATACTACCGGTCGCAAAATATTCACCAAAAACGCGCACGCAGCCGGAGGAGGTGCAGCAATTGTCATTGCTCCTGCGATGCAAGGTTTAAGATCGGCGAACGCGGAAGGCGCCATGTGGCGCGCGATACCCTCTGACATTATCGAAAAAACATCAACCGCGGCAAAAATCTTTTTGCGCTTTCCCTCGGCAGTTTCCCTAGGGACCATTTTTGGGATGATTCCAGTACTTTTGCATGCAATTTTAATGCGCTTTCGTAAATTCTTGTCCTTACTTGGGAACAGACCGCGGCTGGCAATGGTTATGGCGGGAAGCGGTGCAGCAATTTTCGTAATGATATTTGTTTTTTTTGTGCTGAATAAAAACAGCGCCCCGTCTCTCGGCGCCTCGTCTTTGGAAAACGTTCGAATGTTACGCAATGATGCCGAAGCAGCGCTCGTTTTGGGAAACGGAGAACGCGCGCACTTCCTTGTGGAAGAAGGGCTCTCTATCTTAAACGCAATAGCCGATTCATCTGAAAAAATCGATCTTCAAGAAGAGCTTTCGGCCTTGGCACTAGAAATTCAAGGGGTAAAAAAAGTAAACCTGGAAATAGTTACTGAACTTCCCGCGTTTCCCGTTGCGTTTGAGCAGAAGAGTTTTGCGGCGTTTCAGACCAACGACGAAGGTTTTGTGTTTTTCTTAAGTGATCCCGCATATGCGGGACTATGGCGTCTTTCACAAAATACCCAAAGAAGCGGCCGCTTTGTATTTTTCCCAAAACCTATTGCCACGGGCGTTTCAGCAATGACGCTTTTGGCAAATGGCCTGTTTGTGGCCGCAACCGATGACGGCCTGGTAACACTTTCAATGCCACAAGGAACAATACGGGCCGTTGCTGCGTTTAACCAAAAAACCAAGGTTTCTGCGCTTTTTACCGACGGCAAAACCATTTTTGGGGTAGACCCCACCCAAAAACAACTCATTGAAATTGGGCTTTCAGGAAAAGTAAATCCGATTTTGCGGGAAGCCCGAGAAGAGTTTGCGCACGTTGAAGGAGGGGTTATGGTAGACAATAGTTATTATCTGTTGCTGGATGATGGAACCATAGCCCGATTTCGCGGAAAACGAGCACTCTCTACGATTGTCCCAAAAACAAAAACGGGGATTGTAATTTCGGCTCGCGCCATCACATCAAACGGCCGGGCGCTGTTTTTGCTTGATACAAAAAATGGGCGTATTGCACGCACAAATTTTGATGGCGTTGTAGAACAACAATTTGAAAATAAGGCGCTTCGCGATGCGAAAGATTTTGCGCTTTTGGAAAATGGCAACGCGGCATTGGTGCTTACAAAATCACAAATCGTAAAAATAAGCTTAATAAGCGAATAAGCTTAATAAGCAGATAAAAAAGAAGCGGCCCCAAAGGGCCGTTCTTATTTCTCTTCTTCTTGCTATCTGGTTGATTCTCAAAAATAAGCGCGAGGGGAGGGCAACGAGCGGCCTTAGGGAACGGAAGGGTCCCCTGCAGACGCGAGGTGGCCTCCCCGAGCGCTTATGTAAGCTCAACCGTTGCCCCTGCTTCCTCAAGCTTCTTTTTCATTTCTTCGGCTTCTTCTTTCTTTACATTCTCACCAAGCGTTTGTGGCGCTGCATCAACGAAATCTTTTGCCTCTTTCAACCCAAGACCCTTGAGTTCCCGTACCGCTTTGATAACCGCAATTTTTTGACTGCCGGAATCTTTCAATACCACAGTAAAGGTGTCTTTTTCTGCCGCACCCGCTTCAGCTCCTACGGCGCCGGTAGCGCCTGGTGCTGATACTATCATGGGGGTTGCTGCTGATACGCCAAACTTATCTTCGAGAATTTTTACGAGTTCCGACATTTCAAGCACCGTAAGGCCTTCAAGCTTTGAAACAATATCCTGAAATTTTTTAGGGACTTCAACGTTTTTTTCTTCTGCCATACAAAAAATGATAAACGATAAATGACCAATGTTATGTCGTCGACCTTTTTGAAAGAATGGTTACCAATCCGCGCTGCGGTCCAGAAATTACAGAAACGAAATTGCGTATTGGTCCCGCGAGCACACCCACCAGTTGGCCCAACAAAACTTCGCGCGGCGGCAACAGGGCAAGTCGGACGATATCTGCTGCCTCAAGGGGCTCCCGATCTACAATACCTCCCAATATGTTAAACGTTTCATGTGCTTTTGCAAACTCTGATAGGGCTTTGGCAGCAGCGACCGGATCAGAAAAACCAAATGCAATAGCAATTTGGGCATTGGACTGAACCGGGTCTTTGGAAAGTTGTGAGGCCCGAAGCGCCCTGGCAAAAAGCGTTTTTTTCACAACACGAAATTGCGCAAGTGGTTTAAGAACCTTGCGTAAGGCATTCATGCCGAGCGTATCAACACCAGTGTAATTGACTAAAAAAATGTTGGGGTTTTTGCTGAAGGAATCGGCAAGATTTGAAACCAGTCCTTCTTTTTGAGCGCGTGTAAGCATAATAAAGCTTGAAAATAAAAAACGGCTGTAAAGCCGTAAAACGAGTGTGAATATAGTACCAAATTACTGGTACGATATTCGCGCCTCGGAAGGTCTTACGCTTCGCACTAAGCACTTTTCACTTAGTACTAAGTTGCCCTCTGTCTGCGGCTTTCTCTAGTGGTAGAATAGCAAACCCAGAGGGGATGTCAAGCGATAATTATTTTCTGAAGCTAACGATTGAGGTGCCGAAATTATGGCTTGAATTTACCCAGTATAATAGATTTTTGTGCGGGGCTTGATGCAACGGGCCAGATGAGCGCTCACCCGAACGGTTACCGCTAGCATTAGTTGCACGTCATAAAAATAACAGAACTTAAGCTATTGATATCTTCAGTATCGATTCGGCAATCGATGGTTAGGTCAGCTCGAGGATCGTATGACGCATCACCGCATGTGGAGAGCCACCGAGGAGGTCCAAGATAGTTCACATCTGAGATATTTATGGTTCTATCGTCATTAAAATCCGCGGGCCATGCATCCGGACTCTCATCATTAGCCGTTGCTGTGGCAGGGCACCTAAGATTGGGATCCGTCCCAAATACCAGCTCGGCCGCGTCAGACCATCCGTCTCCATCTGCATCGGGAAAAGGAGAGAGAGTAATACGGGTGCCGCCTTCAAAGAGGGTGGCAGCGTCTCCCCCATCTTTGGATTCTTTGTCGTCGTCACCGCCTTGGCTGAAGCGTTGCGATTCAAGATC
>MHSS01000002.1 GCA_001822835.1 Candidatus Terrybacteria bacterium RIFCSPHIGHO2_01_FULL_48_17 | reverse complement strand
CCTGGCTGCCGTCATCTTTGATACTTCCCATCGGAAACGTGGACGCACAGAAACATGATAGCCGTCGGTGCGCCGATCAACACGGATATGAGCAGCACAACTCGATTCCTCATTTAAGCTCTCGCGCGGGTTTAGCCAACAACCGCGTTCGGTATCAAGAACCATAGCATTCCACCAGGTCCACCCGGAATCTCCTACCGCCATTATGGCAATTGTGCGTTCGCTCCCAAGGAGATGTTCCGGAAGCACCGCGGGTTGTGAGGTCACGTTCTTTCCCTCTTCATCTATCAATTTTCTTCAAAGAGAGTTTACCACCCCACCCGCAAAAAATCAAGCCCCCAACAGGTAGCCCCTCGTCGCTTTGCTCTCCCTCGCATTGCTCGGGACTTCGCCCCTCACATTCGTTCGGGACCCTAAATTTTGTAACCACGTCTTCGGGCGTGGGCAAAATTCGGGCTCGGGACCTGAAAATGACAACGACGCCTTTCGGCGTCGGTCATTTTCGCGGGTGCCCAAAGGGAATCGAACCCTCATCGCCGCTGCCACAGAGCGGAGCTTTACCATTAAGCTATGGGCACCATGGCCCGTGCAATGCACAGGAATATTTAAATTCTAATCTCTAACCGCTAAAAACGCAAGAAAAATCGCGGGTGTTACCACTCGCGAATTGATTTGCGCAATTCTTTCTTTTCAGCAGTCCGGCGTTTTGATTTTAGGCGCGCTTCTTTTGCCGAGCGCTTAGGTTTTGTAGGAATTCGTTCTTCGCGCTCTTGCCCTGCAGCCACTAACCGATCGTTCAAACGCTCGTAAGCGATGCGCTTATTCTGATGCTGGGAACGTTCTGAAGTACATTCGATCAAAAGCTCTCCGGCATCGGTAACTGAACCGGGAAAACGTTCTCGCAACCGTATAAGCAGTAGCGGGTCTTCAATTTTTGCGCGAAGCCGTACCCCGGTTTCAACTTTATTCACGTTTTGACCGCCCTTGCCGCCAGAACGGAATGTTTCTTCTTGTATCTCCCCTATTCCCAAAAACGCGTCTTTTTCCATAGATTCCTCCACGTCTTCTTTGGTTGAGAAAAAACTACTTTCGGATTCCATATGCAATATCCAAAGTTTCTGGAAATCGTGTGCACTGTAACATAAATCCCAACGGCTTACCAGATATAACGTACGAACCTTTTCGCCAACATCGAGCGCTCGTAAAGACGCGTCATGGCCGTACTAAGATAATCAAGGAATGAAAAAAACGATTTTCCAATAGTGGTCCGCAAAAGCAACTGTCGAAAACGAGCGAATACTCCATACGAATCGATCCAGCGCACATAGGCCCGGTAATGCTCGTCTTCCCAAAGGTGCCGCTCTTCCGTTTTGGCGCGAAGATAGTAAATAAAGTTTACAAACAGCAGCTGTGCTGCGGTTCCAAGCGCGACCGGAATCGAGATGGTAAGAACAAAAGGCATGAAAATAAGCCACCAACTGATATTTTTTGCCAAATATGCCGGATGTTTGAAATAACGGTAGGGGCCGTTCGTAATAATGCCGCGATTCGTAAGATTAGAGAAACGAAAACCACAAATCACTGTTGCCCACGCATAAAGGCCCTGGAGAAGGAGTATGGTGGCTGCCCATAGCCATGTAAATACTCCCGCATTGCGCAACCATATTTCCCACGCCTCACCGTTTTGAAAGAAAGTGACGAATAGATACAAAAGCGACATTAAGGGCGGATAACATATCAGGCATGCCATCCACCCAAGAATACTCCGTTGCGTGGAACGAATATGTGAATCGAGAAATCGAAAGGACATGAGATATCCAATTGTGCCAAAGACCGAATCAACTACAAAACCCAAGATATACAGAAGCGAGAAAACCTGTAAAAGATCGAAGGTGAAGTTTTTGATAATGGTCTCGAAAATATAAACCGTAGCGTAGATGGTGGCAAATGCAAAAGGGACGAAAACCGTTTTTACCATCCACTGGCGCCAATGCTCTGTAAGATCCGGCACGTGCCGCCAATGTTTTTTGCGCAGCGCAACTAGGCCAAGATGCCACAAGGTATCTGGATTGGGATCGCGGAGATGTTCGGTAATAAAGAAATAGAGAGCAACAAGGAGCAATATAACCGGCGAAGACATTACAAAAGCCATCCAGAGGAATTCATAGCGATCTTTCAAGAACTCGCTTAACACAAAATACCCTATGGTAAATGGCACAATGGTCAAAAACGCCCCAAGCAAACGCAAACCTACATTGCCCAAAGAAGCACGAGTCGGGATGCGAGGAAGACGGAATAATGGTTTTTCTCTATGTTGGTTTAATCTTCCCAATTCAAAGATCATCATCGCGACCGTTGTTGCGGCCAGAATTTCTAATACATGAAATATAACAGGAGCATTCTTCTGATACGTAAAGACAAAAAGAAGGGCAGCGGTAAGCGCTCCCAATCCTACAAGGCCAGTCCAAATGGAAACTGCAGAAGGCGGAGGATTTTCTCGATAAAACGTGGGGTTTTGAGTAGGAATGTTATCGCCAAACTTTTGCATAAACGAACCAGTCCCCTCTCACGAAGAAGCGAGGATAAAATAACGCGGTTCACGAGCTTAACGCCCCCGGAGGGACTCGAACCCCCAACATTCGGCTTAGAACGCCGCTGTTCTATCCAATTGAACTACGGGGGCAAAAGAGACAACGGGCAGGTATCCCACTGTAAGCTACTGGGTACCGCCAAAAGAGCATTTTAAAACTATACCACAAAATATACTTTTGGGAAGGACTCACTGGAACGGATTGCGTGTGGGGATCAAGGGCGTTTTTGGATGCTCTTCGTTGCGACGGTTGAGCTCGTTGACTAACGCATCCAGGTCTTCTCGGTTCACAGAAGGCATGGGAGGAACAGAAACCTCGGGTTGTTCTTGCGATCTTACAAAAACGAACCACAATACCGCGAAAACCCCTCCCACGATTATCAAAAATCCAATAGCAAAAAAAGCGTTTCCTATATTGCGAATAAGGGCTGCCCGAGAAATCGAGGGGAAACGTATTCGTTTGAAAGAAAGCTTGGGACGCGCCATATTATAAAATCTTTTTTAAAACACGAACGGTAAATTGGCCGGATACCATAGCCGCATCCTTACCTTCGGAACGTAACGCACCATCATCCATTGTTAAAAAGAGTGGCGAGTTCTCCAGACGCACAAAAAAGCGCATAACTTGTTCGAAAGTACCAGAGGCCTTTAGAGAAAGACACAATTCGTCTTCCTCGAGTTCTGCGTCTTTGCCCGAAGTTTTTGGTTTTGTGGAAAGTTCGCGACAATTCGTTTCGTTTAATTCCAAAACAATGCCTTCTTCTTCCCCTAAGCGCTCCAAATCCCCTAAAAGCACCAGAAGGGACTCGTGCGTAACAAGCGCTTCTTGAAGGCGTCCGGCTTGGTTTTCCACCTCCTGCCATGCGGCACGCGCTTTGCCCAAACGCCCACCCGCAGTTTGTGCGGCTATTATTGCTTTTTTTGCTTCTTCTGCCCTTTGGAATGTTGTTGAAGTCAGCCATGCCATCGTTCCATTCGCAGCTACCACGCCAAATAATATTGCAATACTTGTTGCGAGGATTTTTTTGGGAGAAGAAAAATTCATGGTATGGAAATTAAAAGCGTCATACGGAATGGAATATCTGCGCGGGGAATAATGTTTTGGGTTGGCGACTGAAGCTCAAGAACATCAGGAAGCTCCTTTAAGGCAAGCTCAAAATCTCGAACGCTGCCACGGTCTGATGCGACACCGGAAAGCAGAATTTGAATGGCCGGCTTGCTTTTTGCCTCCCCTTTCTTTTGTATTTCGGGTTGGCGCGCAAATGAAATGCTTTCTAATGTAATTCCGGAAGGAATTACTTCAAACACTCGCTGGACAAGCTCATGCCATACAATTGCGTTTTCGAAGAAAGCATTCCCCTTCTGCACTAATGTTTTCGTACCAGAAAGGCTTCCTTCAAATTCCTTTGCAGCGACAACCTCGGGTCGCTGCTCAAAAAGCTCTTGTTGTTCTTGCTGCGCGCTGACAAAAACACGAAGGTTTTGCCATGTGGCAAAAAGCTCAACCGCCATAATCACCGCAAGCACCGCAATGCCTAAAAGAATTCGGCTTATTAAAACCAAATAGATAGAGAGACGCAGCCGCTTTGCATCCGCAACTCCGATTAAGTTAAGCTCCGAACGATTCATAGAACACGAAGGCTTGTCATAATATTATGCAATGAGATACCGATTGCGGTGCTAAAACGGGTGGACTCTACGTGCTCGCGTAACGCGTCGGGTACTCTGGCAAGATTGATATACGAATCGCCAATTTCTACCGGCAAAGAAAGGGAATTTGAAAGATATTCTGCAAACCCCTTAAGATCCGCCCCTCCTCCCGTAAGGACGACCTTCGTGATATTTGCCTTCCCGCCAATAGCACGACCAACCGTTACTTCACTTTGGGAAACGGGACGGAAATTGAACGTGCCGGGTGCCGAACCGGTACGAACCGTCAACGTGTAAAGCTCGTGTTCGTGGAATGCATGCGTACGATAAAATTCAAGGTATCCCTTAAGCTGCTCGGAAAAATCGGTCAGCAACGGGATTGTTGCTTCAAGATTTTGCCGCCCCTCTTTGGTTGGCAGAATCCCAAATTCATGTTTCCGTTTCTCTGCTTCCCGGAATGGAATTTTAAGCTCTCGACTGATGCGCTCGGTAAATGCACGGGCGGAGATTTGAATTGAAGCGGAGGTACGCAACGTGGTTCCGGAAGCGATCATAACGCCCGTATGAACGCCCCCCACGTCAACGGCAAGTAACGGCGGATAACTTAACCCTTCTTTTAAAATTGCGCGGGTCAACACTACCGATTCGGGCTCCAATGCCACAACCGTAAAGCCAAGGGCAGAAAAAAGATCGCTATACTCTTTAATAACCTCATTAGGGGTTGCTGCAACCAAAACATCGGCATGTGCCACCTCCTTTGTTTGCTGCGGCTGTCGCCCGATGATATGCCAATCGATACGCGCTTCCTTCAAATCCACCGGAACCAATCCTTCCAACTCATACGGTATCGCCTGTGCCATTTCCTTTTCAGGCATCACCGGAAGCTGCAACACTCGGACAAAACATTGTTCATCGGGCAAAGCAACGGCAACGTACGGCGCGATAAGCCCTTTGGCTTGAGGACTTGCAAAGACCTCTTTTAAGTGTGCGATCAATGAATCGCGATTCTTAACGCGCCCCTCTACAAGTAAACCCAACGGCACTTCCGCTTCAAAAAGGCCGATAAGTTCTCTCGCTTTCCCGCGCCAACCAAGCCGCGCCAATTTTACCGAACGGTCGGAAAGATCAACACCCATAAACTTAATCTGTGGCACAAAAAAGGATTCAAACATATATTAGCTATTCAACTTCGCGCCATCTTAAAATTTCCCAGCCCGCAGAAGGTCCTGCGCTAAATTGCGTATTCGCAAGCCCTGAATCGTAGACGATTTCTGCGTTGTTATCCATCTCGATTCCGTAGGCAGTGGCCTCTTTCGCTGTCGCGTTATTGGAAAATTCGATAAATCCATTGTTTGCATAATAAACAACCCCTAATGAGTTATTATCTACATTTATCACGGTACCACTTGGATCGTTTTTTGCGGAGAGCAACATGGGAAAACTCGCCGGGTCCCCCGAGCCATAAAATTCTACGTTGTTGGAAATGCTGGCCACATCGTCGGTAAGAATTACGGCAGATAAGGGACCATAACCTTGGTCAAGCCGCACAATGGCTTCATTGCTTAAGTTAATTGGACCCTCTACCCATATGGTTCCTGTTACAGTTAGTTCCGCATTATTATCAAGCGTAAAAAATCCGGGAACGCGAATGGGTCCCAAGCTTGCCGTGGCTCCATTTGTCAAAACAAAATCTCCAGAAGCATTACATGTCGGCGGGGCGCATGTTCCGCCGGAAGCAGCCGCGTCACGCCAATCCTGGATAAGCCCTTCAGAAATTGGAAGTTCTTCTCGAGGCGGAGTTGCAATAGGACAATTTACGTTCGGGCATGCGGTTCCCTGTGCAGTAGTATTTACATAGGAATTAGCTTGCCCGTCATTAATTACCATATCCTGAATCTTTTTTACCGTTCCTCCGATCCAAACACGAAATGCTAAATCCCCTCCTACATCAGTCCAGGTTGCACTACCCGAGCTCCAATTGCTCGTATATTTTCCGGTATTATTTGCGTAGCCATCCCCCGTATCTTTCCTCCAATTCCAATAATTTGTTCCCGAATTACTATTATAATCCAATACTATCCAATACTTACTGCCGTTGGTTACCGAAGGAAGTGTTGAAAACGAAACATCGATCCACGAAGGGCTGGAGCCGACAAAACTGGGATCAATAGTTGCGCTCGCCAAACTTGAAGTAGCTGGTTTGTTACCATTATCGGTAGTCAGTCGAACCGTAAGGTTGCTGCCGGGAGTCCCCACCTTTCCCAAATACACCGAAACACGAGGGACTGTATCAGACGCGGTGGCAGTAAAAGATTGCGCGATATCCCGATTACTGGAAGCGGTTGCAAAAAAATGATCTGCGTTATGGGTTGCCCATTCAACGGCAGGGGTTTCGCTAATTCCCCCAGCGACAATTGCGCTTCCTGTGATCTCGGCGCCATTGCTCCCGATAATATCGCCATCGGAATATACACTACCCACAACTGTCGAATTGTTGTGCATCTCTAACCCTCCATCCCCAACTTGAATACCATAGAAAAACGATATGCCTTGTGTATTCAGCTCAATTGTCACCTCAAGTTTTCTCTGCGCATCTCCGATGCTTCCTACAGACGTGATGGTACGCGTATTGCCCAAAGCCGCTACAATCACATCCGCTGTCGCATCCCCTAATGTCAGAGAATAAGCAGCGGGGATGGGGGTAGCATTGATGATCCGCGCGATTGCATCTTCGATCCCGGCTTCTGCAGCAATAAATGCATGCTCTGAACGATCTGCTTGCCTAGCAAGTTGTGCGCGAACCGTTACCAATGCCACAAAACCAATGGCGGCAGCCACAAACATTAAAAAAGTTATAAAGATCGCAAGCAAAACCGCCTGGCCGGCTAAGGTTTTCCCGGCTCGCGATTGATGGAGCATCGTCCCCCAAGAGGAGTATCTTTGCATATGTGTCAAAAACGAATGCATGCAGAGCATCTTTCTATTGTACCTTATAATTCTGCAGCAAACTCTGCGTCACCCAATAGCACGCGTACTGGAGTATATAAAATCTGTGCGGATTGGTGTAATGTTACTTCTCTTCCAGCTGCTGCAGCAACTTTTGCAAAATCGGTGAGGCGTACAAAATTTCTTGCGTATAAAATTCCACGCTCACCTGCGTCTGCGTTTTGAGTAAAATCTACCGTGGTTGCGTCTGTGCCATTCTCCAAGCTTGCCAATAAAATAAAGCCCGAATCGGCCTGACCGGTACCCTCAACGTGCGTATCACAACAAAAATCAATATGGTCATTCACAACCACCACGGTTCCGTGCGAACCAAAGCTCTCGCTCAGCCGGATGGTTGATGTATTATTCACGCTCAAATCATCGGTGATCCAAAGGGGGCCACTAAGTATTACTTCGGAATCGCCGGAAAGGCGCAAGTCGCCTTCAATTTTTAATGGACCGAGCGTCTGCACTTCGTCATTTAATACTAAATCTCCCGAATACACACCTCCTGCCTCTGCAGCATCTTGAAACATTTGAAAATCGATCCCAGGAAGCGAAGGAAGCGATTGAACAGCGCATCCTCCCGCCCCGATTTGGCACACTATACCCCCCACCGTTCCATTGGTCGTGACACTATCAACATAGTAGCCATTGCCTGTGAGCTGGGTTCCGGAATTTACCTCAAGATCATCGGAACTTAGCGCGTCTCCATCAAGTATTGCATTATTGAAAAGCTGAACATCCTGTGAGCCCCCAGGACCGCTCTGTGCGCCATAAGAAAATGAAATTTCTTGGGTTCGCGCGCATGCTGATTGAAAACGGGGAGTAATAGAAGTGCGCAGGGTTTGGGGAAGAACGCGGGAGGTGGCGGTAAGCGGCGCAAGAGTAAGTAAAATTTGGTACGAAGGACATATTTGGGAAATTTCAAACGCACTCACCTTAATATTTTCTGAAGTAAGAGGAATGGGGTCTACGTTTTCGATCTTCTTATATAAAACATCGTTGTCGACATAATAATCGACGTAGGTGCGCTGATCCTCTGAAGATGCGGCGACGGCGGTCTCGAAAGAAATCTGTCCAAGGGTGTTATTCAGCACTGTTGTTGGTTTGTACACTCGATCGGAATCTCGTGCCTCGTGCGCAAGAGCAAGCAATACGCCATTGCCCTGCGAAACCAATTCCTCTCGTATGTGACCGGCGCGAAAACTATTCATAACGAGGACCAAAAAAATAGTAAATCCTCCAAGCAATAACACTAAAAGGCCGGTCGAAATTACAAGCTCGATGATAGTAAACCCTCGCTTACTTGTATTATTAAAAAAGGTCCCCCACATAGGTAGACGATTCTATTGAACGCACACCGCCACGCGTTTCCCATGAAATCGCAATAATGGCACGCCGCACATGTGTATCTTCATCTCCAACGGGCGCGGGGTCTCCATTCCCATCCCGATATACGCGCTCGAACCTAATAGTCCTTACAAAATTTTGCGGCCGCCCATAAAGAGGTCCCGGATCTATGGTGGTCAATTCCCATCGCAAAGGCCCGCTTGCTGATTGTTGAAGATAATAATCCGTATCGACTTGCAAAGGTTCAATATACTCATCCCAGCTATCGTTACGTAATGCTTTTATTGCCTCGACGGCTTCTCGCGCATAAAGGACTGCCTCATACCGATCGGCTGCGGCTGCCATAACGCGGGTCCCTTGTGCCGCAAGCGTCCCAATACCAAGCAGGCCAATTCCAAGAATTCCTACCACCACTAGTACTTCGACAAGACCGATGCCTCGCATAGATATAAATATATTTACTGAATTGTCGGCGTGCCTCCGTCGGCCTCTACCGTTAATTCTCCCGTGGAAGTGTATGTCGCGATCGTGCGCGTTCCCAAAGTCACGGAAGAAAACGCAACGGTGAGCGCCTTGCTATTTTCGAAACGATTTCTATGGATCGAAAGTACGGTCTCTGTAGCATTAAGTACATGGGTATGTATATGAAGAAGTTGCGGATTGCCATCAACCACTGTACTTCCCTCCCAATCAAAACCGGTTGTAGGAGAACCCACCCAATAATCTTGCATAGCGATATTTGAAACAACGGGCCCATCGACTGAAGCGAATGTAAGAACAAGCGTATCCATATCTAATAGCGACCAGCCCAGATCAAAATGCACATGTCGTGTATCAGAGATTCTTGTATCAAGTGGGGTTGGCAGCCCTTCCGGATTTGCAAGTTCGCTAAAGGCGCGAATGCTGATATCTCGCGTACGGCCACTTGTATGTTCAAGCCGTATGGTTCCGGTACCTAAACTTTCTCCTGTCAGTCGCACAAACGTAACATCGGGCCATGAAGCAAGAGTGGCATTTGCTAACGTTACTGAAGCAGGGAGGAAGCGGTACTCAACATCTGTTGCAGCAGCGTACGACGCCCCTTGAAATACGATAATTTCGTTGGCAGTAAAATGAACTCCGTGTACCGAAAGGCCTTCTGACGCAAGCGTCCGTGCTCGTGCAGCCCGTATCATCGCGATGACAGCGTCTTGCGCTCCGTTCAAATCGGCATTGGCACGAAATGCCTGAAAGGAGAAAACGCTTAACCCCGTGAGCACAACCATAATCCCAATGACAACGAGCAGTTCAATGAGTGTAAAGCCAGAAAGTTTTGGCATGCTATGAAATCGTACCCATCATTGTATACATGGGCATAATCATTGATACTGCAAAAACGCCAACAACCGCGCCAATCACTACCATCAGCACCGGCTCAATAATGCCGGCCAAGTTCTGGGTCGTACGATCAACCTCCGCTTCATAAAAATCTGCGAGGCGCTGTAAAAGCTCCCCCAATTTTCCCGTTTCCTCCCCAACGGCCACCATTTCGATAACGAGGGGCGGATATACCCACTCATAGGGCTCTAGGGCTTCATGAATAGTTTTTCCTTTTTCTACCGACGCGGCCGAGGCCGCTAACGAGGCCTTAAAATACACATTTTGAAGGGTGTTTGAAACAATCTGCAGGCCCCGCACGATCGGAACGCCCGCAATAATAAGTGATGATAAGGTGCGCGCAATTTGAGCAGAAGCTATTTCGCGCAAAAGGTTCCGGAAAACAGGAACGCGCATGAATACCTTATCGCGGACTTGTTTCCCTTGATGCGTTCCGAGCATCTTTACAAAAACCCATCCGCCCGCAATAAGCACAGGAATGACCAGATACCACTTGGTAAGCAAAAATTCACTCAACCAAAAAATAAAACGGGTGGTAATGGGAAGCGAAACGTCAAAATCGGCAAAAACCTCCTTGAGCCGCGGCACCACAAACAAAAACATGAGAATGCCAATACCCACCATCGCAATAACGACAATGGCGGGGTAAATTAGCGCGCCGCGTATCCGTGCGCGAAGCGTATGCGATTTTTCCATCTGATCAGCAAGAAGCTGTAATACCTCAACCAGCCGTCCCGACTCTTCTCCCACCGAAACCATAGATACAAAGAGTTCATCGAACACATCGGGATGTTTCCCTAAGGACTCACCGATGCGTTGTCCCCGTACAATATCTTCTCTTAGATCGGCAAGCGTTTTACGAAATTTCGGAGAACGCGTCTGTCGAATCAATACCTCAAAGGCGCGCGGAAGATCCAGCCCCGCCTCAACCATAACGGAAAGATGCCGCGTAAAAAGCATCCTTTCGACAAAGGGCACACCACCTAAAAAGGGAAGAGAAATGGACAATTTTCTACCCCTCTTGTCTGCTTGCTCTGCCGATACCAAAAAAAGGCGTTGATCGCTATGCAATATCCGCCCAAGCTCTATGGTATTAGCCGCTTCACGTGTTCCGCTTACTTCCGACCCGGATTCGGTACGTGCGCGAAATTTATATAAGGGCATGATAAAAATCAAACTGTCATATTACTCACTTGTAACGCGAAGCACCTCTTCTAAGGAAGTCATCCCCTCGATGCATTTGCGAATTCCGTCCTCAAGCATCGTACGCATTCCCTCCTTCACCGCCTGCTCTTGGAGATGGTCAATGGAGGCACGTTGATTTGTAAGCGTACGGATGCTTTCCGTAATCTCAAGAACTTCATAAATGCCGACTCTTCCCTTATATCCTTCAGGACAATCCTTGGTTTCCTTGGCGCGGGAGAGTGTGATTTCAGCCCACGTTGTTTTCGTATCCAGTACGCGTTCCTCTTGCAAGAATGTAAGTAGATGTTCTAGGTTCAACGATTTTTTAAGCGTCGCCTGTTCTTTCGCGGTGAGATGATAGGCGGTCTTTTCATCGCATAGCCGCCTCACCAATCGCTGCGCCACAATAACATTCAAGGTTGATGAAATTAAGAATGGCTCCACTCCCATGTCAATGAGCCGGGGGATGGCTCCTGCGGCGGAATTTGTATGCAAGGTTGACAACACTAAATGTCCCGTAAGCGCAGCGTTTACCGCAAGCGACGCGGTTTCCTTATCGCGTATCTCCCCGACCATGATGATATCGGGGTCTTGCCGCATGAGTGTGCGTAAGCCATTTGCAAACGAAAGGCCGATATCGGGACGTACCTGCGTTTGGTTGATACGCGGCATGCGATATTCAACCGGGTCTTCAACGGTCGAAATGTTGACCTCCGGGTGGTTTAAAATCTCAAGGAGTGAATATAATGTCGTGGTCTTTCCCGATCCTGTGGGACCGGTCACCAAAATCATACCGACGGGCTTGCGAATTGCCCGCTCGATACGCTCCAAGGCCTCCCCCCGCAAACCAAGCTGCTCAAGCGTTAATGCCTTTGTGCTTTCAGACAAAAGACGCATCACCACTTTTTCCCCATCGAAAACCGGCAAAACAGAAACACGGAATGAGTATTTAAAATCTTCGGTTTCAATTTTGAAACGACCATCTTGTGGCAAGCGATGTTCATCGAGTTTTAGGTTTGCTAGTACCTTAATGCGCGCAACAAGACCCTCGTTGATGGCCTTGGGTAAGGTCATCGCATCATGCAACACCCCATCGATGCGATATCGTACGACCACCGCCTTTTCCAGTGGCTCAATATGAATATCAGAAGCTCGTTGCAATACCGCATGTTTTATCAAGGTATCAACAATACGCACTACCGGCAATTCCTCTGCGGCCTTTTTTAATTCCTCGGCATCGGCTTTTTTACTATCCTGCTGTGCAAGAGCGCCCGTGGTAATCGATTCTGCCTCTTGCTGAATAATTTCCCCAAATTCTGCCTTCAATGATTTTGTGTATTGGCGCAACGCATATTTAATACCTTCTGGGGTGGTATAACGCGGCAAGATCTTTAAATGCAATTTTTTATGCAAAAAATCAATGGTCTGTAAATCCTTCGGATCAATCATCGCAACCTCAAGCTTGTCGCCCTGTTTACGAAATGCGATAACATTATTTTTAGAAGCAATTGGTTCAGGAATAAGCCGTAGCGTCTCATCAGAAATACGCCATTCTTGTAAGGCCACAAAGGGAATACCTGCGACATAGGCCTGTAACTTCATAAGATCGGCTTCTGGCAAAAGCTTCTTTACCAGTAACACATCAACTAAACGATCTTGGGTGCGATCGGCTTCTGCTATTGCTTTCTCAAGCTCCGCTGCCGCAATAAGCTCCGTGTCTTTCAAGAATGATTCTAATTGTTTGTCTTCTTGTCTCATGATTTTTGATCTGCGCGGGGTATGGTTATCGTAAACGTTGACCCTCGCTTTTCTTGCGAACTAAAGACGAGCTTTCCTCCCAATGCCTCCACAATGGAATATGCCGCAAACAGGCTTAAGCCAGTACCGCCGGGCCACACACCATGCGCAGCTGACGCACGGAAAAATGGTTCGAAAATCTTTCCCTGCTCTTTCACGGGAATGCCCATGCCGGTGTCGTGCACCGAAATGACCACATGCTTTTCTTCGCATGTAAGGCCAAGAGAAACCGTGTCGCCCTTTTTGCTGTAGCGCATGGCATTATCAAGCAAAACTTCAACAACATACCGCATTTGGTCGCGGTCTGCGTGGATGAAACATTTTTTGCCATCTATATTCGATACAAAAGCGATACCGGCGATGCGGGCTGCGGAATCAAATTCCTGCGAGAGAGCCAAAACGACCTCTTGGACTGCAAAAGTGTCCTGGGGCTTTTGCATACGCGCGGCAATCGAAACTTCCGCAACCGCCTCTGCCACCCGCCGCATTCGGCCAACGGCATCTTCAACAATACTTATCATGCGGCTTGCCCCCTCAGGAAACATCGGACCGAAATCGGTCATTAAAGAACTTAAAGCCCAGCGCGCCGCAGTGATGGGCGATCGCAACTGGTGGGATACGATGCGCAAAAATTGAGCTCGTAGATGGTTTGCTTGGGCAATCTTCTCAAGAGTTACTGAAAGCAAAAAACCGGCTACCAAAAACGCTACCGCGAGCATTGAAGCCACGCTCACCAATATTTCTTCGCTGAACTGATACCGCTGCGAAAGAATCGTGACTAAAATAATAGAAATTACGGCAATCACACCTACAAAAAGAAGGATCATATCGGGACATTGCCAAATAGGTACACCCCACCTTCGGCACCGCTCAAAAGCATTGCGAGGATTGAGAAACTCTTTCATTTCCTTCAAAATGCGCATATATATATATTATATCATTAGTTGAAGGATTGTCCGAGACGTGCCAAAATAACAACTGTATCTTGGGAAATTCGGGGCGTGGTGTAATGGTAGCACGCGTGCTTTGGGAGCACGTAGCCCGAGTTCGAATCTCGGCGCCCCGACCACAAAGAGACCTTGCGAATTTTGCGGGTGTAGCACAATGGCAGTGCGCTAGCTTCTCCCGAAACGATTTGAGCGAAACGAAATTATCGTTTCGAGGATCCCGCCTAATATCTCCAAGTAAGCAATATTGCGAGAGTAGCACAATGGTAGTGCGCCTGCCTTCCAAGCAGGATACGGGGGTTCGATTCCCCTCTCTCGCTCTTGACGACATAAAAATTATTCGATATAATATTATCGTATCTGGGTGAAGCCCCAAATGATCTCGCCCGATAGCGCTGGATGTCCCTGCGGAACCTGGGGTAAGTTCCGGCCAACATTTAGCAACCTCCGCTCTTTTTTACGGAGAGAATATCTTAGGCCGTTCGTGGATCCGCGGGCGGCCTTTCTCGTTATAAACGCAACCCCCCACTCCGTATATGCGGAGTGGGGGGTTCTTTTTCCGGAAAAAGATAAGTTTACTGCACTGCTTCTTTCAAGGCCTTGCCTGCAGTAAAGCGAGGGACAGATTTTGCGGGAATTTGTACACTCTCGCCGGTGCGAGGATTGCGGCCCGTGCGCGCTGCGCGCTTGGCAACCTTAAATTTGCCAAATCCAGTCACATTTACCTCTTCTCCACGCGCCAAACTTTTGGTAACAGTATCAAAAACCGCCTCAACCGCTCGCCCTGCCTCTGCTCGCGTTCCGCCCAAAACGCCTTGCACAGCAGCGATAAGTCCATCTTTTGTCATTAATATCACCTCCTTCTTTTATGATTATTGAGTTTTTGGGATTTCCCCTTTAAATTCGACAATTGTATATTACCGTCTTACGCACGGATGGGCAAAAGTGCTTTATCCACAACAAGAAATGGCTGAAAATTTGCCGAAGGTTTTAAAAATTTTGATTTAGCGGGCAAATTCTGCCACCCTTGTCTCGCGCACCACGTTCACTTTAATCTCGCCCGGATATTGTAACTCTTGTTCAATCTGATCGGCGACGGCGCGTGCAAGTTTTTTTGCAGCAAGATCGTCAACCTCTTCGGGCACCACAAACACCCGAACCTCACGACCCGCCTGAATGGCATACGCTTTTTCAACCCCAGGGAAAGACGTGGCAATACGCTCAAGGTCTGACAAACGACGCAAATAATTCTCAACCGTATCGCGACGAGCACCAGGACGGGCAGCGGAGATTGATTCGGCCACCTTTACGATCACCGATTCTGGCGTTTCAAACGGATACTCCTCATGGTGTGATTGCATCGCTTTAATAACGGGCTCTTCTACCCCAAAGCGTGCCAACAGTTTCCTCCCTATTTCAACATGGGTTCCCTCCACCTCATGGTCTATTGCCTTTCCAATATCGTGAAAGAGCGCCCCCTTCTTTGCCACCTGCACATTTGCGCCAATTTCCGCTGCAATCATACCCGCAAGATGGGCCGCCTCAATAGAATGTTGCAATACATGCTGCCCGAAGCTGGTACGAAATCGCAAACGCCCTAAAAGATATACAAGCCGCGGGTCAAGCCCCACCACGCCTACTTCTTGTATTGCATCCTCGCCCGCTTTGCGAATAATTTCATCCACCTCCCCTTGGCACCCGGCTACGACTTCTTCGATGCGAGCCGGCTGCATCCTGCCGTCTACAAGGAGCTTTTCAAGAGCTCTTTTCGCGACTTCTCGCCGCACCGGATCAAAACCGGAAATCACAACGGCACCTGGCGTATCATCAACCAAAAGCTCGCAACCCGATGCCCTTTCAAACGCTTTGATATTGCGCCCCTCCTTACCAATAATGCGCCCCTTGAGTTCCTCGGATGGCAAGGCCACCGAGGTAGTAGTAACTTCAGAGGCATGCGACGCGCCATAACGTTGGATCGCGGTAATTAAAATATCGCGTGCACGCTCTTGTAGATCCTGTTGGGCCTGCCTTTCAAATTGTTGTAGTTTCCGCTCAAACTCTTCTGCGTGCTGTTTCTCGATCTGTTCCAGAAGCTTCGAATGCGCTTCCTCGACGCTTAAATGTGCGACCTCTTCCAGTTTTTTTAGTTCTTGCGCATGTAATATTTCGATCTCCTTTGCGCGATTATCGAGTTCCCCTTGTTTGCGTTGCAAGGCATCGCGTTCTTGATCGATTCGTTTTCGATCGGAAAGAAGCTCGCGTTCACGTACCACAAATTCCGACTCCCGTCTTTCGAGTGCGCGGAGCCGTTCACGTTCTTCTTGTTTTGCTTCTTCAAGAAGTTTGTGCGCCTCATCCTTTGCAGAAAGGATGAATGATTTGGCATCCGCCTCTGCCCTTTCACGGATGGATTTTGCAGAGGCCTCAGCTTTCTCTTTTTGTTTGGCTGGAAGAGAAGACCAAAGGTACCAACCAATACCAAGACCGGCAGCAAGCGCCAGGGCCGCCGCGATCACAATACCAAAAGTCATATGGGTGAGCGCACCCGCTTTGCATTCGAGGTGTTGTCAGCAAATATTTCATGCTATGGAAATTGCGTAAGGGAAACTTGCATATTGCGCAAAAACACCAACGTGCTTATGCGAGTGAACGATAAAAATACAAAACCGAAATCTCCCAAAAGCATAACAAGAATAAGCGGCCACGGCAAGCCCGATGGTAGATATAGGCACCCTCGAGCAAACCCCTTTGTATATATACACAAACAGGCACTATGTTTCTTCTTTCAGTCGGGCAGCCATTACGATCTTTGAAAATTCGCCTGCATCAAGCGAACCGTGCCCCACCAGAAATCCCCCAATTTCGGGTTCAACAGCAAATCCATGAATATTTTGCGCATTTATTGATCCGCCATAAAGTACCGGCATCTGTTCGGCCGCAGCTGCGCCAAATTTATCTTTTAACACCCTTCGAACGAGCAAAATAGAGGTTACCGTATCCTTGGGACTATCTGCCTTGCCAGTGCCAACAGCCCAAACCGGCTCGTAGGCAATGAGGAGGCGCTGGATATTATCCTGCGCAATATCTGCGATAGCGCTTCTTGTCTGCTCAAGTATCTCCTTTTCCCATTCTCCTTCCCGTTGTTGCTCGCCTACACATAAAACAGCAAAAAGACCTGCACGTAATGTTGCAACGGTCTTTTTTCTGATGATTTCTTGCGATTCTGCAACATGAGTTCTTCGCTCGGAATGACCGACAATGACTAAACGGCAGCCAATATTCTTCAACATGGTGGGTGAAATTTCCCCAGTAAACGCGCCCTCATCTGCCCAGCCGCTGTCCTGCGCACCGAGCCATACCGTTGATTTTGCCAAAGATGAAACGACCGGAAGCCATACAAATGGCGGACAAATAGCAACTCGAATTCCCCGCATAGCCCCCATCATGGCTACCGTATCGCCAAAAATACGCAGCGCATCCTCCCGGCGTTGGGGATACATTTTCCAATTTGCAATAACGTACCTCATAAGCAAATCCGAAGAACCTAGGCCTTGCGCAGCATAGCTGCTGCTTCTTCCGGCGCGACAGTCGAAATTTCGATTCCCGTTGCGATCTCAAACCCAGCCCAAATCGAAACTTTCGGCAATACTTCAAGATGCCAATGGTAATGCGGGAAATATAAGGATTTCCCACAGGGCGAACTGTGAATAAAAAAATTATAGGAGGGCTCCTCGAGTACTGCCCAGATTTTTCGAAGCGTTTCTTTCAACGCTTCTGCAGCATCTGAAAGTTCGCGATCTCCGAGTTCCTGAAAACACGGCTCATGAGCTTTAGGGAATATGCGGACTTCAAAGGCCGAACGGGAAACAAAAGGGCATAGTGCGATGAAAGAATTATTTTCAAAAATAACACGCAGCCGCTGTTGGCGTTCCCACCCGATAAGATCGCAATGCACACAATGCCCTTTCTCCTCAAAATATTTCAACGAACCCTGAAAGGATCTATTTACATCAGGAGGGATAACGGGAATTGCAAGAATTTGCGAATGCGGATGGAAGATAGAAGCACCCGCTTCTTTACCGAAATTATGGAAGATCGAAATATAACGCACCGAATGTTCGTGCGCAAGCGCATGGTATCGGGAACGATAGGTATGCAACACCAAACTTGCCTCCTCGATTGAAAATTGAGGCAATCCCCGATCATGTGGTTGAGTAATAACAAGTTCATGAAATCCCACGCCGCTTTTTACATCAAAGGGTCCAACAGTACGATCGTATTCTTCGCCGGGCGCAAGCGCTGGGTATTTATTGGGGATCACCTGAATAAACCAATCTTCACTCATTTGTGCACCGGGTTTTTGCACAACAAAAAGCGGGGGCGCATTACTCCCACTTTGAGGATTATCGAACGGACATCCTTCGGTTTTCTCGTACTCAAGATCGCGCGCCCGTTTTTTCACTGCCCGTTGGGGACGCTTGCCGCGACCTGTTGCAATAACAACCCAATCGCCAGAGATGAGATCTCTCCGAAGTTCGGAAGAAGAATCCATAAAAATTTCTAATTGACCTAAAGACGGTCTTTTGGGAATTTTATAAAAATTAGAAATTAGGTCAATTTCGACGAATTCCATAAGAATTCGTCCATAGCCACCATCGTATTTTTGCGAGTTCCGCCAAGGTCTTGTAATAAATATCCGCCTTCACTTTGGAGCCGGCCATATGAATCCAACGGATGGGCACTTCCTTAACGGTGAAGCCAAGCTTTCGCGCCAAAGCAAGTACTTCGATATCAAAACCCCAGCGGTCTATTTTGGTTTTTGAAAAAATAGCTTCAGCGCTTTCTGCGGTAAACAACTTAAACCCTCGCTGCGTATCCTGAATTCCCGGAACAGCCACTGTCTGGATCAAAAAATTCGCCATGCGGCCTGCAATCACGCGCGGCAAAGGTTCAGGCCGGTCTACTTTGCTTTCTTTTAAACCAATAGAGCCAATCGCAATATCATAAATGCCTTGTGGTTTAACCCAACCAAGAAGCTTCTCAAATTCCTCAATAGGAGTTGCGTTATCGGCGTCGGTGAATAAACGGAAGCCACCCTGCGCCTCAAGCATGCCTTGTCTCACTACCCATCCCTTCCCGTGATTCTCCTTGTTTTCTATCACACGAAGCGAAGATATATGATCCCTGGCGCTCTCTGCAATTTCGACGGTCTTATCTGTTGAGCCGTCGCTCACCACCAAAATTTCAGCCGAATACGACTGCTTCTCTATAAAGCCCGCAACCGCCTTTAGCGTTGATCCGATACGCTCCCCTTCGTTATAGGCAGGGATAATGATGGAAAGATATGGTTTTCCTATGTTCATTTTTTTATTATACCACACTATGTTTTCTTATTCTGGTACGCCTGGAGCCAATCGGAAAGCAAAATAGCAGCGGCTGCTGCGTCTTTATCTTGCGTGTCTTTTAACACCATTTTTGAGGTAAGGCGCTCATCAAAAAATTCAACTGGGAGGTTAAGCAACGATCCAAGTTTTTTACCAAATGCCTCTACCTTTTGCGCCTGCGCTCCTTTTTCTCCCCGCAATGTCAACGGCATTCCAATTACAATACGTTCTATATTTTCCTTTGCTACAAACGCACGAAGCTCGCCAAAGACATCGTGTGCCCCAATGCTTTTTAGGGGTGTGGCAACCCCATGCCCGGTGTCCCCTACCGCAAGACCTATTCGTTTGGAGCCGTGGTCAATGGCGAGTATGCGCATAAGACACGAATACTATTTTATCGTAACATAAATCGCTCAATAAAAATGCGCTGCTTATTGCAGCGCACTACCGATCGGTTTATGACACCAACAGCCACAGCCAAACTCAGACAAATCAACGCCACCTCCGGTCGGGATACAACATATGTGCACCCCATCGGTAGGACATTCGACCGATCGCAAAGCATTGCGAAGGGAAATCTTTTTCTGCAAAACACTCACCTTAGTACCACAATGCACGCATCGTCCCCTAATGACCGAGGAACTATTTGAAAGAATAGTTTCCTTGGGGTTTTTCATCGGCTGTTTCCTGCGGCAACGAAAACAATATGCCTCATGAATAAACCGTAAGAACTTAACGGCGGACGGCTTTTTTCTTGTCAATATACTCCTCGCTTTTTCTTTTTTATCCTCTCTTTTGATAGCAAAGGAGAAGCGACCTGTCAAGCAAACGGAAAGGCGCAAGAAAACGAACGCCACAAATTTGCGCTAACCAAACTATGGGGATCCGATCCCCATAGTAATGTTGCTGATACAAACATAAAAGCCGCCACCAGCGGCTTCCTTTTCTCTTTTCCTCTCTAAAAACAAAGGGAGGAACGTGCGTCTTCCAGAAAAAACGCGACTAGTGCATTAAGATTGAGAAAAACAGATTATTCTTGCGGGCGCGTAGCACTTTGAGCGCGTTATGATCCTCCCGCGAGTGAGCGGAGGGACATTTGCGAACCTCCGCAGCCGCGCGGGCATGGTGCCCCGATGGCCATCGGGGCGAGCGCGGCGAGGACAGAGCGCGCAGACACGCTGGGGCTGCGCGCGTTTCGCAAATGGCCCTGCGTGAACTCGTGGAAACCGGGAAAGTAAAAGGGGCTTGCGCGAGCACTCTCCTTTTCGAAATGTGCCCGACCAGCTTTATGTATCGATAAACGCGCGTATTCGCGCGGCCTCGCGCTCCACTACTTCACCCTCATACTCCCCTGCGTGCGCCCGCCCCGGCTCATACGTTGGCTGCTTCTGATCCAAATGAAGGTTAAACCCCCATCCGCGTTCGGTTTCTTCCACATATAAATGAAATTGGGGATAGGGCGTTGAAGAAAGTTTGCGCACAAAACTCTGCCCGCGGCGACTCGGCGCATATCCGATGCGCCGCAACGCAGTGGTCAAAATATAGCGCTGTTTGGGTATTGAAAAACGCATAATGGCAAAAAGCGAACCCTAACTGGGCTCGCCAAAAAGAAAGATCGAGTTCGGAAGCCGAACTATCTTGAAAACGCGGAAGACGGCTCCAGGGATCATTTTTATAAATTCACCGGCGACATCCTTATCTACAATATGGGCAATTGCAATACCCATATGATCTACCGCAACAAATCCTAGCGGTGCGTTAACAGAAGATGCGCCTTGAAAAAATTGTAATGTCGCTGTTCCGTCATCGTTGATCCGCAAAACTCCAAGACACTTAAGTAGATCGTAGGAAAAGTTATGGGGAAAGTCCATGGGGATTCCTCTTCTTTTCAAAGATGCTATGTGCAGCATATCTTTTTCTTACGGCAATGTCAAAATATCCGCGCCCTCTTTGGTAACTACAACGGTATGTTCAAAATGCGCGGCAAGCGACCCTTTTTTTGTACGCCAGCTAAACTGGTCCGAATCAAGCTCCACGTGCTCGTCGGAAACCGAAATAATCGGCTCAATGGCAATCGTTGCCCCTTCTTCCAGCACTTCCCCAATGCCGGGTTTCCCAAAATTGGGCACATGAGGCAACTCGTGAAGGTTTTTCCCAATGCCGTGTCCCACAAGTTCACGAATAACCAAAAAGCCATTCCCCTCAACGTATGTTTGAATTGTGGAGGAAATATCACCTACACTCACCCCTTCTTTTAATACTGAAATTGCTCGTTCAAGCGCTGTTTTGCATACCGTAATAAGTTTTTGTGCTTCAGAGGAAATTTGGCCAACCCCTACTGTTATAGCCAAATCGGAATACCAGCCGTTTTTGATAACGCCAAAGTCAAGCCCCACGACGTCCCCCTCACAAAATTCAATATCGCTTGGCGCGCCGTGCACCGCAACGCTGTTTACCGAAACGCACAACACCGCGGGAAATTTATCATAGCCCAAAAAAGCGGGCTTAACTTTTGCCGATTCAATTTCCTTGCGCGCAATACGATCAAGTTCTTTTGGCGTTATACCCGCTTGAACGCGCAAGGCCACTTCTTTAAGGATACGCGCGGCGGTTTGCCCCGACGCGCGCATTGCGACAATATCTTGTGGAGAGTGTTTCATACTAAACCAAGCAATGCACACAAATGCCTAAAAACATCATCGGGTGGGCGCGAACCGTCCAGCCGCGATACCGCACGACCTTGATCTTCAAAGTGATAAATTCCAGGCAGGGTGCGTTTTTCAAACTCTTCGAGCCGCTTGCGAAGCGAGGTATGCGAATCAAGTTCACCGCGCGTCACTAAACTTCCCCGGCAACGCGTACACTCCAACACCGTTTTATTGGGCTCATGCGGTAGACGGCATGCGACACAAATACGCCGCCGCATGTTACGGCTTACTGAAAGATCTGGCGGAACAGTTAGATGAAAACAAAAAAAGCCATTGCCGCCAAAACATTCATGCAATACCGGATATAGGTGCTCTGCCTCGAAGAGGGTACGGGGAGATCCAGAAAAAACAATCGATTTTCCCGCACGGGCATGGCTTCGTATCGCCTCAACCATCCAATGTACAACTACCTCCGGCTCCACCAAAATTCCTTTGTCGAAATTTTCTTTCTCCTGCCCGTAGGTGTATGATTTTCCGGCAATAATATATTCCGTTGAATCGTGCGTCGCCAACGCCTCCTCAATAATGCGGCTTGTTTCAAGATGCAAAAAACCAAACGCGTCCGCAAACATCTCTGCTTGTGTCCCCTTACCCGCACCTGGCGGACCAAAAATGATAACAGCTTTTTGCATAAATCCACGTTATGTCAAATGCAATACCCTGCGAATATCGCGTGCTACTTCCTGGATGGGTCGTTCTCCCTTGACCGTTTTAAGCAGCCGCTTTTCACGAAGCACACGAAGGGCAGCCATTACATTACGGTCAAACTCTTGTAGACGTGCACGAATCACGACGGGAGTATCGTCGTGTCTTTTGCGTAAGATGAGCCGGCGGTATGATTCTTGCGGACGTATGAAAAGATGCACGGCGGCAATATGATTTCTGCCAAACCATGGTAAAGCAGCAGTGAGCCATTCGGCCTCTCTTTTAGTACGGGGGCTGCCATCAAACAACACCGGCTTCTTTGCATCGACACGTCCCGATGCATCCAGCACTACGGAAAACGCAAGCCATGGCGGCATGAGTTTTCCTCGATTGAGCGTTTTTTTGACGTTACGGCCAAGTGTTGTTTGTTTTTTTGCCAATGCCCGAAAAAGAGTACCGGTTTTCACCAAGGCAAAACCAGCACGTCTTTGCAATAGCCGCGACTGCGTCCCCTTGCCGCAGCCAGGTCTCCCAATTAAAAATACCGCATCGTAGCGCCTCTGCATGAAAGTTCAACCATACAGTAACAAGAAAAATGGGCTCCTGCAACAACAAACTATCGCTATCGAGGTCCGACCTCGATAGTAGGATCTCAAGAGGTCCGAACCAAAAATAATAAAAACTTTCGGCGTGTCCCCATGAAGCATTGACAAGCCAACTATTATTTACTACGCTTTCTCTATGCTCTTTGAAAGCGGCAACGCGCCCGCCTCCGGAGGTTGAGCAATGCGCTCACAAAAAGAGCTTGCGGAAAGAATTCGGGAAGCACTACGGCAAAACCCTTTTCTCGTTGAGCTTGGGCAACGCGCCCACTGCTCCCAAAATAAAGCCGGGAGAGCAGCCCAAATGCTGGGGCTTACAGACGAGGAAGTGAAAATCGTCGCAGATGTCATACGTCTGAAGGAACGCAACCCGGATGCCTTCCAGAAAATCCTTGAAAGCGCAACAAAAGAAGAAAGGCAAATGAAACGGAAAACCGCACCAGAAAAAACAGACGCGGAAGAGGTCTGGATTGACGAACACGGCAAAAGAGTTCTCATCCAATCTTTCTGTAGGGCCGCTTTTTGGGATCTAGAATTGGAAAATACTCTAAACTCTCGGACGGATCGGTATTCTCCAACCAGCGTCTATTTTGAAAGAGGGCTGCGTCTTGGAAAAGCAGAGGATGAATCTTTTGTTGAAACCTTTATGATTCTCTGCCGTATATGGAACCGCCTTGCGGGATTCCCCAAGGAAGACCTCATACGATTGTCAGACGGCCCATGGACCGTTGATGGTTTAATTCAATGGGGTTATTTCCGCGAAAAATGGGTAAAGGGCACGCTCGTCATCTTTCCCACCGAAAAGCTGCTCAAAGCGATCATGGGTGAAAATCATGAAGATGGATCAGACGAAGCAGGATAAAAACAAAAACCGGCCGTGCAATGCACGGCCGGTCTCCTTTTATCCTACCCTTCTCTTTACGAAACAATGAATGAAGCAGCCAAGCAACTTTTTTGGGGTGAGCGAAGGGACATTTGCGAACCTTCGCAGCCGCGCGGGCATGGTCCCCGCTTCCTTATAAAATATAAACCGTATGCGGGGGAGCGCGGCGAGGACAGAGCGACAATCCTCGCTGGGGATTGTCGCGTTTCGCAAATGGCCCTGCGCGAGCTCTAAAACCCTTCGTATTCCCGCATTGTCAGCTGCGCTTCTATTTGTTTCATCGTCTCAATCACCACCGACACGACAATCAATACCGCCGTTCCCCCGATGGTGAGGGCGGGCAGATTCAAGCCCTGCTGCATCACTTGTGGCAACACCGCAATGATTCCCAAAAACGAAGCTCCGACAAGAGTAGTTCGGTTAATAATACGCGAGAGATGGCTTACCATGGGCGAGCCCGGCCGAATTCCTGGGATAAATCCGCCTGAGCGCTGGATGTTTTGTGAAATTTCCTTGGGATCAAAAATGACAGCGGTATAAAAATAAGTGAATATAAACACTAAACCAAAATAGATAAATATGCTCGTCCAGTTATTTACGGAAAAAATATTTTGAATTGTATTAGCGATACTTGCAATTTGAGGAACATCCACCGTAGTGAAAAATTGGGCTATCATTCCCGGAAAAAGCACGATGGACAAGGCAAAAATAATGGGAATAACGCCAGCGGAATTTACGCGTATAGGAAGGTGCGTTGAAACACCACCGTACATACGAAATCCGCGGATACGCTTGGCATACGCAATAGGAACGCGCCGCTGTGCCTCGTTAATTAAAACCACACCCGCCACAACAATAATTGCAATTGCCGCAAATGCTACGGTTTGAAAAAGTTTTGTCTGATCCCACGTTGAGAAAAACTGAAAGAGTGATTGCGGGATAGATGCCACAATACCGGCAAAGATGATAAGCGAAACACCGTTGCCAATACCTTTTTCCGTAATCAGTTCCCCAAGCCACATTAAAAGAATGGTTCCTGCAACTACGACCGCAATGTTAACTGCGGTGGTGATAGGTGTTAACTCTACAACGCCCTGTGAAGCTAAAAGTCGCAAAAAACCAAAACCTTGCAGAATCGCCAAGGGGACGGTCAAAAGACGCCCGATTTGGTTAAATTTCTGCCGCCCCTGTTCGCCCTCTTCGTAATACATTTCCTTTAAACGCGGGAAGATCATGGTCAGCAACTGCAGAATAATGGTTGCGGTAATATAAGGCCCCACACCAAGCATGGCGATTGATAAATTTTCAAGCGTTCCCCCCGTAAAAATATTGATGAGGCCAAAAAGCTGATTCGACTGGAAAAATGCAGCAAGCCGTTCTGTGTCGACACCGGCCACGGGGATCGATGCGGCGAGCCGGAACACCGCAAGCATGCCAAGCACAAAAAGAATCTTTGCGCGCAATTCCGAAATTTTCCACAAAAGTAAAAGTTTCTCAAACATATATACAATAAAGTTTAGGGTTTCTCTATGCTCCCGCCTGCTTTTTCAATCGCCTTGCGAGCTCCGGAGGATATTTGACATTCAGACACCAATAATTTCTTGGAGATTTTTCCTGATCCCAAAAGTTTTACTTCAGGAATTTTTCCAAGCCGTTTTTCAACGATACCTTTTGCGAAAAGTGTTCGTGGGGTTACTTTTTCTCCTGCCCGAAAGTGTTGCTGGATTCGTTCCACCAAAACTATCGTTGGGGCAAGAGGTTTTTTGGGGCTTGTGCCTCTCCCTTCGGCCCCTCGCAATTTTGGAATCTTCTTAATAAGATCTCGAACTGCTGGACGTATTTTGGCTCCGGCTCTTGATCGTTGTCCTTTCATGCCTCTGCCGGAATACGTACCACGCTTCCCCCCCCTTCCCACGCGACGGCTTAGTTTTTGATTCCTTGGTTTTTTGATGTGATGTAGTTGCATACTGTTAAGATTTCTGTTTTCGCACCTTTGCAACCTCAAGGCGCCTAGAAAGTTTTTCAAGCGCAGCAAGGGTGGCGCGCGCATTATTTAAACTATTTGTTGAACGAGAAAGAATTTTTGCAGTAACGTCCGCAATGCCTGCCAATTCAAGCACATGCCGTACCGTACCTCCTGCACGAATACCCCGTCCCGGACGTGAAGGTCGCAAAAGTACCCTTGCAGGGCCCACCTTTGCAATTGCGTCGCTTGGCACGGTAGAGCCGCGTCTCGGCACACGTACCAGTGAATTTTTTGCACGCGTTACGGCTTTTTCTACTGCCTGCGTGGCATCTTTTGCTTTTGCCATCCCCAACCCAACTCTACCTGCTCTATCACCCACCACAACCAGGGCACGAAAACGAAAGCGGCGCCCGCCAGCAACCATGCGCGCAGTACGGCTTAAGTCCAGTGTCCGGCTTTCAAATTCTTGCTCTTGCTCTCTCCCGCTTCCTTTCTTTGCGCCTCTTGTGAAATCTCGCTTTTGTCGAAGCATATAAAAATCTTTCTTTAAAACGAAAGGCCTGCATCGCGGGCACCTTGAGCCAATGCCCTGATCTTCCCATGATAAGCGAAGCCCCCACGATCAAATTTAACTCTCAAAAATCCCGCTTTCTTGGCGGTATCCCCAACTGCCCTACCAACCAGATACGCCCGAAGCAGGCCCGGAGAAAAATCTATTTTGGGAATCTCTTTTGTTTTCTTTATCTGCTTACTTGATGCCGCGGCTAATGTAAATCCCCTGGTATCATCAATAAGCTGCGCAACAATAGTTTTGTTCGAACGAAACACCGCAAGGCGCGGCACAGCGCTTGTACCCAAAATACGTGCGCGTATACGCCGGTGACGTGATATTCGTTTGATGGTTCTGGAAACATTGCGGGGCATAAAAAGCTATAAAGATTATTTTATGGCAGCGGCTTTCTTCCCGGCCTTCCGGCGAACCTGCTCATTTTCATAACGAATTCCCGCTCCCTTATATGGTTCCGGTTTTTTCATTCCCCTGATGGAAGCCGCCACTTGACCCACCATGTGTTTATCCGGCCCTAAAATAGTAACCGCATTTTTCTCAACAAGAAATGTAATGCCTTCTGGCGGCTCAACCCGTACAGGATGTGAAAACCCTAATGATAACACAAGCGCTTTGCCCTCCAACTGGGCGCGAATCCCAATTCCCTCAAGTATAAGTTTCTTTGAAAAACCCTGGTGCGCGCCTTGCACCGCATTTGCAATCCGCATGCGGGTTAATCCCCATACAGATTTTACGCGTTTTGTTGCGTTCCCGACAGGGGAAACAAGCACCATGCCGTCTTTGTGGTCTGCTTTTATTTCGGGGGGGAGCTGGGTGAACAATTTCCCCTTCGGTCCATTCGCCTGAATCAAAGATCCCTCGATGGTAATCGAAACATCGGAGGGAACCGAAATTGGTTGTTTGCCGATTCTGCTCATACTAATTACCACACTTCGCACAAAACCTCTCCACCAAGCCGTGCGTCCCTTGCCGCTCTTTCCGTCATAAGACCCTTTGCGGTTGAAAGAATAGTTATTCCAAAGCCATATCGTGTTGGCCGCAATTGACGCGCATTTCTATAAATTCTCTGGCCGGGCCTTGAAATTCGTTTTATGCCCTCAATGGTCGGCCGTTGATTAATATACCGAAGCGCAACTACGAGCGTACGCCGCGGAAGTCGTCCCTTTATTTCCACGCCGCTAAGATATCCCTCTTGTGAAAGAATATCGGCAATTTGTGCCTTGAGACGAGAAAAAGGAATACGCGCTTCTGCCGCACCCTGGGCATAGGCATTGCGAATTCTGGTTAACATGTCGGCAATGGGATCGGTCATAGAAGATAGAATATGGGGTAACGGGCACCTACCATGAGGCTTTTCTTACCCCAGGAATTTCGCCTTTTCTTGCAAGTTCGCGGAAACAAATACGGCAAATTCCAAACATGCGCATAAAGCCCCGGCGCCTTCCACAACGAAAACATCGGCGTACTGTGCGCGTAGAAAATTTTGGCTTGCGTTGTGCGCGTATCACTTGCGATTTTTTTGCCATAACGATTATACCTGGTCCTGGGCTTTAAAGGGAACTCTCAACAATTTGAATAATCCAAGCGCATGTTCTCGATTTTTTGCTTTTGTAACTACGGTTACCTCTAAACCAAAAACGGTTCCTGTTGGTTCGTTCGCGGCTTCCGGAAATGCAGTTTGCTCACGAATACCTATGGTCAAATTGCCGTTTTGATCAACGGCTTTTTGATCGATTCCACGGAAATCTCGTAAACGAGGAAGCGCGACTAAAATCAAGCGTGAGAAAAAATCTTGTGCGCGTTTCCCGCGAAGCGTTACCATAAGCCCAACGGGCATCCCTTGACGGACCTTAAAAGCTGAAATTGATTTTTTAGCAGGACGTCTTGCTGGCTTTTGGCCGCAAATTCGTAAAAGATCCTTTTCATATGGTTCCAACGTTTTTTCTCCTTGACCAACTACAAGACGTCCCACCGACACATGTACAATTACCTTGTCGATTTTGGGTGCCGCGAGGATATTCTGTGAGCCGACATGTTTTAAAAGCTCCGGCAAAATTTCCTTATGGATTTTTGCAAAAGAGGATGTCATAGATTATAACGATGCACCACATTTATGGCATTGACGCTCGCGCCCCCCATCATGCCGTCGAGACCGTACACGAACTGCTTGTTTGCATGAAGGGCATACGAGTTTTACATTCGAAACATTGATAAAAGCGGGGATCGATACGCGCTGTCCTTTCTCTCCTTGTTTGCGCGGTTTTTTATGACGGTTTACCAGATTAATATTCTCCACAAGCACCTTGCCCAAGGAAGGTATTGCGCGCACGATCTTTCCAGATTTTCCGCGATCTTTCCCCACGCGTACAGTAACGGTGTCACCGGTTTTGATTTTCATACAACTTCAGCCGCCAATGAGGCAATTTTAGTAAAACCACGATCCCGCACTTCCCGGGCAATCGGGCCGAAAATTCTTCCGCCCCGCGGATTAAGACCATCAACAAGAACTGCGGCATTCTCATCAAACCGCACAAAAGACCCGTCGGCACGGCGAAATGCATTTTTTTGTCGGACCACGACCGCCCGTACCACGTCGCTTTTCTTTACCGCCCTACGAGGTTCTGCCACCTTTACAGACGCAACCACAAGATCCCCTAATTGCGCGTATCTGCGTCGTGTGCTGCCCAATACCGTAATCACCTGCAGCAATTTCGCTCCGGTGTTATCTGCAACTTGAAGCATTGAACGAGGTTGAACCATGTATTTAGTTAAATCGCGTCATGAAAAAGTTAGGCATTCTCGCTTTCTCCGCTTTTGTGGATAGAAGAAATAATTTTTACCACCTTCCATCGTTTGTGCCGTGAGACGGGACGGGTCTCTTGAATCTGCACCAGATCTCCTTCGTGTACGCCAAGCTCATCATGGGCTAAGAATTTTCGATGCCGTTTCACAAAACGCTGGAGCTTTACAAGTTTTTTAATATGCTCAACGCGCACAGAAACGGTCTTTGACATTTTAGTACTCGCTACTATTCCGGTAAGTTTTCTGGTGCGTAAGGTGGTGTTATTCATGTAAGTGTAAAAGGGTTAAAATGCGCGCTATCCGACGGCGCATGGCACGAATTTCTCTGATGTTGCGAATTCTCCCCCCTGCAAGATTAAATCGAAGCTGGCGCAATTTATCTCGTGTTTCTTGCAGCGTATGATTTAAATCAGTCGCGTTCATATTTTTCAGTTGTGACAATTCCTTAGCCATGACATTAGTGTTCACGCCGTACAAAGCGCGCCGCTATTGGAAGCTTATGGGCACCAAGGCGAAGCGCATGGCGTGCAATATCCTCCTCAACACCATCAAGCTCAAAGAGAATTCGCCCGGGGGTTACCGGAAACACATAGTGATCCAGCGCGCCCTTTCCCCCACCCATGGGTACTTCGGTTCCTTTTTGCGTAACTGGCTTATCCGGAAAAATGCGAACCCAAACTTTTCCGCCTTTGCGAGCAGTTCTGATAATAGCACGACGCGCCGCCTCAATCTGACGAGATGAGATCCAAGACGTGCCTTCGGCTTTAAGACCGTAGGCGCCGAACGCAAGGGTGGTTCCCCGCGACGCCATTCCGCGAGATCTACCCTTCTGCCACTTTCGATGTTTTACCTTTTTAGGCATCAGCATAGCGCAAAAACCATAACCTTATATTTTTTCATGCAAACATGTTGTCCGGGCAAAAAGTAAAACATTGAAAATCGGGAAAGGGTCGGAAAACGGAAGTTTCCCGTATCGGAAACCAGCGAGCCGAAGGCGAGCGCAAGAAACCGAGGGTTTCTTGAGAGCCCGCCCGAGGCGGGCGACTTGAGATGTTTTACTTTCTTGGGAATTAGCATAACCGTAAAAATGTCTAATTGCTCTAATCTCTAATTGATCTAATGAATGACTAATTCAAAACCACATAAACACTTAGGTCAATTAGGTTAATTAGAAATTAAATCAATCGGTAGTTTCTTCTTTCTCTTTAAACACTTCTCCTTTATAGAGCCATACTTTCACACCGATAGTTCCCCACGTGGTATACGCCGTCTCTTGAGCAAAATCAACATCTGCCCGAAAAGTATGAAGTGGAACTTTACCATCGGCAATCCACTCACGCCGCGACATTTCAGATCCTCCTAAACGCCCCGCAATAGCAATTCGTGCACCACCGACTCCAGGAGAAGCCATGGTACGTTCAAGAGTGCGTTTTAACACACGGCGAAATGGCAAACGTCGCTCAAGCTGTTCTGCAACGCTTTGCGCGACCAACGCTGCTTGGCTGTCGGCGTTTCGAGCTTCTTGTACCTCAATACGGATATCCACCGGATTTACTTTTTGTTTTCGCAACTCCTCGAGCTTTTTTAATACTGTTCGTTTTAGTTCTTCAATTCCAGCTCCCCCGCGCCCAATAAGCATTCCCGGTCGAGAAGTGGAAATATGAACCTTTATGGTTGCGCCGGAACGATCAATGAGGATTTCATTTACAAAGGAACGGCGAAGTCGCTTACGAAGCCACTCGCGAAGTAAAATATCTTCACGTAACCGTTCTTTGTAATCAAGAGCGAACCACTTTGAGGCCCATCCCCTAAAGATACCGATGCGCAACGCCATTGGATGTGTTTTTTGTCCCATACCTTTAACTTAGCGAAAGAAACTCTAAATCCTAAACATTCAAAAATTTTAAACTGCAACCATTAGCTATTGTTTTGTGTTTCAATATCTCAAATTTCGAATTTCGTTCCTTAGATGGATTTCCTGCGGAAAACGCGTTTTCCTACATCAACTAATTTGCGTGGTGTAGGAAGATCCTGTTTCGTCCGCGCCGTTGGGTGTGGCCTATCGCGCGTGTCGGAGCTTTCCGTCGTTGTTTCTTGTTTTGCGCGTTTGCGTTTGGGAACGCCACCCGGGCCTTCAAGCACAATGGTTATATGAGAGGACCTACGGGCGATAGGGTGCGCCATGCCGCGTGAGCGGGGACGAAAACGTTGAATCGTTCTTCCTTGGTTTACCATAACGCCCTTCACGCGCAATACTTGTTTTTCGCCAACACCCTGCGCTTCAGCATTTGCCGCGGCAGAACGAAGTAACTTTACCAATGGTTTTGTTGCCCGGTGTGGCAAAAGCTCAAGCAGTGCTTCCGCATGGAAAAACTGCTTTCCCCCAAGCTCCCGCGCGATCAAACGGACCTTGCGTGGACTTATGCGCAGATGGCGAAGCGTGGCTGATGCTTGCATAGGTTCTTAAAAAAATCGGTTAGCTTTGGGCTGGTTGTTGCCCTTTGGATTCAACCTCGCGCTGAAGCTTCCCACCGTGCCTTACAAATTTTCTGGTCGGCGCAAATTCTCCTAATCGAAAACCCACCATATCTTCTGCTATTTGAACGGGAATGTGTTGTTTTCCATTGTGAACCGCTATCGTAAAACCTACCATGTCTGGCGTAATCACCGAAGCACGCGACCATGTTTTTACCACCGCCTTAGCACCCGGCTTTAAGGCCTGAAGCTTCTTGAGAAGTTTTTGGTCTGTGTATGGACCCTTCTTGAGTGATCTGGACATACTATGATGTTTTACTTCTTCTTAGTTCTCCTCTGTACAATGAAAGCGTTGGAGGGTTTATATCTTTTTCTTGTTTTCACACCCAATGCCGGTTTGCCCCAAGGAGTTTTCGGGTGCTTGAGTCCTATGGGCGCTCGTCCCTCGCCACCTCCATGCGGATGATCAACCGGATTCATAGCAGATCCGCGTACGTGTGGCCTTCTTCCCCGAAGTCGCGAACGTCCTGCTTTTCCGATCGTCGTCGAACTCCATTCGGCGTTTGAAACAGAACCGACGGAAGCAAATGCTTCTGTCGGAAACAATCGGATCTCCCGCGAAGGCATCGTGCATTGAGTATAACGGCCTTCATGCGATAGCACAATGGCGGCGGCACCCGCTGAACGAACAAGTTTCCCGGGACCTTGGACAACCAAAGCAATATTATGCACTTGGGTTCCGGGCGGAATGTTTTTGAGCAACATCCTAGATCCCACACGAATGGGCGCGCGCTCCCCAATATATACTTCGTCACCGGAACGCAGACCATGTGGTGCAAGAATATAACGCCAATCGCCATCGCGAAATGAAACCAGAGCCACAAAGGCCGAGCGATTCGGATCGTATTCGATCGAACGTACGGTTCCGGGAACGTCGCGTTTGGATTGCCCAAAATCGATTTTTCGAAAAATGCGCCTGGCACCGCCACCGCGGAAACGGGAAGTGATACGCCCTTGAAAATTACGACCGCCCGAACGTTTTTTCCCAGAGGACAAACGTTTTTCTGGGTCTTTTTTGGCAATGTGAGAAAAATCAACTATAGACATTCCTCTGCGGCCCGGTGAGGTAGGTTTATAGATTTTCATATCTTTACCTTATGTATGTCGTTTATTTCGGTAATACTTCAATGGTTTTCCCCTCGGGTAAAGTAACAATCGCTTTTCGCTTTCCACTTTTTTTGCCAATAAACGAGCCGCGCCTGCGGGACTTTCCAGGAAGATTGATAATATTTATCCGGGTGGGCCGCACACCGTATATTTGCGAAACTGCCTGAAGAACCTCTGATTTTTTTGCCCCACGCGCAATGCGAAACATATATTGATTCAACCCTTCTATCCTTCCCGCCTTTTCCGTAACATGCGGAGACAATAAAATCCCATGGGCTGTCGTGCCGCCCATCTTTGTCTCTGATGGCTCTTGCTTTTCTTTGCTCTGCTCCACCTGTCTTGGTTTCCTCTTTTTCTCTTTTGCCTTACGAAAAGGCAGTAAAGGACTCATAACAAGGAAGATAAATGATAAATGGCAAAAGCTTAAAAACGTTTCACCAAATCATCCACTGTTTCTTTTGGGATTAAAATATAGCGATATTCCAGCACCTCAAGAAGATTGAGATTTTCCGGACGGAATGCTTGGGCATAGGGTATATTACGCACTGCACGGAATGCCTGCCCCTGATTTTCTTTCGCAAAAGCAATAAGCACCGATGGTTTTTTTGCTTTCTTTTCTACTTTAAAAATTGACGCGAGAAGCGTGGTAAGAAGCAATGCCGCTTCTTTTGTTTTTGGCTGCGATACGGAAATCTTTTCAATAACGGCAAGCTCCTCGTCTCGTGCTTTTTGAGACAATGCAACGGCCAATGCTTTTTTCTTCATGGCATCGGGAATTCGTTTTGCAAATCTTTTATCTTTGCGTGGGCCAAACGTTACACCACCGCCCTTCCAAATGGGCGAGCGGCGCGAACCATGCCGCGCAAACCCAGTTCCTTTTTGACGCCAGGGCTTACGCCCACCGCCCCGCACCTCTTCTCTGGTTTTGGTATGCGCACGCGGCTGACGCCTTCGCGAAAGCATAACGCTCATTGCCTGATGTAACAAATCATTGTTCATGGGAACGCCAAACACAGAATCCGGCAGCTCAACGGTGCCGTTCTGTTTTCCTTCTTTGGTATAAACCTTAACCTTCATAAAATACTACGAAGTACGAATCGATAAGAATATACGAATCTTTTTTCACGCCACTTTGACAAAATGAAAATCTCGTCAGATGCTTGGGATGTGTTGAGAAAAGCTTCGCGGAGGCGTTGCGGGCATGGTTCCCGCCTTCCCTAAAAGTTTAATCGTTGGCGGGAGAACAACGCCGAGCGAGAGTGCGCGCGCCTCGCTGGGCGCGCGACACGTCTTTTCGAGACGCATCCCAAGCATCCGATCTAGCCCCGTATCTCAAGCAACGTTCCCCGTGCACCAGGCACCGCTCCTTTCACCGCCAACAAATTTTTCTCTTTGTCCACACTCACCACTTCTAGGTTTTTCACCGTAACCCGCTCATGCCCCATCCTTCCTGCCATTCTCTTTCCCTTTCGCACTCGCTCGGGCCAAGAAGATCCAATAGATCCGGGCTGTCTATGCGCATGTTTGGTACCATGCGTTGCCGAAGCCCCATGAAAACCATGTCGCTTTACACCTCCCTGAAAACCCTTCCCTTTGGAAATGCCGGAAACCTTAACAATATCACCTGGAACAAATACGGATACATCAATAACGGCCCCTGACTCTACGTTCCATGCCCCGCGAGCTTCGCGCAACCAGCGTGCGGTATCAGTTTTGCCCTTCTTCAGATGTCCTTGTTGCGGCTTCTTAAGCCGTTTTCTTTTGCCAAGGGATACTTGTATGGCTTCATAACCATCCCTTTCTGATGTCTTTTTTTGAGTAACCACCATGGGCCCCGCCTGAATAACGGTAAGCGGAACTACGCCCCCATCCGTTTTCCATGTTTGGCTCATTCCTATTTTCGTTCCTAAAAGAAATTTCATAATGTTTAAATGCCGCGGGCATAAAGAAAGCCCGCCGGAGCGGGCCTGGCTCTCGCGACTCAACAGTGCATACTAGTTCATTCGCATGTTTCTAAAAGAAATACTTAAACGGCCTTTATCTCAACATCAACACCGGTTGGCAAGGTCAAATTGGTGAGCGCATCGATAAGTTTCTGGGAAGGGTTTACGATATCAATGAGGCGACGATGAACACGAATTTCGAATTGCTCCTGTGCATCTTTGTGCACAAACGTGGAACGGTTTACGGTGTAACGATGAAACTCCGTGGGTAAAGGTACCGGACCATATACTTCCGCATTTGCGCGCAACGCCGTTTCCACAATTTGTCGGCACGAATTGTCCAAAACCTTATGGTCGTATGCCCGAACTTTAATACGTAGCTTTGGTGTCGTTTCGATCTCCGGCACCGCTTTTGTTTTCTTTTCCTTTAAGGGAGCATCGGCCATGTAAAAACGGATAAAATATCACCTCAAAGAACAGCGCGCCCCGTTATCACCCTAGCGCAAATCAATGGTGTGTATTATTGAATAATTTTTGTAACCACTCCTGCACCAACAGTTCGTCCGCCTTCGCGCACCGCAAACCGCTGTTTCTCCTCCAGCGCAACCGGAGCCATTAATTTCGATTTCACCGACACCGTATCTCCTGGCATCACCATTTCTGTGCCCTCCGGAAGCGTAACCTCTCCAGTCACGTCACACGTTCGGATATAAAACTGGGGTTTGTAACCGGTAAAGAAGGGCGTATGGCGGCCGCCTTCATCTTTTGTTAACACATAAAGTTCGCACTCAAATTCAGTATGCGGGGTAACGCTTCCTGGCTTTGCAAGGACCTGCCCGCGCTCGACATCCTCCTTCTTAAGGCCTCGTAAAAGGAGTCCGGCATTATCCCCTGCCCGGCCTTCGTCCAAGCTCTTGCGGAACATCTCAATACCCGTAATCACGGTCTTTTGCGTTGGCCGCAATCCAATGACTTCTATCTCATCATTAAGCTTAATAAGCCCGCGTTCGATCCTTCCGGTAACCACTGTTCCGCGACCCTCAATGGAAAAAATATCCTCAACGGGCATCAAGAAAGGTTTGTCGATATCTCTTTGCGGTTCCGGAATATACTCATCCAATTTTGCCAAAAGCTCAAAAATGGGTTTTACCGCCTCGTCATCCGCGGATTTTGCCTCAAGGGCTTTGAGCGCCGATCCCCTAACCACAGGAATTTCATCGCCAGGATACTCATATTTTTTCAAAAGGTCCCGCACTTCCGATTCTGCAATATCAATAAATTCAGGATCGTCAACCGCGTCAACTTTATTCAAAAAGACGATAATTTTAGGAACTCCCACCTGCCGCGCCAAAAGAATATGTTCGCGCGTCTGGGGCATCGGGCCGTCGGCTGCAGAAACCACCAAAACCGCACCGTCCATTTGGGCTGCCCCCGTAATCATGTTTTTAATATAGTCGGCGTGTCCGGGAGCATCGATGTGTGCATAGTGACGCTTTTCTGTTTCGTATTCGGAGTGGTGAAGGGCTATGGTAATACCACGCGCCTTCTCTTCGGGAGCATTATCGATCTGGTCGACCGATTCTGCGGTGTCAATAAGACCTTTAAGTTTCAGGCCGTGCATGATTGCCGCAGTCAGGGTGGTCTTGCCGTGGTCAACGTGACCAACAGTTCCTACGTTTACGTGAGGTTTGGTGCGTTCAAATTTTCCTGCCATATGTTACTTTCGCCCGCGAGCTTCGCGAGTGGCTGCGAAAGTAGATCCCCAAGCAAAACGAGGGACTTCCTTTTGCAATCACTGCGCAATCGAGGGATTTCATTAATAAAGCTAACTTCACTGTTATACAGCGCAACCATTATAATAGTCAAGGCAAAACAATCCGTCAAGCCCTTACAATATATACATAAAAAGGGGAAACCGCCCATATGGAGCGGTTTTGGAATCCACAACACCTCGCCCTGCCATCTTTGCGACCGTAAGAGTGCAACCAATGCCCGTGCGTTCCGATCTTGCAACAACCACCGGCGTGCCACAGAATCACAAAAATATTCAAGCGCGGGATCGGGATCCCCGAACATCTTTCGAAACAGATTTACTGGCGGAAGAGTCGAAAGATCATAATGAAACGTATGAATAAGCTCGTGTCCGATGTCAACAAGCCACTGGCGTACGCTTCTTTCTCGATTCAATAAAATATGAAACCCATCGTCATAGACATCAAGTAAGGCGAAATGCGATATTCGGGTTCTGCGGAATAACACGATTTTCCTTTCCTGAAACTGTGACAAAAGAGGCGCGCCCGAGAAAGAAGAAAGAAGAGCATCTCGAAACGATTCGGCATCGGAGAAACCGTATCGCGCATACCATGCGCGAAGATAGATATTCGGGGCAGTCATAACATCCTCCTTTTCGAATTCTAAACGTGCAAAAATCATATACCATTTCTATCAAAAAAATCAATCCTTCGACCCGGCTCGGGATAACAACAGCCGCCCACCGGCGGCTTCTTTTTTCCTCCCTCATTCTTAGGCGCGAGAAGATGCGTTTTGAAAAGCGTCTCGATTTCTCTAGCGAGCGATAGTGATTTGAGCGGGTTACGAGGTCAAAAATTGTTGGGCGCGAGCGGTGGCCCGCCAAGCGGCCTTAGGGAACGGAAGGGTACCCTGCAGACGTGAGGCGGGTTACCCGAGCGCCCAAGAAATCGACAAGCCGAAGAAAGCGAAAAGCGCTATCGCGAGCATTATCTCCGCTTCCCTGCCGCAATCTCCTGCGCAATATTCCCGGGCACCTCCTCGTAATGTGAAAATTCCATGGTAAACGCTCCCCTTCCCTGTGTCATAGAGCGAAGTTGCGTGGCATAGCCAAACATTTCAGACAAGGGCACTTTTGAATCTACCTCCTTCATTTGTCCGCGCTCGCCAAGCTCCTCAATGCGGCCGCGTCTGGACGAAATATCCCCCGTAATATCGCCCAAAAATTGTTCTGGTACCACCACCGATAAGCTCATTACCGGTTCCAACATAACCGGCTTTGCCCGTTTTGCTGCTTCCTGAAATGCCATGGAGCCGGCGATTTTAAACGCGGCCTCTGAAGAATCAACGTCATGGTACGAGCCGTCATAAAGCGTTACTTTCGCATCCACCATCGGGTAACCGGCCACAATTCCTTTATCCATTGCCTCCTTCACGCCCTTGCCAACTGCAGGGATAAATTCGTTAGGAATTACTCCTCCCCTAATTGCATCAACAAATTCAAAACCCGATCCTCGCTCCGTCGGCTCCACCCGAAGCCATACATGGCCGTATTGCCCGCGCCCGCCCGTCTGGCGAATATATTTTCCTTCCGCTTCCGCCGTTGTTAAAACGGTTTCTTTGTATGCAACTTGTGGCGCGCCGACATTTGCATCAACGGAAAATTCGCGTTTCATTCTGTCGACAATAATTTCAAGATGAAGCTCCCCCATTCCAGAAATAATCGTATCACCCGTTTCTTGATCACCGGAAACACGAAACGTGGGATCTTCTTCTGCAAGCCGGCGAAGCGCCATCCCAAGTTTTTCTTCATCCGCTTTCGATTTTGGTTCAATCCGTACGGAGATTACGGGTTCTGGAATGGTAATACGCTCAAGCACAATTGGTTTTTCTGGCGCACACAACGTATCTCCGGTAGAAGTATTTTTGAGTCCCACGATTGCGCCGATATCTCCCGCAAACATTTCCTCAACCTCTTCTCGGGTATTTGCATGCATGCGCACAATGCGACCAATCCGCTCTTTCTCGCCGGAAGTAGTATTTAACACGTAAGATCCTCGACCTAAGGTTCCCGAATATACACGGAAGAAAGTTAATTGCCCAACATAAGGATCCGTTGCAACTTTAAAAGCCAAAGCGGCAAAGGGCATATTGTCATCGGGCTCACGGGTTTCCTGCGCTTCGGTTTTGGGGTGCGTACCCTCAACCGGTGGAAGCTCGGGTGGAGACGGAAGATAATAAACCACCGCATCAAGCAAGGGCTGCACACCCTTGTTTTTTAAGGCCGAGCCACATAGTACCGGGATCACCTTTCCTGTAATGGTTGCTTTTCGCAAAACCGCGCGCAACTCATCAACCGAGGGCATCTCTCCTGCTAGATATTTTTCCATGAGCGTATCGTCATGCTCAACAATTTTTTCAATAAGCGCTTCACGCGCTTTTCGCACCTCCGCTTTCATGTTTTCAGGGATATCCCCATATACTACTTTCTCCCCGTGTTCCCCTTCAAAACGAATTGCTTTTTCAAGCAAAAGATCAACAACGCCGGAAAACGAATCCTCAATACCAATAGGGAGCTGCAACGCTACGGCATGGGGGGTTAAGCGTTCGTGAATTGATGCAAGCGATTTTTCAAATGAAGCCCCGAGGCGATCAAGTTTGTTAATGAAACAAATACGAGGAACGTGATACCGGTCTGCCTGATGCCATACGGTTTCCGACTGCGGCTCCACCCCCGCAACTCCATCAAATACAACCACGCCCCCGTCAAGCACGCGCAATGACCGCTCAACTTCAATAGTAAAGTCAACGTGGCCCGGGGTATCGATGATATTGAACCGAAATTCTTTTGCTTTTCGCGCTGCTTGGTCTACAAGACCGGTAAACTCAAGCGGTATCCAAAAACAAGTGGTGGCGGCGGATGTTATGGTAATACCACGTTCGCGCTCCTGTTCCATCCAATCCATAACGGCCTGCCCTTCATGCACCTCCCCGATTTTGTGAGAAATCCCGGTATAGAAAAGCACCCGTTCGGTTACGGTTGTCTTGCCCGCGTCAATGTGGGCAATGATGCCAATGTCGCGAAGACGTTCTATTGGATATTGTCGAGGCATAAATAAATACTACGAAGTACGAATGAATACGAATATACGAATTATAACAATAACGCTTCAAGCAGTATACGTCAAATTTTCCCAAATAAAAATCCGCACCGCGGATTACTTTCGTTTTTCTTACCCTTTCTTTTCCGGCTTCCGCGCACCCCTCCAATTAAGAAGGCGCGAAGGGTGCGTTTTGAAAAGTCCCGAAAATCTTGCTGAGCGTGAGCGAAGCTGTGGAGTTAGTTTTTTCTCTCCCCCTCCTCCTTGCGCATGCGGATAAAGAGAGCTTTGGCGCGAGCGGTGGCACGCCGAAGCGGCCTTAGGGAACGCAAGGGTCCCCTGCAGACGCGAGGCGGGCTACCCGAGCGCCAAAGCTACCATGCAAAATGCGCAAACGCCCTGTTCGCCTCTGCCATTTTATGCATATCCTCCCGCTTTTTCACCGCACTTCCCTGTCCTTGCGCTGCCAGTGCCAACTCTTCGGCTAACGCCTCTGCCATATTCTTTCGTTTTTTATGTCCGCGGGATGCAGCCACAATCCACCGAAGCGACAATTGTACTCTGCGCTCTCCTCGAACCTCGCGCGGCACCTGATACGTTGCGCCCCCTACGCGCCGTGAGCGCACCTCAAGCACGGGGGACGTATTTTTAAGCGCTTCCTCAAATACCGCAAGCGGCTCTTTCTCCGTGCGCTTTGCCGCCTCTTTAAGCGCCGCATACACAACTCTCTCGGCGGTAAGCCGCCTTCCGTCGTACATTACATAATTGATAAGCTTGCCCACCAGCGGCGAGTTATACAAACGATCAAGTTGTTCTCTTTTATGAAGTTTACGGTTCCTGCGCATACTTAAAAACCACAAAATGAAAGTTGTTTCTTAATTATTTCGGCTGCTTTGTACCATACTTGCTTCTTCGCCGCTTTCTTCCCTCAACCCCAGAAGCGTCCAAAACGCCCCTCACCACGTGATACCGCACGCCGGGCAAATCTTTCACGCGCCCGCCGCGAATTACCACCATCGAGTGCTCTTGCAGCGTATGCCCTTCACCCGGAATATATGCCGTCACTTCCATGCCGTTTGACAAACGTACGCGCGCAACTTTGCGCAACGCAGAATTTGGTTTTTTGGGCGTAACAGTCGTTACCTTGATACACACGCCGCGTTTGAAAGGAGAGGCATGAAACGTGGGTCGGTTTTTAATGGCATTAAACGAATATTCCAATGCGGGCGAAGTCGATTTTCGGATCGCCCTTTTACGCGGCCTTTTCACAAGCTGGTGGATAGTAGGCATGATAATAGGATTTAGGGTTCAGGAAACAGGGTACAGTATCCCAAATATAAACGCAAGGATTAGAGAGGGGTTGGAAGCGGGCCTCCAATAAGCCATACGGCTACCGTAATCGCAATACGGGAAAGAATGGGGGCGAACACCAAAATAAGTATGGGGAACAAAAGCGCTAAGGCAAATACTCCAAGCCGGTTTAAAAAATCCTGCAATGCACGAAGGGGTTCAGGAAATATTGCCAAGAGTAACTTTGAGCCGTCAAGCGGAGGAATGGGGATTAAGTTAAACAATGCCAAAAAAAGATTTAACAATACCGCATAAAATATCAGCAGCGGGAAAAGCGGCGGCAATGTAAGGCCAAGGCCCAAGAGAATTCGCAACCCCACGGCACAGACAACGGCAATAAGGATATTCGTGAGGGGTCCGGCAAGCCCTACCCATACGCTTCCCCATTTTGGATTTTTGAAATAATAGGGGTTGTACGGCACGGGCAACGCATAGCCAAAAAGAATGGGCGAACGGGCAAGAATAAGCAGCAACGGCAAAAGCACCGAACCGAACGGGTCTAAATGTTTAAGAGGGTTTAATGTTAAACGGCCTGCATATTTTGCCGTAGGGTCGCCCAAACGCAATGCCATCGCGCCATGCGCGACTTCATGCAAAATGGCAGAAAAAAGAATCACCACCAAACTAAACCCATTAGTGAAAAGGCCGCCTAGTATAGGATCCATGTTGCAAAAATGAGAGTATAGGGTATAGGGTATAAGGGATAAGGCATAGGGTTTACCTTACACAGGGTAACAGATAAAATCCAAATGTCCAAATCCCAATAACCAAAACTTTATGGAAAAAAAATGCGCATTATGTGGCAAAGGGAGGTTAAAGGGTGGAAAACGAAAACTTCTCCGAGGTCACTATAACCCCACTAAAATTGTTCACAGAAAACCAAACCTCCAATGGTTACGGCTGCCGTATACATATAAGGGTTTTGCCATAGGCACTCGTCTTTTGACATGCACCCAGTGCATGAGAACAGTAGCAAAAAAGGGAAGATGACCATACTACGAAATACGAATAGATACGAATATACGAATTTTTTGTTTTGGATTTATTTTGGATTTCGGATTTAGGATTTCGAGTTTCCCGCCAGAGGCGGGCTTCGGGGTGTCGTATAATGGTAGTACGCAAGGCTGGGGGTCTTGTAGCGGGAGTTCGATTCTCCCCACCCCGACCAAAAAGGAGTCGCCGCTGATCGCGGCGACTCCTTTTCGGTCGGCCTTTTCTTTTTTAAAAGACCGTGTTACACAAAAACTAACCTTGAAAAATAAAGAACGGATGCTGTCCGATGTTCAAACGATCGCTTGCGGAAGAATGTCTTGCGCTCGCCGCGCAATCTGATTGCACACTCATGAAATTTGGTGCATTGCTCATAAAAGACGGCGAAGTCATCGGCCGCGGATATACCAAAAAAGTCCATCCCTGCGTTGCGCGTTTCCAGTGTTGCGAATACCGAAAAAACATCAGGCCGCGCGGGAAAGCGGAACGTTGCGAAGCAATACATGCCGAATGGGCTGCACTTAGAGATACGGTACGAAATGGTCACGATCCTTCTGGTGCGTCACTTGTGATTTGCGGCATGGGACCTTCTGATGAAGCATGGATTCGCGAAGAACCATACGCATCCTGTACGCTTTGCGCACGATTGTGCGCGCTCTTTGAAATTAAAGAGCTTATTGTGCAAGTAAAGGCGCGCAATAAAGCGGGATGGGATTTCGCCTCACTCTCAATAGAGCAGGCGCTTATTACTTCGTTTGAAGTCGCTTTTGGGGAACGAGAAATAAAACGAGCACGGTAGAAAAGGAGGATCGCAGTGTCTCAAGACAAACAGGAACGAGAGTTTAAAGAACTGGGGATACTCTTGGAGAGAGCGTGGTCGCGTGCTACAAGCGCTGATCCTCATAATTGGTCAAGAAAAAATCCGGCATGGGGACAGTGCGCCGTTACCGCATGTATCGTACAAGACCAATTTGGGGGAACGCTGCTACGCGTCAACGTATTTGTGCCGGAGGTAAGTGAACCAATAAGCCACTATTTTAATCAACTTCCGGATGGCAGCGTTATTGATCTTACGCGCAAGCAATTTCCCGATGGGGCTCTATTCAGCCCTCCGCAAGAACGCACGCGCCAATACGTGCTTGATCCCAAGTTCACAACGCGAAAACGGTATATGCTTTTGAAACGCCGCCTCCGAAAATGTTTAAACGGTAAATAATCCCCGCCCACGCGGGGATATTTCTTGTACGCTATGCTATACTATTATTGTGCCATTGCGTATTGCACAAATAGCGCCCGTGTGGGTTCCCGTGCCGCCAATTACCCATGGCGGCACAGAATATGTCGTCTCGCTTCTTACCGAAGAGCTGATTGCGCGCGGCCATCACGTTACGCTTTTCGCATCAGGGGATTCCAAGACAGCGGGTACCCTCGTGTCTTCGTGTCCCAAAGCGATTTGGCGCGACCGAACCCTGCGCGATCCCCACGCATGTATTCTTCACTTAATTCAAAAAGTTACAGAAAACGCCAATCAATTTGACATCATCCATAGCCACATTGGATTTTATTTTGCACCCTTTGCACGACAACTCACCATCCCGATTGTGCAAACCCTGCATCGTCCGCTTTACCCCGAAACCCACCACCTCTATCAAGAAGCAAAAAACATCAAGTTCGTCGCCATTTCAAAAGACCAAGCGCAAAGCGCATCTCCCCTTTCCATCGAACAAGTTATTTACCACGGCCTTCCGCTTGAGCGCTATCCTTTCTCCAAACACTCGGAGGGATATCTGCTGTTCCTTTCAAAAATTGATGAAGAGAAAGGAGTTATCGAAGCAATTGAGGTCGCCCGCATTGCGAAACGCAGATTAATTATTGCGGGAAACATCGTAGGAAAAGACGGCTGGGAGTTTTTTGTGCGAAGAATTAAACCGCGTCTCAATGAAAAAATCATCTATATCGGACAGGCAGATTTTGACAAAAAGGTAAAACTCATGCAGGGAGCAGACGCCCTTTTGTTTCCGATCTTACGCCGAGAACCATTCGGGCTTGTTATGATAGAGGCACTCGCCTGTGGCACGCCCGTACTCGCATTTCCTGAAGGATCGGTTCCTGAAATCATTGAAAACGGCAAAACCGGTTTTTTTGCCCGCTCAACGCTTCATATGGCGCGCCTCGTTTCAAAAATCCCGGAGATATCGCGACACATGTGTCGTGCGGTTGCGGAGCGCCACTTTTCGCTTGAGCGCATGACAAACGAATACGAAAAGCTCTATAGAAAAATTCTTTCCAAACAAGCATGAAAAAATTACGCATCGCACAAATTGCGCCCCTATGGTTTACCATCCCCCCAAAAAAATATGGCGGGATTGAACGCATTATTGCGTGGCTCTGCGATGGACTTATAGAACATGGTCATGAGGTGACGCTTTTTGCAGCGCCAGGTTCAAAAACGCGCGCGAAGTTGGTAAGCGTATACCCAAAACCTCTCATTGCCGAAGGTATTCAGTGGCAAAATCCACTGTGGAATCTACGGAATCTCAGCGCGGTTTATGGGAAATCTCATCAATTTGATATTATCCACTCGCATCTTGATTTGTGGACACTTTTTTTTCAAGAGCTTACGGCAACGCCAACTGTTCACACGTTTCATAATCAACTCTACCGAGAAGCCCGCGGATTAGATGATCGGCTTTCGCTTTTCCGTGTCTATCGCCACAGCACCAACGCGGTATTTATCAGCAAATCCGAGCGCGCTATTGCAAAAGTCCACTTTCCCAAAAGCTGGGTAATTTATAACGGAAACGATCTTGCACATCTTTATTTTTCTTCAAGGCCGAAAGATTATTTTGCATGGATTGCGCGCATCAATAAACACAAAGGGATCGAAAACGCGATCGCTGCATGCGAACGTGCAGGCGAAAAATTACTGTTGGCGGGGCGACTTGACCCAACGCAACGCGACTATTTTCGGAAAGCGATCAAGCCCCATCTATCAAGAAAAATACAATACATCGGAGAAATTCCCGAGCACGAACTCTCTGCTTTCTATGGCGGTGCGCGCGCGCTTCTTTACCCAATCGAATGGAATGAGCCATTTGGGCTTGTCATGACCGAAGCCATGGCGTGCGGAACGCCGATAATCGGATATCCTCGAGGATCAGTGCCAGAACTTGTCCTTCAGGGGAAAACCGGTTTTCTTGTCAAAAACATTCCAGGAATAGTGGCGGCGATGACGCGCATCAACGAGATTGACAGAAACATGTGCCGTCGATGGGTAGAACGAATGTTTTCAAAAGAACGAATGGTGGAGGCATATGAACGTCTCTACTACAAAATTTTAAGAAGAAAATAAAGGATATGCGCATTGCTTCAATTGTTACTGCCGCCTTTCCCGCCCCGCCCCCACCTTCGGTCGTGTATGCCCCCATATGGATGGCCATGATGATCAATAAAGGACTTGCGCAACGCGGCCATGAAGTTACGTTCTTTACTCCCAATGGCTCGCGACTTGAGGGAACTACTATTGTTACTGCAGAGCTTGAGCCGTTTCATAAAAATTACCCGCAAGAACCGGAAATTTATCAGGCAGAGGATATTCGGCATACCGAACGGGAAAAAATCATTAATCTATGGGATCAACGCCTTTTCGCGGAACTCTACAAAATGGATCGTGACAAGCCATTTGATGTAATTCACGCCCATGCCCTTGATCGAGGTCTTCCGTTAGGTTTTGTTGCTAAGACGCCAACTATATATACTCTTCATACTCCGGTATATAGTTGGCATGAAAAAGCTTTTGGACTCTTCAAAGATTCCCCCCAATACCTTGTTTCCATCAGCGATGCGCAACGAAAACCTGCGCAAAATCTTCATTGGATAGAAACAGTATATAACGGCATTGATATAGAAAAATTTCCTTTTTCCCAAACCCCAGAAGATTTTTTCCTCTTCATCGGTCGCATAAATAAAGACAAGGGAACGGCAGAAGCTATAGAGGCGGCACGACTTTGCAAACAATCTCTTCGCATTGTGGGGGGACAGGGAAAAGATGACTATTGGAATACCCGCATCGAACCCTTCCTTGATGGCAATCAGATTCGCAGCGAAGGTCTTGTCCCCTATTCGGAAACTGTTCGCTTCTACCAAAAAGCCCGGGCCGTACTGATCCCTATTCGATGGGAAGAACCATTTGGGCTTACCATGATTGAGGCGATGGCCTGCGGAACCCCAGTAATCGCATTCCGTCGTGGATCGGTACCTGAAGTGGTGAAAGACGGAGTGACTGGATTTATTGTAGATACGGTTGAGGAAATGGCCGACGCTATGAAAAAAATTGACCAAATTGATCGTAGGGCGTGCCGAAAACACGTAGAGGAATATTTTACGGTAGAAAAGATGGTGGACGGCTACGAACAACTGTTTCTTGACATTATAAACAAAAAGGCGTAGAATACTACAAAATCAAAAACGGAGGCACAGCAGAAGTGACAAAACCGCTATCGCGATCGGTTTTTATCGCGCTCCTCTACCAAAGCCCAAAGGGCAAATACGAAACAGCGCTCGTGCTTAATCCTGAAAGCATGCCGGCGCCGGGTATCCAAAAACCAAGCAAATGGGGAATGATTGGAGGTCGCGCGCGAAAAGGTGAAAAACCCTTGGAGACCGCGCAACGAGAAGGGCGCGAAGAAGCAACCGTGGAGCTTGACCCATCAGTTTTTCAGGCCGCACATAGGGAGGCCGGGACCAACGACCACGAAGTCATTATTTTTTTGGCAATTGTCTATGAGCGACTGAAACTTAGGGCCGGCGACGATATCCTAGATGCACAATGGTTTCCCATCGAAGAGCTCCCGCCCAATATGTACCAAAGTCATTTTAAACGCTTTGCACTATTTGAAGATCGTCTATAAATAACTATTCCCGCAGATAAAGATCTGCGGGAACTTTCTTTGCTTTCGCAAATTCCCGCGCTACACTAAACGTATGGCCCAATCATCCTATAAAACCGTTGAACAATCCCCAGAAACGAAACTTGGAGTATCTCGGGTGCGCATAAATCTTGGCGCAAAAATCCTATCGCTCTTTTTCGTTGTACTCATCTTTCCTATTACCATAGGACTTGTGGGAATGATTATCCTTGAACGCATACAATTAGAGCGCCTTACTACAAACATCGGAACTTCTTCATCAAACGATGCGGCCATATTTTTGGCAGAAACCACAAGCAGACAGACAGCAGAATTTACCATAATTGCCTTTATTGCGTCGCTTTCCGCAATTCTTACCGCGCTTCTTATCGCGAGAATCGTGGTGAGTCCTGTTCGCAGGATGCTTGCTGCAATCCAATGGATGAGCCATGGCGGAAAGCCGATACAACTTGTCATCCCAGGCCAGGATGAGCTTGCGCAGCTGGGGCGTTCGTTCAATCAGCTTGTGCAAAACTTTATGGAAACACAAGAACGTGAACACGAACTTGCGAAACTTAAATCAGAATTTATCTCCATTGCGGCTCATCAGCTACGCACCCCCCTTTCAACTATTAAATGGACGTTTCGCATGGCGCTTGACGGCGACTTGGGACAACTTAGTTCCGAACAGCAGGAATTTCTTGGACGCGGCTACGAATCGAATGAACGAATGATTAAACTCGTTTCGGATTTGCTGGACGCATCGCGCATCGAAGAGGGAAGGTTCGGGTATTCTCTGCAACCTACGCAACTTGAACCAATTCTTGAAGCAGAGGTGAAACAGACAGAACAAACTGCATTACAAAAACGCATTACGGTTCGCTATGAAAAACCGGAAGAGCCACTTCCAAAACTATACCTTGATGCCCAACGCATATCTATGATTTTTTCGAATCTTTTGGCCAATGCGGTAAACTATACGCCACCAGGAGGGACTATTACGATACGTGCCTTCAAAGAGGAAGGGAGCGTAAAAGTGGAAGTTATGGATACGGGCGTTGGTATCCCTAAAGAGGATCTTCCGCGGCTTTTTACAAAGTTCTTCCGGGCAGAAAACGTTATTCGCATGCAAACCGAGGGAACGGGAATGGGATTATTTATTTCAAAAAATATCGCCCGCATGCATGGAGGCGACGTCAATGTTATTTCAGAAGAAGGGAAGGGTTCTACGTTTACGGTTCTTTTGCCAATCGCAAAACCTGGATTTGGGGTCTAAAAACACGCCAGGCAATTCAATATATATGACAAACCGCCGGCCTTGTGCGCGACGGCTATGCTTGCGCGGCTCCCTTCAGTTGTTCCCGAAGCCGCTTCTCGACGGTTGCTAACTCATGGCTTTTTGCCTCAAGTTCCTGCAAAACGGATGTGGCCTTGCGATTATCGTGTACCACAAACACCATACCAACTGTTTCGCGCCCCCCGCTCTCTTCCAAGACAACCCCGGCACCCGAAATGAGCACGGGAATGTGCGTCCCCTCTTTTCCCAAAAATTCTCCTTCGAAACTATTCATGCGTTTGCCCGCCTTTACTTGAGCAAGGAGGGCACTTACAAAACGCTCGTAGGAAATGCCTTCCCGTGGAAACAAAACCGAAAGATCGTTTCCTTTCAAACCTTCTTCGGGAATATCCGAGAGTTTTTCGGCTGCGCGGTTTACATACTGAATTCTCCCGCTATTATCCGTAATAATAACCCCATCTGCCATAGCAGAGAGAATCGATTGTCGCGCCAGAGAAGGCGTAATCCCAAACATCTTCCAGCGCATCACCTGCAGAAAGAGAATCGCGGCAAGCACCACCAACGAAGCGGTAACCATAGGAGGAAGGATTTTGATTTCAAAAGCTGGCAGCACGATTTGCGTGATGGTTCCAGCGATAAACGGAAATGCGGTTGCAAGTAATGCGGCTCCCAACACTTTTTTCTCATTCGAGCTTAAGCCATGTCTTCGAAATTCCCACAAAAACAGAAAGAAGACAAGAGTGCCAAGCACCCATAACCAGGGAGTAAAAACAAAAAGAACAAATGGCGGAGGCATGCCAGCCCATCCCCAAGGGGTCAATTCATATGTTGCCGGATCAACGATTAACGTAGTTTGCATAGCTATAAAATAAAAAAGGAGTGCGGGGAAATAAAACGAAAGATATGTTAAAGGATGGCTTGCGGTTTTTTCGCGTCTTGTATAAAACAATGCAAAATGCGCATAAAACGGAATGGCAAAACAAAATCCGATTGCTGATGCTTTAATCCAAAATGAAGCGGCCTCCGCATTTCCGCTTAAGCGGGACATCCCTTCGGTAAATGACCAAATTCCCAAAAACGCAAGCAAAAGGATATAGAAAATGTTGCCTGGCCGCTGCCGAAACCATAGTAGCAAATACCATGCCAGGCCAAACATTAAAAGCGCCGGAATAAACGACATCAACGCATACGGATTCCATGCAAGATCTGTTAAAGACGAAAGGTCGGTATAAAACATAAAAAGCAGAGATTATGGTGTGCCTTTGAGTTTTCCCCGCATGAGTACACCGAGTTCCGATTCAAGGCCCCCCTTGGCGGCACGCAAAGCATCGTTAATGCGCTTAAGTTTTCCCGTAAGAAGCTGCAGTTCTCTTGTATCGTGCGCAACAAGCACAAAACCTGCGGGCTCAAATCCCTCCTCAGAAAACTGAACAGGGGCTGCAGAAATGGTTACGGGAATTTGACGGTTCTGGCTATCCACAAATATTGTTTCAAAATCGTCCACAAACTCGCCCTGCATGAGACGCGAAACCGAATCGGTCACAAATCGACTATGATGATTGGTATTGGAAGGAAACAAAATCGAAAGATCGTATCCTGCAATATCGTCGTTCTTCCAGAAGAAAAGGGTCTCTGCGGTTTTATTGATAAATTGGATCCTTCCGATCGTATCGGTAACTACAATAGCATCATTCATGGTTTCCAAAACCGTATCCAGGGCCAATGAGGGCGTCACGATGAAAAGACGATGGCGCACAATGGCAATAAAAACCGAAAGAGCCAACACCGGCATAAAGGTCGTGGTAAGGCCCACAATTTCAATACCCAGTGCTGGGAGAATAATCTGTGAAATCGTTCCCGTAAACAGGGGGACGAAAAGGCCGGCTGCGATAAGCGATGCGCGGCGTTTCTCGTCGTAGGTCGCAGTTTTTCGAGCCCTTTCCCGAAGAAAAAGTATGATGGACGCGATAAAGAAAAACTCAAGCCACGGCGAAAAAACTAAATTAAATAATGGCGTAGGAGGACTATTATCCCATCCCCAGGGGACCTGTTTGTAATGTTCATTCAACAAAAGAGTTGTTGAGAGATTTATAAAATAAAAAATTGCGGCAGGAAAATAAAGGGCAGCAATGACCGCTGGATTTTGTGCTATTTTCTCGCGCCGTGTGAGCGCCAAAGCGAAATGGAAAAAGATTGGTGCCATAAAAATCCAGCCGGTCGAGGCGCGATTCGCCCAGAATCGCGTGGCATCTTCGGTCGCGGCAAGCCGGGTTAATCCTTCGTCAAATGCCCACAACGCAAGACACGCCACAAAAAACATAAACAAAACACTCGCCATATCCCGCTGGCGAGGTTTTAGATATATGTATATTCCAAGGACAATATTAACTAGGGCACCGATAAAAGAAGGTACCGCATACCAATTCCATGTGAAATTAAAGACAGAAGAAAGTTCCATGGACCACAAGATTACCAAATGGCATCTTCGTCGGACCGCGGATACTCGAATATTTCGTTTTTGGAAAACCAAAGCCCAATCTCATTTGCCGCCTCATCGGGCGTTTCGGATGCGTGAACTAAATTACGAACCGCTCTTTTGTCTTGATTTGCCGCAGCAGCAGAATCAACCGAATAATCTCCGCGGATAGTTCCCATTTCCGCCATCGCGGGCATGGTTTGACCGACAAGTTTTCGCACCATATCAACCGCGTGTACTCCTTGAACAATCATTTTCACCAAGGGACCGGCTGTCATAAACGAAATCAGCCATCCTCGCACCTGTGTACCAATTTCTAAAACATCAGTAGTTCCCAGTTCTTTTTTGGCGTCATATCCATATTTTTCGTAGGTAGTAAGCGTTTTTTCGCCCAAGCGCCTAATCCATGTTTGATCCTTAGGATAATGTCGGTCCATATCCTCGGGTTTTGCCCAAAACATGCGTAGGGCAACAATTTTAAGTCCTCGCACCTCAACGCGTTTTATTATTTCCCCAATCAAGCCACGCCTTACCGCATCGGGCTTTATAATAAGCAGTGTTTTTTCTTCTTTAGGATGAGTGGTCATTATAATTATTATAACACGAATATAATACAGATTCGCCCGTTTGGTGAAACATTATATGCCATCCGGCTTGCTCGCCGAAACTTCAGTGAAGGTGGGCATCGACAAGAATCGCAAGCGCGGTTTTATCGGCCGACATGCCAAAGAGGCGCGAATATTCAATCACCATATCGATTATATCTCCCTGTCGAAAATTAAATGCGGGGTGATCTTGTTCGGCAAATACTGTTATTAGCCGTCCGCCGTTTTCGGGGACAACAGAAATTTTTCCAAACCATCCTTTCGTCGGCTTTCCTACAGAAATAACCCGGAGCTGACGCACCGCTACGCGCGGACGAGGGTTCTCCTTGCCAAAGGGAGCCAGCGGTTCAAAACTTTTGGAAAGTTCGGGCCCAAGCTCATGTCCTTTAAGTTCAAGGTCAATCTCGATAGTGGGCATTAAATTCTCAGGCGAAAGCAAGGTTTTTGCGTGCGCAATCATACGCCGTTCAAATTCCACAAATTTGTTTGCCTCAAAATCTCCACCGGCTGCTTGCGGATGTCCGCCGTATTTTTTGAAAAAATCTCCACCGCCACATTTTTGCATAGCATCTACAAGATCAAACGCGGGAATCGAACGTGAGGACATCCGCAAAAAACCTTCGGGGTGCCGCGACCATACAAACACCGGCCGGTGATAGCGATCTTTAATGCGCGAAGCAAGGATGGACAAATACGACATTGGCCACGATGCATCACCGATAATAATTACCCAAGGGATTTCGTTTTCACGCTCGATTTTTTCCATGGCCTCTTTAATGAAACGTTTTGCAGCGGTTTGTCTTGCGGCATTTGCACGACCGATGCTGCGCGCAAGTTTCTCTGCGGACTTTACAGTACGAACACGCAAAAGATCATACGCCAAAGATGCATTTCCCAAACGTCGCGCAGCGTTGAGAGGCGGCACAAGCAAAAATGCCACATCGTCCTCCCCCACAACCTCTTTTAAACGTGCGATCCCGCATAACGCTGCAACACCAATGCGTTTCCGCTCCCCCAATACCGTAAGACCCTCGCGCACGAAACTCCTGTTGTCGCCCTGAAGCGGTACCAAATCTCCAATCGTGGCCATAGCAACAAGATCAAGAAAACTGCGTAAATAGGAGTTTTGGTCGCGAATTTTTTGGGGCAGTATTCCCCCACGCGCACAAGCATCGACAAAGGCAAACGCAACGCCTGCTCCGCACAGATAACTCAACGGGGTTGGCGTACCAAGATACCGAGGATCAATTATTGCATACGCCTCTGGGAGGTCTTGAGGTAGCATATGATGATCCAAAATTATAACATCCATACCTTTGCGTCGCGCCCATGCGATTGCCGATTTACTGGAAACGCCAAAATCGACTGTTATCAGAAGTGTTGCGCCAAATTTTTCTGCACGCTCTACTGCAACATAGCTTAACTCGTGTCCCTCCTCCTCCGAAGGCATATAGGCCTCGTGGGCCAATCCCATGTCTTTAAAAAACCCTGAGAGTAAAACGGCGCCACAAATGCCGTCGTGATCTAAATCTCCCGCGACAAAAACGCGCTCATGGTGTTTCTGCGCCCGCGCGAGACGCTCAACTGCCTTCTCCATATCCTTTAAAACCCGCGGATCGGCTCGCTGCGTAAAATCGGGATTTAGGAAAACCGAAGCTGTTTTTTGGGTTTTAAGACCCCGTTGCCACAAAAGAGTTGCCAACTGTGGCGGATAATTGCCAAGCACACGAAGAGCCGCAGCACTCGGCTGCGGTTTAAGAATCCAGCGTGGTTTTGGTGCTTGGGGATGCAACCGTCTCATATCAAAAATCTTTAGAGTTTACTGTGTAAGTGCCGCAACGCCGGGAAGTTCCTTGCCTGCCAAAAATTCAAGCATGGCGCCCCCGCCCGTTGAGATAAACTTAAATTTATCGAGTAACCGCATATTGGCAAGAGCTGCGACAATATCCCCTCCCCCAACTACCGTAAACCCCTCAATATCTCCAAGCCGTCTTGCGACATATTCCGTACCTTTGGCAAAAGCAGGGATTTCTGTCCAGCCAAGCGGCCCATTCCAAAATACGGTTCGCGATTTCTGTGCGATTTCCATAAACTCTTCGGCTGTTTTTGGCCCAATATCAAGCATCATCTCCTGTTCATGCACCTCACCTGTCAGACATGTACGCACAACAGCATTCGCAAGCGCCTCTTGGGCAACTACTACGTCTTTGGGCAAATGCAATTTTTTTCCGTCCTGAACCAACTCCTTCATTTGTTCAACCATGCTTTCCTCGATCATGGATCTTCCCACATGAAACCCTTTTGCTTTAAGCACCGTATTGGCAAGGGCACCCCCCAAACAAAGCGCATCAGTACGCGGCAACATATGCTTGACAATAGGTAATTTGGTTGAAATTTTAGCACCTCCTAAAATAACCGTAAGCGGCCGCTCTGGATTGTCCCGAAGAGCAGTTAATGTGGCGATTTCCCGGACCAAAAGCATTCCTGCGGCGGAAGGTAAAAGTTTTGGCAAACCCACGACCGATGCATGAGCACGATGGCATACCCCGAATGCGTCATCTACATAAAGCTCCCCAAGTTCCGAAAGCTCCCTGGCAAAAGAGGAATCGTTTGATTCTTCGCCGGGGTTAAATCGAAGATTTTCAAAAACAATAATATCACCTGGCTTTGCGTTTTGCGCTGCAGCACTCGCTTTTTTACCGACCGTTTCATCAATAAACAAAATATCTTTTCCTAATAATTCGGAAAGTTTTTCTGCAACTGGCTTGAGGGCAAAACGCTCGACTCGTTTCCCGTCGGGTCTCCCCAAATGCGAAAACACAAGAGTAATCGCATCCCGGCTTTGTAGTGTTCGAAGAGTTGGCAAAAAGGCCTTAAGGCGAAAATCGTCGCTGATCGCGCCATCTTCCCGGAACGAAACGTTAAGATCGGCACGCACAATCACGCGCTTGCCGCCAACATCCATACTTTGGAGTGTTTTCATGCTTATCTTTATCTTAGCAACACTATTGCTTTATTGCATGCTTTATGATCTTAAGATTACAGCTTTGATGTTCCCTGCACCACGCTTCGCACATTTGTGCATATTCCTTTTCTTTGTAGCGAAAACGGCATTCATCGCAGATATACATATCCCCGCCGTCCTTTTCGATGTGTTGAACCATGAAATCAGAGAGTGACGAGTAGTGAACGGTCGATAGCGAATAGCGGTTAGCGATTAGAGCGATCTTTGTGTTCCTGTTTAAACCGCTTGAATACCTTCTCGCGTTCTCTCAAACGATGCGTAATAATATCAGTCCATTCGGGTGTCCTTTCTAACTGTTCATGGTAAGTTGACCGTACATATTCCTGAAAAGCATACGGGTCGGGAAGCTCGAACGCCTTGCGATATTCAAATATCAACGCCCGGCTATGCGCATCGTCACGATTAAGCCCGTTCATCTCAAAAAGCATCTCCGCGAGTTCGTGTTCGATAAGCATGTCTCGGAACTCCGCTGGCACGCGCTCTATATCTAACTCCACAAGCGGATCTCGCAATGGCCCCCCTTCATATCTATCCGCCACTTCCTTGACATCGTCCTTCACGGGAATGACGCCTCCCCCGGCAACAGTTTCGGCAAGCTCGTCAGAGGTCGTGAACAAACCCACGCGTTCTCTCAACTCATCAACGGCTTTTTGGATTACCGCATCATCGTTGATATCAAGATTGGCATATTGAGGAAAAACTTCCCGGGAAGTTTTTGCACGAGTACGTTCCGCATCTTCGCTTGATGCCGCAAAAATTTCTTTAAATGCTGCCCGGTATTCTTCCTTGGACATAGAGCTATTCAACGGTAACGCTTTTGGCAAGATTTCTCGGCTTGTCCACATCATACCCCTTGGAAACACCGAGGTGATAGGACAACAACTGTAACGGCACGGTGGTGAGAAGCGGCGTTAACATCTCATGGGTTTTGGGAACAAAGAACGTATCGGTGGCAACTTCCGCAACTTTCCTATCCCCTTCTGTTGCAATTGCCAAAATCGGCCCCTGGCGGGCGCGAATTTCTTCCATATTAGAAAGCGTTTTATCTCGTATCATGTCGTCCGGCACCACGGCAACGGTCGGAAAGTTTTCGTCAATCATTGCAATGGGCCCGTGTTTCATCTCGGCGGCATTGTACCCTTCGGCATGCAAATAACTGATTTCTTTCAGCTTGAGCGCCCCTTCAAGCGCAACTGGCGCGGAAAACTTCCTGCCGATAAAAAGGAAGTCGTGAAAGGCCGCGTAATGATTTGCTAGTTCTTTTATCTGGTCTTCCTGTCGTAGGATCTTTCTCATTTTTTCAGGGATTTTCTCCAGCTCTTCTAAAATTTCTTTCGCCAACCCCATATCCATACCTCGCTGTTTGCCCAAAAATAATGAGGTAAGCAACAACACCACTACCTGGGAAAGAAACGCTTTTGTTGAGGCAACGCCAATTTCTGGACCAGCATGGTTATAAATGCCCGCATCGGTTTCCCGCGCGATGGTCGAGCCAACCACATTCACGATTCCCAACGCAAGCATTCCCTGCTCCCGCGCTTTGCGCAACGCCGCCAACGTATCTGCCGTCTCTCCCGACTGTGATACTGCAAGCAAAACAGAATTTCTGGCTACGGGCGTTTTTTTATAGCGAAATTCCGCAGCATATTCGGTTTCCGCAGGAATCCCAGCAAGCTCTTCTAAAAAATATTCGCCCAAAAGCGCTGCGTGAAAGGCCGTTCCCATTCCCGTAAGCACAAGCCGCTCTGCCCTGTAAAGTCGTTCCTGCACTTCTTCAAGTCCCCCTAACTTGACCATCCCCTCTTTTGTACGAATGCGGCCGCGCAAAGCGTTATGTACAACTTCGGGCCCCTCCCAAATTTCTTTATGCATGAAATGCGAGTGTCCTCCCTTCTCGGCTTCCTCAAGCGTCCAGGGAATCTCCACAAGACGCTTGCGCAATTCTATATCATCAACATCCGAAATCCGGAATCCGTCATACGTAAGCACTGCCATTTCGCCATCTTCCAGATACACCACTTTTTTTGTGGCGGACAATACCGCCGACGCATCTGATGCGACAAAGTGTTCATTGTCGCCTATCGCCAAAAGTAACGGCGAAGAATTGCGAGCAGCCACTACTTTCCCCGGGTCGCGGGAAGAAATCACAGCAAATGCCCATGTACCTCGTAGGCGTCTTAATGCCTCAGCTACCGCATCTTCCAGGGTTCCGCGAAAACACTCTTCCACAAGATGCGCCATAACCTCGGTATCGGTTTCCGATGAGAAGCGATGCCCTCTTCCTTTCAATTCCTCGCGCAACGTTGCATAATTTTCAATAATGCCATTATGCACCACATGGAAAGCGGCTGTGCAGTCGGCATGCGGATGGGCATTTCCTACCGACGGCACCCCATGGGTTGCCCATCTCGTGTGGGAAATGCCGGTGATGCCTTGGGGCATAGATCTTTGCAGGGCGTCCTCGAGTTGCGCCACGCGCCCAACTTTTCGCAGCACCTTTGCATCATGGGTAGAGCCATCTTGAACCGCGATACCCGCGGAGTCGTATCCGCGATATTCCAAACGCTTTAACCCATCAAGTAAGATGGGTGCTGCTTCCCTTTTCCCTGCATAACCAACTATTCCGCACATGCCATAGTGGCCTGCGAGAAACTTCGAGCAGATGCCACTATGAGCATCTCGCCGAAGCTTTAGCGAAGGCGGATTACCTTATAAATCCATCGTATGGCTTTTTTACCCAAAAGAAAAGCCCCCTGGCTTTAGCCAAGGGACTGCTATGCGTTTTGGATGATATCCAAAAGCTCTTGTTCGGACTCTTTAACGTTACCGGCTACTGCTAAGGTAACCACAGAGGGGTTTAGAAATAATCGCGCCGCCTCGTTAACTTCCTCGTGACGCACTGCGCGTTCATGTTCGATGCGCTCATGGGGTGTATAGACCGGCATCCCAAGCGCCATCACAGCCGCATTCCTTCGCGCTATGTTTTCTGGAGAATATGAAGCTATCATTATTCTTGCGGTCCGCATTGATTTTGCGCGTAAATATTCGGCGCGTGTCACCCCCGCTCTCGATAGCAGACGCAACTCCTCAATGATACGACGCATACATTGCATAAGCTGTCCTGGAGAAGTAGCTCCCACAATTGCCACGATACCGTAATCTTGAGAAGCATTGAGGGATGCTCCCACATGGTAGACGAAACCAAGCTCATCTCGCAAAACCCTTTCTAAACGAGAGCTCATTCCCTGTCCTAGAATATCTGTAGCAAAACTGCTTGCGCGCCTGAGAGAATGTGCGTAAACGGGACCCGGAAGAATAAGGAAAAAATACGCCTGCTCGCGCTGCTTTAGACGCCGCACGGCAACGCGGGAAATAACGGGAAGAGAAGGTATGTTGATCACCCTTTGGCAATCGACGTGCTGCGGAATTATTTCAAAGGGCGAGAGCAAAGCTGATATTGCTGTAACATCTACATTCCCGGCAAGTGCAATATTGGCACGTTCTGCGCAATAAAACGTCTGAAAGAAAGCCCTAATATCCTCTCGCCCCCATTTTGCAAGATTCTCAATAGGTCCACCAATCGACTGGCCCATTGGATGATCTTGAAAGTAAAGCGCCATCGCGGTTTCCTCGGCGCGATCGGCAGAATCTTGAAGATATCCGCGAAGCTCTTGTTCTACAACCCCGCGCTCGGTTTCGATATCGGAAGGGCGAAACAATGGCCTTATCAACATGTCTGACAACACTTGCGCTGCAAGCTTACTCTTTCCATCAGGAACGTGAGTGAAATAAAGTATGGTTTCCTGTGCGGTAAAACCGTTCTTCCTTCCGCCTGCGCCCTCAACCACGCGCGCGATATCAGGATAACGTTTACTTCCCCGAAAAAGCAGGTGCTCAAGAAAATGCGCCATACCGTTCTGTTCTTTAGATTCATAGCGTGATCCGCAACTAAAAGAAACGGCAAGACATACACTCATGGTACTTGGCATGGGATACGCGACTGCAGGGATGTCGTTGGGGAGACGAAACTGATGAAGCTTCACTACAACCACCGCCTTTTGCGATTTTTAAGGTGTATGCATTATAAAATACCACCTCTTGAAAAGCAACAAACCCCCTGCAGCGCAGAGGGTCTTTGAATTATTTATTAAATAGTCGGATTGCTTCCCACAAAATTGACATCGCTCAGGCGCATCGCGGGAACCACCAATGATATCGGATAAAACATGCCGTAATTTTCCTGTCCTCGAATCAATCGCGGGGGCGTCATGCCATCAATGCGCTCAAGCGCTTCGAACGATCGCATGCGAAGACGCAACGGAGGACATACCGCTTTATATTTTCCATCCTCTACCAAAAACGTGCCGTGTCTGGTCGTTGCGGTGAATACCGCCTCGCGCAAATCCGGCAAGCTGGGATAGTTGAAATATGTCCCCACAATGGTTGGCGTAACGCTTTGCGCAACGAGCGTCTCAAACGTATCATTTCCGCCGTCTACCACAACACAAAATGGTACTGCGCCCCATGAACCAAAAAGCGAATGGCCGGTTGATTTCATCCCACTTTTCTTCGCGGTCATGCCATCGCAAGGAATGCCTCTGAAAATTCCTCTCTCAACAAGCGGAAGAACGCTTCGCGTCGCGCCCTCAAGATCAAACGGCAGGGGGATTACACCCGGGTGCGTCCAGTCATCTCTCATGCTGAAACGATCACCGGTGATACGATCGCCGATACGATATCCGCTTAAAAACGATTCTCCCTCAAAAACGGAAAGTCCGTTAAAAATAAACATGCTTAACCAATATAGCCACTCACCCACCGCGTAATGGGTAAACACGGAATCATAACGCCGCGCTCCTTTTCCGTCGCTAAACGGATCAAAAAATGGCAATTGCTGCGCACGCGCTGCGCGCGCAAAGGCCTCATCAATTACCGCATCTACATCGACTCCTTCTGGGGAAGTAGATGCTCGATCCGCATACGAAGAAAGGCCATGTGCGCCGGTTACCACCAACGAGAGGAATGAATAGGATGCTGTATGATAACGGGCGAGGCCAGCAGTATTTGCAACGCCCATTTCACACCCTGCGGTGAAAAAACGCCCAGAACCCACAAGTTGAGTCCCTCGTGCGGAACGTTTAACGTGTGCGAAGGCACGTTCCTTAACAGTAAGATCATCAGGGAATTCAGGAACGCCCTGAAGATTTCCTATTTCTTCTGGGAAATCGGTCGGCGGATGGAGAAGATCGGGAAGATAAGGATTTTCTGGAACTTCGGAAAGCATTTCGCTGCATCGTTTCACCGCAGCACTGATTGCTTTCTGATTTGACTCGGCAACCGAAATACGTGCGGCTCGGAACCCTCGCCGAAGACGAAACTCCAATATTCCTGCATCAGCCGTAGGGGTCTGATGGACTTCACCCCACGCAGACCGCATGGTTGCTTCGCGGTATGACGACCAGATCGCCTCTGCATCAAGTCCCAGTCGCCGCGCTTCTTTGACGACACACGAAAGAATATCCAGCGTTTCGGTCTTTCCGCGCATTATGAACCTCCTCGTTGTTTCCGGTTAAACACCTCGACGTTTCGGAAAAGCGCCGGGCTTGTTCGATGCCCAGTACTCATGCTTTGCCCTGGCATGCCTTTCCCGCAGTTTGGAACGTTCAGCATATACGCCTCATTTTCTCCGGCAATGGCTTCGCACGAACGCCAAAATGCAAGGTTATTGCCCGTATAGCCGGCATTGCGTACCACTCTTCCAATCTTGCCGTTTCGAATTTCGCGCGCGTATTGCACGCCAAAATCGAAGTTTTTGCGATCCTCACTCATGGACCATGACTGCGTTCCTTCAAGCAGAAGGCCGCGGTCTAGTCGCCCAATAAGATCAGAAAGCGTAACATTTCCCGGAAGAAGCGAAATATTAGTCATGCGGATCAAGGGCATACGGGTATAAGAGGCAGCGCGCATAGTTCCATTGCTTTGCGTAAAATAGTTACGGCCAATACGGCGATTGATTTGCTGCACGGTTTCCCGAGAAGTCAAAACGTTTTTGATTATGCCTTGCTCCACCAGATGGAATGATTGTGCGGGTACGCCCTCGTCGTCAAACGCGAACGTACCGTATCCGCCAGGAAACGTGGCCTCAGCAACAATATTAACTGCTTCTGAACCAAAGGGATAAGAACCGATATCGGCAATAATTTCATTAATGAATGTACCGCCCACGTATGTTTGCTCATACCCAAGAAGTCGGTCTCCTTCAAACGCATGTCCGGTTTCGTGCACATGCAACCCAAGATGGTGCGGAAGAATGATGATATCGGCCATGCCCGGCTCGCATTCGGGAGCAGTAAGGAGTTCGTGCGCCTCGGAACGCAACTGTGTTGCGAGATCCTGTACATTAAGCGTGTGAATGAACTCCAGGCCCCCGGCGTGCGCAATTCCGCCATGTCCAAAGGAGCGTTCTTGTACCTCGTCGCCGTCAATCGCGAGGACAAACAATTCAAACGCGCACGAACGAAACGTCTGGGTAATATATCGGCGCTGCGGGAGACCTCGCTCAAATGCGGCCCACATTTTAGTGAAACGGCCGGAAGTTAGTTCCGAGGTTCGTACCGCGATTTTCCCGCTCGCATCATTCAACGCCGCACATGCATCCTTCAAAAGCGCGATCTTCTCTGAAATTGGGACGGAAAACGGATCGACACTATACGACGTTTCGTAGTTTGCAACCAAGGGCACATTTCCCAACGGAGCAAGTTCTAAAGGAAAAGAACGAAGGCGTGAACTGGTTTCCGCCAAAGCCAATGCCTCGCGTGCGGCCGCAAAGAGTTCGTGACGACAAATGGATTCTGGGCGAGATAAATCAGAAAAGCTTGCGAAACCCCATGAACCGTTTTTGAGTACGCGCACTCCCGCCCCCGATTCCGATCCAATAGAGGCGGACTCCACGACCTCATTTTTTACGGAAAGAGATTCGCCCTGATCATCAAGATACAAACGCACGTCGGCATAAGATGCGCCATGTTTTTCTACAAAATCGAGCACATCATCAATAATTCTTCGAGCAATATTGTTGTCCACTTATTTCTCCTTTTTCTGTTTTCAAATAAAAAACGCTAGCTCTTGTCTAGCGTATTTTTTGACTTCTGTCAACAGTAAACTAGCTCACCACAATGTTCATAAGCCGATCTGGCACAAAAAATATGCGCTTGATTGTTCTCCCCTGAAGATGGCGCGCAACAGCAGGATTTATTTCGGCAGCGTTTTTTGCCTCTTGTTCTGTGGCGCCTTTACGCACCCTTACCTGTCCCCTCGTTTTGCCGTTAACCTGAACCGCTATCGTTACTTCTCCCCCCTCAAGAGCCGACTCGTCATATTTCGGCCATGCTTGTTCGTGCGCGCTACCCTCTCTCTTCAATGCTTCCTGCCATAATTCTTCTGCCAAATGTGGCGCAAACGGCGCCAACAGCAACACCAAGACCCGTAACTGATGACTGGTTACTAATGACTGGTTGCCTAGGAAATTAACGTATTCCATTAGGGCAGAAATTGCAGTATTGAAACGAAAACGCTCGATGTCACCCGTAACTTTCTTGATGGTTTTATGCGTTAACGTATTTAAGGGCTTATTGGTCATTGGGACTTGGGCATTGGGATTTTTAGTTTCTTGGTGACCAGCATCTTCTTTATTTACTAATGACCAAACTTTATTCAAAAACCTCCATACCCCAATTATGCCCTTTGTATCCCACGGTTTTGCGTCCTCAAGCGGCCCCATAAAAAGCTCGTATATGCGTAAAGTATCTGCGCCATATTGCTCAATGACATCATCGGGGTTTATAACATTCCCGCGCGACTTTGACATTTTCTGGCCATCCGGCCCCAAAATAAGTCCTTGGTTTTTCAATTTATAAAATGGCTCCTTGGTTGAAACAGCCCCGATATCATACAAAAATTTGTGCCAAAAACGGGCATAGAGCAAATGGAGCACCGCATGCTCCGCTCCCCCAACATACATATCCACCCCCTCCGGCTCCATCCAATATTTTATTTTCTTCTCATCCCATTCGTATTTCTGTCCCCTGTACCCCGACCCCTGACCCCCGATAAGGTATGCGAGGTAATACCAACACGACCCTGCCCATTGCGGCATGGTGTGCGTCTCGCGCCGCGCTACGCCCCCACACTTTGGACACGTTGTTTCCACCCAAACCGCAATAAGAGCCAACGGCGACTCTCCGGTTCCCGGCGGCGCATAGCTTTCAACGTCAGGCAATTTCACCGGCAACTGCTCTTCTGGCACTGCCACCCATCCGGGATTTATGAGTTCGCCCTTCGTGAACTCAGAATTTGGAATTTGGAATTTAGAATTTGGAATTCCGTCCGAGAATCCGTTATTTTGAACTTTGGATTTTGAACTTTGGATTTCCGCTCGTGTTTTGCATTGCTCACAAAACACGAGCGGAATGGGTTCTCCCCAATACCGTTGCCGTGAAAAAATCCAGTCGCGCAATTTATAATGCACGATCTTTTTTGCCAAGCCCTTTTGCGCAAGATGCGTAATAATTTTCTTGCGCGCATCTTGGGAAGAAAGATTCGAAAACTCTCCGGAATTTACCAAAATACCATCTTCAATAAAGGCCTCATCCAAATTCTTGCGCGCCTTGCCGTCGGGCGTCACTACTTCTCGTATTGGTAAATCGTGTTCCTGCGCAAACGCAAAGTCGCGCGCGTCGTGTGCGGGAACTGCCATAATAGCACCGGTGCCGTAGTATCCCAGCACATAATCGGCAACCAATACGGGGATTTCTTCATCATTCACTGGATTTATCGCCGTTATACCCTCTACCCTAATCCCTGACTTCTGATGCTCCTGCCGCTCAAGATCAGTTTTTTGCTGTGCCTGCTCAATATAAAGCCCAACCTCCGCCTGATTACTAATCACTAATCTGGGATCTGTGAGTAATGGATGTTCGGGCGCTAATACCACGTACGTTGCCCCAAAAAGCGTATCCGCCCGCGTCGTAAACACCGGCAGATCAAACGCCTGTCCCCTGTCCCCCAAACCCCGAACCCTGAAAATCGCTTCGGTTCCCTGCGATTTTCCAATCCAATTTCTCTGCATTTCCTTGATATTTTCCGGCCATTCGACCAAATCAAGGTCTTCGAGCAAGCGGTCAGCATAGTCCGTGATTTTTAACATCCATTGGCGCATGTGTTTTCGCTCAACCTGCGTACCACAACGCACACAGCATCCATCCTCTACTTCCTCATCCGAAAGGCCGGTGCCGTCTTGTGGGCAAAAATTAATGGGCGCTTCTTTCTGGTAGGCAAGGCCTTTTTTAAAAAGCTGCAAAAAAATCCATTGCGTCCAACGATAATATTCGGGGTCGGTGGTATTTATTTCCCGCGTCCAATCATACGAAAATCCAAGTTGCTTAAGTTGTTGTTTGAACCGACCAATGTTGCGTGCAACGGCAACGCTTGGATGCATTTTATTTGAAATTGCAAAGTTTTCCGCAGGAAGACCAAACGCATCCCAGCCCATGGGGTGTAATACGTTCTTCCCGCGCATGCGTAAATACCGCGACACCACGTCCGTTGCGGTATAGCCCTCAACATGCCCTACATGCAAACCCTCGCCCGAAGGGTACGGAAACATGTCCAACACGTAGTGCTTTGGCTTTTTTGAAAAATCCTCGGCGCAATACATTCCCTTTTCTCCCCAATACTTCTGCCATTTTGGTTCTATTTCTTTCGGGTTATATGCCATACCACGAACACATTGTACGTCATAAAATATTGTCCCGCAAACAAAAACCGTCTACGGATTCCGTAGACGGGCAAAAAGATAACGCCTCTCGCGTGCCGAAAGCTCGGTATGCGGATAATTCGGTTTTCCTGCCATACGCCATTGCCCAAGCCATGCGTTGATGGCGCGCGGGCCGTCGTATTGCAAAATAAGCTCCGCCTCTTTCTCCAAAATTTTTTGCGCACGTTTTTCACCAAACTCCCATGCCTGATACATAAGTTCCGGGGAGATATTCGCTAAACTTCCCACGACTCCGTGAGCTCCCGCCTTTCGCGCCTCAACTACTTTAGCGTTCGTACCCGCAAATACGGTGAAGCCGAACGGCTCAAATCGACGCGCAAGCTCTCCAAGCCGAACCATGTCGCCGGAGCTATCTTTTATGCCAACAACGCGGCCAGGATACTTTCCAAGCAGCGCGGCAATGACATCAAGGGAAATTTGGTTTCCGCTTTTTTGCGGGAAGTCGTATAAATATAAAGGCAGATGAGTTTCTGCAATTTCGCCCAAAACCCGTTCATAATATACAAGCATTTCGGCGTCAGAAACTTTTGTGAAAATCGGGGTCATCGCAAAAAGCGCATCGGCTCCTGCTTCCCATGCCGTACGCGCAATCATATTCATGCGATGCGGCTCTGCATCCCATACGCCACAATACGTCGTAAAACCGAGTTTTTTGGCATAGGGCACAAGTTCACGAATGGCCTTAAACTTCCACCAAAGATCAATATAGGGAAATTCGGCAGTAGTTCCCAAAAACCAAAGCCCAGAAACGTGCGTATGCGAAAGCCATTTGATGTGCTCTTTCATTTGGGAAATTGCGGGGCCGATATCGGTTGAGTATGGTAGGGGCGCAATGATTCCTACGTTTTTCTTCATCGCTTCCCTTTTTCCTTGTCGAAGAACTTGTACTTTCGCTTTAGCATAGGCCCGAGAAAGAGACAAGCCCGCCGTTTCCGGCGAGCCACGTTATGCTCAACACGTTGCACTTAGCGCTTATCACTCGTTCTCATACCATTCGGTATGAATGAACCATGGATCCCAGGCATGAAAACGATCTTTTCGTCCTGGAAGCTTAGAGTCCTTATATGGCTGTTTGGTCATGCGATAGGTTTTGCCATTGTATGACCACCCATTACGCCAAAGGTCCTGCCACGTCTCCCAGGCAGCACCAATATCATTAACTTCCCAGCAGCCGTGAACAATGCCCGGTTCTTTTGGAAGGGCGGCGCGAAGATCCACAAAAATATGAAACTCTCTGCCGTCTGGTGCTGCAAACCAAATAACTTTACGGTTCCCGTCATCAAGATCCTTGGCAAAAACCTCAAATCCAAGTTGTCGGTAAAACTCGCGGCAGGCCTCAAGCTCTTCCTCGTTAGGAAGGCCGACGCCGTAATGATCAAGCCGAAGAATTTTATAGTTTGGCATCTTCTTCCTTTCCATATCTCCTTATTTGAAAAAGGATCCGTAGTTTGCTGCTAAATAACCAAAGGTCTTTTTGCAAGCATCTTCGGGATTTTTATCGAATAAACTGTAAAGCTCAACAATTACGGGACCTTGAAAATTGATTTCACGCAACGCCTCAAAAATAGGCCGGTACTCTATCTCCCCTTCTCCGGGGACCAGATGATAATGCCTGCGGCGCATAACTCCTTTTTCGTCGCGCCGGCTTGCGATATCGTCAAGCTCAACCACGCGTACGCGCTCTCCCAACATACGTATTGTGGCAGGAACATCTTCACCGCATACATACGAGTGCCCGACATCCAAGTTGACACCCAACGCAGGCGAGCCAACATCGGCTATCATCAACATTGCCGTCGATGCATCGCCCACAAAAAGTCCGCCTGGACCGAACTCGCCCGGTTCGTATTCTATATTGACGGACACGCACCGTTTCTCTGCATAGTCGCAAATTTGGCGCAAGCAATCGCGCGTGTATTTCCATGTGGTCGCAACATCCATATCCTGTGGCTGATACCCGGTTGAGGTATCAACATAACGGCATCCCACAGCTTGGGCAAAATCAATAACCTTGATTGTATGGCGCACCCGCAGCTCCCGCTCTTTGGAATTGCGCGAAGTAAAAGAAGGGCCGAAACGCTGACCCGCAGGGGTAAAATCGTCATCAGGCCGCCAATACCCGGAAGCGGTGCACGTTGAAACGCTCTCAACAGACAAACCAGTTTCTTGCAAAAGCTTACGCAGCTGCCTGATTCGATCTGCCTTAAGGTTCGGAAGCCATAAAAACGGCTTATCAAATACCAACCCGATTCCGGAAAAACCCGCATCCTTAATCGTGTGTGCAGCGTGCACAAGCACATCAGGACGGTTGGCGAATGCATTGACCTTGAACGCAAGGCGCATAATAATCCTCCTCAATTTTTAACGAACTTGCTTTTGTTTTACGCCCGCGGCATCCAAAAGTCAATGCACCTCTTGCAAAATCAAACTAGGTATGCTATATACGTTGTAGGGTACTTTCAAAACTAGGAGCATTATGGCTTCCGCCGATATCGAAGCGCAAGCAAAGATAATGCCATGCCAAGAAGCATGGCAGCGGATTCACGACAGCTTACATGGACTGATATATAGAAATACGCTTATTCCCTTAACGGAATGGAACTATCTGGACATGGGCGATCGGATCGCCTTCCGTCATTTCGGCTTATGCGAAAAACGGTCATGCCAAGTTGTTCGTGATCAACTTGCCCGTTTGCACGAAACAAAAAAGAAAGGAGCAGCGCACCATGATTGATACCTGTAAAGAAGCAAGAGATAGATTGCCTCGTTCGATATCTGCCTTGTTAAGCGGGGAAATTAGAACCGGCCAAAAGCATTTTGGGTTTCGCGACCGGGGAACGTTTGAGCACATCGGAAAATGCCGGGAAGCACCTTGTAGCGCCATCCGTGCCGCGTTGCAACATGCTGCTGATTCAGCAATCAAAGAATAAATACAAGCGACCCACACACATGGGTCGCAACCTTTTATCTTCCGACGGGTTGGCTTGCAACGCTCTATATTATGTGATATATAATGTATAGCATTCTTGAAAGCGAGAAAGGAAAGAAATGACTGAAGAGGAATTTCTGAATGAAAAGGTTGCTTTAGCAAAGCGGCTTCTTCGCCGATATGCGCGCCTCACACAGCAAAATAAAATCGAATGGAAAACGAAGCGCGACGGCGATCCCTTTGAAGGATACCACGACGTGCTCGTCGGCACGTACCAAGGCATTGAAATAGACCTTCATTATCCCAACTCACCACGGATTTGCATTATCGAAATCCTGGAACGGAAAACACGACTTTTTTATGAAGATCTCTCGGTAAACCAATGGCCGCACGGTGATCGAATTTCGTATGAACACAACATATCTCCGCTTGCAAAGGCCATCCAGCGATATTTTGGACGAATACGAAAACAACGAGAACAAGAAGCCGTAAGGGTTGCGAAACGACAATCACGCGCCCGAGACGTCGTCATCTCCGGTTTCAGAAAAGTTGTTGATCGCATATAAACAGCAAGGCCCGATATCCGGGCCTTTTGTGTTTTTAAAATTCAGTAATTGTTACTTTACATTCGGACTTATCGGTTTGCAGGCGCTTGAGCCATTCGGGCGCCTCTTGTAAAGAGATGGTGCGCGTAATCATGGGAAGTGGGTTGATCCGTCCTGCGCCAACCATACGAATCACCGAATCCCACACTTTTGTATGGCCATGCGAACCAACGAATTTCGCATACCGCTGTATAGGAAGCTGTGGGTTGAACGGCAGTTCTTTTTTGGATTGTCCGAAAAAAACCATTCGGGGATCTGCTTTTTGGCGCCGCCAAAGAACATTCAGTTCATCCCAATTTTTCTCTGCATATCCTGATGCCTCAAACACGACATCGGCCCCTCTTCCTCCGGTAAGTTCCAACACGACATCGGAAAGCTTGTGAGCAAGCGGACAAAATGAATGTGAAGCACCTAGACGATTTGCTTTCACGCGCCGTTCCCGCCAAACTTCTGCTACAAGAATGTTTCCAAAACCCAATGCTTGCGCTACGAGCAGGGCAGAAAGCCCGATAGGGCCCGCTCCGATGATAAGAAGCGTATCGCCATGCCCCCACTCAACCATGTTCAAGCCCTTGAAAACTCCGGCCATCGGCTCAATAAGGGAACCCGCAAGATACAGTTGATCTTCGGTACGGTAGTGATCCGACAGCGGAAGCAACGACCATACGTGCCTGGCATCTACCGCGCAATATTCGGCCATACCGCCATTACGGGTAAACCCAAGCTCCTCTCCGGCAATACAGCTGTCAAATTCCCCATTAAGGCAGTTATCGCACGCGCCGCAGTTTAAAACACATTGGGCAGTGACGGGTACGCCGCGTTTTAACCAACTTCTTTTTTCTGCGGCGCGCGAACCCATATCCACCACTTCACCGGCAAACTCGTGTCCCGGGATTATCGGGGAACGCATCATGAAAGGATATCGGGCGTAACCATCATGGTCTTGGGCGGCCATAGAAACGTCCGAGCCGCAAAGCCCACAGGCGCGCACGCGAATAAGAACCTCGGTATCGCGAAGTTCCGGACGTTTTGTGCGAATCAACGCAGCTGTTGGCTGCATCCATACGCGCGACCCTTGCTGGGCGCGAATTTTCTCAACATCACGCGGATGCACTTCACTCCCGGCTCGCGGATACCATACCGAACGGATTTCTACTGCTTGCATTTTTTCCTCGTTTTTCATTGTCAAGGTTGTATCCACAAACTAGCGCCGCCCCGTGCCCTTGTCAACAAAAAATCCATATGTTACCAAGACACTACGCAACTTGACAATAAAAAGGGGAAGCGAAATGCGAAAACCCCGTATTGGATTCATTGGTCTTGGCACCATGGGCATGCCTATGGCTGCACGATTGCTTGAAGCAGGGTATCCGTTAACGGTATTTAACCGAACCCAAAAGAAAATGCTACCGTTGGTAGCCAAAGGCGCAACAGGAGCGGATTCTCCCAAAAGCGTGGCCGTCCTATCGCAAGTGATCATCACCATGCTTCCCGACTCTCCAGATGTTAAAGAAATAATATTGGGAAAACATGGGATTATCGAAGGCATCAGCCAAGGAAAGATTGTAATAGATATGAGCTCGATTTTGCCTTCGGTTGCGGTACATATTGCCCAAGCGCTTTCAGAAAAAGGAGCGGAATTTCTTGATGCGCCGGTGTCGGGTTCCACGCAAGGAGCGGAGCGAGGTACGCTTTCCATTATGGTTGGGGGTGAGGCGAAAACACTTGCGCGCGCACACCCGATTCTCGGGGTACTGGGCAATACCATATACCATCAGGGCCCTGTCGGCACAGGACAGCTTGCGAAACTCGGCAACCAAATTATTGTTGCAGCACTCATGGCTGCCGATGCCGCCGCCATCGCGCTCGTAGAACGAGGAGGAGGTAATTCGCAAAGCGCTATTACGTCGTGGCAGGGAGGCCTTGCGCACAACCGGGTGCTGGAACGCAAAGCAGAACCGATGTGTACCCGAACCTTCCCCCCGGCATTTCGCGCATCGTTGCATCTTAAAGATCTTAAAAATATTGAAGGGGCGGTGCGCGCGCTTTTCCCGCGCATGGTCAAAGAACCTTCGAGTCCCCTTAAGATGCCGCACCCCGAACTTGAGTTTGTGTTAATGCTAAAACGCCTATACGAATTGCTTATCGCAATGGGCTATGCCGACGAAGACCATTCTGCAATAATCCGCGATTTTGATCTGTAATAAAAACGCCCCGCTGTGCGGGGCCTTCTTTTATTCAAACGGGGCTAAAAGCTGGGGTAATTCGCGCCATGCATGCATCAGAAAAATATGCGGCGGCGTTTTAGTAAGAAAATTCTCAAAGGGATCAAACAACAAACGGTATTTTACGGACGCAAGATAATTTAAAACCTCCTGTTGGTCATCAACATATCCCAACACGCCATGTTCTTTCGCGACGGTGTTTTTTGCGGCGTCTTCCTCAACGAAAAAAACCTGTTCGGAAGGAATCATGCCAGCGTATTCCTGCACAACCCATTGCCGAGCCAAGTCCTGCGAGTCCTCTCCCCCTCGACGGGAAATAACTAGGAAATCCCACCCACGCACTCGAAGTTCATCAAGCGCTTCTTCGGCCCCCACGGTCTTTGGGGAATGTGGGGCAAAATCGTGATAGAGTCGCTTTTGCAACGTCCGGTAATGCTCCGGCTGCATGATGTGTCTTAAAATCGCCGATGCCGTTTGCGGAGGGGAAAGGGTGTAGCCGAGTTCGCGGGCAATAGCAATTTTGGCGAACGTATGATCTGCCAACGTCCCATCAAGATCAAGTCCCAAAATACGCGAGTTTTGCATAAACAATATTTTACAATAACACATGCGCAAAAGAAAAGACAGGTTGACCTTTTTAGCATATCTCTGATACAAAAAGAAAGACATTTTACAATAGAAAAAGGACGGGAATGGCTTTAAGGACACCCTCTACACAAACCGATTTTGTCCCAATTAGCGTTGATGAGTTTCGTTTCCGCACCACTATCGACCTTTCAAAAATTCCGGGTTGCGAACAAATCGGCTGGATTGTTTCCCCTAAAGATATCGCACGTGTAGAAAGCGTAGTTGTCATGCCAGATCATTATCGCGACAAATTGCTTTCAAGCATAAGCTTGTCTTTCAATCGAGCGCAAAAGCCCTATTGCGAGCATGAAGTACACTTGCGAATGACCGATCCAAGCTCTCTGGTGCTTGGCCAAAAATTCGTGTATCGGCCGAACTATATTTCAATTGTCGAGGGCTTCCGAGATACCTTTAAGGGCTTTGGCATGATGCGTGGCTTTACCCGTTTCCTTGCTTGCCTCATCATAGGAACGACACAGAGCGGGGAAAGCGTACTTGGCCATTACTTACCCCCTATCGTTGAAAAACACGGAGATCGTCTGATCCTGATGGACGGCGTGCACCGAAACTATCTTGCGCGACAAGCGGGGATATCGATTGAATGCCTCGTAGTGGAAAATGTAGAAGTACCATTCCCTTGCACGCCTCATCCCTGGTACGACGTTTCGGTGATTGAACAAAAGCCAGCGGATGCAAAAAACCGTTATTGGGATTTGGAAAAATCCTTGTTCCGCGACACAAAATATGTCGGCATTGACGGATAAGAACAAACCCCGCTTAATTGCGGGGATTATTTTTTTCTTACGTATCCTTTTTGGGCAAGCGCTTGGTAGATACGACGCACGATATCTGGCCCGATCTTTAAAACACCCTTCTTGTGTTGTGCAAGATATTCTTCAAAAGTATTACTAATTGACGCCTCGATCTCGTTGTCGCAATGCCTTTCCATCGGCCTCCAACAGCGTGCGGGATCAAAGGTTTTGGTGAGATAACCTGCTTTCAGCAATGCGGTAAAAATTCGGTGTTGCGAGGGTAAATTATTGCCTCGCATAATCCCAGAGCGCGCTGCCGAAAGATCACTCCTAATCGCCTCAAAAATAGTAAGCTCGATCACATTCCAAGTTACATGATTTTTCATTACTTTTTTCCTCCCACCTCTGTGCGGACATTCAATCCTCGGTAAGTTTCCGGCAGGTACATGCCTTGCGGCAATTCCTTTTTGAGCCGTAGGTAAATCGTCCATTGCGGAGGATTGCTCCATTTCACAAGAAGATTACATGAGTGTACCGTGTCGCTAAATTGCTGCAAGTGCTCTCGCATAAAATCTTTCCTCGCCTGCCGTGCCTGCTGATAATTCATCAAGACCTCCTAGTGGACGACAACTTCGCCAAGCCAGCAGATATAAACGCGCAAACCTTTATAGGCGCTCGGCAACCGCAAATTATTGGGTAAAAGTTTACGGAGACCGACGGTAATGCACCAATCGTCTGCCTTATAACCCTTCTTCTCAAGACGCACTCGTATGGCTTCCAGTGCGCCGGGGGATAATTGGGTTTGTGTATCTGCCGTCATCCATTCTGCAGTAGCTAAATCAGAAAGGGCACACGTATTTACGTAATCACTCCACGGGTCCTTTCGCATATATTTCCGTGAAAATTCCGTTTTGATCGCAACCGCTTCTTCTTCGGTCATTTTCTGCTCCTCCCATGAGAGACAAATTCGCCCTTCCAGCACACATACACGCGCAAACCCTTATATTCTTTCGGCAATGAAAGTTCCGGAGGCAAATCTGTTTTGACACTAAGCGCAATCACCCACATATCGGGATTTTCGCCATTGCCCTCAAGCTGCGCTTTCATTTCTTCTGCCGAAGCTGTTGAAAGATCCCTTCCGGCTAACATCAATTCCGCCGTAATACGATCGGTAAGTGCCACCACGTTGATGTATTCGTTAAATGGCGGGGTTTTCACGTGGACTTCCACAAAATCCGTCATGATTTGCTTCGCTTCTTCAAGCGTCATCTACTTTCCTTTCCTTGTATTTCAAAGAGCGCGATTTCGTTATTACATCTTACACGATAAGCGTCAAGCGATGTTTAACCCAAAAAGAGTTATAGCATTTTCTGTTGTCTGCTCGGCCACTTTTTCAAACGAAAGTCCTTTCAGTTCCGCGATTTTATCTGCCATATAACGCACGTACATCGGTTCATTGTTGGAAATACGTCGGGTCAATGCCCGGTACATCAGAAAAAGGAGGGGGAGCAAACAACGTGGTGGATAAGAATATCCCGATCAGTATTGGAAGGAGTATTAAAATTAAAGGAATTAGGAAAACTAAAAAAAGACGGGCCAGTAAACGTTTTGTGGTACGAGGAGGTCTTATCGCCCAAAAAAGAAGCAGAGCAATAGCTGGAAGAATAAGATCTAAATACACCGGACTTATAATTTTCAAATAAGGATTTTCAGGAATATCCAGATACCATGCGTTGATCTCTCCATCAGAAACGAGGTCCCACAATAAAAACGTGGGGACGACTCCATCAAGGAATAACAGTTCTGCGTGAAGCGTTGGAACCGCATTTGCGAAAACGCCCGCAAGAAACAATAAAAGAATTCCCCCGAGCAGAGATTTTGGAAGAGAACGAAAGAATTTTATGATGGCCATCATAATTACCTTTTTATACTAAAACATATTCTGTAGGGTTACAATGGCAATCCAAAAAGCTCTTGTGCATTCTTTGTGGTTCGCTCCGCTACCCTTTCAAAAGAAAATCCTTTCAGTTCCGCGATTTTATCTGCCATATAACGCACGTACATCGGTTCATTGCGCTTGCCGCGATGCGGTATCGGTGTCATATACGGGCAATCGGTTTCGACCATCAGGCGCTCCAAAGGCGCCATTTTTATTACCTCGTCCCATAAGTTGTTAAAAGTAATAAGGCCGGTAAACGAAAGATGAAATCCCAAATCAAGATATTTCTTGGCTTGCCCGATATTGCCGGAGTAGCAATGGGCAACGCCACGCAGGGTAGAGGGTTCAGAGTTCAGGATATAGTCGCGGATGATGCGGAGCGCGTCGTCGTGGGCATCACGTTCCTTGCCTTCGACAATGCCTGAACGGCAATGCTGGATAATGGGCTTATTGACCGAAAGCGCCAACTCAATTTCTTTGCGGAATGTTTCTTCCTGCACGTCGCGGTCTTTTTCTGAAAGCTCAAGCCGATCAATATAGTCCAAACCCACCTCACCCAACGCAATCACGTTTTTATTCTCCGCCAACGGCCGCCATGTTTTCTCATCAAATTGATCTCCGTGCGTTTGAAAAGAAGGCGCTTCTCCCTCAGACGGATCGAACTTTGCGGGTTTTAAGTGAATTGGATGCAATCCTACGGCTGCAAATACCTTTCCCGGATATTTTTCCGCGTACAGAATCGCCCGCTTAGAAGTGGAAAGCTGGGACGAAGGCGCAATAATATAAACGCCAGAATCTATGGCGCGTTTTATCACTTCGTCGGCGTCGTCTTTGAATGCCGAAAATTGTATGTGACCATGGATATCTACCAATTGTGGCATAGAGATATAGTTACACGGTGCTTGGTGGCACAGTTACGCAACTGCGTAGTAGTAGTTGCCTAATTTATCAAAAAAATCTTTAATCTGTTCGTCAGATAAATTGCGCATATCACGTACCAAATATCGGGCGAGTGGACCGTTAATATGCAGGCTGTGAATAATTCGCCCAATAATTTCAATCTGATGGAAACGATGCTCTTGATCGTCTTCATTATCTCCGAGCTCTTCCATGGAATTCCAAAGCGCCTCGAGCTTTCTTGCGAAATCCTGTTGTCCTTGATCAAAAAAGGGTTCTGATTGTTCTGCCTCTTGCGTTTCTTGTCGAATTGTCCACCGCAATTTATTCCAAACACGTTCGAGCTGCTTTTCATAATAAGGACGGAGCGACGGCGCCGCTTTAGGCCACAAATCACCCGTCATCTGCGAATGAAGACGATACAAATCCAAAATCTCTCGTGATGTCACCATATATTCATCGCGTTCACGGGCTTCCCGAATTTCAAATGCCGGCGGCTCATAGGGTGCTGCGCGCTTGCGTACCAGCTCCTCATCGGAAACTGCCGAACGCCGAATCACCTCACGCTCAAAATCCTCCCGCCAATCTTCCTTTGTTTCTCTTTCCCTAAACATATTTGATGAGGACTGATGACTTCTTTAATATGCGAACGATGAGCTTTTGAGCGGGTTACGAGGCCGGAGCGGCCATGGTCCGAGCACTCAACGCGTTGAGTGCTCGGGAGCGCAGGCCGAGTCCCTGCGTTCCGCTCGGTGGGCGGAACGCAGAAAGCGAAAAAGCTCATCGCGAGTATTAAAACCTCGGAAACAACGAAGCGCCCTTTTTCATTTTAATACTCTCTCCTTCCCACAACGCAGTATCTCCCGGATCAATTCCTAATTGGTCAAAAATTTTGCGCGCGGTCTCGGGCAAAAGTGGTGCTAACATCCACGCAATATTGCCAAGCATCCACGCAAGCTGCGGCAAGGCACCGTGCAAATTATGCTCACCTTCCCATGGCTTTGTACGCTCAACGAATTCGTTCCCGAAACCGACAAACTTATCTACAGCACCCAACGCCTCATCAAGCCGCAAGGCGGCAAACGCCGCTTCGTATTCTGCCCACGCGCGTTTTGCAACTTCCTGAATATCCTGTCCTGCCTGTACTGTTATCTCCTGATCTTTACCCAACGCGGCAATCCTCCCTACCAGATTCCCAAGATTATTGGCAAGCGATGAAGTATAAACCTCAAGGAATCGGTCTTCAGTAAAATCACCGTCTGCGGTTGTCGGAATTTCTTTTAGCAAAAAATAACGTACTGCGTCTACCCCGTATTTTTCAACAATAGCAAAAGGGTCAACGACGTTTCCGATTGTTTTTGACATCTTTTTACCAGCGGAAAGAATGTGCCCATGCACTAAAAGGATTTTGGGCAACGTCAATCTTGCCGACAACAGCATTGCCGGCCAGATTACCGCATGGAATCGCAAGATGTCTTTGCCGATAACATGAATATCCGCCGGCCAGAATGTTTCAAATCTTTCTGTCCCCTGAACCCTGTCCCCAGGTCCGTGTCCGTACCCTATTCCGGTAAGATAATTCACTAAAGCATCGGCCCAAACGTATATAGTTTGGGCGTCGTCGCCCGGAACCGGAACGCCCCAAGGCAAATCCCTTCGGGGACGCGAAAAGGAAACGTCTTCCAGCCCTTGCGCAATAAATGACAGTACTTCGTTTTTACGGGTGTCCGGCACTATACGAAGTTCGTCCGCTCCAATAATGCGCGTAAGCTCTTTTTGGTATTTTGAAAGACGGAAAAACCAGTTTTCTTCCTTCACCCTGTCGGGAACTTTGCCGTGGTCAGGACACATGCCATCTTCAAGATCGCTTTGTTTTTTGAATGCCTCGCAACCCGAACAATAAAGCCCTTCGTATTGAGCTTTGTATAGATCTCCGGATTCTTGAAGTTGTTTCCAAAATTGGACAACGCCCGGCCAATGGCGGTCTTGATCGGATGTTCTTATAAAATCATCGTTGGAAACGTTTAATGCGCGAGCGAGCTTTTCAAAACGCCCCGCCATTTCATCAACAAATTCTTCAGGTTTTTTGCCGGCACCCTGTGCCGCCTGCATATTTTTTCGGCCGTGCTCATCTGTACCAGTAAGGAAAAAACGTTTTTCGCCGCGCAGACCGTGAAGCCGCGCCAACACATCCGCCTGCACCAATTCCAGGGCAAACCCGATATGAGGCGGCGCATTCGTATATGCGATTGCCGTGGTGATGTAGAATTTATTTGACATAGAAATGAAACGGTACTAAGATCACGGGGTGGATCTTTAATAAAAACAGGCAAAGGAGAAGCTCGTGTTGGTAGTTGCTATAAGCTTAACCATAATGTGTATCATGGGCCTTGTTGCTGCAATCTATTACGCTCGAAGCGAAACCAAAGAAGGACCAGATTTTGCAACAATGGCTGCTGTTAAGGTCGCGCTTTCCGTATACGCGCTGCTCATCACTATCATGCTTTTAGTACCGACCGTTCTTTCTTGGTTGGCGGTATTGCACCTTATCTAATTGGCCGCTCTGCGGCCTTTTCCTTTTTCCGCCCCAACAATAATCGTATATTCGCCTTGTGGTTTTTGACTCACTAATTGCGCGAGTATTTTCTCAACACTGCCGCGATAAATCGTTTCAAACTTTTTGGTAAGTTCGCGGCCAATGACAATATAGCGTTCGTTTTCGACGATGGCTCTTATATCTTCGAGCGTACGAAGAATGCGGTGAGGTGACTCATAAAGTATCGTGGCGTGACTGCCGTGCGCCATTTCTTCAAAAAATCTCTTGCGCCCCTTTTTTGCCGGAGGATACCCTAAAAAACAAAAACGGTCCATGGAAATACCCGCAACCGACGCAAGGGCTGTCAGCGCAGATGCGCCGGGAGTTACAACAACGTTCACCCCATCACCCAATCGCTTAATCACCTCTTCAACGAGCTTGTTTCCAGGATCTTCAATGCCTGGCGTTCCTGCATCAGTTACCAACGCAAGGCGCCTCCCCTCCCTAAGCAGTTTTAATATCTTTTCAACCACTCCCTCGCCCGAGTGCTGCCGATATGACAAAAGGGGCTTTTCAATGTGATAATGAAAAAGCAATTTTTTTGTGACTCGCGTATCCTCCGCCAATACCATATCCGCCTCTTTTAACACGCGCAACGCCCGCAAGGTGATATCTTCAAGATTTCCGATGGGGGTGGCGACGATGTATAATATACCGCTCATACAAATCCCAATATCAAAATCCAAATGCCAAACAAAATCCCAAGCAGCAATGTCAAAAACCGAATGCGCGGGTCTTTGACATTAAGTCATTGGACATTTATTTGACATTTGGGCTTGGACATTTGAGCTTATTACAATATGGTACTCGCCTTACACGCCCTTTCCGGTGCAGCCATTGCTTCTATAATGCCGCAACCGCTCATTGCGCTGCCGTTGGCTTTTGTAAGCCACTTCGCGTTTGATTGGCTGCCGCATACCGACTATTCGGTACAGGCGATCAAAGAAAAGAGGCGCGGGGCATGGCTGTTCTTCAATATCGGGGGTGCTGTTCTTGAAGGATCCGCCGGGTTTGCCATTATTTTGCTTTTGTTGGGCTGGCAACCGCTTTTATTTTTGGCAGCGTTTCTTGCCATGCTTCCCGACGGGCTATGGGTTATGCAATCTCTATTTCCCAAAATCCCCTTTTTGAAACAATTTCGGGCATTTCATCGCAAGCTTCATTATCGGGGCGAGCGAAAGATTATCAAAACCCTCCCATTTGACGTTGCAATGGCAACGATTTTACTATTAGTCGTATTGTCCGCGTAGGTCGGCGCTTGCCCGCCTCTGGCGGGTAAATCCGCGCAAGTCCGCGCTTTGAGCCGCTTCTACAATTTTATTTTCCCCTTAGAAAAATCTGACAAAAGCTCCGACAAAATAGCAACCAAAGGCACGGCAATAATCATGCCCACCACCCCTCCTAGTTTTGCGCCGGCAAGCAAGGCAAATATCACCACAACCGGAGAAAGGCCAAGTGCTTTTTTGAAAACGACCGGAACCAATATATTGGACTCAATTTGCTGAATCGCAACATACAAAAGTACTACCCCCACGGCAAGCAAAGGAGAAGAAGAAAACGCGACAATGGTCGCAACGGTACCCGCCACGATGGGCCCCACGAGCTGCACCACCTCTAAAAGTCCGGCCAATACCGCAAGCAATAAGGCATACCGCACGCCCAAAACCGAAAGCCCCGCATACGTTACCAGGCCAATCACGATCATAAGTACTGCCTGCCCGCGCGCCCAGTATCCGATTTTCCGCTGCGCGCGGCGCCACAGATCCACAACGTACGGCTCCTCCCCCGGCGCTATTGCTTTCAAAAATCGCTCAACGCCATCCCGTTCAAGCGCAAGATAAAACGTTACCAACACAAACGAAAGCAGCGCAATGATGCCGCCAAAAAACTGAAAGACAATTGCGGGAATCGCCGTTACTCCCTTGCCAAAATAATTGGCGAACTCCCGAAATACTTCTGAAACCCCAACCCCAACCGCACCCTCCGGCGCAATACCAAAACGGGAAATACTATCGCGTAAAAGCTCGGCATACAAGGGGAAATTTTTGGAGAGTTCGCTAATGTCTTCCAAAATTGGGGGGATCAGTAACCAAAACAGCCCCGCAATAAATAATGCCGCGCCAACAAAAAGCATGGTGACAGCCAAAATGCGCGGAAACCCCCTCCGTTCCATCCATCCAATAACAGGAGAAAGGCCAGAGGCAACCACGAGCGCCAAAAAAAACAGCGCCAATATATCTTTCAAGACCAAAACCAGCGCAACAATAAAAAGCGCTGCAAACACTCGAACAATCGTTTTTGTGGGAATATCGAGAGACATAATTTAGAAAATAGAAAGCAGGAAGTAGTGAGTAGTATAACGGAACGGTATAAGAAACTCAAAAATTATTTAAAAGTTTATAGAAAGGTTTTTTATCACGATAAGGTCCGATAAGCGCAAAATTAAGACGTTCGGGAGTAAAAAACAATCTCGCCGCTTCCTGAATCTGTCTGGCGGTTACCTGCTTGAGCCGCCGCATTTCCTCCTCCGCCGACTCATACTTGTTGAGTAATAACGCATTCGTTGCCACATACGAAGCAACCTCATCCGTCTGCTCCAAATCGAGCACAAAACGGCCAAGCATCGCCTCTTTTGCCTTCATAAGCTCCTCTCGTGCCGGCGGGTACTTTTTTGCATGGTGGTACGCAGCAAGCACTGCCCGTATCGCCTTTTCTAAATACTCATGCTTAACTCCTGCAGAAGTTACCAAGTATCCAGATTCCGTATCAAAAAATGTCTCGGTTTTTACACTATATGCCAGCCCGAGTTTATCTCGAAGCTCCAAGAAAAGGCGCGAGGACATGGTTCCTCCCAATACCGTTGCAAGTACCGCAAGAGCATATCGCATGGGATGGGTTAAGGAAACCGCGCGAAATCCAAGGTCAATATGCGTCTGATCGGTCTTTTTATAATATACAAGAACCTGCGGATGGGTTTGTTCCTCCTGAATTTTTGAGTGCTGGTGTTGTTCTCCCGCGCCGATCTTAGAAAAAAGTTTACGCATAGGATTAAGATCGGCTTGTTGTGCAGCGCCCGCAAGGCATACCACTGTGGCATGCCCCACATAGTGTGTTTTGAAAAAGGCCGAAAGATCCTTATATGTAATCTGCCCAACGCTTTGCGGAGTACCCCCCACGTGCCATCCGGCCGGCTGATCTCCCCACAAAAGTTTTTCCCACAAATCATGGATGAATCTTGCGGGTGTGTCGAAATATAAGTTTAACTCCTGGAGAATAACGCCGCGTTCTCGCTCCAATTCCCCTCTGGGGAATAATGGATCGCGCAACATGCTTGCGACAATTTCAAGTACTTTACCCCGCTTTTCGCCGGCTGCTTTTACCCAATATCCGGTCATTTCTTTGGAAGTAAATGCGTTATACTCCGCACCCAACCGGTCAAGAGTTTCCGTAAGCTTTCGCACCGAAGGATATTTTTTTGATCCTTTAAAAATCATGTGCTCAACAAAGTGCGCAACACCATTGGTGCGTTTGGTTTCGTATTTGGAACCGGTACGCACCAATACAAGAGCGGTGGCGGCTTTTACGCCCTTCATGGGAACCACAATTCCTCGTATCCCATTTTGCAATTTTGTCGTATGTATCATGGTGCTTGTTGCTTAGTATGCAAAACCGGACAAAGCTCGTCTGATGCAATGCGTTGCTGCTCCATAGAATCGCGACCGCGCAGAGTTACGGTGTTATCCTCAAGTGTTTGAAAATCGATGGTGATGGCAAAGGGAGCCCCTATTTCGTCAAGCCGACGGTATCTGCGACCAATAGATCCTGTTTCGTCGTAGAAAAAACGGATTGCATTTTTTCTTATGTCTTCGGCGATATCGCGCGCTTTTGCAACAATGCGCTCGTTATTGCGAACAATCGGTAAAACTCCCACGGTAACAGGCGCAAGCCATGGAGGAAATCTGAACAACGAACGTTTTTCACCCCGCACCTCTTCTTCATCAAAATGCTCGAGTAGCGTAACTAGTAAGGCCCGGTCGACCCCTCCAGATGTCTCGATAATAAAAGGGATAAACCGATCTTTTGTCTCCTCATCAAAATACGCAAGGTCTTTGCCGGAGTGTTTGGCGTGGTTTGAAAGGTCAAAATCCCCTCGATTGTGAATGCCCTCAAATTCGCCCCATCCCCAGGGGTATTGGTATTCGATATCAAACGCTGCTTTTGCATAATGCGCAAGCTCATCCTTCCCGTGCGGATGAAATCGTAGATGCCCGGCTTCAATCCCAAGAACATCCCCATACCACCGCATGCGCTGTTCTTTCCAGTACATAAACCAGTCATCGGGGTTCAGAGACCGGCGATCACTTCGTTTCTCGTTTTTTTTCAGATTTCTGTCCCCTGTACCCTGTTCCCTGTTCCCTGGCTTGCAGAACCATTGCATTTCCATCTGCTCAAATTCGCGCGTGCGAAACGTAAACGGCCCTGGCGTAATTTCATTTCGAAATGCCTTTCCAATTTGCGCAATGCCAAACGGGACTTTCATCCGGGATGCTTGTTGAACGTTAGGAAAATTGACATAAATACCCTGCGCGGTTTCGGGACGAAAATATGCAAGCGTAGTTTCGTCTTCCACCGGCCCAAGATGAGTACGCACAAGCAAATTAAACTTACGCGCCCCGCCCAACGCCACTTCACATTCCGGACACTTCCCTTCCACGTGGTCAACCCGCCATCGCTTATGGCATTGCGGGCATTCGGCAAGTTCATCGGCAAAACCAGCAGAAGTGTGGCCCGATGCCTCCCAGATTTTTGGATTCATAAGGATTGCCGAATCAAGCCCCACGATATCCTCACGCTTCACCACCATCTCTTCCCACCAGAGTTTTTTAATGACATTTTTAAGTTCCACTCCTAAAGGACCATAATCATATGACGAACGGAACCCGTCGTATATTTCAGAAGAGGGAAAAATAAAGCCGCGGCGCTTAGCTACCGAAACAATGGTCTCAAGAGTTTGGGCTGACATAGAAGAAGCAATATACAATGAATCTCTACAAGTTTCTCGAAGCACGTTTCTATAAATTTCTGAAACTTATAGATATAAAGAGAAATGAATAGAAATTCCTTGTACGAAAAGCCGTCCTTTTGCTTATGAATGATTATTGCTGTACATATCCGTTTGTTGGCCGAAAGCCCTGGTCGCTTAATTTGTCAGAACCCGCACCGGGAAGTTGGGCGTCGGATGTGCGGCCGGTGAATTCATCTTCACCGTTCAGCACAACGGTATCGATAAGAGAAATAGGGCCTCCTAGGTCTTGCTGCCGTGGCGCCGCATCGATACGAAACACTAATTCGCGTGGCGGTTGCAAAATCCCCGTGCCGGCTGTCAATGTACCGATGTTCCAAACCACCTCGCGTGTTTCTTCATTCCACGATACTGCAGCATCCTTAGGAGAAAGAGTTTCGCCAAATGATACGGCGGGGCCCAGCACAAAACGGACGATGGCGTTACGAAAACCGTTTGTACCACCCAACACAAGTATTCGGACCGTAAACGTCGTTGTCTGGCCGACACGCAAAGGAAGCGGTCCCGTATTTACATAGGTGCTGTCGTTATAATAAATATCCCCTCGCACCGCCAAGCGCGTCCCGATCTTTGCGGTAGTTGTGTGTTCTGCCTGCGTGCGGCCTTCGGCAAAAACGCGAACCTCTATGGGAAATGATTGGTTTGCATCTTCAAACCCATTCATTGTAATAGTGTTTGCAAGATTAATAGAAAAGGTGATACGGCCCGATGCTCCGCGGGCAAGTTGCGAAAACTGTGGAATAACACTGGCATCCCAACGAAAACTTCCAGAAGGCGAACGACGGAAACTCGGATTTGCAATGATGCTTTTTTGGTCAAGGTCACGATGCGCAATGCCTAAATCCACAAGCACATTTTCAAGCTCGCGATTGCTTTTATTCTCGTATCCGATGGCGATTGAAATGGTATCCCCCGCAAATACAATAACCTCTCCGGGATTTTCAACTTCCTGAATAAAAACCGTAAGCCCGAGTTCCTCGCGTGCTGCCGTTTGTTTCTCGCTCGTTCCGGCAAAAATAATACGCAATGACCGATGGCTATCGTCTAATAAACCAATACGTGCAACAAATTCACCGGCGGGATCACCCGCGGCAAATCTTCCGGTTACGGAAATCTCACTCTCCTCACCCGGCCGAAGCGCGCCAATATCCCATAGGGCCAAGCTATCCACGGATGTGTGGCTTGGGCGTGCGCGATCAATGCTAAAACCGCCTGGTTTTTGAAGTATTACGCCCACATTCTCAAGGATTGTGGTGGCATCGGACTGATAGCGTATAAAAAAGGTGAATGGACGTTCAGCCGAAATATCTGAAGGGAATGAAAGGGAAATTTTTACCGGAGCTGCCGAAACCAAAATCGATGTTTCTGCAGTTTTTTCGAAGGTCGCGGATAAAGTACCGGCCCGAAATCGAACTGATGTGCGTACAGTGAAATCGCGGGCATTTGCCACAACGGGAACAGTAAATTCAACGGTGCGCTGTTCACGAGCGTTGATTGGCTCAAGACGCTGGGTTTGGGACGCTTCGCTGCTTATGCCTTCGGGCAAAAAAAGCGTGGCATTAACATCACGCAGCACGGAACCCGAGCCGTTTTTAACCACCGCTACTATTTTTGCTTCCTCCCCAACCGTAACAAACTGTGGAGCGTTAAGCTCAATGCTGACGTCTCCGGGGTCAAAGCCGCGGCGCAAAATAAATAAGGCAGCGCCAAAAAGTGCCACGACAAACACAAGCCATATAAGCAGTTTCCTTACATTGAATTGCCAGGTACGCATAAAATAGTGATCAGAAATCAGGAATCAAGGAATAGGGGTATCGACTATACGATATTCAATACTGCAGGCGAAACTGAAATCTGTGGGAGCCCCTGCGCCAAGATAAAGGGGAACAACAAATCGTAATGAAACAGGAAGGGCGTAGGCGAGCGCCGTTTGCAATCGATATTGCGTAGCATCAGAAATGTATGCCGATGATTCAATTTTTTCGTTTTCCAGAACGCCTAATGTAAATTGTAAGACATCGCTTTCTTGTGTATTAACGCTATTTCCTTCCCGTATCATATCCAAGAAATATTGATAAAAAGTCCGCGCTGACTCTTCTTGTGGAGGGCTGATTTCAAAATAGACACGCGTTACGTTCTCATCCCATATCGTCGTTTGGACGCTGTGTACGATACCACGGAGATCGACCATGCCCGCTGAAGCACCAAAATCAGTGGTAGCAAAAATCTTATCCTTCCAAAAATCACATGAATAGATATCGTCACTTTGTGGTAACGCCTGTTCTAATTCGTTTCCCTGCTGCGATAGTTGAGTTTGCTGCGCTGGCGAGAACGCTGGCGTCGCCGGCTTTGGCTGCGCGTCTTCCATAATTATGGCAGCTGCCAAGGCAATGGTGGTTGCGGCCAATAATATGAAAAGGTGCTTTGAGAGGGAGGGTTCCATGTTCTTATTGTACCAAAATTGCCCAATACGATACATCGGGCCGTGTGGCATTATCACTTCGGATGCGTTTTCACATCAAGCAAGACATACGCTTCTCCTTCAATAAGAAAATAGAGGCGGTATGTTTTCGTTACTCGCACCTGCCATATGCCGCGCGTCTCATCGTATTTCTTTGCGTGAAGCGAAGGATGCCGAAGATCGCGTAAAAGAAACCCCAGGGCCTTGTCGGTCTGGGTTTTGGCGCGCGGGCTCAACCTGCGGTATCGCGCCGCAAAATGTGCGGTGAAATAAAATCTCATGCCGTTGTGCGACTATGTGCGAAGCGCCCTCTTCAGACCCCGCAAGCTTTGAAAAGGCCCGAACAGGCGACCCGAACGCACATCAGAAAGCGCTTTGGCGAGATCGCGGTCAAGCGCGGCCTCTTGTTTTTGAGAAAGACGTTCGTATTCCTTTCGAGAAAGGATAACGAGTTCCTCTCCTTTGGTTATTTTTTTGGGAATGGTAACCGGATTCATACTATGCATACTAGCAAACCCTTAAAAGCACTGCAACGTTACCGGATTCGCACATGCGAGGAAACAAAGAATAGAGATTAGGGAATAGTTCTATTCAATAAACCGGAACGTAGAGAGGATTTGGTTATACATTGAATCATAATTTCCTTGGTAATCTATGTTTGGAAATACAATCATAAACCCATTAGATCTATGATTTAGATACATCTCAATTCTCCCATAAAAAGCCGTGTAAATTGGATAGACTTTTGCCGTCCTAACCCCAGAAAGGGAAATAAATTCCCCAGTAGGTACAAATCCTTCTCTACCCTTAATCATTTCGTTTAGATCATGTTCTTGTTCATTAATAGATATTGCAAATTCGTAAGAACCTTCTAAGCTTCCATAAGCAAAACAATCATTACCCCTATTGCCCAAAATGATAAGATCGTCAGAAGAATAATCGGGGCATACTTCATTAGCAACAATCCATTCTCCTGGATACCTCACCTCAAACCCATACTCTTCATTGCGGTAGGTTTGCCAGCCGGCAAATTCGTCCTCTTGCGGCGGTGTCGCGCTTTCTTGCGCTAGTTGCCCAACCACCGGCGTAGCAGCTTTTGGCTGCGCGTCTTCCATAATTATGGCAGCTGCCAAGGCAATGGTGGTTGCGCTTAATAAGGCAATAAATTCTTTAGTGGGGGCATTCATATAAATACCGTCTCTTGGGCATCGCTCCTATATTTTACCTCATGACACGCCTTTTGCATAAAAGAAAAGCTGCCAAGCGGGTACTCGAAGTGTTCTTGCATAAATAAAGGAAGGTCATGAGCGTTTTTGGGAGGCGCAAGACCTGCTTCCCGAATAAATGCAGAGACGGCATAGAGAAACACCGTTACGGGATCCTTGCCTTCTTCGAGCGCATCAAATGCCTTTTCCGCAAATAAAAACAGCTTTTCGTCCACAATCCCCTCCCCGGTTATTGCTAAAAGAATCTCGGCAAAGACCTCTGCCACCGAAAGCGCACAAAGCGATTCTCGTATTGATAGACGTTCTACGTACGGTGCAGCGGTTTTTAAAAGAAAACCCCCGTTCTTTTGGGGATGCAACATAACATCGCTCGTAACAAATGGCAAAATGCCGGCACGCAATTTCGACTCCATTTTGGCAGCGCCTTTGGCCTTGACGCGCAGCTTACCAAGCTCCTCGGAAAGCATGGTTATCTCCCAATCCGCCTCGCCTACTGATTCAGTTTGAAGAATTAATGCCCGCATAGCAAGGAATCAGTTATCAGACATCAGGGATCGGAGATCATTCCCGCAAGTCCCGCCCATACTGATTACTGATTACTGATTTCTGATCCCGGATCACTATTTTATAATTGCTGCCCACACCTCAACCGAATCATCAATCCGCACGGAGCGTTCCGCCCGCACTTTTATTCGCTCGTCCCTACTGCCGAACAAAACTTCTCGCGCGCCCACTGCCCTCTCAAGTTCCTTGTAGTGTCCATGAAATGCATCGTGGAAAGTGCCAGAAAGCGAAAGGCGCATACGCACACGGTCTTTGGGTTTAAGCCCCGCCTCTTTCCGCAAGTCCTGCAAAATACGTATCACTTCACGCCTCACGCCTTCGGCGCGTAGGGCCGGCGTAAGCTCGGTATCCAACACTACGGAATGCGCAGGAAGGCCATCCCCCGCTTTTATTTCTTTCACATTTAGTTCGTCAGCAAGAATTGAAAAAAGTTCGTTTTTTGCCGGTGACTTCGGGACAAGGTCTTGCGCAATGCTTAATGACGCAAGCGGTTGGCGTACTCGGATATTCGCCTTCCTGCGTTCGGCATGCCCAAGCGCTGCTGCCTCTCGTATTTTTTCCATATCGGCCTCAAGCTCCATAAATTGCAATTTCTTTTCCGTTTTTGGGAAATCGGTCACATGAACGCTTGCCCCGTCGGAAACGTTATGGAAAATCTCTTCTGCTACGAAGGGCGTAAATGGAGCAATCATTTGCGCAAGCGTTTCGAGCAGATGTGTTAATAACGCCTCGGCATAAACACGTTCACTGCGATTCTTGGGGTGCTGGAAACGTTCACGCGAACGGCGCACATACCAGTTAGACAAATCGTCAACCGCAAACGTATCAAGAAGCCGTGCGGCGTTAACCAAGTCGTATGCATCCATATACTGGCAAACCCGTTCGATTACGGTGTTTATGCGGGAAAGAATCCACCTGTCTAAAACCGTCAACCCCGTACCCTGTACCCTGTACCCTGTACCCTTTTTTGTGCGCGAATAGGTATGCCAAAAAGCAAGAAGGTTGTATAGCGTTCCAATAAAACGCTGCTGCACCCGTTTCACGTCTTGTTCATCAAAACGTTTCGGATCGCTTGGCTGATTAATGGTGTAAAAATACCATCGCACCGCATCGGCGCCATATCGTTCAACCATGTCCCATGGACTTACCATATTACCCAGGGATTTGGACATTTTTTTCCCGTTTTTATCAAGGACATGCCCATGTGAAATTACGTTTCTATATGGTCGTTCTCGGCCCAACAGTGTCGCCACTGCAAGTAAGGTGTAAAACCATCCGCGCGTCTGATCAATGCCCTCACAAATAAAGTCTGCCGGATAGAGAAACGCTGACTTACGCTGACTGGACGCTGACCCACGCTGAACATTTCCCGCGTCTGTCCGCGCCTGCCCCGCAACTTGCCGGGCCAAATCCGCGTCGGTCTGCGAAGCGAACGGCATGGCGCCGGAATCGAACCAGACATCAATGACCTCTGGTACGCGTCGCATAAAGCCCTTGCATTTTTTACAAGAAAAAGTAAGCTCGTCCACAAAAGGACGGTGCAAATCGGGCCGACCCGACTCATCAAGCGGCAATGCATAATTTGGCAATACCAACGGCTTTCCTGTTTCCGGATATGGTATACGCCTTCCCTTTGCTTGTGATTGATATTTGGGATATGCGTGCCGATACGAAACCGCAAAATCATTTTCGTCTATCCCAAGAAGCGCTCCCTGCAAAACAAAAAGCGGATCTCCATGACTTACTAAAACAATCGTTTTCCCTTCGTATTTCTTCTCAAGATCCTTTACTGCAACAAGCATGCGCTTGCGCAATTCTTTCCACGTTTCACCTCCAAGCGGTTTTTTATCCCAATGGGCCTCGGGCTTATACCCCAAAAACTTGTGGTATTCATCGACGGGGCGGGTATTAAATGTGCCAAGCTTAAATTCCTGAATCCTGCTTTCTATGATCACGGGCAGATCAAGCAAATTCCCAACGATTGCCGCAGTTTCGTTTGTGCGCTCAAGCGGCGAACTTACGATTACGTCTGGTTTATATTTTTTTAAACTATCTGCCGCCTGTCTCGCCTGTGCCCTTCCCTTTTTAGTAAGAGGGCTTCTCTTTTTTTCGGGCATACATGACACCCAGCTTTCGACATTGGACTTCGCTTCGGCGTGACGCAATAAAATATAGCGGTTCCTCATCTTGCTGCGAGCTCCCAATTCTTTCAGCGAACCGACTGCTTCGGTTTCGCCGCATTCCACGCATCGCCAAATAGGTAAGGGGGTTCCCCAATAGCGTTCGCGCGAAAACGCCCAATCCTTAAGCTCACGAAGCCATTCGCCAAACCTTCCGGACTTAAGATGCTCGGGTATCCAATTAACCCGTTCGTTTTCTGAAATAAGTTTCGCGCGCAGCTGCGACATTTTAATAAACCATGACCTTTTGGCGTAATAAAGCAATGCGCTTTTGCAGCGCCAACAAAAAGGATAGTCATGCGTATATTGCTCCTCCTTAAACAAAAGATTGCGTTTTATAAGATGTGCAAGAATGTCTTGTTCGGTATCTTTTGCTTTAACCTGCCGACCGGCAAGACCCGCTGGAACATTTGGCAGAAATCTTCCTTCCTCATCAACGGTGTGAACTTTTGGCAAACCCACGCGCACACCAAGCCGATAGTCGTCTTCCCCGTACATCGCGGCGGTATGCACAATACCTGTTCCCTCGTCGGTATTTACAAAATCAGCTGCGTACACTTTATGGCTTTTTTCGTTTTGTGTTTCGGGAATATCAAACAGCGGCTCATATGCAAAACCGACAAGCTCATGCCCTTTTAGTACCGATCCAGAAACCTCACCAGTTAGCTGCAGGGCACGGCTTATCCGTCCAACGCTATCTTTTGCAAGAATATAAATCCCATCCATGCCCGAAAATTCTACTTTTACATAATCGGTGTCGCTGCCCACTGCCAACGCAACATTACCCGGCAAAGTCCAAGGGGTTGTGGTCCATCCCAAAATATACGTATTTGCTTCGCCTTTTACTTTAAATTTTACGTACAAGGAATTTTCGGAAACCGACTCATATCCCAACGCCACTTCGTGAGAAGATAACGTCGATCCGCACCGCGGACACCATGGCACTACTTTAAAATCCTCATACAAAAGTCCTTGGTCGTAGATATTTTTGATGATCCACCAAAGCGTTTCAATATAGCCATTGGTATAGGTGATATACGGGTCATTAAGATCAATCCAGAAACCGATACGCCTGGTAAATTTCTCCCATTCATCTTTATATTTCCAAACGCTTTTTTTGCAGCGGGCATTAAAACGGGCGATGCCATATTGCTCGATATCCTGCTTGGCCTTCAGCCCAAGCTCTCTTTCCACTTCCAATTCAACGGGAAGGCCATGCGTATCCCATCCTGCCCGACGTTCAACCAAAAAGCCCCGCATAGTTTTATACCGGCACACAACATCCTTGAAAGCGCGCCCCAATAAATGGTGAATACCCGGCCGTCCATTGGCAGTTGGCGGTCCTTCAAAAAATATAAAACGCGGAGCTTTGGCCCTTGCCTTAAGGGAAGCATTAAAGGTTTTCCCCTTTTCCCAACTTTTAAGTATTTTTTCTTCGCTTTTCGAAAAATCCATAGCCTTTACTTAAAATAATGCTACTACATTTTTTCCGGCGCCCGAATGCCCATAAAACGAAGGGTGTTGGCAAGTGTTATTTGCGTGGCACGGCATAGTGCAAGGCGCGCTGCGGTTGTTCCTTTGTTTTCCGAGATGACGCGGCAGTCGCGGTAAAATGCATGAAAAGCAGTTGCAAGTTCCCGGCTATAGGTCGTCAAATGATGCACTTCATGGTTTTTTGCAATACGCCCCACAAGATCAGGAAGCTGCACGATTTGTTTCATTAAAACGATCTCGCTTGGATGCTGCAGCAGCGTATAATCGGTTTTGAATTTAGGATTTGGGATTTTGGATTTACGCAACATGCTTGCGATTCTCGCGTGAGCATATTGCGTATAATACACTGGGTTTTTCTGCGATTGCTCGCGCGCAAGCGCAAGATCAAAGTCCATGTGGCTTGTCGGCGACGACTGCAGAAAGAAAAAGCGCGCAACATCCTTTCCAACCGAATTGAGCAATTCCTCGAGTGTCACAAACGTCCCTGCGCGCTTGGACATCTTGACTTCCTGTCCATTTTCTACAAGTCGCACAAATTGCACCAAAATAACGGATGGCTGTTTCAGACCAAGCACTTTAAGTCCTACGCTCAACGCCCGCATGTGACCATGATGGTCTGCACCCACAATATCGATAACGCTGGAAAATCTGCGACGCATAAACTTCTCCCAATGATAAGCAAGGTCAGGTAAAAGGTAGGTGGGGTCGCCCGATGACTTCACCAGCACCTTGTCTTTGGATTCGCCAAGCTCTTGCGCGCGCAACCACAATGCGCCCTCTCTTTCTTCAACGAGCCGTTTTCGTTTCACTATCTTCAGCACTTCGTCGACAATTCGTTGGCGATGTAAACTTTTTTCCGAAAACCATACGTCGAATCTAATCCCGGCCTTTCGCACCACGCGCTTGATGTCTTTAAGCAAGAGCTTAGACCCTTCCCTCGCCGCGTATTCCGCGAGTTTCGAAGTTTGGATTTGAGGTTTGTTTTGGATTTTGGATTTTGGATTTTGGATTTCTTGCGACATTATCTTCTCCGCCAACTCACGAATATAACTGCCTTGATAAAGCTCCTCTGCTTGGTAGGGTGTCTTGTATCCCTTTGCCGCAAGGATGGACCAGCCAAGCTTTCGCACCTGTTCCCCCGCATCGTTCACATAATATTCGCGCGTAACATTATTGCCTGCGGCTTCAAGGATATTTGCAAGCACATCTCCCAAAAATCCTCCTCTTCCGTTGGCGAGCGTCAAGGGACCCGTCGGGTTTGCCGAAATAAACTCAACCTGCACCTTGGAATGTTTATCGCTAAAAGACGAGTGCAAGGTTTTCCCGTAGTTTTCTCCGGACGAGATAATGCCGGGAATTTGTGCCTGAAGCCACTTAGGAGACAGAAATATATTGATAAAACCAGGAGGTATTGTTTCGGCTTTTTGAATCATCTGCGCAATACGGGCATCACGCAATAATTCATCCGTAAGCCCTTTTGCAATCTCCATTTGCGGACGTTTTTCCTTCTTCGCAAGCCGCAAAGCAGCACTCGTTGCATAATCGCCATGTTTTGGGTTTTCCGGACGCTCAAAAATCGCCCCCCCTAATGGGAGCTTCAGTTTTTTAAACGCCCGGGCGAGCGCTTGTTCCAAAAGCCCGCCTGGGCCTTCAACAAAAGAGCGCAGCATATCTTTACCATAGCATAAGAAAACCAGCGCTTCCGCGCTGGTTTGCGTATTCTTTTGTATCTCATCCCCTGCCCGCCATAGTTTGATGACGAGACCTGCGCCATTGGGGAACGTGTTTTATTGAGCTATGCTGCCATCCGCTTGATAAGTTTCAGGCATGCCACAATGGCCTGACGGAAAAAATTAGACGTGTATACTCGTCGATCCTTCGCGATGTAATCATTTAAAAGCCGCGATTCCTCCCAACCAAGAACCTTTGCCGCGGTTGCGCGGTATCCGCGCTCTGCCGCTGTAAAAAGTTCCAGGGATTTTGCGAGTCTCTCCGCTATCTCGTAAAGCTCGGCAGGAGTAATATCGGATGCCTCCCATGCTTCAAACGCATACTTCGTATTGCCCTTCCGCCACTCCTCGTCGCCGATTTGCCGTGCCATCTTTGCAGCAAAACCTCTTGCGGTCACGTTATCCATACACGCATCTACTTTTCCGCCACGCTCGGTTTCGCCGGAACCCACACTCGGTGACCGCAAAGGTTGCGACGCCGGTGGTCGCGAAATCTCTTTTTCCGCCCGGTGTTTAGACATCTCGTTCCTCCTTTTTGTTTGTTTGATAGGAACTACCTGTGGCGCAGGCAAAACCTTTCTAGCATACGATTCTTGTTTTTACAACCGTCGTGCTACGCTGAAAACATCGGCGCAGATCAGTGTTGATGTCCCTGCCTGCCGGCAGGCAGGCGCGCAGATCCGCTTCTATGAGTTTTGCTGACAACAAACGCGCACGCTTTGACTACGAAATCCTTGAAACACTGCAAGGCGGTTTGGTGCTCTCTGGCCAGGAAGTAAAAAGCATTCGCGCAGGACGCGCCTCGCTTGCCGGAGCATTTGTTACCCTAAAAGCAGGAGAAGCGTTTTTGACCAACGCCACGATTCCTGCGTGGCAGCCAAAAAACGCCCCTCCCGACTATAACGACACGCGGTCGCGCAAAGTACTCGTGCAGAAAAAAGAGCTCTCGTGGCTTGTCGGAAAACTTGCCCAGAGGCACTTGACTGCCATACCCTTGCGCCTGTATAGTGTGCGGGGTAAAATCAAGGTTGAAATTGGAATTGCAAAACACCGAAAGAAAATGGATAAGCGAGAGGTTATCAAGAAAAGAGAATCCGAGAGGGAAATAAAACGGCATTTGAAAATGTAGTCCTTCGCCGCGGCTCAGGGCGCTGAATTTTTCAGCCGCTCTTAAGTTCGCGGGAAAAATTCGCGGGGATGCCGGGCCTTGAAAAGGAATACAAAGGGTTGCTTGCGAGCCGAGGATGGCTGCCTTCCTCGTTAATCTTTGTAGCCAACCAAATAAGTGCAAACTTATTGACAAAGGGGTCTTTGCGCCCCTCATACGCCTACGCCTAATTGGCATGTAGGCCATCCTGCCCCGATGCTCGATAGGGGGTTTAGGGTGTTATAATCGAGCTAGCCAAGCACCTACCCAATTGCTTGCGCGAAATATTTGAGCTGCGGCAATTATAGATTCTGTCCGTCTCCTACCGTAATTGCCAAAGAAACACAAGATGGACTACGCTCGTACACAGGCCCCGGCGCATTCTTTTGACGTGGGTTCAACTCCCACCATCTCCACATAAATTTGCTATCAGGTATCAGAAATCGGGTATCAGGTTTTGCCTGTTCCCTATTCCCTGAACCCTGTTCCCTAATTTTTGAGACGATCACGCTTTAGGCGCCGGCCGCAGCCACGAAAATACGGCCCGCGCGTCAACAATCAAATACGAATCGCCGAGGTTCGAGTCATCGATTCGGATGGCACGAATTTGGGAGTAATTTCGACCACCCAAGCACTCACACGCGCCCATGAGCAAGGCCTTGATCTTATTGAAGTGGCGCCCGATGCCCGCCCGCCGGTATGCCACATTGCAAATCTTGGCAAATGGCAATATGAGCAGGCAAAGAAGACGCGCCTGGAACGGAAAGAAGGAAAACACCGACAAAGCGAAACAAAAGGTGTTCGTATCACCATGCGCGCCTCTACCCACGACCTCGCCTTTCGCGCACGACAAGCGGACGGGTTTTTAAAAGAAGGCCATAAAGTCCGGCTTGAACTGGCCATGTACGGACGCGAAAAAGCCCACAAAGATTTTGGGAAGGAACGAATTACAGAATTTTTAGACCTTTTGATCACTCCCTGGCGCATGGAGCAAGAACCGGCTCGCGGCGGCAAAGGGATGGAGACGATAATTGTGAAAGGGAAGAAACAAACGCAAAAGCCATCCAACGATATAAGCAACGATACGCAAGAGAGCAAACAAGATACAAATACTAAGACACAAGATACAAACAACACTACAAATACGAATTAGTACGAATATACGAATCGCTTACGGTCGTAATCCGTATATTCGTAAAATTTGTACTTCGTAGTATCCGAGCATGCCGAAACGAAAAACCAACAAATCCGTAAAGGCGCGTTTCAAGATAACGAAGCGCGGCATCATTTTGCGCAAACGCGCGGGGCAAGATCACTTTCGCGCAAAAAAAAGTGGGGGTAAGCGCCGACAACTGCGCCAAACGATAAAACTTTCCAAAGCCGACAAAAAAGCGATAATAAGATACCTTTACCGCTAGTCATCAGGGTTCGGAGTTCAGGGTTCAGCCAAAAACTGTCCCCTGCCCCCCGTTTCCTGTACCCTTAGTATGAGCCGAGTCAAACGAGGAACTATAAAACATAAAAAACGGGAACGCCTTCTAAAAAAAGCCAAAGGATACCAATGGCGTAGGAAATCAACATATAAGGCCGCAAAGCAGGCGCTCATGAAGGCGTGGCAATACCAATACCGCGACCGCAGACGCCTGAAACGAGAGAAGCGAGCGTTGTGGCAAATACGAATTGGCGCCGCTAGCCGCGCGCATGGCCTTTCGTATAGTAAATTTATGGCAGGATTGAAAAAAGCCAATATCCAACTTGACCGTAAAATCTTGGCGGAGCTTGCTGCACAAGAACCAGAAGTGTTCAAAAAAATAGTTGAAATAATCCAATCCTAACCTCCTGACATATCCCGATCTCCGAACACAACAATCCGCGCCGTTGGCGCGGATTGTTGTTATAATATTGTCTTATCATGTTAACCCTTCAATTCTGTAAGCATCTTCAAATAGTCACGCAAAAGACGCGGCAGCAAAAAATGTTTGCGCGCGCGCTCTTTTGCTGCTCTTCCCATTTTCCTTCGCAAGATCCTATTTTCCAACAACTCAACCATATGTCCTGCCGCCTCCCCGGAGGAATTGACCAAAAAACCAGATTTTCCGTGTTCAATCTGTACTCGAATGCCGCCCACATTCCCGCCAATCACGGGCCTTCCCTTCCACATTGCTTCCGTGACAACCAGCCCAAACCCTTCGCGCGTTGACTTTTGAATCACCACATCAGCGCCAACCTGCACCGCATTTACAAACAAATCGTTAGACATAGGACCAATTTGCGCAATATCAGAAAAAAGGAAGATATCCGGATCCCCTTTCGCATGTTTCTGCACTTTTTTAAAAATTTTATCCGCTTCCGGATCATCTTGTGCAAGCGCAAGTCCTACAAGCATCAATTGCAAATCGGGGATTTTGTTTTTTGCAAGATAGTATGCGTCAATAACGCCCATGGGGTCTTTCCAAGGGTCAAAACGGGATACCTGCACCGCTAAAGGATTTAAAATGTTAATGCCAAATCCTTCCAAAATAGTATCAGCCGCGCGCGGAGGAAGGGCTTTATTCTTCGGACTTAACGGGTCAATTGCAGGATTAAAAATAACCACACGCTTTAGGTCAAAATCCTTGGGCACAAATTCGGGTAAGCTGAATACCACGCGATCATATTGCTTCATGTAACGCTCAAGAAACGAAAGCGTGGGACCATGCGGGGTTGATGTATCAATATGAATGCGGCTTACCATTGCCGGACGCGTGCGCAAATACTCAATGGCTGCCATGGGTTGGGGGTCGTGCACCACCCATACATCTGCCCGGATATCATCCATCAATTCCGCAATTTTTTTGTTGTGTTCAATATACAACTGCTTTTCTTGATTCGTAAGCGAGTGCTTTTTCCCTTGAAAAGTGTTGTGTATTTTTTTGGTAACCACGAAAAAGTCGGGGTTCGGCGGAATTACATACCATTCCGCCTTTAAGCCAACGTCGTTTTGGAGTGATACCAGGGTTTGCAACATCTCGGCAACCCCCCCGCCCTTCGGAGTCGCATTGAGATGGATGACACGCAATCCACGTAACGGAGCGGCAAGTTTTTTTATCTCGGCAATAAGTTCTGTCGGCGCAATCGGCTCGTATTCGGCAATAGTACGCTTTGATGGCTCAACGCGAGGTAGCATATTTCAAACTAAGAAGTAAGAATAAAAAAATAAGAAATTATAAACAAAAAATTAAGGTTCAATCCCTTCAGATATTAATAGCTTTTGTTTTCTGGTCTTGCCGCGGTTGTAGCCGCCCAAAGATCCATCTGCCCTGATAACTCTGTGGCATGGAACTTGCGGATTGTGATTTGCGGCCATGATAGCACCAACCGCCCGCGCAGCTTTCGCATTGCCGGCTTTCCGGGCAACCTCGCTATAGCTTAAGGTAGTGCCAGAGGGAATGGCCTGCACAATCTTAAGGACTCTTTTTTGAAAGAAATTGTTCTGCTTTTTGAAGAACGTCTTTTGCATTCTTATAGGTTACAAGATTTAGGGCATCTTTGAAAGGGAGCCACGCATAGCCCGTATGTTCCCATGAAAGCTTAACGCCTCGGCTTCTTGCGCGGGCAGCAAAAAAGGTCACGATTTTAAGTATTCGATGGCGCTGTGTTTGTTTCGTTGCATGCCGACGCGGCCCAAAGTTATACGGCCAAAGCCAATACTTGATGTGTTCTTTGAAGCCCGGTAAAAGGGTTATCGTACGAAGCCCCGTCTCTTCATAGATTTCACGCTTCGCGGCCTCTTCCGGCGACTCTTCTTTTTCTAAATGTCCTTTAGGAAAATCCCAATGCCCTGCCTCGTAACGCAAAAGCAAATACTCTCTGCGCGGATGTTGCCCGCGCCCGTCAGGATATTTTGGTTTATGGAGCGTAAAAATTACTGCTCCAGCGGATTTTTCTAAAGGCATGCAATACTACGAAATACGAATCAATACGAATATAGGAATTTGTATATTCGTAAGTTATTGGTACTTCGTAGTGTTACGGTTTTTGAGCATCGTTTGCATTTTCTCTAACGGCCACGCATTAATGACGTCTTTTTTTCGCTTCGCTCACCCACCCTCTGCCGCTCGCCCTACTCGCTCCCAAGAAACCCTCGTTTCTTGCGCTCGCCCCGCTCGCTGGTTTCCAACACGAGAAACTCCCGTTTCCCGACCCCTTCCTGCGCGGCTGGGCTACTTTGTTCTCTTGCCCTTTAAAAGCAATAGCATATCGTCAACTGTTCGTGTATTGATAACATCCTCTGCTGTGGCCCAACCGCGCCTTGCTTGCGCAATGCCATATTCAAGCAAAGAAAACTGTGCGTTGGAATGGGCGTCAGAATCGATGGCGATTTTCACACCCGCTTCAACCGCCATTCTGATATGCTCATCCTTCAGATCAAGGCGTTCAGAGGCGTTTGCTTCTAACACCGTCCCTGTTTTTTTTGCCCCTTTTATCAACATCTCCATATCAACCTCAATGGGCTTTCGTTTATTCACTACCCGCCCCGTAGGATGAAATAAAATATCTACGTGCGGATTTTGTATCGTACGCAAAAGACGTTTAGTCATATCGGCACGCGGCATTTCAAAATAAGAATGAACAGAAGCGCCCACCACATCAAGCTGCGCCAAAATGGCGTCGGGCAAATCGAGCGAACCGTCTTTTAATATATCAACTTCGCTCCCTTTGAGTATTCTAGTACCTTTGAGCTTCCTATTCACGCGGTCGATTTCTTTCCATTGCCTCTTGATTTTTTTCTCATCAAGCCCGCCGGTCATTGCCAGCCGCTTTGAATGATCCGTAATTGCAAGATATGTTAAACCCCGCGCTTGTGCCGCTTTTGCCATTTCTTCAATGGAATGTTCGCCATCCGACCAATTGGTTTGCGTTTGCAAATCGCCTTTCAAATCGTTGTAATCAATCAGTTTCGGCAATCCGTTGGGCTTGCCCTGCGCCTGCCGAATGGCGGCCTCCAGCTCTCCCGTCATTTCGCGAAGCTCCGGTTCAATATACGCCAAGCCAAGCTTGTCATATATTTCTTCTTCTGTCCTTCCCGCAATTTGTTTCTGTCCCCTGTCCCCTGCACCCTGTACCCCGAATAGACCGTACTCGTTAAGCTTCCAGCCACGCGCTATGGCAATTTTGCGCAATGCAACATTATGGTCTTTGTTGCCGGTAAAGTATTGCAGTGCCGCGCCAAACGACTCCTCTGGGACCACACGCAAATCAAGCTCAAGGCCATTATGCAAACGCACCATGCTTTTGGTGTCACCGTGCGCCAAGACCTCCGCGACTTCGGGCATGTTGATAAAAAATTCCATTACTTTTGCAGAGTGGTCAGATGTTGCAAGAATATCAGCATCGCCAACAGTTTCCTTTCGGCGACGAATGGATCCGGCAACCGCTGCGTTTCGGGTCCATTGCAGATTCTTAAGCCGCTTCTCAATATCTCTAATCTCTGGCAGTATTGCGCCGATAAAAAAGCGCGCGCCATGGGTCTTATGAAACTCGATGCTGCGCAATATTTTCTGCTCTAACTTTTCTGACATGCGCTCAAGTGTCCGAAGCTTTCCCGTTTTTGCGGCCTTTTCAAGATCGATAACGTTTTTTATCTTCAGTTTTTGCCAAAATTGCTTTATATGTTTGGGACCGACTCCCTCAATAGCGGATAACGCCTCAACATCCATGGGTAGTTTTTCCTTGAGTTGCTCGTAATATTTTAAATGCCCCGTTCTGATAAGTTCCTCTATTTTTTGCGCGATGGACTCACCCACCCCCGAAATTTCACCCAGGGCCTTAAGGCCTCCTTTTTGGTAGATATCCCCTGCGGGAGCTCCCAGCGTTTCAAGCGCTCGCGCGGCCCGTTCATATGCTCGGGGCTTAAACGCCACATCTTGTAATTCCAAATACTCACCGATTTGGTAGAGAATACGGGCAATCTCTTGGTTTGAAAGAGAAGGGGTTGACATTTATAATAATAAGAGTATAATAGAAACTGGTAGCGGATGGGCTGGGGGGTGGTGACCGCTACTAGGTTAACTCCTCTCCTTCCACCACCCCCAGCAATCATCTCGCTTCGGTTTAATCTTGCCGGAGCATGGACTCGCTTCAACACGGGCGAGTCTTTTCATTTCCGGCACCAATTTGACAAACAACAATGAAAGGCATATGCTTCCTTTGCTGGTAAGGCACGTGGCTCTACGCCACCCCAGAGGCCCCGAACAATATCGGGGCTTTTCTTTCTGTCCCCACTTCTCTATCCCCTTATCTCCCTATTCTCTATTCCCTAACTTTTTATGTTTTCTCCACGTATTTACTGCTTTTGAAACCTCGGTGACCAAAAAGTACCCCAATACCTCATATGCAAGCGTGGTCATGCCCTCGGGGATGCGAAATGTACCCCAAGAATACTCAACTAAAAACATGACCAAAAGCGCACCCCACCAAATATAAACAAAAATCTCGCCGCGATGGATATGCGCTGCAATGCCGGTCCAGCGCAAGACCTCCTTGTGCGCAATATATGTTCCCAAAAGCACGACATATCCTGCGGTCATGGCGGCAGGTACTCCCCGTGCGGTAAAAAAATGGAGCCACTCCATACCCAAAAGCAGGATGGTCCATACCATCAAAAACCAAAACATCCAGTCCTTGGCATAGACCAGTTCGCGTTCGTAGCGCACGCAAAGCTCCCGTATGGCTTTTGGGTCTAAATCGAGATGTTTTGGGTCCATAGCAAAATAGGGATTGGGGAATAGTGAATAGGGAGTAGAGACGAACGGCTTATCGTTATTATAACACTATGCCCCGGCGCACGCGCCCGGGGCATCTTTGTCTGATCGCTGATTCTTGATGACTTATTGCTGGAAACTCCGTCTAGTACAGCTTGCTAACTCCGGCAATGTCGCCCGCATTCAGATCCTGCTTCTTTGTCTCCCCTTCGGTGGCATACCCGTACATGGTCTCCTCGGCGCATGATGGTTCGTACAAGTCGCCCAAGCCAACGCTGTGGCCAAGCTCGTGCGTTGCGATATTTTCAAAATCCATCTTGCTTGCCTCGCCCGTGGGCGACCAGTCAAAGTCAACATCGTCAAAAATCATATCCCATTCCAAAAGCTCGCGCGCAAACGGCGGTCCCGAAAAGTAACCCCACACAATAGTAACGGCAATTGCGCCGGAACTTGAAACATCCGCAAAATATACTTCGTTTACGCCATCTGGAGAAGATGTGTCGGCAACCAAAACATCGGAAGTAGAGGATCCGACCCCCAAAATATCGACGCTGCCTGCATCGCCCACCGTGCCGTCAGCAGCATCTTCCCACTTTGCAATGTCTGCCGCAAGATTGCTTGCAACAAATGCCGCGTCGAGACCACGCGTGTTTGAGGCATTCACGACCCACGGTTCAACCGTTTTCCACCTTGCGCCGCTCGCAAGAAACCCGTAACAGGCACCCGCTCCATTACCACCACTCTTTCCTCCCTTTGCGTGTCCTTCGCGATGCGTAAAGTCGGCTTTATAGTGTACAATTGCATATCCTTCAACTACCGTGCCGGTTTCCGGATCAACCGCAGAGCCAAGAGAAATGACCGGCGAATTATCTGCCGCCGCAGGTAATGTTAAGGTCCGGTTAGTGCCGGGCGTTGTAAGGTCGATATTTGAAAACACCGGAGGAGCTGCAGCAACAGGAGCTGATAGCCCCAACACGCTCACCATTACGGCAAGCGCAAGGATTTTTTGGTTTATTGTGGTATGCATACGACGTTATGTTAATTATATTGGCAAATGCCTTATCGACTTACTCCATTATGTGCGCAAATCTCGTCTGCGTCAAGGGCAACGCTACGCCAATAGGGATAAAGGAATGGCGCTTTCTTAAAATAAACTGTCCTGTTCCTTGTCCCCCGATCCCTGTTTACCGATAGATTCCCTTTCCTCTTCCCCAAAAATCTTCACTTTCCCAAATTCGCCGTCGTATCCCGGCTCGATATATAGTTTCCGTTCGCGCACGCGCCGAATACCTTCAGCGATTTGAGAAGTAGATTCTTTGGCGATTTGTTCAATTGGCGCATCCAATAGCACCGAAAACTCATTTCCAAACGCCGAAACAAGCGTGTTATAACTCCCCTCAACCGACTTTGTGCCCGTCCCAACCCCCACAACATCAGCGATAATCTCCTCAAGCGGTACTAATGAACGAAAATGCGGCGCGCCTTCGGGCTTTTGTCCCTCTGGACGATCTGCCAAATCATCCACGCGCGAAAGTACCCCCACCGTTACGGGTCGTCCGCATACGGTGCACTTTCCACTATTTTCTCTTGTCTGTGCCGGCGTCCAGCGTACTTTGCACAAACGATGCCCATCGTAATGATATTTCCCTTCCTCCGGGAAAAATTCAATGGTGCCCAAAAGCTTGCAAGCGGCTTTTTCGCGCTCGCCAGCGCGTACGGGCGCTCCGGTTCGGAATGCGTCTACAATCGCGGGGTACGACATTGCCCCATCAAGTACATTTACCTCGCGTCCGATTTTTCTTGCCGAATGACTATCGGAGTTAGACATCAAAGCCACATTATCAAGAGCCGAAACTCGCCAGTTCATGGATGGGTCAGACGACAAACCGGTTTCTATTGCCAAAATATTTGGCGCAAGCTCTTCAAAACATTCCTCGATACTATCGAATCCGGACATAGATCCAAAAATACTAAACCATGGAGTCCATGCGTGCGCCGGAATCACCATACAGTCGGGCGAGGACTTAAACGCAATCTTTGCTACCTCTTTCGCATCCATCCCGATAATAGGACGGCCATCAGATGCTAAATTGCCGGTCCAGGAAAGGCGAGCATTTATTGCCTCTGCCGCCTCAAACGATGGTGCAAATAGAATCGTATGCACCTTCCGCACCCTCCCAGCTTTTGAGTAAATGCTCGAAATCTCCACCGTCAAAAGAAACCGCGTTTTGGATTTTGGATTTTGGATTTTGTCATTCCGAAGCCAGAATAATCCTTTCTCTGGCGAAGGTTCGAGTTGTTCTTTAAGTTCCGAAATCCATTGGGGATGCGTAAAATCCCCCGTTCCCATAACTGCAATCCCTTTTTTGCGTGCCCACTCATCTAACACCGGCAACGTTAACTCTTTTGATGTTGCGCGCGAAAACCGGGAATGAATATGAAAGTCGCCGAACCAACGCATCGGATGCATCATACGATGCAATGGCCTTTCTGGCTAGATGTTGACTTTGTTTAAAAGATAATAAATAATTCACACGACGCTCTCTGACAATCCGAAAGGAGAAATACCGTGGTAAATCAAGTCGTGGTTGTGCTGGGATACGGATGTGTACTCACCAAAAATCTTAAGGCCTACCTTGATGCGGTGAACAAATATATCAATGCGAATCAAAAACACATCGGCTATATAATTACGTGCGGAGGATATACCGATCCGCACATTCCTCAAAAAAACGAAGCGGATCTTATGGCAAATTATCTAGAGACGCATGGGGTGCGGTTTATCATTTTACGGGATCATGACTCGTTTACCACCAAAGAAAACCTCGTGAACGCCGGACGCGTGATACAAAAAAGCGCGATTACTTATGCGATGTTTCCCGGCTTCCGTTCCCGTAATGATTGCGAGGCAAAGGTATTCTGTCTCACGCACGCCCAACGTAAGGTAAAATTTCTTGCACCACGCCTCCTTCCCAAAAATCTAAAAGTTACAGTAGGCGCTTTTGCCGCCCACGAATCTCTGCCGCAGACATTCCTGCACGATTATCTTGGCACAATAGTAGATATCGCGGGATACTATTTTCCTCCGACTGCGAACATAAAGGCAGGATTACGACGGAAACGGGTGAAAAACCAAAACTACAATCGAAACGACCATTAAAGACGTCTAAACCCCTCCAATGAGGGGTTGATTTTTAAAGCAGAAATGATACGATTGCAAAACAAGCGCCTTAATAAATAAAAGAAGAAAAAAATGAAGATTAAACGCATTGATTTTGACGTAAATGGCACGCTTTTTAATGACACGCCGCAGCTTCTGGAGGCGCTGTCGTGCATTTTTGACCATTTCGGCAAACCCCGCATGCCGCTGCGAGAACTACGGCAACAATTTACGCAGCCGTGGACCAAAATGTATCGCGAAGCCGGCATCACGGAAGAGATGGCGTCGCACGCAAAATTGTACGAACTATATAACAGCGCCTACCAAAAACAGCCACCGCCCGCCCCTTCGCTGGGAGTTCGCGAAGTGCTCCATTGGCTCTATCGCCGGGGTATTCCTGCCACCATTGTCTCAACGCAGCAAAACGACATCACCCTTCCGCTGCTCGACCAACACGCCCTTAATCTCTTATTCAGCCGCGTAGAAGGCGGCGTTCACGACAAGGCCGAAACGATTCTTGCGCTCTGCAGCGAAATGGATGTTTCTCCACAAGAAGTGGCGTATGTGGGCGATCAAGACAGCGACATGCGCTTTGCGCGCGCCGCAGGATGCATTGCCGTCGCATACCTTGGCGGCGTGCATACAAAAACAAAGCTCGCCAAAGCCGGCGCGCAATACTTCCTGAAAGATTTTAGAGAACTCAAAACCCTGCCTATAATAAAATAAGCCCCTCCCAGGGGCTTTGCGTTTGAATAAAACCGTGTCCTACAATGACAGCCATGTAAGAAACTAAACTAGAGGAAGGCAAGCGTCAAGAAGAAAAGCAGGCGTCCCTGTTGAAGTGTCCAGAAAAAATGATCGAACATGAAAAGCGACACAAAGCTCGCAAATAACGACACGGCAAGAAGACGTTGTAATGAACTTGCCGGACCGGATTCGCGTATGATGTTAAAGAGTTTTCGCAAAAATAACCACATGCCAAAAAGCAAAAAAAGCATAGCGATAGGGAGGCCGTATTCTGCTGCCCACAAAAACGGCACATTGTGCACCGGCTGCAAAAATATAGGCCCGAGCGTTAAGCGCTCACCCGGCAAGTTCACGATATGGCGCGCAGCCAGCTCCTCTACAAATTGGCCGGGCCCAACTCCTAAAATTGGCTTTTCTTTTAGCATTTCAATCGCCTGTTCGCTGAAAAACTTTCGCAGGGTTACTGCCTGTTCCTGCGAGTTGATATGTGTACGTATCTGCATTCCAGGAACGGCAAAATACAACAACCCAACGATTGCAATGACCAATAACATAAAACGCAGGGCTTCAAAGATATAGACACGAAGAAGCGTCGGAATTATCACAATACCTGCCACCAAAACTCCAATGCCCAATACAAATCCCATCCATGCGCTGCGGGAAAACGTAACCGCAAGCGCAAATAACAACACAAAAAGCGAAACGCCAAGCACAAGTTCTTGCTTAAGTCGCTTAAAAGAGAACCGCCACACCAAACCCACCCCCCGCTTGATGTACAGCCACGAAATAACAAAAATTCCGGCAAGAAATATCACCGCGGCAATGTTTGGATGCGGCGCCAAAGAATATGCGCGCATAAGTTTTGAGCCATCAGGCAGCTCAAATTTTGCAACCGCTGGAAGGTTTGGCGAAAGCTCGCTCTCCCCTATTTTTTGAAGACCCAAATCATGCTGCAACCAAAACTGGGCAATGGCGACAACGGCCATAATAGTTACAATGGCAACAAAAGAGATGATGCTTGCGCGCGAGAAAGCAATGTTTTTGTTGGCGCGCACATACGAAAAAAGCGCAAGACCTTCTGCAAGTTTTACTGCCGACCACAAACCCAAGATCGGGTTGGGGCTTAAAGCGGCAAGCACAAACACAGGAACGGAAAACAAAATCGGCCACATCGCACGCGTTGCCTTATGTCCCCCTCGCCATATCCAAACCGCCACAAGCGCCAACAGAACGAAATCGCTTAACCACACCCATGCCTGTGTCCATTCAACATCAACAAGCTGGGTAAGATCTTTCAAAAACCATCGGATTTGTAAAGGCGCGGTAAGCACGAAGAACGCAAGGAGGAACTCCTCTTTGCGCGAGGATAGAAGATGGAAGATAGAATATAGAAAAACGCGAGGGATTGACATAATATGGAAAGTGCGCCTAAATCGAGCGTTTCCGAAAAAAGGAAACCCGTCCGCAGAAAATATTTGAAAGCGAGTGGATGCGCTGAGAAAGGCGCAGTTGTTTCTTTTGCGAGCGAACTGTCGGAAAAATTCTCTCGGGCTGGCGGTGGGATCAATAATGTATCGCAGTCAATGGAGGCGGAGAATTTTTCCGGACGGTTCGCGAGCTATCCTCTTTTCGAAGAGCATCCCGAGCGATCGCCCCCGCAGGCCAACGCGAGATTTAGCGCGCGCTTTTCCAAAACACCCTCACCACATCCTCTTCCTTCGAAAACTCCACTCGCTTTCTCCCTTTTCCCTTCAATAATTTTTCAACCTCCCTACCAATTCGAATCGCCAACTGATTTTCCGTCGTCGTCACCCGAACTATTGAACCTTTTGAACCTTGAACTTGTAACTTTATGATTCGGTGCATCGGATCTCGCGCGTACGCCCGCTCCCCCACGTGCCGGAGGTGTTGTATCAGTTCTTGGCGCATTTTTCCAGAAAGATTACTGGTATCAATAAAAACTTCGCCTTCAAACTTTTTGTTTGCGATCATGGCACATGCGGGGCATTTCGTGAAATGGACATGCTTGCCGCCTCGCACGTTTGAGCCGCGAAAGCTATGATGCCACGATTTCTTGAAATAAACGGCGCCACAATCGGAGCATACAAAATACTCGTGCCGTCCCGGCCCAAATTCCTGTTCCGTTTTTCGCGGGCTTGGAGTATAGCGCAAAAAAGTTTTAGTACCTCTCTGGGAAAATTTTTGTGTTTTCATAATAAAAATGCGACTTGTAATATTGCAGCGACAAGAAACATAACCACTATAGCAATTGCAGCCACTTTTGGCACGGGAACATGAATTTCTGATCTGCGCTCTCCCCTGGTTTTGGCGCGCCACCAGGTTAATACAATAATTGTTCCGGAAATTGCGGCAACAACAGTACCCACAAACCCGGCAATCGCAATAAAATTACGCGCGCCGAGCCCAAAAAGCAGAATCGGTACAAGAAGCATTACAAAGGCAAACGAACGCGGCAAGCGCACATCAAACCATAGTTCTTCCACCACATAACGCGCAATCACCATATAGGAAGTGGCAAGCGCAAGCAGTCCCACGAATGACCCCGCAACCACCACAGGAAATCCCAGGACGCTTCCAAGACCAGAAATTGCCTCTTCTGAAGTCGCGGCTCCTGTCACCCCAAGCACCGAAAAGCTAAATAAAAAATAGATCGCCGCAGGAATAATGCTGCCCCATGCCACTGCACCAAAAACCCTTCCCTCGCGCCCTCCGAGCATATCACGCACGGAATAAATTGCATTGGTCCCCAAAAGCGCAAAAAGGATGATTCCGTAGGGAACAAAAAACTGGGCAATGCTCTTGGATGTTACCCATGGGATATGCGAAAAAGAAAAATCGGAAAATAAAAAAATACTTAGCCCCAAAAATAAAACCGCAAGCGCCCCAGACATTAAAAGTTCCACCTCGGCAAAAAGTCGGAGGCCAAACAACGCCGGCAAGCTAAATAAAAACCAAAATGCTACGCTCCCCCAAAAGGGGGTGGCGATACCCCCAAAAATATTTGAAATGAACAAACCGCCCAGCACAATATATATCAACAGTGATCCCGTAAGCCCCACCAATTCGCTCACGAGCACAAATCGCGCAGCCCCCTTTCCAAGATAAAGCTCTGCAAGACCCGAGAGCCGATGCCGGCCGTTAGTACGAAGAATGGTCTCGGCAAGCATAAGGTGTAAAAGCGCTACAGCCACGGCAAGCACCAAAAGCCAAATAATTGCCGCAAAAAAACCGCTTTGTGCGGCGGCAAACGGCAATCCAAATACTCCGGCGCCAATAATGGTTCCCGCAAGCGTTGCGGTGGCAGCCCAAAACCCAGAAACGTATTTTTTGTTTCCGGCGCTAGAGCGCATGATCGCGATGTCCATCATGCTCTTCCGGCTCTATCCGTTTTAAGAAGAAGAAAATAATTACCATCAAAATCGAGGTGACGGCCGCCAGCAAATACATGCCAACCCCAACAGACATTCCTATGGCGGAAGACACCCAAAGTCCGGCGGCGGTTGTTAGCCCCTCTACGCGGAATCCACGAAATATAATGAGCCCCGCACCCAAAAAACCGATGCCCACCACTACCTGCGCTGCGATACGCGAAGGATCAATCACGGCACCGGTCTGTGCCGCAATTTCTTGAAATCCGGCAAGCGATAGCACGGTAAAAAGACACGCGCCAAGCGAAACCAAGGAAAAGGTTCTTAAGCCCGCTGCTTTCCCGAAATATTCGCGTTCAAAACCAACTACCGCGCCCAAAAGCGCTGCCAAAAGCAGACGCGGAACGAATATCCATTCTGGATCAAGAAAATCTAGCATTGCAAAAATCCCAATACCAAAATCCAAATAACCAACATGGCTTCGCGTTTAAAAATAATATTGGAAATTGGGATTTGGAGATTGGATATTTATTGAACTTTGCGAACTTCATCCCCCTCGCGGACTTTTTGTTCAACCATAATCGCAATAACCTCGCCCGCGTTGCCTTGGTTAACGGATTTGTGGTCGACCTGCATGGATGATACGGCCTGCGTAAATTCTCCGCCCTTCGTAACTACCTGTATATTATCCCCCACACGCAACGGCGCCGACAACTTTACGACCGCAACATTAATTTTTGGATAGTAATGTGTTATGGCTCCCACAAGTTCGCCCGTATTGGTATTCATAAATGAGAACGAACAAGTTCTAATTTTTCGACCTTTTCGCTTCTTTGTTTATTTTTCCGAACAGCCGCGCACAAACGTTTTATCAAACGATGGGGGTCACGATCATAAATGATAGTGCCTGCTCCGCGGTGCATTTTTCGCACCAAATCCCGAACCATGTCGGCTGTGCCACCCGTGCCTTCCAATATCCCTATGGGCTTATGTTCCTCAAATGCGATCGTAAACTCATTGAGCGTTCCCATGCGACCGCATACCACCACAATCGCATCAGAAGAACGGGTAAGCAACAAATTGCGCCCGGAGTATTCAAAGCCCGTATACACAATTATATCAAAGTAATCGGTAGGGAGGCGATAGGTCTTGGTATGTGCTGCAAACGAGGCGGCTGGCGAAAGGCCAATAGAAAAACCGCCCTCCTCTTTAGCGCCAATAGCTGCCCAGTAAGGAGCGCCGTGGGTCGCGCCCGTTACCAAAACGCTGTTGTGGCGTACAATTTCTCGCCCGATTTCCTTTGCCTTTTCCAATGCATCTTTGGCGCAGTGTCCGGTGTCGGCAGCACCCGATACGCAAATCTTGAGTTTCGGTTCCCCTATCGCAACAGGTTTTTTTGGTGTTTGCGGCATGCGTTTATTCTAACACGACCATATCTCCCCTATAAGGCACCATCACATCAAATCCCATCTCGTCTCGTATACGTTGGCGCAATGCCAATGAGGCGGCTTCCTCGCCCTGAACCACAAACACTTTCTTGGGTTTTCCGCATGCGCGCACCCATTGCATAAGACCTTCTTGATCCGCATGAGCCGAGTAGCCGCCAATTGCTTTAACCCTGCAGCGGACCGAAACATTTTCGCCCAAGATTCGTACGCGTTTCGCCTTTGATAAAAGTTGCCGACCCAACGAACCTCCAGCCTGAAACCCAAGAATCAGCAAGCTAGATTTATCATCGGGAAGATAACGCCGTGCGTGGTGTAAAATCCGCCCCCCTTGCATCATGCCGGAACCGGCGATAATAATTTTGGGCGGCAGAATGTCATTAATATGTTTTGATTCCTCAACCGTTCGACAAAAACTGACGTTTGGAAATTTAAAAAGTTCGTCTCCGCGAATCGTGTGCGTAACGGCCTCTTTGTTGAAGTAATGCTCAAACTGCCGAAAGATATCAACGGCCCGAATGGCGAGGGGACTGTCGAGAAAAACGGGGAGACGCGGAATCTTGCGGGTTTCCATAAGATCGTGCAATTCATGTAAAATTTCTTGCGTGCGCTCAAACGCAAAAGCAGGGATAAGCAACGTCCCGCCGCGCCGTACGGTATCTTCCACCACGTCTTCCAGGATTTCTCGACGGCGGCTACGGTCTTCATGAATACGGTCGCCGTAGGCGGATTCCACAATGACATAATTTGAATTAGGTATTGCCTCGGGAAGCCGAAGCAAAGAAGCTGGGGGGTTACCAAGATCTCCAGAAAACGCAAGACGCATTCCTTCTGCTTCAATTTCAACAACGCCTGACCCAAGCACGTGTCCTGCTTCATGGAAGGAAAAGGAAACGTCCTTGGCGGTTCCCTTGTGTTCATAGTCGAGCGAACGAAATAACGGAAATGTCTGCACAAGATCTTGCTGCGTATACGGCGCCTCTTCTCCACGTTCGCGGGCTTCATGTCCTAAAAGGTCCGCGCTGTCGTCTAACATAAGTTTTGCCATTTCAATGGTTGCAGGGGTTGCGTAAATCGGCCCGCGATAGCCCTCTTTGGCAAGTTTTGGGATAAGTCCCACATGATCAACGTGGGCATGGGTTATAATTACCAAATCGAGTCGTGAAAGATCAAACGAAAATGGACGAATGTTGGCACCCTCGCAAAAATGACAACCCTGGGTAAGGCCACAGTCAATTAAAATCCGTGCGCTATTCGTTTCCAAAAGGTATTGCGCTCCGGTTACCGAACGAGCTCCGCCAAGAAACGTAAGTTTTGCCATAAGATATTGCGTGTTAATGTTTTTGCCCTTCGCGCACGTGATGCATGAGAATTTGATACCAGGCAGCTCCCTCAAACTGATGGCCGAAAAGCGTCCAGCTCCCTGCCCGTTGATAAAAATCTTCAAGATCAACTCCATGCTCGCGCGCCAATGTTTCAAATTCATTACTAAGCCCCTCTGAAGTTATCGGGCCATCCACGATAGGATTAATCGGCATCTCGCCGCCCTTCCGTTCAATCAGCTCACGAAGCTTTTGTTCGTGCCGCGCGGCAATTTCCATAACGATATCAATACCCCTATGAAGATTGTCCTTCTGTTGCTCGCCCGTATGTTCCGCGGAAGATTCCATATTTTATATTATAACAGAAATGCCGCCTTCCTGGCGGCATTATATCATCATTTCCCAACTTTCTTTTGATTATAGCGCTTAAGAAGCACAAGGGGGGTGCCTTTCCGGATGGCACGCTTCTTTCTTAAAAAGCACGGCGTCTCTGGCGCGACTCGAACGCGCAATCTTCAGCTCCGCCCCGCACCAAACCCGTACCCCTACGAGGAATCGAACCCCGATCTCAAGCTCCGGAGGCTTGCGCTCTGTCCGTTGAGCTATAGGGGCAGAAAATATTGACAAGAACATTAAAGTATGATATAAAAAGGATAGCATAAAATGATCCGGTTTACAACAGGTTAAAGGAGGACGGGAATGAAGAACCAATGCTGCGGCGGTACGCGCTGCAGGCCCTGCAATGGCACGGGCATGGCGCTCATTGCGGGAAGCATTAAACTGGGCGCCTGCGCGCACTGCAAAGGAAGCGGGCAATGCCCAAACGTATAAACCCGAAGAAACGACACTATCGCGTGGAAGGTATTGTACCTAACTTCGGGGAGATAAGAAAATACTGTTGGGCGATCTCTCCAAAACAAGCACGGTGGCTCATCGCGAGGCGCTTGGAAGACCAAAGCACAAACCCAAATTTCCGGCCCTATCTTGGCGACTGCGAAGTCACCGACATCACCGACAATAAAACGTGGGTCCCGTGACTACGTTCCATTTTGTCGGCCGCTTCAACGATATGAGACCGGCGATTAACGAAATCATCGAAGCGCCGGACCTTCAAAGCGCGCGCGGCAAGCTTCTCCTTGAGTTGAAGAGCCGCGAGCGCAAAGGAGCAAACTGGCCGCTCCACTACAACCCAGACTGGCTGAAGGTTTTCGAGAAACTCCCTGATGGGAGAGAACAGAAAATTTATAGCCCTCCTCCACGCATCAAGGTCGGAGGCGCATCCGACCCTGAAGTAAAGTACTGGACCGAAGAGTAAAAATCGCCCCGAGCTATTTCGGGGCGAGTTCATTTTCTAAAAGCGGAATTATATGTTTCAGCGCTTCGCGCACCCTTCCCTGTCGGGAACGCGCTCGTAAGCGCACATAGGAAACATTGTTTAACATCAAAAATGCCTCAATGCGATCGGACGTGCGCTTGCGCTGCTTGAAATCTTGCTGCCATCGCGTAGGATCCGTTCTAAATGGAATATTCGGCGGCGCAAAAAGAATAAGGTCATAATTATGCGCATCTTGATAGGCGTGCTGTTCCAAAAATCTCCGGATCAGATCTCGCGTAAAATCACCGATGATTCCCTCGAGCTTCTCAACCTCCTCGAAATAGACGTAGGGAAAAAAGGTGGGGCTATCGGTAATAAGAATCGGATAGTCGGCAAGATCTTCCTCGCGCCGTTTTTGCCCGAGGTACAAGAGCACTTGATCATATACATTTAAGGGTCGTCCGGGCACCATTTTCCCCTTCACCAGCTCTCTCTTGGCCCGACGGTCAATAAATGTACGTGCGTATTCGACAGGGGCTTCGGAAGCAATGACGCGCCCAACCCTCCGTTCGTCCCCGAGCGCCACCGAAAGAAGCTTTACCAGCGTTGACTTGCCAGAACCCGGCCCTCCAGGCACTGCAATTTTCACTTGTACATCACCCATTCTTCTTCTCCTTTTTTGCGAATTTTATGGCGGAAAACGTAAGATTGTCGGGATCATACCCCCGATGTGTTCTACAGAATTCTTGCCATATAGAATGCCAACCCTCGCGCACTGCGCGGTTTGGTCTTAAGCCAAATGCCCGCGCCACGCGCAAGATATCGTCAGGCAATCCTTCAATCTCTACCCAAAGCCCAAAAGCCGGAAAGCTGCGCAATGACACTACCACTCCGGATATTCGAATATCGGTACGTCTGTTCTCATATACCCATCGCTGTTTCCAACCGCAGCTACGCAACCAATGTTGGATACCGTTTCCCGAAACGCCTACTAAAGGAATGCTGACCTCATCCTGAATTTGAAAATCGGGATGCGGGACAAATTGCTTTAGCGTAAGCTCAAAAATCCTATCCGCTGCGCCGTGAACGCCATAATGCGATACCACCATGCGCAAACGACCATCTTTGCCGCTTGGCGTATCATATTTAATATTCCTTTCAAATACCCAAGGGTGCCGACCAACAATATTCGGCCCAAATTTTGCACGCAAATCATTGGCGGACATACCGGAAAGGTGCGGAATTGATCGTCGCAAGCGCGTAAGCAAAGGCCTTCCAACTACAAGCTGCCACATTCCCATCAAAACTCGATCGAACGTGCGCACTCTCCACTTCAGCTCAACTTCCTGAGACACCCATTTGTTCCTTTCAAGGTGCTAGGGCTTTCTGTTATAACCCACGTTTGCCTTTTTTGTCAAAACATCTTTTTCTTTTTTATAGCGAAAAACAGACGGCGTCCGATATGCCGTCCTGCCCCTCTTTGCCGCTTTCATTGAATATTTCTTCATACATATTCTAGTCGACTTCCTAAGCCCTACACCCCCATTCCCTAAATATAATGATCCGCTACCGCAGACGCCGCATATGCTTCCGGTTTTATTTTGATAAGGGCATCGGCAAATCCATAACCCTTCAGCATCCCAATCACCTCGCGCAACATCGAGGAAGTGCCTCCTGTTTCTGATACGTCGGCATGCACCTCGATATCTTCAAGATTCGGGTCACCAAACGCTTCGCGAAGGGCCGATCGCAGCTCTTGAGCTAACGTGGCCGTGCGTAAAATCTCCTCGTAAATGCGCGGCCGGAAGTTTTTCGGTGTCCCGGTTTTTATTTCTGATCCATTGCCCTCGGTACGAAATGCGCGCGCACCATGTCCTATGCGCCATACATGAATAACCGTCATAAATTTCACGTGCCCCAAAATCTCTTCGGAATCGGTCCCGACACTGATACGAAAAGGTGCGCCAGGATACTCGCGCACCAACCCCACAATTGCATACACTACTCCGTCAAACGAAAGCCGTCCGACGGTCGGGCTAAAAAAATCTTGCTTGGATAACGTCATCTCTTTTCTTCATAAAACAAAACCCCCGGATGCGCAAGCGCCGAGGGTTAACGGTATCTTAATCTTAAAGAAAGAACTATTCGTGCCATGCGCAAAACAATTTTTACTGCATGGCTGGCAACCGAACGAAGCAAAATCATTGTCCCCAACCTCCAAAGCACCAAAAGAATCAGGGCGGAGGCCGCAACGATTACGAACCACCACGTCCTATCTTTTACAACGATCCGCTCAAGGGAAGCGTCTCGTGCGGAATCGACAACCGTTTCTCCGACAAAACGTCCGAGTTCTGCGCTATCGGATTCCGTGAGATGCATTCCCTGCGATTCTTCCGCAAACGTACGCAAAAACTGTTCGTCAACGGCAGGGATATGCCGGACGTATCTGCCGGTACGCATCCCTTCTTTGGTAACTTCCGGAATACGCTCATGCCAGTTCCCAACCGCTACGGTAACCAATTTAATGTGGTTCTGTAAAAGTCGCTCGGAAATCGCGGGGATTGCGTAACGGGTACTGGATGCGAAATCCCCGTCAGAGAACACCACGAGTATGCGTTGCGTCGTGTATTCCGGAAACAGATAACGTGCGCGCAAGATAATGGGTTGCAGGGTTGTAATAACTCCGGGAGAACTCTCAATGGTGTACGTGCGTACGGGAACCGATCCGATTTTTACTACGTCAGCAAGAGCGACACGAATCGCATTGCGATCGGACGAAACCGGAAGATGCGGAACAAGAATATCGGTAAAGGCATAAATGCCCGTCGGAATATCAGGATGGGCCTCGGCAACTTCCTGTGCCATAAGCTTTGCGCGCTCAAGTCGGTTGAGTGCCCCGCTCGTCGCAACGGGTTCTGCTGCCATGCTTTCAGAGGCATCAAACAGAAAGACGATGGCAGCGTCTTGGCGAACGCCTATTGGTTCCTTCGCGAACGTTACCGGACGCGCGGCAATTGCTGCAAAAGATGCAGCAAGAACCAAAAGGAGAAATCCTGAAATGAACGTACGGCGGTACCCAATATTTGGTAAAGCGAACGCGCGCCTAACGCGGACAGCCTTCCTGTCTGAGAGTATCAGATAGAAAAAAGCAGCAACAAAGGTCAAGCCCCAGAGCGCCTGCTCGGGCGCCAAAAACGTGATATTCATCGCTAATACCCCCCGCCCAATGGGCCGCGTCCAGCGCCCTTGTCTCCGCCATTAGCGCCCGTGTCCCCTTCGTCTCCCGAGTCGTTCCCGGGATTTGGAAACTGCGGATTAGCTTGAAGGAGAACGAACAAAAGCTCGAGGTTATACTTGGCATCCTCGTTTTCCTCATTGAGGCGCGCGGCTTGCATAAAAAGCGCAAGTGCCGTTTGTACAAATTCGGGATTTTGTTGCGACACTGCGGCATCGATAAAGATTCTACCAAGCACTAACGCCGCATAAGAAGCAATTTCAGGATCAGAAGAAACCAACAAAGTTTGCAGCAAAACGGGATCGCCTTCCGCCAATGCTCTGCGCAACAGGCGTTCGTCCTCTGGGACTAATTGCTCAAACGTAAACTGCCAGGGTTGTTGTTCAAGCTTCTTATATGCTTCGGGCGCCGCTTGCGTCGCCAAAAACGATCGATCCCCTTGCAAGACAAGTTCACTCGTGCGTGATACCAAGGTCGATGCCGCAAATACAGCAACCGTCACTATCGTAAGCAGAAAAAGAACAAGCATGCGTCTCATTCAAATCACCTCCATCGAACCCAGGGGAAAAGCGTAACGAAAAGAACGAACATAAGAAGCCCCCCCGCAATCAACAGATTTGGTGGAATGTGCCCGGAAACAGAAGGCGCAATTCGTTGTTCTTGGGGGTACCGAGGATCAAACGAGAGAGGAATGTTGGAAATACCCTCTTCGCTCTCGACCGGCACAATTGCCGCGCCGCTCGCGCGAAGCTCAACCACTTGGGCATTCAGATCGGTGCGTCGATTCACTCCCGCCGAAACCCATACAATGGTTACGTCGGCGCCTTCCGTCAGCAAAGCTTTTACGGGGACGAGATACTCTCCAGAATTTCCGTCTAACAAGTCGCTTACCAAAAATATTTTAATTGAGGACGGCTTTCCTGCGCGCTGCCACGCTTGATATGCCCTTTGGATGCCTGCGGAAATGTTTGTGCCCCCGCTTAATTGATCTTGCGCAAACTCGATACCCCCCAAAATGAGCGCGTGCTCATGTGTGTGGGCAACGACCTCAACCGCATCATCACTAAAGGCAATCGTGCTGCAGCGAGCGCCCCCGGCGTGTTCTGCCATATATTCTTCGATTTTCACCACAAGATCGCGCTGGCCCTGTCTTGTTCCCATGGATCCAGAAACGTCAAAGACAAAAATGCAGTCGAGCAAAGGAGTTGTGCGTACGATAACCTGTTCACGCTCAATCCCGCTTGACGCAAGGCCCAACATAAGGCCCACAGAACCCGACACTACGGCGCATACAACAAGAACAGGGGCGAGAAAACGCAACAATATCGTGCGCTTCTCTGTCTCCATAAACATCGGCTGCCGCGCAAATGCGAAAAGAAGCAACGTAGCCGCACCAACGACAATAGGAACACCCGCAAGAACTACGGGCGACAGTGTTGTATTGCTCACCAACCAATCCATCGCCGTATTCTCCCAAAACGTAATTTACGAACACTCAAGAGCGCCCCGACTATTTCCTCGTGGGCGACGGTTCGAAATTGGTCCACGGGAAGATCTTGTGGCTCGCCAAAAGCAAACGCGTCAAGCCGCTTAAGAATAGTTTCTTGGACTTCGCTCGTTCCGATAAGATTCAGTGCTTCGGCAAACCAGTACCACGCCGAATCGCACAGGCGCTGTATTTCCTCGCGCGTAGAGGCCCTTGGCACCGCTTTGGCAATGCTGCGAAGTTTGCTGCAGCACAAACGAAGAGTAATCTTTTGGGCAGCCGAAGACGGTTCCTTTCTCAAAACAAACAGCGCCGTCCAAACAATTGCGCCAACTGTCGCGGCAACAAACATCCACGGCAGAAATACCACAAGGGTATTCAGCCAATGTGGCTGCGAAAATTCCGGCGCCTCAAGGCGATCTGGCTCAAAGATGGGTTCGGCGAGATTCTGCGGAACAAGACGCGAGGTAATGAAAAGCTTCGGAAGATCATATCGTATCGTCGATGCAGATTTTGCATTGATTCGCTGAAGTGTAATGGCTCCTCGAGAAAAGCTATAACCATCTTGGCGAGCCAAGCACGTCAGGCAACGAAATGAAAAGGTGCGTATCGCGATAATCTGATTTCCCGACCGCACAATTTTTTGCTTTTCCCCCTCGATGACAAAATCGATCGTCTGCATGGGAGAATGAATCGTAATGGTATCGGGAACAGCCAAATCCGCGCTTGCGACAACCGCGACTTCAAGATAGGCGGTATCGGCAAATGCAACATGGCTGTTGCGCCAGGTTGCTGAAACCGTGGTTTCCCTTGGCCCCATCTCGCGCGGCAGACCCTCTGGTATCCACCCCCGTGAAAATAAGAAGGATGCGATACCCAAGCCGCCGATAAGCGCGCATAAAAGGCCCAAGAAAAAAAATTTCCGCATCATTACCTCCGTATCGCGTTTCGTTCATCAACATGCACAAAAAATCGTTGCAAAATATGCTCATGGGTTACATCGTTCACGAACACGGGAACAAGACCGAGCTCATAAAACATTTCGCGAATCGCAGCAAGGCGCTGTTCGTGTTCTTGTCGTTGTTTGCGGGAACCGCGTGCGGTTTTGGGAGAACCAGGCAAAAAAGCCGGTATCGGCATAATGCCCTCCTTCCAAACAGGAAATGAGGCCTCAAGCACTGGATCTTGAATAACCACAGGAATAGTATCCCAACGGTTTACGACCTCTTGGAAAAGTTCGCGATCGGGTATGGCCAGAAAATCGGAAAGTACGAATACGAAACTTTCCTGTGGAAGATCACGGGATAAGCCGAGCAGAAACAAAAACGCATCATTCAGCGTGGTATTCGGAGCAGTAAAGTGCTTGTGAGGAAGATATTTCTCGATGATTTTTGCCGCTTCGGTTTCTTGATTGGGGGGGCGCCAGAAAGGTTCCTGGTCCTTTGCCCAATCGGCAAAATCAAGATATCCCACAAACGCACCCGCATGTTTTGCCGATGCAACTACCACAGATCCCACTCGAACAATCGCCTCTGGTTTTTTTAGCCACGGCGACCAGATGGGATAGCGTTGCATGCGCGGGGAGCGGTCAACAATCACGACCGCCCGTAACGAAACATCGGCATGATGTTCACGTATCCATGGGTCAAACGACTGCTTAAAAGCGCTTTGGCGCATAGTGGTTTTGTGATCAAGTTGGTGCATGTCGTCGCCCGGTTCCCAGTGGCGGGGACCACGGTAGTCATAACCAATCCCCCGCCGTTGGCTGATAAACCGGCCAAATGCGACGCCAAACGGTACGCGCTTTCGCGGAATCAACGGAAAAACAGGAATATCTTGAGATCGGGACATTACAATCTTTCCTTTTTTCGCTTTTCAATGAACAACAACGTGCCTGCAGCGTTACAGGTTTTTCGCGCCTTGTCAACCGCGTCGCGCAATCGTAATCCCAAACGGCACTTAAAATATACAAAACAATGAAAAGACGCGCATGTGCGCGTCTAAATATCAACTTTCGTCTTCCGATGGGCTCTCCTCAATACGATCGAATCCCGTTGTGCTGCCACAACGAGGGCAGGCGGCAAGAATGCTGAGGCTTTCGTTGATCCCTTCGCCGGGGCTCTCGCTCATGATTTCATCAACAAGAAGATCTCCGACCAACATCCGCTCTTTACAGTTGAGGCAACATACAAAAAAATCAGGATTCAGCGCCACCTCATATTCCTCAAGAAGTTCCCGAAGCGTCCATTTCGCATCGTCTTCCATTAAACAACCCTTTTTGGCTTTCAAACTCTTTGGTTCACAATACTACGAAATGGTGCCACGTCAACGTGTAACAACATCTCAAAAGGGAAATGTGATTAGGCCGTTTCGTGCGGCCGCACGGCAAGAATGTTGAGCCACCGCGGCTCGGGCCGCAATACGCCGACGATGTAAAAGCCCGCGCGCTCAAGAAGTTTTCGCAGCTCGTGTTCTTGATAAAGCGCAAAGTAACGAGGCGGACTTTTGCCCCAGCGCGAAGACCTTCGCCACTCATTTCCCTTACCTTCCATAAACGCAACCAGCAATGGCGCGCCCGGGCTCATAGTACGGAAAATGCCTTTCAGGATTGACGGCATCTTGTATTTCGGCGAGTGCATAAGGGAATGGAACGCCCACACGCCGTCAAAAACTTGATCGGCAAAGCCAAGATGTTCAAAATCCATGCGCACGGTGGGGAGCCCTCGTTCGCGCACCAAAACAAGCATTCCGGAAGAAAGATCGGCGCCGATTGGTTTTAGTTCCAACCCGGCAAAATAGGCACAATCGCGCCCGGGTCCGCAGCCAAGGTCAAGAATGCGAGAACCATTCATCAGTGCCGTAAAGGCCCAAACGTCGCGCGTGCCGTCGGTACGCGTTTGAGATAATCCACCGTTCCTTCTGCGTACTGCGTTGCATTTTGCTCATACGCGTTAAGCGTTGCCCGTTTATACTTTTCCACCATGTTCTCCGTTTTAAAAAACAAAAGGTGCGAGTATCCGCACCGTATCACCCTTGCGCCAAACGCGCAAACTATGCGCGCGAAAAATGAGCGTATAATTCCTCAATCCTTTTTTTTGCTTCCTCTCTGTCTTCAATGGTGTGCCGGATATCCGCCTTCTTACGTCGAATGTGTTTGCGCACCCCGCGCGGAAGCTTTGCTCTAGGCGCTATTTTGGCTGTACGATCATCGGTTTTTTGTTGTTCAACAGTATCGGTAGGCATGAAAACCAAAAAACGAGATACAAGATACAATAACCAAACAATCCCCAAAAATCAATAACCAAACAAAAATCTGCGCAGCCGCGTCAGACGCGGCGCAGCGGATTTCCGTTTTCCCCTCCCTTTTCTTTCTTTAACAACGTATGCGTGAAGCGGCCACAAGCAGAAGTGAACGTGTTGCGAAAAGCGCAATCAATACTTCCGCGAGCGGTAGCGCCTCGAGCGGGTTACGAGGCCGGAGCGGCCATGGTCCCCGCTTCAATAAAAATATAAATCAGATGCGGGGGAGCGAAGGCCGAGTCCCTGAGCACGCCTCGGTGGGGCGTGCGAGGAAAGCGAGAAGCGCTACCGCGAGCGCCTACCCCTTCACCACGGCAAGCGGCTTTAATCTTACGACCCTCTTCGCTATTCCAACCTCATGCACCACCCTCACCACCTCTTCAACATCCTTATACGCCTCCGGCGCTTCCTCTACCAACCCCCTGCGCGATCCCGAGCGTACCACAATCCCTTGTTGTTTCATGTTCCTTACCAATTCTTCGTACGGAATTTGTTTGCTTGCTTGCGTACGCGACATCCGACGGCCTGCTCCATGACATGTTGTGGCAAACGATAACTCTTCTGCCTTTTCGGTACCGACCAACACAAACGACGCCGTGCCCATTGACCCTGGAATAAGGACGGGCTGACCAACTGCGCCATACTCTTTGGGCAATTCCGGGCTGTCTGGCTCAAAATCCCTCGTTGCGCCCTTACGATGCACCACCAATTGTTTTCCCAGATGATTTTCCATTTTTGCCATGTTATGTGCAACGTCATACACCAATGAGAGCCGCCCGAGCGAATCTCCAAAAATCTTCTGCCACGCACCCCGGATGTTATGCATAATGAAATGCCGATTCGCAAACGCAAAGTTTGCTGCCGCGTTCATCGCCTGAAAATATTGTTGGCCGTCTTTCGTATGAAATGGCGCGCCCACAAGCTCCCGATCCGGCAACACAATCCCCCACCCAGATAACTTCGGCATAAACTGCCGAATATAATCAGTCGCCACCTGATGCCCTAATCCGCGCGAGCCGCAATGTACCAAAAACACCACTTGGTCTTTGAAAAGCCCGAGCGCTTTTGCTGCACTTTCGTCGAATACCTCGTCCACGCGCTCAACTTCTGCGAAATGGTTTCCCGAACCAATGGTACCTAATTGGTCGCGCCCGCGTTTTTTGGCACGGCTTGAAACAAAACCAGGGTCAGCATCTGATAATGTTCCCTGCGCTTCGCAATAAGTGTTATCCCCTTGTTCGCCGTACCCCTGTTCAAGCATCCATGAAACCCCCTTGTGCATCACTTCGTCCAAACGCTGCTCGGATAACACCAACGGCCCTCCCCTGCCCAGACCCGACGGCACATCATGCTGAAGTTGTGTTGCGAGTTCCTCAAGCTTTAATTTTACATCTGAAACCATTGCTTCCGAGCGGATCAACCGGACGCCGCAATTTATATCATAACCCACGCCGCCGGGAGAAATTATCCCATCCTCAACGCGCGTTGCCACCACCCCGCCTATGGGGAAACCATAGCCCTCATGGATATCGGGCATTGCCATTGCGTAGCGTTCAATACCAGGGAGTGTGGCGGTGTTCACTAATTGCTCAAGCGAGCGGTCCTTGCCAATCGCTACAAGCAACTTTTCGGACGCAAAGAGCCGCGCCGGAACGCGCATATCAGACCTAAAATCTTTAGGTATCTCGTAAATATAATCGCTTACGCGCTTAAGAGAAGAAATGGCGCCCATAGAAGAGAGGATAAAAAATCAAAAATCAAAAGCCCAAATGCCAAATAAATGTCCAATGACATAATATCCAAGACCCGCACGTTCGGTTTTTGGCATTGGAACTTGGAATTTCATTTGACATTGGGATTTTGTAATTGGTAGTACGATATTTACAAAAGGCGACCGCCCTTTTGTAAAGGCGGTTTTATTATAGCAAACCGAATTGCTGAAACATCTCAATGCAGATGACATACGATTCCTCAAGCGGCCTGGCGGAACTTGTGTCTACAAAAACGAGCGGACACTTAAGAATACCCCACATATTTACGAAAAACGCCCGATCGTATTGCGCCTGCTGGTATAAAACGTCCACCGGCACCTGCATATTAACCGGACGCGTAAAATTTCGCTCCACACAATCATCAAATGACGCATCGGTAAATACCACAATCATGCTGCGGTCATGTGCCTTCACGATTTCTGCGATTCCAGGAAGGTGTTTTTGCGGATCGTCGCTTGCGACCTCAATAACATCAAAATCTTCCTGCATAAGCATATGGAAAAACCCTTCGTAACCAATCGTAAGCATCTCGTGCGTAGTTATTTCTCCGGCATCCCGAAGCGGAAGAAGCGGCAGCACAAAATCCACTACGTCGATACGCCGTAGCCCAAATTCGTCAGCAAAACGTTTGCTCAAAGTGCTTTTACCGGAACAGGACGTACCAATAAACACAAAGGCGGGTTTCACGCTTCGTCCCCTTTCTCTGTTTCAGAGAACTAACACCCCTATAACACGAATGTTGCGTAATTGCAAAAATCGTGTTTAACTTATCCTACGTTCGTTACAAACAAAAAGGAGGCGATAATGATAAAACTCGTTTTGTGGGACTTAAACGGCACGCTGCTTGACGACATACCTGCTTGGTATACAGCGGTGCGCGAAACCTTTTTGGCGTTTGGCGCACAACCACCAACATTGGATGAATATTTTATGGAACTTGAAGGACACCAATACTGGGAATTGTATACGAGACGCGGCGTCCGGGCGTCGTTTGGTGAACTCAATGCAGTATACGGTAAAGTGTACGGTCAACAAATGTCGCAGATCGTGCTGACGCGCAGCGCGCGCGAAACACTCCGGGCGCTAAAAACCAACGGCATTCCCTGCGGTATTGTAAGCGCACAAATTGCTGAGCTGTTTAAACCCATTTTCTCCCGGCTCCAGCTTGCCCCCTATTTTTCATATGCTTATTATCCTGTAACCGCCAAAGCAGAAAAGATCAACGAAATTATGATGAAAGAAAGAATTTCGCCGCAACAATGTATATATGTGGGAGACACGCCATCGGATGTGCGCTCGGCGCAAAAAGCGGGAATGGTTTCAGTTGCGTATCTCAACGGCTACGTTCCAAAAACGCTTATTGACGCAACGAACCCCGACCACACCATCCGTGATCTTAAAGAAATTCTTGCTATCGTTAAGTAAATACCGGCAGCTCTGCTGCCGGCTTTTTATATTTGTGTTTATTCGTTTTCTCATTCGTGTTGATTTGTGTCTATCAAATATCGAACACCACCGTCGCCTCAACCCGCCCCTCCTTCTCCTCAATCTTCAATCCATGATATGTTGCCGCCTTCACCTGCACTGCAACGGATTCGCGTTTTTTGCCGACGAGCTCTGCTTGCAACTCCGTGTCCGACAATTTTAAAAATTTTGCATCCTCATACGCTTCTTGGTTTGTTTCGCCCAAATACAGTACCTCATTTAAAAAATCCGCCAACAGCGCTTCCCCATCCGACGCCGCCAATTTTATTTCGTGCCGTACTGTACCCTGTCCCCTGTTCCCTGTCCCCCGCGGTTTCATCGCATGAAACATACCGCGCATCATCTCGCGAAACAATTCCCCAAGCGACGCGCCACTCGCTTTTACGCGAACATCTGCGGTGTGCGGCAATATCTCATATGGCATATCTTTGTCCAAAATACACTCTTATGGTATCATACGGTTATGGAAAGACGATCGGAGCCCGGGGTCTCACGAAGACCCGACGAAACAAACAAGGAAGAGGGCAACGAGATGGCGCCGGATATTAAAAGCGCCGCGGAGGACTTGCTTAGCCTCTCGTATCCTGACATATCTGTTCCGATGCAAAATATTGAACTTAAGGGAGACGGATTCGTGTTGCGCTTCAACAATGGTTGGGAGATATCTTTTGTTTCCGAGGACAAACGAACGCCTTTCAGTAGTATGTACGTAATGCATACTTTACGCCACCCAAACGGTAATATCGAGAACGAAGGCAGGCTTACGCTCTCTGGTATCATATATTTCAGAAAAGTCCTTGAAGGGCTATTGGCGTAAGAAAAAACAGAATAGAATATCGAGGGACTACAATAAAACGCCCGGCAATGCCGGACGTGTTTTGTTTACGGTTTATATCGTAGTGCTTCTGCAAGTTGCCTATAGTATGGAAGGTTATCTTGAACGCTGATATTCGCATGCGCGGGCGCATGGATTTTCAAGGTACCATCGGGTTGCCGCTCGGCAATGCCAACGACTTCCTCTGCAGTGGGTACCCCGATTACATGATAGAAAAGTCCCAGCGGCCAACGGCCTCCTTCTGCGCCCTCGTGTGCTACTGCGAGCGCATGGAGCTTGTCGGTGACATCATAATCAGGACCTGCCGCAGATTCTTTCTCAACTCTTTGCTTTGCGTCGCCCCAAATATCTTTGATCGGAGCGATGTGTTCATCCCACCAGCCGTAAATTGCGGTGTCTCTGATTTTGCCGCCCTCTTCACGATGGTAAGTAACGCAGGGAGTGATTACATCCACCACCGAACATCCGTTGTGGCGGATGGCTGCCAACAAAAGTTCTTCAAGCTCTTTTCTGTTTTTGGAGAACCCTCGCGCGACAAACGTCGCACCCGCAACTATCGCAAGCTGTATAGGATCAACCGGCTGGTCCCGCACTCCGCGGGGGGTAGAGCCGGTTACCAAATCCTTGTGCGCGGTAGGGCTTGCCTGACCTTTCGTGAGACCGTATACCTGGTTGTTGAAGATAACAATGGTAATATTGTGGTTCCTGCGGCACGTATGCATGAATTCCGACATGCCTATGGCAAGCGTATTGCCGTCGCCGCCAAACGCCACCACAATCAGGTTTGGATTTGTCATTTTCAAACCGCTTGCAACCGAGAGGTCGCGGCCGTGAAGCGTGTGGCATCCGTAAAGACCCATATTCCCGGCGCTTGGGGATTTCGCCAGCCATTCGGGGGTCTTAGCAGAGCAACCAATGCCGCCTACTGCCACAAAATTCTCAAGCGGTACCCCATCTTCGTTGTGAAGCTTTACCACGACATTTTTGTACGCGGCAAGGATGCCAAAATCCCCGCATCCTGCGCACCAATTTGATTCTTTTCCGCTGATATCCTTCACCGTAAGCGGAATGTCGCTATAAGTATTCTTTTTAATAAATGCCTGTTCTTCCGGATCGTACATTAGTTCAGCCCTCCCTTCACGACTTGCTCCAAAACATCTTCGGGCGTTATGGGTCGGCCATCATATCGAAGAATGCTCTTGATTTTTCGCGATCTTGGCCCGACGACTTCCATCTCGATAATCCTGCGAAGCTGCTTTGTATAGTTTTGCTCAACCACAAAACACGTATCTTTCCCGCGCAAAAATGCGCGAACTGCTTGTTCTGGAAATGGCCAGAGCGTACGCAGCTGTAGCACCGCGGTAGGCGTTCCCTGCTCTTCAAGGTGTGCTGCGGCTTCGCATGTTGCGTTGGTTGGGAAGCCATAGGTAATGAATCCAAACCGTGCGTCCTTGCTTCCAAATACGCGCGGCTGCGGCAAGCGCCTGTCTTTTGCTGCAACCTCAAACTTTCGCATACGCTTGTGGGTCATGGCGAGACGGTTTTTAATCGTCTCAATGGCTGACCCAAACTCGTCATGCTCGTTTGTGGTCGCAAGATGCTGGCCGCCTCGCATGCCGGGAATCGTGCGCCTCGAAATACCATCTTCGGTAATCTCGTAACGCTTATACGGAGTTCCCGACGCGCAAAGCGAATCAAGCTCCTCTTGCGTGAGCAGTTTCCCGCGGTCAATGGCTATTTGGTCGAGCGGAAACGCTCGGGAGCAAAAGAGGCCTTGCGCCACTGCCTGTTCTGTCAAAAGAATCGCGGGCGTCTGATACCGCTCGGCGATGTTGAACATCTCTACGGCAAACAGAAACGCTTCTTTCAGGTCCTTTGGCGAGATAACAATTTTAGGGAATTCGCCGTGGGATCCAAAAATGCTAAACAGAAGATCTTCTTGTCCCGTACGCGTGGGCAAACCGGTGCCCGGACCTCCGCGCTGGGAAAGGACAACCACCAAAGGAATTTCACCAATTCCTCCGGCAGACAAACCCTCTTGCATAAGCGAGAAGCCGGGACCGGACGTCGCAGTCATCGCACGGGCACCCGCAATCGCAGCACCCTGCAGCTGGTTGATCGCCATGAGTTCCGACATCTCCTGAATAAGCACCCCGGAAGTTTGCTGAATACGATCAAGAAATGCAACTTCTTCTGGGGAAGGGTCTTGCGAGCGTGCTATGACCACCACTCCGGGAGAAGGCATGTTCTCGGCCATATATTCCAGAACTTCAGAGGCGGGCGTAATGGGATAGCCCACATAATTGCGGCATCCCGCCACAAGCGCACCAAGGCCTATAGCATTGCCACCCAGGGTGAGCTGACATTCTTCCAAAATCCCCGCAGATTCCGGGAACGAAACTCCGGGAAGCTTCCACTCTTGTTCTCGGGTGAATTGGCGCCCAAATTCATAAGCAGCGATGTTCCATTCAAGACGTGTTCCGCCTTTGTGTTCGCGCGCAAGCTGTGCGCGACATGCTTTTTCGGGAAGACAGAAAAGTTCAGCAATGACGCCAATGGCTACCGCGTTTCGTGTTACATACGCATTTGCGCCAAAACGCCGCATAATCTCCTGCGCCATTGGAATACCAAAAACCAAAATCTTCTTCTCCCGAAGGATCGCATCCGCTGCTGCACGGTTTAGCTCGTGCTTCATGTTGGGATACAGGAGCCGCGGCGATGAATCATAAATCAATACACCGCCATCGCGCATTTGTGTAATCGGCAGCGTCCTGCCTTCACCCTCTTCGTCTTCAATCGCGCTTTGATCGAACGCAACGAGCACATCAAGCAAACCGGACGTGCATGCGATGGGAACCGAAGCAAGACGCAACCAAAGTTCGGTTGGTTCGGTTTTAATGTTGGACTCGACCCCGCGTTGCCCGTGGGGACAAACCCCAAGAAGTTTTCCGATTCCCGCAAGCGTATTCGCGGTGGTCAACGATCCGTCACCCCCTCGACCGCAAAACGCGAACATGAGAGCTGGCGTTTTTGCGCATCGTGGACATGCAACATGTGATTCAATAACCTCTTTTAGTACATTTCGTGACAAGGTTTTTCTCCCCTTTCATCTCTCAATGAACGGCTCCATTGTAGCGGCAAAACGTTTTTATTGTCAATCATATTGCGTTTTAAATTCCTGAGGTATATGCTGCACGTACACGATCTTTGAAAAAGGGGCTGCACATATGTCAGAAAAAGATGCTGATTTGTTGACACGGCTCGAGCGCATTTTTCGCATATCGCTCGGTGCGCGTCGGCTTGATGAACGGTTGTGGGTTCTTGTTCGCGCGGGAAAGGGGCCATTTATTATTTCCGGACAGGGACACGAAGTTCCGCAAGGAATTATCACATCGTTCCTTCAGCCAACCGACTGGCTTGTCCCCTACTATCGCTCAACCTGTGCCGTCTTAACGAAAGGCATGACGCCGACCGATGTGATGCTTCACTTTTTTGCGCGCGCAGGCGATCCTTCATCAGGCGGCAGGCAAATGCCATCGCATTTTGGAGATGCAGAAAAACGGATTGTGTCCGGATCAAGCGTTATCGCAACCCAACTGTTACATGCCGTTGGTATTGCCCACGCGCGCACATTGCTTGGTGCCCAGGAAATTGTTGTGGTATTTTTTGGCGACGGCGCAACCTCCGAAGGGGACTTTCACGAGGCGTTGAACTGGGCAGGTATTCATAAACTCCCCGTGGTTTTTGTGTGCGAAAACAACGGCTATGCAATTTCCGTAACACAACGCGAACAGATGGCTATTCGAAACATCGCAAACCGCGCACGAGGATACGGCATCTATGGGGTATCGCTTGACGGAACAGACGTGGAAGGCATTGCGCATGAAGCGCAAAAAGCATGTAAACGCGCGCGGGAAGGCGAGGGACCCACTCTCATCGAAGTGAGGGTGCCGCGGCTTGCGGCTCACTCATCGGATGACGATCAGAGAAAATATCGAAGTGATCATGAGCTTTCCAAAGAAGCCCTACGCGATCCGCTCGCGGCACTTGAGCGTTTCTTGCGCGTACGCGGAATAGTCAACGACGCAACAGAAGCCGCGCTGGAACAAGAAATCGCCTCAGGGCTTTTAGCGGCCGAACAAGAGGCAGAACAATCCCCCACTCCCGATCCAGCAACCATTGGCGAAAACGTATATCTAAAGGAGGGCTCTGATGCAGCAAACGCTTCTTGAAGCCGTACACGACGCCCTTGAATTAGAGATGGCGCGAGATACGCGCATTGTAGTATTTGGGGAAGACGTCGGGAAAAAGGGTGGTGTGTTTCTGGCTACCCATGGGTTGCAGGAACGTTTTGGAAACACTCGGGTGTTTAACACCCCGCTTGCCGAATCCTCAATCGTTGGATGCGCAATTGGCATGGCGCTTGGCGGCCTCATACCGGTTGCAGAAATTCAATTTGCCGACTTTATCCACCCGGCATTCAACCAGATTGTAAGCGAGGCGGCGCGAATGCGTTATCGATCAAACGGAACATTCGGCGTACCCATGGTAATTCGCACGCCTTATGGCGGAGGAGTCCATGGCGGACTTCATCACTCACAAAGCATCGAAGTATTTTATGCGCACGTCCCCGGTCTGAAGGTCGTAGTGCCTCGGGATTCATACACCGCGAAAGGATTGCTTGCGTCTGCGATTCGCGATCCCGACCCCGTGATTTTTCTTGAGCCAAAAAAGATTTACCGGGCGAAAGATCCTTTTATTTATAAAGAAGTTTGCAAAGACGCGTATACGCTCCCACTCGGAAACGCCGAAGTCATACAAGAAGGCGCTGACGTAACGGTTATTGCTTACGGCGCGATGCTCTTTGAATGCTGGAAAGCCACACAAACGCTCGCAAAAGAAATAAGCATTGAAATCATCGATCTGCAAACGCTTCGGCCGCTTGATGCTACCACTGTATTGCAATCGGTTCAAAAAACAGGGCGAGCCCTTGTCGTACACGAAGACAATATGTTCTGCGGCTATGGCGCTGAAATTGCAGCGGAAATTTCAGAGGATCCGGACACTTTTACGTCGCTTGCGGCTCCCATTGTGCGTCTTGCAGCTCCAGAAGTTCCCGCAGCCCCTTACTCCAAAGCGCTTGAAGAAGCGTTTATGCCGAATGCCGAAAAGATTGTTCGGGCAATTAAAGAACTTGCTTATTGGAAATGATAATGCCCACCGCATGGTGGGCATTTTGTTTCTCGGTTTAGTTAGAAAAGATCGGTCGGCGCTGGGTTCAGGCGCTCAGAAAGCGCGCGGAACTTACAATCATCCGTAAGTTCTAGCCAGCCGCGGTCAGCAAGATACGAGGCATGTACACGCGCATCGCTTTCAGGAAATCCGCGGCGCTTTACTTCCTCCCAAAGCTCTATTGCAGTCAGCGGCCCGCGCTCTGTCAAAATATCGTAAATTGCTTTTTCAACGCCATCTTCCGGCGGATAGTGTTCATCATGCCGTTGCGTGTAACGACTTTTGCTACCCACGTCTCTTCTCCTTCTTTTTATTTGTTAATTTCCTACCAAAACATCTTAGGGTCTCGTCGCCAAGATGTCAACAAGTATTTTAAAATATCCAATAGCGGTCATTGGGTTCGATTGTTTTTATAGCGAAACCTTCTTTAAAAAACCTCCGACCGCCTGATTTACTTCCTCAATGAGTTTTGAGTGGTAGCGGTAATCGTGATCAGAATCAAGTTCATGTATCATCTTTGGTCCAGGAATCGTTTCATATACCGCCTTGACCCTATCGGGTTGAGTATATTCATCCCGGCTGGCATAAATTAATAGCTTTGGCTTGGTACAATCGAGCAAAGCCGATGAAGGATTATATTGTTGGCCGTCTTTGAAAAAGTTAAGCGGAAGGGCAAATTCCTTTTGTTCTCTGCTCGGTGCGGCACCTGGTGGAAGGTCTCGATACTCTGTTTGGAACCCACCCCGTATGGCGTCTTGGCTTGCGGCACTCGGCGGTCCGTAAGTCGCAAAAATGGGAACAATTCCTGAAACAAAAGGATTGGACGCTCCCGCCAATATCGCCACCGCGCCCCCTCTGCTGTGTCCCAACAGCAAGGTGGGCTTGTTGCCAAAATATTCTATCAACTCGTTGATGGCTTTAATGTAATTAGTGGTCGTGTAAAGCTCGATGCCGCCCGGACTTTCCCAAGTACCGGGTGGATCGAATGACAACGCGAAAAATCCGTTTGCCGCAAGAAAATCAACGTGGCTTCGCATGTGTACGTAATCTTTCGTATCGAGGCGTCCAGGCAACACAAGCGCTATTTTTGCCGCACCTTCATTTCCTTTTGCGTATACTGCAAGTTCAAAGTTTTTTGTCTTGATTCTTTCCATATAAATTTGCGAATGTTAACCCTTCTCCCGTGCGGCAAGCTCTTGAATAATGGCGCGCAAGCGGCGGGGCCGCGAGCGGCCTTAAGGAACGGAAGGATCCCTTGCAGACGCGAGCGGCCCTGCCGTTGCGCGCTCACCTCTCCATCAACGCTTGCCGCACAATCTCTCTATCATCCCATGGAATCTTTTTTCCCTTCCCCACCACCATCCATGGCTCCGAACCCTTGCCGGTTATTAACACTACATCCCCCGGCTGCGCCACATATATTGCCCGCGAAATCGCCTTTCTGCGATCCACGACCTCTTCGAGCATTTGCTGCGAGGAGGCACTTTTCAGATATTCACGCGCTCCTTCCACAACACCATCCATAATTTCACGCGGGTCTTCGTCATATGGGTCTTCGTTTGTCACAAAAATATGGTCGCAGTAGCGGGCTGCCAATTTTCCCATCTCGGGCCGCTTCCATTTGTCGCGCCCGCCTCCTGCGGCCCCTAACACGCATATAATACGATTCGCTTTTTTTTCGCGCTTCATATTTTGTGCGGTACGATATACCGCCTCAAGGCCGTCGGGGGTATGAGCATAGTCCACAAATACGCGATACCCCCGCATATTGTGGGCCTCTGGAATTTCCTCCATGCGCCCGGGGATAGAAAGGGTACGACCTGCTACGTCTGCAACAAAGCTCCCCGATGCCCCAAGCGCCAAGGCCGCAGCTCCCGCTGCCAATATATTTTCGGCGTTAAACTTTCCCAAAAGCCGGCTCACAACGATCTTTCCCTGAAACTCAAACGACGTCTCGGAACCCGTCGCCACAAGCTTCTCCCCCACCACCTCCCGTCCGCCTTGGGGAAGTTTCGTGCGCGGATAATCTTCAAAGAACCGATACCCGATATATTGCTCGGCAGGAAACGAAAGAAAATAATCAGCATTGGGATCGGCCAAATTTACCACTGCGGTTTTAGGAATTCCCTTGCGCACGCCCTTTTTAAGTGCGGCGAATAATTTTCCTTTCGCTCGCTTGTACGCCTCTTCGGAACCGTGCCGCTCAATGTGTTCTTTGCGAAGATTGGTGAGCACGGCAACATCCCAATGGATAAAACGATGCCGATGCTGCGTAATGCCTTCAGAGGTTACTTCCAAAACAGCATGGGTGCAGCCCGCTTCCGCGGCCTTGCGCAGAAACTTTTGCATGAAAAAACGGCCGGGCATGGTCATTTTCTCCTTATTGATCCATTGTTTGTTGCGTATGCGAAATTCAATGGATGACGTCGCCGCAACTTTAGCACCCGCCTCCTCAAGCATGCGCGAAAGCAACCAAACCACGGTTGATTTTCCTGTGGTGCCGGTAACGCCAATTATAACGAGCCTGCGCGAAGGATTGCCCGTGGACCACGCAGCAAGCCACGCAAGAAAAAAATGCCACAAAGAGATGATGGGCGAAGGAATAAGAGAACGCATATAATCAAACGCGCCTAAGATCGATAGGCCAAAAAATGCGCAACCCGATACAAGGAATATACGAAACGATTGTAAGCATATTCATATATGCCCGCATACGCAACCGTTCGACCTCCAAAGCCCTTCTTAAAACGCGTAAGGCCGGGCCACTTCGCTTCATCAATGCCTCCCATATCGTATTCGGCATATCCCGCTTCTTTTGCCCACCGCATTATCTCCCAATGCAACAACTGTGGCGCCATGACGTTTTTGTGTTCGCGCGAGGAACCGCCGTGCAGATATGTTAATCGCCTCCCAAAACCGACGCAAAACGCCGTCGCAAGCGGTTTTCCTTTATAATCCGCGAAAAACAATATACCCTTTGTGGCATTAGGCGCGCCGTCTCCGGCCATAAAGACCTCAAGCATTTTTTGGTAATATACGTCGGAATAGATTTTCAAATCCTGTTCTTTTGCGGTTTCATGCAGTAAAAGCAAAAAGGCGCCTACGTCCTGACTCCTGACCCCTGAACCCTGAACCCTGGTGGTTACTCCATGCCTTCCTGCTAGTCGGATATTGTATCTTGTTTTCTCGTGCATGCCGGCAAGCAAATCGTCTTCTGTGTGTGCAAGGTCTACAATAAGATTTTGCCGTGGTTGGATTGCGCGACCCAAATCTACGAATTTTGAATTTGGAATTTGGAATATAGAAACTGAATTTGGGGGTTCGATACGAAGAAAAACTGCGCCGGCTTGTTTTGCGTGCTCGCTTATTTTTTTAAACCATGCCGGAAAGCTATTCTTCTCCCCTACCGGGCCGCGTGGTATATAGAAATATTTTATTCCCAAAGGCAACGCGTGCCCAATTACCAGGCCACGCATTTCGTGCACTTCAAGATAAAAAACTTTTTTCCCAACCGTTTGCTGAAACTCGCCCCACTCCCACGACTGCAAAAAAGAGCCGTTGTGTTGTATGACAAAATTGTTCCATATTTGACTCGCCTTTGTTTCCATGATAAAGAGGACACCAGAACCTTAATTAAACGAAGGGGGAAAGGAAGAATGGAAGAACCAAGGTGCGACGGAGTGGTGCTGGAATATTACGATCCAGTACAACATAAATTCCGAAGTCGCCTAATATGGTTCAAGGCCGATCCGCTCCTTGGGCGCAATCAGCTTAAATTGGCTCTAGTTGCAATCAAAATACACGGATTAAATCTTGCCGCAATTCACTTTATCAACGGCCATGCAACTTTTTCTGCCGCTTACCGAGGGCCAAGCAACTTCGAGGGGCGTAAAATGCTTGACCAATACCTACCAGAAGATATCGCCAGCGAGTTTGCTGAGTACTCGCCTCCCGACTAAGAGCCGCAAGGCTCTTTTTGTTTCCCTCCAAGTGCTTTCGCAGAAAATGCGGCGGGGTTGCGAGCAGGGCGCGAGCGCTTAACGAGCGCTATTTTTCTTGCGAGCGAACGTCCGGAAAAATTCTCTCGGGCTGGCGGTGGGATCAATAATGTATCGCATATATGAAGGCGGAGAATTTTTCCGGATGGTTCGCGAGCTATTTTCCCCCAAGCGCCTTCAGTGCCGCCTTAATTTTCTCCTCGACCGTTTTTGCTTCCTGCGGCACATGCTTCATCGCCTCTCGTGCTTCGCGATCGGAATAGCCAAGTTTCACAAGAGCATCCATGGCATCCTGCATCTCGTGCGGCATCTCCCCCACCACCATGCTTAACCCTTCGTAACGCGACTGAAGTTCTAATAAAATTTTCTTTGCAGTTTTTTTGCCAATCCCCGACACGCGTTCGAGCAATCGCTCATCACCAGAAGCAATGGCTCGCTCAAGGTCATCAACCGATGCGGCGCTTAAAATGCCGAGCGCCCCTTTTGGTCCAACCCCCGGCACGTCTAACAATGTTTCAAAAAACGAAAGCTCTTTTGCGTTCCGCATGCCATAAAGCTCAAGGGTTTCATTTTCGCGCAGATAAAGATGCGTGAACAGCTTGACCCGGTGCCCGATTTCAGGGAGCGTGGAAAGGGACTCTTTTGTCAAAAAAACCTTATAGCCAACGCCGTTGGCCTCCACAATCGCGTATTTTTCCCCTTTCGCCACCAACCCACCCTCAATAAAGGCAATCATTATATCTATTGTATGCCATTTCAGCTCAAAGCTCCATTTGCGCCTACCGGCGACCAACCCCTCGCGATCGGGGCTCTTTCCCGCGGCCTTGAGCAAGATCTGCGCTTTCAAACATTGCTTGGCGTAACTGGCAGCGGGAAAACGTTCACGTTCGCAAATGTTATTCAAAACCTTCAGCGCCCAACGCTTGTTATTTCTCACAACAAAACCTTAGCAGCACAACTTTATGAGGAGTTTAAGGCATTTTTCCCCGACAATGCCGTACATTATTTTGTTTCTTATTACGACTATTACCAGCCCGAGGCCTACATTCCTCAAACCGATACCTATATCGACAAAGACGTCAAAATAAATCAAGAACTCGACCGCCTGCGCCATGCTGCAACCCAAGCAATTTTAACGCGCGATGATGTTATCGTGGTTGCATCGGTCTCGTGTATTTATAACATCGGCTCCCCAGAAGAATATAAGGAATTGGCGCTTGAGCTTACGCCCGGGCAAACAATGACCCAAAAACGACTATTCGAATTGCTTGTGGATCTACAATATGAACGCAACGATATAGATCTTGTGCCGGGTACCTTCCGCAAGCGCGGCGAGCGGGTGGAAATAGCGCCCTCAACCGGAATGGAAGTTATTGTGGTTGAATTTGGCCGTAACAAAATCTCGCGCCTTCTGCGACGTTCGGGCTTAGGGCTTGAAGATCCTGAACGCACCGCAGCCAAAGCATTGATGTTTCCGGCGAAGTTTTGGGTGGCGCCTTCGGATAAAATTCCTTTGGCACTTGCCAACATTGAAGCCGAACTTGCAGAACGCCTTGCGGAACTGAAAAAACACGGCAAAGTTCTTGAAGCCCAGCGCCTCAAACAACGCACGGAAAACGACCTCGCAATGATCCAAGAAGCCGGCTATTGCCACGGCATTGAAAACTATTCGAGCCATTTTGAATTTAGAAAACCGGGGGAGCCACCGTTTACGCTTTTGGATTATATGAGTGCCGCATACACCAAACGAGGTACAGGGGTTAGGGGACAGGGCACAGAATGGCTCACAATTATAGATGAATCGCACATGACCGTGCCGCAGCTTCGGGGCATGGTGCGGGGCGATAACGCCCGAAAGCAGATCTTGATTGATTTTGGTTTCCGCCTTCCCTCTGCGCGCGACAACCGTCCGTTGGACTTCAACGAATTTTTACAAAAAACCGGACAAATAATCTTTGCCTCGGCAACTCCAAACGTTTTTGAGATTAACATCTCAAAAAGGGTACAGAGTTCAGAGAACAGGGTACAGGGTGGCTTCGTAGAGCAATTGATCCGGCCGACCGGATTGCTAGACCCTACTATTGAAATACGCGACACAAAAGACCAGCTCCCCTACCTCGTGAAGGCGATAGAAGAAAGGGTGGCGAAAAAGCAACGGGTTTTAGTGACTACGCTTACGAAACGTCTTGCCGAGGAACTCACGGATTGGCTCAAAGGAAAAGATATAAAAGTGGAATACTTGCATGCAGAAGTAAAAACCCTTGAGCGACCCGAGGTATTACATCGACTTCGTGCAGGAGAAACTGACGTGGTGGTCGGCATTAATCTTTTGCGGGAAGGGCTGGACCTGCCCGAAGTGTCGCTTGTTGCGATTCTCGACGCAGATAAAGAGGGTTTTTTGCGAAACGCGACCACGCTTATTCAAACCATGGGACGGGCGGCGCGCCACGAAGAAGGACGTGTCATTTTATTTGCCGACATCCGTACGCAATCGATGAAGACGGCAATTTCAGAAACGAAGCGCCGCCGGAAGATCCAAGAAGAATGGAATAAAAAGCATGGCATTACTCCTCGAACAATTGCAAAGCCGCTTCGAGAATCAACCCTCATCGGATCACATAGAGAAGACGAATTCGTCCCAGAAAAAGTTACGCCAGAAATTCTTAAACAATTCAAAAAGGAGATGGAAGAACACGTGAAAAAACTAGAATTTGAAGAAGCCGCACGCATTCGGGATTTGATTAAGCGGTTGACGGCGCGCGAATAATCGTTAAAATGAAATCGGCTAGCTTGAAAATTGGAGGGTGTTAATGCAAACACCAACCCAGTTCCGTATTGATTCCCTTGAAGAACTGGATCGGCTGATCTCTCAACACGCAGAGGCATATTATACGAAAACGGGAGAGGTTTTTGTATGCAAAAATTGCGGTGCAGAAGTACAAGAAGTACATGCGTACATCTCGCTGCATACTACGCTCTTTTCCAATTGCGCAGGTAGCGGAAAGGTAAAACAGGTCGGTATTCCCTATTGCCCCAACTGTGAACTTACGCCAAATAATCGTGGCTGTGTTCATCTGAATGATCTTATTTGATAACTTGGCGAATCGCCAAGTTTTTTTTCTGGAAACGCATAAAACAGCAGCGGATCGAACTATGGGGATCCGATCCCCATAGTTGATTATCAAAAAGAAGACGGCTCCGCTTATGCGGAGCCGCAAATTGGCTGCGTCCTGTGATCGGGTTTTTAGTTCCTAGGCGGCAGGTAAAGAAGTCGTTTAATCCTTGGAAGCATCTTGCGCTCGCCCGAGAAAAGAAATGCGGGATTCGTGTGGGCTAGGAGGCGTCGCATTTCAAGTACGTTAAGCCGTTTGCTTGTAATGGTTGTGTAGCGCGAACGCCATCCGCCGGCATAAGCATGAGCCGCTGCGTGATCCAAGAATTCTCGTCCGACCACCCCAATGTCATCACGCACCTCCCAAACCTCGAACCGACGGGGAAGCTGATTAATAATGGGTTGTAGGATATCTGTGACGGTTCCTGGAAGCGCAGGATTTATTTGCATAATCTTTTCGCATGCCTCAGCAATGCGAATCTCTTGCTCCGGAATTTCCTCGGCCACCGGCACCCTTAGCGCCTCTGCAATATGACGGAGCGTTTCTACGTCGTCCGAATTGCCTTCTTTGAGTTTATTGAGCGCGTCGCGCGAGCGGCGCAGTGTTTTTTGAAAGTCCAATTCAAGCTGCATGTTCTTTTCCTCTTTTGCGTGGCCCGCCTATGGCGGGCGCGTGCGGTGAAGGACGCAGCGTTTCCCCGATCGCCGCAACAATATCACAGTATACAAAAATTGTCAACGTTGCACAATCATTCTGTCCCCTGTACCCTATTTGCTGTACCCTGTTTTTACAGGTAATCCGCCTTCGCTACGCTTCGGCGAGATGCTCAATTTTGCAGCTGTTCGCCGATGCCCACAGGCAAAATTGGCATGCCACTACTCAAATCCGCAAAAAAAGCGTTAAGGCAATCAGTGCGGCGGCGCACAAGAAATCTTACGCGCAAAAAAGCTGTGCGCGATGTTCGTATTGAAATACGAAAGCTGGTTAGCCAAGGCAAGAAAAAAGAGGCAGAGGCATTGCTGCCCAAAGCGTACAAGGCATTCGATAAAGCGGCTAAGCGCGGGGTTATTAAACAAAATACCGCAGCGCGGTTAAAATCACGACTGACGAAATCGCTTCGCACTACAAAGTAAAAGATGCGACATGAAACATCATAAAGCCCCTTTCGGGGCTTTTATGATACACTGAGTGCATCGCTATGGTTGCAACCATCACGGCTTCTCTTATCTGCTATCTTTTGGGATCGCTGAACACCGCAATCATCGTTGGATGGTTGCGCGGGATTGATATACGCGCAGTCGGAACAAAAAATGCGGGCGCAACAAACGCGTGGCATTCGATTGGGAAAAAAGAGGGCTTTATTATAGGAGCTATTGATTTTATAAAAGGAGTGTCTGCCGCGTGGTGGGGTACTTCCATCGGCATGCCCGTCTTGCCGGTTGCCGCAGTCGTTGTAGGACACAATTGGCCTATCTTTTTTAAATTCAGCGGAGGAAGAGGAGTTGCGGCCGCAATAGGCGCTGCTTCCTGGCTTTCTCCCCTTGCGATTGTTGTCGGGGCAGTGCCGCTTCTCACGTTCTTTATATATCGGGCATCGGGTGCCGCTCCTTTTTTTATGCTTGGTTTAAGCGCTCTCACGGGGTGGGTCATTTATCCCGGGGCCATTACTGCAAACCTTGTAATGATCGCATGCGTTTATCTACGGCGCGTACAAACAAACTGGCGGGAGATCCAAAAAGAACCTCGCCGCAACCATCTTTTGTGGGATCTTTTTCTTTACGACCGCGCAACGCATCCAAAGGAATCATTCGTGGACGTAGTATTTGGATAAAAAAGCGCCCCGCAGTACGGGGCGCTTTTGCTTGCTAATTCTATGCAACCCTAGCCTAGCGGCCGATCTCAAAACGCAAATGTGCGTTGCCGTTTGTTTCAAACCGGAGATCCTGTGCTTCGTTTTCGTCCCCTGATTCTTCCTTAGATTCGTCGGCGTCGTCCTGTTCTTCTCCTTCCTCTTCCGCCTCTTCTTGATCGCTACCAAGGTCGATATCCAAATCAAGCCGAACCATCGCTGCCGCTAAAAGCTGGGCCTCTTGGGCAATGCGGTGCGCTTTTTGAAACAGCCGAAATGCTTCGGCAAACTCTCCGGCATCCATCTTTGTCTTCCCTTCTGCAATAGCATCTTCTGCAACCTGAAGGCGTGCTTGGGCATCAGCCGTTACTCCTTCGCCAAGACGCCCACTTTGGCGCTCAAGGAACTTACGAGCTTCTGCAATTTTATTTTCGATAGCGCCCAAACGTCCTTCTGCTGCTGCCTGAACTTGAGGATTTTCCGCAATCCCTTCTTCCAACTCTTCACGCTGCGAAGATGCCGTTTCTTTGTTTTCGCGTACCGACACCAATAGATCGCTTGTCTCCTCGCCAGCAAGGCGGCTCAAAATCCGCTCGTGTGCCTGAAGCGATACCTCAAAATGTGAACTCCATTGCGCCGCAACCCCCGTTTCTCCGCGCGAGCCCATCGCTTCAATACGAAAGCGCACACGCTCGGCATGGACAGCGAAACGTTGTTCAATTTGCGCAAATACCTCGGCGTCAAATTCGCCACGTTGCGCTAATTGCTCGGCTTCGTTAAGCCGCCTCGCAGCGCGCTCTGCCTCCCATTCGATCTTTGCTTCTTGGGAGAATGCGAATGCGGCGTGCACTTCCTCGTTAATGTTGACCTTTACGGGATAGAGCATTTCCCCTGGGAGGGAATTTTCCGCGGCAAAAGACGCCCCGCCGCCAACTGCAAACAAAATAACGAACGCAAGAATAAATGGCATAACAAATTGTGGTTTTACGTTAAAAAGATAAAATGGTGACCTTTGCCATAAAGGACGTCGCGGTGCCATATCTCTTACCGGGTGGGTTTTTATAAACGCAATAAGCTTACTGCGCATAGCAGCATGTTCCGCTTCAGAAAGGCGGACCTTTTGTGCTTCTTGAAAGATGGGGTTGCGGTTACTCATATGCGGTAACAAGGGAACGTAAACGTTGTATGGCGCGGTGCAGGCGCACAGAAACGGTGTTTTCTGTTTCGCCAAGAATTTTTGCAATTTCCTTTGGGCCCAAGCCATCGATGTAGCGCATCACCACGACTTCCTTATGGTGCGGATCGAGCCGGGAAAGATAAGATACAATGGTTTTGGCATCAATCATGTGTTGTGTGCGTTCGAGCGGATCGTGTCCTGGATCAAATCCCTTCTCTTCCTGCAACAAATCAAGGGATATGGGCTTTTTCTTGCGCGCTTCATCGATAACAAGGTTAGTGGCAACACGATACAAAAAAGCCCGCATATTCTTTACCTCCTTGCCGTCTACCAAGTATTCCCATGTTTTTGTAAACGTCTCTTGCACAAGGTCTTTTGCGCGCTCTCTGTCGTGAATACGGAAATAGCAATGCCGGAACAAGGCGTCGGCATACTGGTCGTAGGCGTTAAGAAACTCACGCTCATGTATAGACATTGTACCCTCTTTACTATGAAGACGAGCCGTGCGTCAAATTCTTACAGAAGCGACACTAATACCCAAATCTCACCCGAATTACTCGAATAAGGGCGCCCCGCGCACGGTGTGTCTTGATTTTTTAATACATATCTAGTATTCTCGCCCTACGTAGAAACTTGAAAGGAAAAGCAAAAATGGAACATCGCATGGGCTTGCCAACCAAATTTGCATTTTGGTTTTTGCCGCGAATGACCGTCGAGCTTTACGAAAAGATGCTCCGGGCATGGTGGATTGTGTTTCTCGCAAGCATTTCCCCTTCGTTATTTCTTATGCGTTGGTACGGCCCACCCATGCTGTTGATTTTTGTTGGCGCTATAATCGTTGCAACCCTTGCCCCAGCCGTTTCGATCCTCGTTGCTTGCTGGGCAGAAATACGAGTACGCGACCATAACCACGGCAATTAATAAACCCGCAGCAAGCTGCGGGTGTGTCTTTTAATGAATGGAGATACCGGGAATAGTCCCGCACTCGATTGAAGAATGCGGGATTGCTGTTTGTTTCCAATCGCTACGCTCTTGGACAAACAGGGAAAACCCGAACCTCGGCAATGTTCCCGTTTCGTCTGCGAGCATGGCGAGTAGAAACGAAACGCAATCCCGTAATATTTCTGGGGACGAGTGGAGGTGAGGGGATTCGAACCCCTGACCCCTGCAATGCGAATGCAGTGCTCTACCACTGAGCTACACCCCCAGAAATACGGCGGGACAAATGCCGCGTAATACCATTTTACTATATCCCCATATTACTTACCCTAAAATCCGCTACCCCAAAAAGCAATCCCGCCGTTAGGCGGGATCAATGGTTTTAAGGACGTGTTTGCAGGCTATGCCCTCTGCTTTGCTTTTGCTACCGCGTCAACAATGGCGTCCACAAGCTGGGACGGATAGCAAAGGTGATCTTTTTTGCGATTTTTAGAATGCCTTTTTATTTCGCGCTGAAAAATATCGCGTATTTCATCGGCGCTGTATCTCCCGAAAAGAAAGTCGGTGGGAATGTCGGTTTCAAGCGTTTCGCGCGCGCTTACGGGGTATTCATCGGTGATCACATAGCAACGAACGCTTACGCCCGCATCTGATATGCGTAGCAGATAATAAGTGCCGGGACACAAATAGACCATTAAGTACTCGTGACTACATCCAAGTTCGGGAACGCGCATCGGTCCGGGGCTAGGAAAAATCTCTCTTCGCGGCTCGGGCAGAGAAAGAGTTTCCCCTCTCTTGTTGAATAGTGTGTGTCGCGTCCCGGGCAGGTGAGGCATAACAACGTTCATCTTTTCCTCCTTGTTCTGTTTTCAACAATTCCGTACCAAGCATAACGCAAGGTCTCCAAAAAATCAATCCCTCCGGCTATGCCGAAGGGAATATTATTTTTCTCGGGATTTCTAACACGAAACGCGCGGAAACCAAAACCAAAGAGCCCCATGCTACTAGATTCCACGCGGGGAGCAGGTCAAAAAACCACAAGAGTACCACGGCGCCCAAAAGCCAGTCAATTTGATCTACTACCCACAAATCCTTTCCTGCGGCAATGCGCAACGCGCGCTTGCACAAGGAGCCCGCGAGGTCGCCAAGGCAGGCGCCCGTCCCAAGCAAAAGCCAAACCGGCACCGCATGTTGCCAGACCGGATCAAAAACCTTGGGGCCGATGCCAAAGTTTTCATGCAAGGCCGTGAGGTTTTCGCCGGCAGCCAACGCCGCAAGAACCATGGCGAAGGATCCTAGCATGGTTTTGTTCGGCCCAAACAATTCTCTTTTGCCGAGCGTTACAATCTTATCTACGGTTATGTTAAAGGGAGGTCCGAATTCTTTAGCAACCCGACCCACAACCATTGCTGCTATGTTCGCAAAAAAAGCCGGGAGGAAAAAGGCCGCGCCAACGATTAACGCATCCAAAATTATGCCTCCTTTCGAAGGTCTTTGATGCGCTGGGCTTTAAGTTCCGTTTCAATGCCAAGCCGCACAACCAATTCCTCATGTGAAAACACTCGGATTGTGTACGGAGCAAGGCCATCAGCTGCGGTTTTAAAGGCCGACACCAAGCGCCAACATACGGCATCCTGATCTATTCCCTCGCGCAAGGCGACAAACACATTTATACGTTCACCGGCATTCTTGTCCCCGACAATTTCAACCTGCCATTCGGTAACAGACGCATCGTTCTCAAAAACTTCGCAGACATGGTTGAAGTCAACCAATGTTCCGGCGATATTTTTTATCATGTCGGACGTTTTTCGCGTAATTGGTCCCACGATTCTGGGAAGGGTACGGCCGCATGCCGGGCACGGCTCCCATGAAAATGCCGCGTGATCTCCGGTGCGGTAACGCAATACCACGGTACCGGCGCCGACAATTGTCGACCAACACACCTCTCCCCGACTGTTTGGGTCGGGATCTAAAATTTCAACGGCTCCAAGTTCGGGGAATACGTGATATCCTACTCCGCCCTCGCGCGCACCTTCGACGCACTCAATAAATGCGATCTTGGCTTCCGTAAAACCGTATGAGGCAATGACAACAGGATCCATGGCGCCACATTTTCTAAGAAGCTCGATAATGCTTTCGCGACGTTTGGGTCCTACGGCATCACCGCCAAGTATCACGCGTTCGACGTGCGAAAGATTGCGTTTTTCGTCTACCGCATATTCCAAAAACCGCTCAACGTAATCGGGAACGCCAGCGAGCAGGCGCGCCTCTGATGCCTCTGCCACGCGCAAACTTCGCTCGGTACCAATGCCCTTGCCACCCCCCGTGGGAAATACCATTGCCGGCACCCCCCGCGAAACCTCACGCAAAAAAAGATCGGCAAGGTGGATGGAAACCGGGAAAAGATCGATGCACCGCCTCTCTTGCGGCTGAAGGTTTCCCATGCCAAGCAGAGAGAAATATCGAGAACCCAATTTTGCCATACGCGCCATGTCAACGCCGGTAAACCAGAATACCGTTGGCACGCCACCGGTCGAACGGCCGGTTGTTCCCGTAGGAAAATGCGGGGCATAACGATATTCAAGGAAAGCTTTTGCAGAAAGAGGCCGAGGTAACTGTACGCGTCCGAAACGGTAAAGCAGCGAAGGAAGCCGGTTCAAGGTCTGATCAAATAGAAGATTCGGAATTGCGATACCCGCACGCGCTAACTCGCGCGCGACAAGTACTAACGGCCTTGTTCGTGGCGGAGAAAGAAAAACGCGTTTCGGGGTTGGCTGCACCACAAATGCTTCTGGCTGCGCAGCAATGATTGTCTTTGTAGTAAAGAGCTCAGAAAAATGTCGGAGATCAGATACCGACCCAATGTGCCTAGGTAATATGCCATGCTTTCTGAATAAATCACCGTAGTAGGGATGAAACGGATATACTTCCTCGGCAATAAAGCGCTTTAGCTGACGATCTTGCAGCGCCTCGTACTGTTCGCGCGTCATCGTGTCCCACTGCATCTTTTTCCCCTTTTCTCCTTGTCAATGTACACGGCAACCTTAACACAAAACGGCCTCAAAAGAAAAGCCGCTCAAAAGAGCGGCCTTCTGTGACAAAACAAAATCGCTGTGGCAAGGGTTCTTTACTCGGTACCACCTTCAGATCCCTCGTCGGTCGATTCCGCAGGAACCTCTTCCCCACAGGAAGTGCAGACGCCCGGATTCTGGTCTTCTGCACCGCATGATGGACAAGATGCCATAAAGCTTTGCGAGGCGATCCCATGCATTACGCCAGAATCCGCCTCTTTTAAAACAAGCTCCTTGCGACAAAAGGAGCACGTAGCTAAACCCTACCGTTAACCACTACGCCTTGTCAACAGTAAAAAAAAGGAGGATTCTAAAGGAAGAAAATGATTCAATCTCCACACAAAACTCCTCACGGTCTTGAAAAAGTACTCGGCTCTGGCGGGGTTATTTTCCTTGGCGTGGGAGCCATTTTGGGAGGGGGAGTTTTTACTCTCCTTGGAGCAACCATTGGTCTAGGGGGTGGCTGGGGCACACTTCTTGCAATTTCAGGGCTTTCGATAGGATTTCTAGGGATCGTCGCAATATATGCAGAGCTTGGCACCGCGTTTCCAGAAGCCGGAGGCGGATACATTTGGGTGCGCGAAGGACTCGGGGATCTACAGGGCTTCATGGCAGGATGGCTTTCGTGGTTTGCGCACGCCGCGGCATGCGGGTTGTATGCCGTTTCGTTCGGATTTTACGCCGTAACATTTTTGAAATTCATCCGCGTTCCGATACTATTCAATGAACACCTCCTACAGCTTACGGCAGCCGCGGGAATAATTGCAGTATTCGGTTTTTTCAACTGGAAGGGCATGCGCGCCTTGAGCGCCGCAGGAGGCGTGGTAACTGCAATCGTGCTGGTGGTGCTCGGCATTTTTGTGGTCGCCGGGCTTCTTGTATTCTTTCAGGCACCTGCCGCGCATCTTGGGAAGCTTTCCCCCGCAGCTCCCAACGGAATCATCGGAATTCTTGCGGCAATGTCGCTCTTTTTTATTGCGTTTGAGGGCTCGGAAATACAGACGCAGGCAGCAGAAGAAATGCAAAATCCTTCGCGAGACCTTCCTCGCGCCCTTTTTCTCACCCGCATGATTATCGTGGTCATCTATTTGCTCGTTACGTTTGCCCTGATTACCGGATTTTCTGATAGCGAAAACGTATCCGGAGCCATAGGCAGGGAGGGCGCAGAAGCGCTTCCAGCGGCTGCCGCAGCGCTCTTTCCCTACGGCGCGCTGGTGATTATCATCGGGGGATTATTGGTGAACGTTGCAGCGCTGAATGCCACAATTTTTTCCTCTTCCCACGTGGTTCTTGCTATGGCACGGGCGCGGCACGTACTCCAAGGGCTTGCCGCCATCCACTCAAAAAATCGCACACCGCACCGAGCCGTTATCCTCTCAACGCTCTTTATCATTGCCTTGGCGCTTTTCTTCTCGCTTGAAGAAATTGCCTCTCTGGCCGATCTCATGTTTGTATTACTGTTCTTACAGGCGACAGTCACGTTTATTGCGCTACGGAAACGGCGACCGCACATTGCACGACCATGGCGCGCACCATTGTTCCCTTACATGCCCATCGCCACGATTTTCTTTCTTGGCCTGCTTGGCGTAATACTCGTAACCCATGTGGCTCCAGTAGCGGGAATTATCGGAGCAATCTGGGTGCTCTTGGGACTTGTCAACTACTATGCCTATGCTACTCCTATGGAACGCGCGGAGATAGAAGATGCGACCGTGTTTTCCCACTCGTGGAAAAGCGGAGTGCTTGCGCAATACCGTATCTTGCTTCCGCTCGCCAACGAAACCTATAGCCAAGCGCTATTCAACCTTAGTTTGGCGCTCGCACAAGAGCGGACTCCTGCAGAAATAATCGTACTACGAGTTGAAGAAAAATCGGCCGGGCATCCGCAAAACAATAATACGCACCGCAAAATCGAACAGTCGCTTCAGGAACTTACCGAGCAAGGCCGCGCGGCGAACGTCAGTACGGAGACGTTATTTTTAGAAGATGTAGATCCCTTGCATGCTATTTTCGGAATGCTGCGCATGCATCATATTAATATGGTGATTACCGGGTGGGACGGCGTTGCGCGCCAGGATCGCATTTTTTCCGGACGGGTTGATGCGATGCTTCGTGAAGCACGGGCAGATCTTTTGGTAGTCAAGCTTGCGGATCTTGAAAACCTCAAACGCGTTTTGGTCTGCATTCCGCCCGAGGGTGGGCGGCACCTTCGTTACGTTGGGCGGGTAGCAAATTCGCTCGCGGGTACATTTGGAGGCACGATAAATGTGGTGGGTGTAATATCGCCAGGACTTCCCGAGCAACAACACGTCGCACAGGAACAAAACATGCTGCGCAATATTGCCCGCATGCGACTTAAGGTGCCGGCAAGTGTGCATCTTTTACGACACCTCTCGCCTTCTCAGGCAATTCTTGAAATCGAAGAGGACTTTGATGTCATTGTTATGGGAGCTGCACGAGAGCGGTTTTTTGCAGAGATGCGTGCAGGGTCGGTTGCCTCGCGGGTTGCGCGTGAAACACAAAAAACGGCAATTATTGTGAAGGGACATCAAGGAATCCTTCCTCCATTTCTTACCTATCTTAAAGAAAGAACTTGACCCCGTTAGAGAACCACGAACATAACTGTCCGCAAAAAAGTTCGCGTAACTCTTTTGCCGTTACAAAAGAAAGCTATGCTCACGTTCTGCAAGATGCCGGTTGATGGTTCTCTAAAACTGTAAGTTACAAGATCATATCTGACACTTTTGTAGCTTCTCAAGTGGCGTAAGCCCATCGATCCCGAGGTGCTCACGCTCTTGGTTGTACCAGTCCAC
>MHSS01000001.1:37296-80144 GCA_001822835.1 Candidatus Terrybacteria bacterium RIFCSPHIGHO2_01_FULL_48_17 | reverse complement strand
TGGAATAGCCCTCGAAGCATTTCCCGCCAGTCCGAATGACCAAATCCCAATGTCAAATGAATTCCCAATTCCCAACGACCAAAACGATTTGGGAACTTTGGATTTTGACCTCGGACATTCCTCGCAAGGCGAGGTGATGGTGTTTGTGAACCCTTCGTGGTACTTCGCCGCAGACGCGGGAACCCTAACCTTGACATCCGAAACTCTAAACTCCGAAGGGCTGTTGGCGTCCCTTCTTGAGAGCATCGGTGCGACGCTGAAAGACGGCGTACTCGCGTTTCGTGAGCTTGTTGTTGATACCCTCACAGCTCGCCGTGTTGCCACCGATGAAATTGAGCTTCGCGATAAGGCAACCGGCCAGCTTTACTGCACCTGGATCGAAAATGGGGAGTGGCAGAAGACAAAGGGTGGGTGTGATAATTAACCGTGGTGTACGCAATAGAACGGTAAATGTCTTTGACATAAACTCATTCGCCCCAAAATGAGCGCAAGGTGCGGCGACACAAATTACGACGCTCGTTGGGATTTGACCCGCGATTGCGGGATCGATTTAGATGATATAAACGTATTGGGTTCTGTTATCATGAATACATGCAGTTAGATCGGTCCGCTATGAAGGGACGGGTGCCATTGTATCGGCGATTGATCTTGTGAACAGCTTTCCGTGCGTTTCTGATTAAAAGTTCGACTAAAACTCCAAGAGCCACTAGGGCGTGTTGTGAGGTTGGTATCATGCGAAAGCATATATTATACTAATAGCTATACGAATAATAGATAGATATGAACGAATCCCGCAAAATCCTACGACCATGGTCAATATTCCGGCCGATTTCTCTCGTGTTGCTTGGATTTGCGCTCGGCGTTCTCGTGCGCGGTATTTTTTCTTGGGTTGATCCACAAGATGCGCCCCCGGGTCTTAATGCTCCTGCTCCGGTTAATGTTTCTGATATAACCCAAAGTAAGGGTGGTGGTTTGAATGTTGCTACAAACTCTGGAAGTTTTGGTATCCGTACCATAAGTCCGGCGGCACGGCTTCATCTGGAAACGACGGGATTGGCTGCGACGGATTATGGGTTTCGGATGGGCAGCAACGGCCAATTTGTCATCGACTCCTCGGGCGTCATTGGCGGACGGCTCACAGTGCTTGAGAACGGCAATGTCGGAATCGGCAACAACAACCCGGATGCAAAGCTCCGCGTCAATGGATCGGTCAAAATCGTTGACGGCACTCAAGGATCATCGAAGGTTCTTACGTCGGATGCGAACGGCCTTGCGAGCTGGCAAACGCCTACCGGAAAAGCTATGATTCTTGCAAATGAGGCACCAGTCATCTATGACGCAACACAGGGCACGAAATACCACTACGTCTGGGGCCAGTCGTTTACCTCTTCGGAAACGTCCGCAGGATTACTGTTTCCAACAACGGTCACATTCTACTTTTCGAGATTCTCTGCGCGCTGTATAGCAAATAGCCTCAATGGTTCGCTCACCGTTAGCCTTCGTAAGAACTCTGTGGATACAGGCCTTAGTCCTTCAATATCCGCGGGCAGTACCAATTGGTCCACCAGCACTCTTATTACCCCAGTAGGATTTTCGAACAATGACATCTTATCAATTCAGACCACCGAAGCCGCAGGGAGCGGTAGCTGTACCTTACAATGGACTCTGGGACCATGAGGAAGTCGGCGGTCACGGGGTCTTAACATTCCTTTTGCTCCGGCTAATTCTTATAAGCAAGCCGATCGCCTCGCCGACATTGTTTTTCTAGAATAGACAGCAAAGTCCCTCGTTTGGTTTTTAAAGATTTGATTTCGTTTTGTCCATAAAAAACCGCCCGTATGGGCGGTTTTTAAAACTTGTACAAAGACATTCTTGGCTGCGTTTATGCCCGGAGCAGTTTTTCTTTTGGAAAATGGATAAGCTTTACGCCAGCTCGAAGCGCAAACCGTTTTGCGATGTGAAATTCGCGCCGATAATTGGAATTTGGATCCGCCATGGAAGCAAACACCAAGCGCTTTATTTTTCCCAGAATAATCAGGTTCATACAATCAACACAGGGAAACCAGGTAGTGTATGCCGTTGCTCCTTGCGGTGAAAGGCGCTTTAAGGCGAGCTTTACAAATCCGCCTCGTTCAGAGTGCGTAACGCGGGCACAGTGGCCGTCAACCATAAGATGCCCCGCCTCTTTGCATGTGGGCAAACCCTCGGGGCTTTGGTTGCTTGAGCGGATAAGCAGCTTCCCGTGTCGTTCAAGCAAAAAACCCACATGCGCCCGAGGGCATGTGGCGCGTCTGCTTTCCGCCTCCGCCTGTTTCATAAAGACCGCATCACGCGGCAACGATGTTTCGTTCATATCCTTTCACCGGTTATCTTAGCAGGAAAAATATCGCACAACAAATCGTATTTCAACGTACCCTTCTTTGGCACAAAGCGGTATACTAAAAGAGTTCTATGGTAAAAACCTATCCTCAAGAAAGCGCGGGAAGCTTAATGGAGACAAACGTCCCGATGGTTTTGGAATCAACCACTATCGGCGAGATTGAGCGTATGCTGACTAGAGAGGCAGACGCTTTTGCGAGCATACATTATGTGTATGTGGTGGATCATGCGCAGAAATTACAGGGAACGCTTTCGCTCAAGGAAGTTTTCCGTGCGGATAAGCAAGCAAAAGCGACCGATGTAATGGCAAAAGGTCCTCTTGTAAAGGCGCGTGCCCATACTGACCAGGAGCGACTTGCGTATCTTGCCTTGCGGCATAATTTGAAAGGCATTCCGGTGGTGGATAAGGAAGACCATTTTTTAGGCATGGTTCCCGACACTACTATTCTTAGAATTTTGGATAGCGAGGCAATTGAAGATATCTTACGGTTCGGAGGAGTTCTGCATAAAGGGTCGTTTGACGATATCATGCAAATTCCTATACTGACATCGCTCAAGCATCGGTTGCCGTGGCTCCTTTTGGGGCTTTTGGGCGGAATGTTTGTGGCAGGGATCGTTAATGGATTTGAAGACGTGCTTTCGCAAAATCTTTTGATTGCTGCCTTTATTCCACTTGTTGTATATATGGCCGACGCGGTGAGCGCGCAGATGGTAGCATTTGTTATTCGCGATTTAGCTACGAGTCAAAAATTTCAATTCATAAAGTATTTAGGGCGGCAATTTACCGTCGTTGTTCTTTTGGGGGCAATTACTAGTATTTTGCTTTTCGTCGTAAGCCTTGCGCTTTACTCTAGTTTCCGCATGAGTTTTGTATTGGTGGTTGCGTTGTTTGCGGCGATCTTAACCTCTCTTTTTACCGGGGTAATTGTGCCGTTTATGTTTAGCAAGTTTCGGCTTGATCCTGCAAACGCAAGCGGGCCGATCGCTACTATCATTCAGGATATTTTAAGCGTGTTCGTTTATTTTAGTGTCGCACGCCTTTTTTTGTAATCTGAAATTTACTGTCGCCTTGGAACGTATATTATGTACCTTCTTTTTGATATCGGGGGAACAAACATGCGCATTGCCGTTTCTCATGACGGCACGGCATTAGACAATCCGGTGGTGCGTCCAACGCCGCCTGCGTTTCGCGACGGCCTTCTGTTACTTGAAAAAACAGCCAAAGAGCTTTCCGATGGCCAAAAAATTGATGCAGTGGCAGGCGGCATTGCAGGACCCATGAATCGTGAACGCACGCATCTATTAACACCCCCTAATATGCCGTTGTGGGCAAATGCTCCCATAAAAAAGGCGATTGAAAAAGCGTTTTCGGCTCCAATGTTTTTTGAGAATGATGCCGCACTTGCCGGACTTGGCGAGGCCGTACATGGCGCTGGGAAAGGAAAGCGCATTGTCGCGTATCTCACCGTAAGCACGGGCATTGGAGGCGCACGCATTGTTGAAGAGAGAATTGATAACAATGCCCTCGGGTTTGAACCAGGGCATCAAATTGTGGACGCAAGCGGCAAGCTGTGTCCGACGTGCGCGGGAGGCGGAATTCTTGAAAACCTTGCCTCTGGTACTGCCACGGAAAAACGGTTTAAGAAAAAACCTTATGATATTACCGATACGGCCGTATGGGATGAGCTTGCGCAATGGCTTGCGTTTGGGCTCAATAACGTCACGGTATTGTGGTCTCCCGATATTATTATTTTAGGGGGTCCTATGGTTTTGAAAAAACCGGGTATCGATGTTGAAGACGTGCGGAGGCATTTAAAAACCATTCTTACCATTTTCCCCAATCCTCCAGAAGTTGTTGAGGCAAGTTTGGGGGATTTTGGCGGTCTTTACGGCGCACTGGAATTTTTAAAACAACAAGTAGCTCTCAATAAATAACGCCGGCGATTATCCCGGCGTTTTGTTAACAAGGACCAAGGAAACCTTCTGTTTCAAAAGTGCCTCTTTCACGGCGTCTTTGTTTCGTTTTGCCGCCACTTTCGTTTTCCAAGAAAAAAATTGGCTTAGGCATTGTGCATCGTGGGAGTCGATATGTATATGAAAATCTGAGTCGGCAACAAACCGGAGCCCTTCCTGTGCTACTTTTTCGTATAATACGCGCCCGTTTCCGATTTCCCAAAGATCCACCATGTCTCGAAACGCCTCAAGATTCTCCCAAAGATAAAAGACGTTGCCTCGCGGTCCCGCATCGGGTTTGTCGTAAGGATGCGCGGAAATTGCAAGTCCGCCTTGCGCCTGTATTGCTTTTACAATTTCTTGCGGAGAAAGATTGGGATTTACCGGCTCTTTTAGATCCACCGCGACAATATGAAAACCGGCAGTGCCGTCTCCCGAATCGGCGCGCGTAATTTCAGCCCCGCGGATTACCAACATACCGTATCGTTGTTCCGCATATCGGCGCGCTTTCTCTACTTGCGCACAGTACAACTCCCAATCTTGAATGCACTGTTTCATCTCATGCACTCGTTTTCCGTGTTCCGTGATGGTATCGTAAAGATGGTCTGAAATATTAATGACCTTTACACCGCCCTTCCCGAAAATATCGATAACCTCAAGCAGTGGTACTTGGCCATCGCTTTGGGCAGTATGTACATGAAAATCCGCCAATAATTCCTGCACGTTTCTTCCTCTTTCTTGGAAATGAACTTTTTCTTACCATAAGATATTTTCCTTAAAAAATCTAGTATATGCAGCTTTACGATATTTCTCTTCCAATATCCCCAAAAACGCTCATTTATCCTCTCAATCCCAGAGTTTCATTGCGTTGGGTAAAAACCCCGCACTCCTGGCTTACCAAAACAACGCTGGGAACACATACGGGTACCCACGTTGATGTTGCGCGGCACGTATTCAAGAACGGATGGGGCGTAGACGCAATTAGGCCTAAGGTTTTGATCGGCCCATGCCGCGTGCTTGATTTAACTCGTAACCGCAAAGCTATTTTTACAAAAGATCTGTTGCGGCATCGCATTAAAACAGGAGAGCGCATTTTAGTAAAAACCACCAATTCAAAACGGGGCTTTAGCCGCTTTTATCGCAATTACGTTTATCTTGACGGCGACGCTGCAGCGTATATGGCGAAGAAAAAAATAGCGCTTTTTGGCATCGATTATCTTTCCGTAAAGCAATACGGCAGTAGCGACAATCGGCCGCATACCGAGCTTTTAAAACAGGGTATTCCCATTTTTGAGGGATTAGATCTTTCAAAGGTTTCGTCCGGAACGTATATATTTGTTGGGTTGCCGTTGAAACTTGTTGGCCGCGACGGCGCGCCCACCAGAGTAGTGCTTATCCGTTAATCATCAGATGGGGCGCAATGGAAGAGACAAAATTCGAAAAATAATAGCTACCATGCAAGACCGCAACGTAAAAGAACAATACGATGAGCTTTTAAAGAATGTACAAACAAACCTTCGAGTGCGTTCGTATATCAGCGCATTTTTCATACCCGGTTTTGCGTTGATCAAATGGCTCTTTGATCTTCCCATCCACTGGGCTATTTTCCCCATATTAGGGATTTTGTTTGCGCTTTCCGCAATCTATTATCTTCTTTTTTTGCGGTGGAAGGTTTTTAAGACGCTCTTTACGCTAAGTATTGCTTCAACCCTTATTACGATAGCAGACCTATTGATTCTTGGTTCGTTGCTGTATGTTATTGGAGGTTTCACGTTCGGGGCGATTCTTGCATTGCCGTTATATATTATTTATGCCTATTTGGTATATCCGTTCAGATGGCAAAGCTATACTGTGCTTGCCGCCGTTCTTTTATTTTTTTCTGCTACTTCCTTTTTGGAATATTTTGGTACCATTCCATCCTTTAACATTACCGGCGTTTCGGTGGAAGCAAATCGGAACCCATCTTTTTTTGCGGTAAACATTCTTTCCACATTAGGGCTTTTATTTTTTATCGGTTATTACAGCCGAATTTTTTCAGATAAACTTCGCGAAAAGAGCGCGGCATTGCTTATTGAACGCGACCGTCTTGATGCGGTATTTGAAAATTTGCCCGAGGGCGTTGTGGTCTTTGATGAAATAAGGCGGTTTGTATATGTCAATTCGGTTGCGGCAAATTTGTTAGGGTATCCATTTATTGCAGTAAGCGGCAAGTTGTTTTCTGATATCGCCCCACGCGAGGAAGCGAAAACCGTATTTCATCTTCTTTCGCAGTGGTTTGAGCGTGCCTGGAGGGGAGACGCGCAAGAGGTGGCGATTGGATCACGCGCCCCGCGCACTTTTCGTGCCCGCGGCCTTGAAATCAAGGATCCTTACAGAAAAACGCGCGTACTTTCTGTAATCATCTTTACCGATATTTCCCGGGATACCATTATCAATAAAATGAAGTCCGAATTCATTTCATTGGTTGCCCATCAGCTTCGCACGCCATTATCTGCAATGAAGTGGAATTTAAATTTTATGTTGGAAGGGGAATACGGATCAATTTCGGATGTTCAACGAGGGGCGCTGGAAAAAGAGCTTCAGCAAACAGAACGCATGATACGTATAGTGAATGAAGTACTTGACGTAGTACGCATCGAAGAAGGAAGCTACGAGTACCATTTTGTGGCTCAGCCGCTCGCCTCGGTGATTCATGATGTGGTGGTATCTTTTACGGGTTCGGCAAAAAGGAAAGGTATTACGTTGTCTGTTCAATGGCCGCCACAGCCGCTTCCAGAGGCAAGGATAGATCCAGAGCGCATCCGGATGGTATTTGAAAATCTTATCGAGAATGCAATTGCGTATACCGATTCCGGGGGAAGCGTATCGCTGCTGGTTACGTCTCGTGACGGTATGGTAGAAGTAGTGGTTCAAGATACCGGGATAGGCATCGCGGCGGACGACATGTCCCGCCTTTTTACAAAATTCTTTCGCGCAAAGAACGCCATATTAAAGGAAACCGAAGGCCATGGACTTGGGCTCTTTTTGTCAAAAAGCATTGTTGAGGCGCACGGTGGCACAATTACTGTTTCGTCTAATCTTGGGAAGGGGTCTTCGTTTGTTGTTACCATACCGGTTGCGTAAATAGCGCGAACAGACGCGCACGTATTCATCTGCACGGAAGCATTGACAGGATAATACGGAGAACGATATAGTTGTAGAAGGAGTTTTTTGAAAAAAGGAGAGAGCAATGGTCGGAATGGTCGGGGAAGTAACTGAGGCGACATTTGACGAAGAGGTCTTACAAACCGACAAACCCGTGGTTGTCGATTTTTGGGCGCCGTGGTGCGGCCCGTGTCGCATGCTTTCGCCGGTCTTGGAAGAACTTGCCCGAGAATTTAAAGACCAAGTGAAATTTGTGAAGGTGAATACGGACGACAACGTTGATCTTGCCGTACGTTTTGGCGTTCGTTCCATTCCCACGGTTATTGGGTTTAAGGGCGGGAAACTGGTGGGAAGATTTGTTGGTTTTCGTCAGAAAGACGCCATTGAAAAGACATTTCTGAACGACCTTTTATCGTAAGGCATAGCAAAAAGGCCGCCCATGTGGCGGTTTTTGTTTTAATATGGCAGTTTATGATATGCTATATAAAGGTCGCTTCACTATTCCCTAATTCCCTGTTCATTAATCACTACAATATATGTGCTACAACTGCGGATGCGGCATGCTCGACAACGATATGGGCAATGCCAAAAATATTACTAGCGAAACCTTTTCAGAGGCAGCTAAAGCAGCAAATCAGTCCATTGATGAAGCTAAAAAGAACACCTATGAGCAGCTGAAAAAAGAAGTGGGGGCATAAAGTCATGTTTCATGCCGCCCCGCGTTCTGCGGGGCGGCATTCCTTTACAAAAACTCCACTGCGCGCTACCGTACGTTTAGAGGTACGTTTCCAATCGAAAAGGAGTTAGATGAGTTCACCGAAAAAGGCCTATGTGATTGATACGAGCGTTTTGATGCACGATCCCGCGGCTATTGAGCGGTTTGAAGACAACATTGTCGTCGTACCTATTTGGGTGATTGAAGAATTGGATAAGCTTAAAACTATTCCCCATAAAGGCGAAATGGCGCGTCGCGCCTCCCGTTTTTTGGATGCATACAGCGACCTAGGAAATCTGCAAGAAGGCGTATCTACCAAAAGCGGCGGCATGCTCATTGTCGATTATGCAGGAGATGATTATGCCGGGTTGCCGCAGGGGTTTGGTCAGACCAACGATCACCGTATTATTCTTACTGCGATTAAATTTAAAGCCGAACACCCGGATGCCGAGGTCATTTTAGTAAGCAAGGATTTTAATATGCGCCTTAAGGCAAACTCGCTTAAGCTTACTGCGCAGGATTATCGTCATGATAAGGTACTCAATTCTACCGAAGACCTTTATGGGGGTGTTGCCACTCTTACGGTGGCTCAACCGGATCAGCGGGTGTTGGCCGAGCTTTGCCAAGGAGGAGCCGTTGCTCAAGCCCATATCTTTGCAATGCTTTCCGAACCTCCCGAGCTTCTTGCCAACCAGTGTTGTTGTCTTGTGTTGCCCGGGGGCAAAAGTATATTGGCTCGTTATTGCGAGCAAAAACAGCAATTCCTTTTGGTATCGAAACCGCAGCAGCAAGAAAATAAAATCATTCCGATCAACGACGAACAATGTTTTGCCTACGCCTTGCTTACGGATCCTAATATTACTCTTGTTACCCTTGCAGGAAGGGCAGGCACCGGAAAAACCCTTATGGGATTGCTCGCCGGATACAACCAATTGGAAGATCGCTATCGGCAGCTGGTGGTGTACCGTCCTAATATAGAATTGGGAAGGCCTCTGGGATATCTTCCCGGAACGCTCGAAGAGAAGTTTGAGCCGTGGATGAAGCCAATTTTTGACAATCTTATTTTGGTCATGCACGGACCGCCTGAGACACCCAACGTGAAAGGGCTTTCTAGGCAAAAAGGGAAAAAGGCGGGGCTCTATGTTGATATTGAGGGTTTCATCGAGCACGGTCTTCTTGAAATAAGCCCCATTAACTTTATCCAAGGCCGCACGCTTCATTCGGCGTTCGTGATTGTAGATGAAGCGCAAAACCTTACGCCGGCAGAGTTGAAAATCGTGATCACGCGCATGGGTGAGGGATCAAAGATTGTGCTTACAGGCGATCCTGAACAAATTGCCGATGCATTTTTAGATCCAACCGCAAACGGTCTTGTGCACGTTATCGAGCGCATGAAAGGCAAAGATGCCTTTGGGCATATCACCATGAAAAAGACCGAGCGCTCACGCCTTGCTGAGCTTGGTGCAGAGCTTTTGTAATAACATACCCGCGCCTTTCCGGCGCGGATTTCGTTTACGATAAACCATGCCCACAACAGATACTTGTAAAATTTTTTAAAAAGATGTATAATATATTACAGTACCTTGAGAGGAGAATTGAGTGCGAAAAATAAGACCATTGATCGTTTTACTTGGTGTAATTTGTCTGGGCATTTTGTTCTTCAGCAATCCACCGAGACGGTCACTTGATGACATCCAAAAGATCCCCGAATTGGTGGCGCATCGCGCAATTTTTGATAGCGATACTCCGCCAAATAGCATTTCAGCACTTCGGGAAGTGTTTAACAGGAATCCTGGCGGAGAGGCGGAGATTGATGTGCGCGTAACCCTCGATAGCCGCTTCGTTCTTTTACACGATTCTGATCTACGAAATGAAACAAATGGGGTTGGTCGCGTTGAGGAACGTGCCTTTTCAGAACTAGCCGGTTTTGCACGCAAAGACGACCACGGAAATGTAACCCGAGAACCTATCGCATCTCTTGAAGATGTTTTTATGCTTTTGAGGGAATACCCCCGCGCCCGTTTGCAGATAGACGCAAAACTTAAGGACGAGCAGGGCTTTGCGGTATTGGCAGATTTTATCTCAAGCCATCCACAAATCCAACAACGTGTTACTATAAGCTCCGGCCAAAGAGAAATGCTTTGCACATTATCTAGGCAATTCCCGAAGCTCATGCTTGGCTTTGATCCTGGGGGAGCATCGCTTTCAGGCACTTATTTGCTTGATGTGTTGCGTTATCTTAAGGCGTGCAAGATTGCCGGCATATATATCGATTTCCATAATCTTGCCCAGATGGGTGATTCATCAGCCCAACGTATCGTTCGTCAAATCCAAGCACGTGGAATTTTTGTTGCGGTATGGACGGTTGATGATCCAGAAAAAGCACTGCGGGTTTTTGCGTGGGGGGCGGACAAAATGACGACAAACCGTATTTCTGAAATGTTTAGCTACGCCCGATTCGCAGGTTCCTACGTAAATCACTAGCCGCTCCTTGATGGAGCGGTTTATTCTTCTCAAGGTCATTGACAGAATAGCAGTTTATGCTATACGTGACTTTGCACCTTGAAAAGCGACAGGAGGTAATCCTATGAGGTTCGTGCTTCTCTTTTACGCGGCCGTGATTTTATGCGGTGTTGTAGTGGTGGGTGTATTGTTGTGGAGTCCTGGTAAGGGGAGTCCCTATCAACAAACAACACTTCAAGAGATGGCCGATTCGTTGGTACAATTCCGGACACTCCAGCATGACCGTGATGACATCATAAAAGGGGAATTTCGTATGTGGCCGCGGCGCGGTATTGCTGTGGTTATTCCTGTAACGCTTGCTGACATCTCTATTTCTCGATATACCGTGAAAGATTTACAAAAGGATACGTTGGTAATTAGTTCGACGTGTAAATTCGAGGCGACAGCAGAGGCTTCGTCTTCTATGAGTATAGTTCGTGCAAAGGAGACACTCTCATTGCCGGCTGAATACACGTTTCGTTTTACGGGCAACATCCCGTGCGAGCAGCAAGAAGAACTTCTTGCATTGGCACAAGGCAATGAGGTTATGATCGAAGGAAGAGTTCTGGAAGTTCGTACGCAGCGAATTATGCTACCCGATCCCGATAAGCCAATCACAAGGCCAGGCGTTGGCCTGGAAGAAATAGTGTATATTCTTGTTGACAAAATCGAATCTGTTCAATTTTTGCAGCCGCGCTCTTAGCGCGGCTTTTGTCTGCGTATCGAGTTTAAGCAGAAAAGAGTTTGTTATAATAAACCTATGCGAAATAAAACAAACATATATCAGTAAATTATATTATGAGAATCTTCGTTCACGCAAAACCAGGCGCAAGCCAGGACAAAATAGAAAAAGCAGACGATACGCATTTTGTTGTCTTGGTAAAAGAGCCGCCCAAGCAGGGACGAGCGAATGCAGCTATTGTTAAAGCACTTGCGAAATATTTTTCCGTTCCGGCTTCTGGGGTGCATTTGATGTCGGGATTTGCTTCGCGCCAAAAGGTGTTTGAGGTTGAAATGTAAGACCTCCGAAATGGTATGGCTACAACGGTAAAGCTTTTCGGGTGAATTATGCGCGAAAAAACTTTTCCCCAATATCGTTGTGGGGCTTGTATGGTTGCGGTATAGTGATAAAGTCGTAATTTTTTATTAAAAAATCGTTAACATAATACATCATATGAAAAAGAATAAAATACTGCTCTTGGGTGGTATTGCAGCCGCTGTTGTGGGCATAGGCATTATTTTGTTTTTCGTTGGCGTATCTCAAGGCGCAAAAGTGATTGCGTCTGATATGACTATTGAGGGCGATTATATGATTGCCGAAGGATCCAAGGTCGTTTTAAAGAATGGTGCGAAGCTTACAGTAACTGGAAATCTTGAAGTTGCTGGGACGCTTGAAGGCGACGAGAAAGGCATCGTGCTTGTGGTTGGCGGCAATGTCGGTTTTGCAGATACTGCGGAAGTTTCGTCCGAAGGTAGTATTCAAGTTGTTGAGAGCGCAGACCAGCTTGCGCCAACGCAGGAACGGCTCGACGAACTTTTTAACGAAGCCGGGAATGATTCTTGCGATGGTGTATGCATTGGGCCGTTTGTGCCCGAGAATAAGATTGGGCAAACCTTTTTATCTCCAGCGGTTGACATTGTTTCACGTCCTTTCTTGGAAGAATCAAAAGGGAAGCCGCTTGCCTTTGTAGGAACGGCGGAAGCATCAAGCCATACAATAACGCAACGGGGGGATACCGTGACCGTCAGCGGGAAATGGGATGTGAAGAAACCGAAAACACCTCGTCAACAGTTAATCCTCTTTTGGTTTCCGAATGCATCAAATTTGGTTCTGAAAAATCTGACAATGACCGTACCGCCTGGTGACCCCGGCACCGAAGATGTCGGAAATTGTGACGCTCGCGGGGGTCAGGGGAAAAAGGCGGGGCGTCTGCTCTTTTGGGCCGGGGGGAATGTTCGGATCAATAACATAACGCTTACCTTGGGAGACGGGGGCGAAGGAGGTTATGCGGAAACCTCTCCGGATTGTTATCCTAAAGCGCGTGCGGAGGGAGGAGTCGGCGGAGAATCCGGGAATCTGAAAATTCTCGCAGGAAATTCTCTTGCGATTGAAGGCGTGTTTCGTCTTAACCCTGGCAATGGCGGCAAAGGCGGCGATGCAATAGCATATGCTGCAGACGGCAAGGGTCCTGAAGAGCCTGGCGGAGATGCCGATGCTTTTGGAGGACGGGGTGCGGATAACATCAAGCAGTTGAAAGCCGTGGGAGCGGTGTCTGGTGTGGCAAGCGTGGAGATTGGATCAGTCACTGGTGGCGCAGGAGGCAATGCAACCGCGCTCCCGGGAAATGGTGGCAACGGCAAGGGTTGCGACAGCGACGGGGGCCGCGGTGGCCATGGCACGGCTACCGGTGGCGATGGTGGTAGAGCGAGCGTGAAACTAGGGGGTGCTGGCAGCACAATTGATGCGGAAGATGTCGGTGGCAAAGGCGGTGACGCAGATATTGAAGGAGGTAAGGGTGGTGAGGGAGGGGATTGTGACCCTACGGATTTCGGTGGTGATGGCGGCGATGGCGGCAATGCCAAAGCGACGCCAGGAAAGGGAGGTCAAGGAGATACGCGTCGGGGAGATGATGGAGAAGTGCTTAGTGAGCCAGGCGGCGATGGCGGAAATGGCGGCGATGGCTGCCTTGAAGGGAAAGGTGGTATTGGGGGACAGGGTAATCCACCGGGTAAGGATGGAGAACCCGGAAAGAATCTTTGTATGCAGCCCAAGGAAGACGACACAAGCACAACGACCCCGCCTCCCGATACAGGATCTACCACCTCGCCTCCTCCGCAACCTTCAGAGAAAATCCGTGTCATCGCATACCACGGAAAGTATATTCCGGTCAGCCAACTTATTGTTGAGGGGGAGGGGAATTGCGGAAATCATTATCATGCAGCCGAAGGTATTGCGACCGCAACCGATGGAACACCCATTCCCGATCCCGGACCGCCGTGCGGTTACGGTGCGGTTGCTACAACGCCGATTTTAGAAATTGAACAATAAAAGATATTGCGTTTTATCCTCTCCTGGGGTATATTGCAATAGTACGAGTAAGTTTCTTTGTGTTCTTCTAGCGGGCCGACTTCGGTAAGCGCGGAAGATCATAAGATAGGTCGGCTTGCTAGTTGTTTATTCTTTATTTTAAACCCATGGCAAAGAAATTATTTGTCGGCGGTTTATCCTACAGCACCGTCGAACCAACCCTTAAAGAGGCCTTTTTAAAGGCGGGTACCGTGGAATCGGCAGTAATTATTACTGACCGAATGTCCGGACGCTCTAAGGGGTTTGGGTTCGTTGAGATGTCCTCTGACGAGGAAGCTCAAAAAGCCATTGAAATGTTCAATGGGAAAGAGCTTGATGGCAGGACTATTACCGTAAATGAGGCGCGTCCTATGGCGCCGCGCGACTGACGATGCGTTCTATTTTCGGACGCAACGAAAATCCCCTCTCGGGGATTTTCGTTTTTGAGAGCAAAGAGTATGGTATACTTATTTTATGGAAAAACTTCTAAAGCTTTTATTGGCAATTGCGGTGTCGCAATTGGCCGGCGTGGTAGGGTCGGCGTTTACGGTATCAGCCATACCTACGTGGTATGCAATGCTTGATAAACCTTCATTCAGCCCGCCAAATTGGCTGTTTGGTCCGGTGTGGGTGACGCTTTACACCCTTATGGGTATCTCTTTCTTTTTAATATGGCAAAAAGGTCTTGGGCGTTTGGAGGTAAGGAGGGCTGCTTTGTTTTTTTTGATACATTTGATATTTAATGCTGCTTGGACAATTATTTTTTTCGGCTTTCAAAATCTGCTTCTCGCATTTATCGAGATTATTATATTGTGGGCGTTGATTGCAATACTGATCGCACAATTTCGAAAGATATATAAATGGGCCGCAGTGCTTTTAATACCTTATCTTATTTGGGTATCGTTTGCCGCTGTCTTAAACTTTTCTTTATGGAAGCTCAACGCAAGCAGCTTGGGGGATAGCGGGAACACGGGACAGATTACTAATTTTGACGAGTGCGTGAAAGCTGGTTATCCGGTGCTGGAAAGCTATCCGGCGCAATGCAAAACTCCGGACGGCGAAGGTTTTGTGCAGGATATCGGCAATGAACTTGAGAAACAGGACCTCATTCGTGTTTCAAGCCCGCGGCCGAACCAAATAATTTCAAGCCCTCTCGTGGTTGAGGGCGAAGCACGCGGTATTTGGTTTTTTGAGGCAAGTTTTCCAATACGTATTCTCGATGATAGCGGCAACGAACTTGGAGTTAGTTTTGCGCAGGCACAAGACGAATGGATGACGGAGGAGTTTGTACCATTTCGCGGAGAAATTGAATTTTCAAAGCCCTTAACACTTCAGGGAAGAATTATTTTTGAGAAGGACAATCCTTCAGGACTTCCGGAACATCAGGATGCATTGTATATGCCGATTACCTTTTAAACGGCAAAACGAAAACACGTGGCTCACTTCACGAAACTTACTCCAGAAGAAAAAAGAGTGATTGTCCAGAAGGGGACGGAAAAACCCTTTTCCGGAAAATACGAAGATTTTTGGGAAGAGGGAACATATGTGTGTAAACGCTGCGGTGCAGTGCTTTATCGTTCGAAAGATAAGTTTGACGCAAAATGCGGCTGGCCAAGTTTTGACGATGAGGTTAAAGGTGCTGTGAGACGCGCACCCGATCCGGATGGCATCCGCACAGAAATTACATGCGTTGCGTGCGGGGCGCACCTTGGGCATGTTTTTAAGGGAGAGAGCTTTACTCCCAAAAACATCCGCCATTGCGTCAATTCCATCTCGCTTCGATTCGTACCGAAACAAGGATATGGAAAAGAAAATTGAAACTGCGGTTTTGGGCGGCGGATGTTTTTGGTGTACTGAAGCCGCCTTTTTGCAGTTAAAAGGCGTGGTATCGGTAGTGCCGGGGTATGCTGGCGGTCACGTTCCGAATCCAACCTATCAAGAGGTATGTGGGGGCACCACTGGACACGCCGAAGTCGTAAAGATTGAATACGATCCTTCGATAATCTCCTACGGAGATCTCCTTTCGGTCTTTTTTGCTGTGCATGATCCTACTACTAAAAATCGGCAGGGGAACGATAGTGGTGAGCAATATCGTTCGATCATTTTATACGAAAATGATGAGCAAAAGCGTAGAGCCGAGGAGTTTCTTTTAGAGCTTGGGCGTAAGAAAATCTTTGCGCAACCAATTATTACGGAAGTGAAGGCACTTAAGCAATTTTTTGAAGCCGAAGCATATCATCATCGGTATTTTGAACAGAATCCCCAGAAAGCTTATTGCCAAGCGGTCATTGCCCCCAAAATCGCATACCTTCAGAAAAAATTTTCAAAGTTCATTAAGCAATGAGGATGTTTTAAAACCAGCAGAAAGGCCACTCGTACGATTTTGTAGTAGGACATACAACACCATGAATAGTATTTCTCGCAAGCTCTTTTGGTTGGTGGGCGGAGCTATGCTGGTTCTTTCGGTTGCGGGAGTCGCGGTATTATATCGTAGCGAAATTGCAGGTATTTTTGATAGCATTCGAAGTGTTCGGACGGAATTAGCAACGCCTCTCGAAAAAACATTTTCACTGCCTCCTCCGCTTCGTTCTCAAGGTTCGGCTTCCGATGCATTATTGACGCCAAACGGCGTTATCGCAGAGACCAATAGACAGAGAATATTATACGGGGTGGCAGAACTTTCAGAAAACGAGATATTGAATGCGGCGGCCCTCACAAAGGCAAAAGATATATTGGCTCGTCAATATTTTGCCCACGAATCACCCACAGGCCAGAATGTGCAAGAATTGGTTGAGGGCGCGGGATATGAATTTCTCGCAGTGGGAGAAAATCTTGCTTTGGGTAATTACGAGGATGATATGGTTTTGGTGCAGGCATGGATGGCGAGCCCCGGCCACCGCGAAAATATATTAAGCCCTCTGTTTTCGGAAATTGGCGTCGGTGTTGTTCGGGGGACATTCGAAGGAGAGACCACATGGGTTGCGGTTCAGGAGTTCGCAAAACCCTCGTCTGCCTGTGTGTGGCCTGATGTTTCTTTAAAAGAGAGCATAGATGGCAATGTCCAGGAACTCGATCGGCAAGAACAAGAGCTTGCGCTACGCAAACAGGAGCTTGATCGCATGCGCGCGCAACACGATCCGCAGTATAACCAGAAGGCCGAGGAGTACAATGTTTTGGTTGCCCAATATAATCAATTATTTGAACATACCCAGGCCATGATTGCGCAGTATAATATGGAGGTTACCGAATTTAACCGTTGCGTTTCCGGATAGCTTTCGACAAAATAACGCAATAAATATGGAGCCGTATTATAAGGGCAAATCGCCGCTTACAGAACGTTTTGTCCATGCGTTTCGTGGTATTTGGTATGCATGGCAAAAGGAACCCAATTTCAGAATTGAGGCGTTTATTGCCGTAGGAGTTTTGGCGGCCATGATCATCCTTCCGTTGCACGGACTTGAGCGAGCTGTACTCGTTTTAATAATTACGTTTGTGCTTGCGCTTGAGGTTATTAATTCCCTGTTTGAGCGCATGCTCGACCTTATTCATCCGCATTTTTCCCCCGAGGTAAAGCGTATTAAGGATACAATGGCCGGAGCGGTATTGCTTGCGGCAACGGCTGCAGTTATTATTGCCGGACTTATTTTAGTACGCCCTTTGTTACTGTTTGATTTTACCTTGCAGGAATTCCTCATTCCTTTCCGTACGTCATTTGGTATCGGATTTGCAAGAATCGTAACCTTGCTTGGCGGATGGCAAGTCATTGTGGGTGTAGGGGGACTCATGTCGCTTATACTTTTAGTGCGACAACACTATAAACATTTTACTCTTTTGGCGGGAGGGTTGTTGGGGGGTGAACTCATTGTGCTGTTGCTGAAATTTCTTTTTTCCCGTCCTCGGCCGGAGGCCGTGGAATGGGTCCAGGCATATGGTTCAAGCTTTCCCAGCGGCCACGTATTTTTGGGGACCGTGTTATGGCTTATTGTGGCGTATATCCTTACCGCTTCTGAAACACGCCGAAGATATATATGGGTTATGGCCAGTACGGTTATTGCATTTGTTGTGGTAAGTAGGATTATTCTTTCCGTTCATTGGTTTTCCGATGTGGTGGGGGGGCTTCTATTGGGAATGTTTTGGTTCTTTTTTTGGTTTGGCTTGAATGAAAAATTGCATGAAAAAGAAAGCAGTTCACTCCCGACATTCTAAGAAAAATAAGTTGCTTCTCGAAATGTTATCGTTTTTTATTAGAAGCCATGCGCAATACGTCGGAGAGTCAATTATTAGTTCACACTACAAAAGAAAAAGAAATAGTTGATATTACTGATACGCTTGAGGAATTGCTCCCAAAAAAAACTATACGTGGAGTGGCGCATCTTTTCTTGCTCCATACAACCGCGGCTTTGACTACCGCAGACCTTGATCCCGGAACCGATCTTGATTTATTAGATGGCTTTGAACGATTGGTGCCGGAGGTGGCATGGCGACATCCACACGATCCGTCTCATATGCCGAACCATTTTTTATCAGCACTCATCGGAACCTCATTAAATGTGCCGTTTGAGAATGGAAAGTTTATGCTTGGCACGTGGCAACGTATAGTGCTTGTGGAGTTCAGCGGCCCCCGAACCCGAAAAGTTGTATATTCTTTCATCAGCCCAACTTTATGAAGCATCTTATTGTAAACGCTGATGATTATGGGTTTTCTGTCGAGATAAACCAAGGCATCGTGCATTGTTTTGAGAATGGAATCGTAACAAACGCCAGCATGATCGTAAATGAGATGGCAAGCAAAGACGCCGCACGGCTTGCACAAAAACACGGTTTGCCTGTGGGGTTACATTTGAATCTTTTTTCGGGGGAGTTTGCGGATGCCGGCGACCTTTTCGGCCCGCATGGCCTGCTCCGGCAGGTGCTATACGAGCGAGAAGAACTAGGAAAGATCAATGAGCGTCTTTCACCAGATGTGCTTGCGGCCGTTTCGTATGAGTTTGAACGACAGACCGAACTGTTTTATGGAATGGTAGGGGTTTTGCCAAACCACGTGAGTTATCATTTTGGCTTGCATTTTATCCCAGAGGTGCTTGACGTCTTTATCGCTTTTGCTCAAAAAGCACGTATTGTTTTTCGTTTTAAGCGCGTAAATGAGCTAACTTCTCCTCTGTCGGAAAAATCAAAATGCCCGCATCGATGGTACGATTTATTTCACGGAGGTCATCTTGTGCTGCGCGATCTTGAACAGTTGCTGGAAGATCTTCCCGATGGAATTAATGAAATTTCGGCACACCCCGGTTTTGTCAGCCAGCAATTAGAGGATTCCTATAATCAAGAGCGTCTCAATGAACTTGAAATACTTTGTTCCCCAAAGGCAAGGGCGGCAGTTGAGCGTCATCATATCACTTTGTCGAATTATGCTGTGTGCGGTTCTTATGTCTGATGCTTTATTTCGAAAGGTAATTTGGAGGCACTTCCGCGCTTATCGGCGCGATTTTCCATGGCGGAGGACAAAAGATCCTTACCATATCCTGGTTTCGGAGGTGATGCTTCAGCAGACGCAAACACAGCGGGTGATACAAAAATACGGCGAGTTTCTCACGCGTTTCCCAAACTTCAAAACACTTGCGCACGCGCGCCTTTCTCAGGTGTTTCGTGTATGGCAGGGTATGGGCTATAACCGCCGGGCGCTCGCGCTAAAACGCCTTGCCGTAATTGTCGTGCGTGATTATAAGGGTCGGCTGCCCCAAGATCTCGAACAATTGGTCGCGCTTCCTGGCGTAGGTAATGCAACGGCAGGAGCCATATGCGCGTTTGCGTTCAATAAACCCGTTCCGTTTATTGAAACCAATATCAGACGCGTCTATATTCACTTTTTCTTTCCGCAAAAACGCAAGGTACAAGATGCCGATATCTTAAAACTTGTTGCCCGTACCATAGATATGCGATATCCACGCGAATGGTTTTGGGCGCTTATGGATTACGGTGCAATGCTTGCCGTTCGGTCTTCTCAAAATCCGAATCGTCGGAGTTTACATTATAGGAAACAAACACCCTTTATGGGCTCGCGCAGACAACTTCGCGGGAAAATTTTAAAGCTCTTTATCATAGAACAAAAGCTGTCCGCTAAAACCCTTGCTCACCGGTTTCAAAAACCGATAGGGGAACTTAAGCCTATTCTCAAAGCTCTTGCGACAGAGGGCTTTATAAGACAAAAAGCTGAAGATTTTACGCTTGTGTAAATGTTTCTTGTTTTTTTAAAAACACCGCTTCCTTCAGCGAAGCGGTGTTTTGGCGCAGCACAATAATATGTTTAAGGCGCAAGCGACGCACGTTCAAGCTCAACAACATGACCCGTTTTATAGAAATTAAGCTCCCGCTCGTTGACAGTATAAATTTCTTCCGCATCCCAGCCATATGCAGTCCATGCGCCATTGCAATTAGTAGTGTTGCCGCACGTCATGGGATGCTTTGTGCCGTCAGCAATTATTTCATAAATAGCGGCATCGGTTTGATCCGTGCGAACCCAGCGCGACTCAATATAATCGGCAAGCATACCCTGCGGTACAATCTTTACTTTAGGGAAGAAGGGCTTAAGGTGCGGATACCATTCTTGCATTTTGTCAGTCAGAATATGACGCTTGAAACGTTTCGCGTCAACTTGTTTGACAAGATATACGCGTGGGTCCCCAAGTTCGCGAACAAGATCTCCGTCTTCAAGATGAGTAGGCGCAACCAACGACGCTTGTGGGGTTGAATGAACCACGACTTTTGTCCCAATTTCCGACCATTCAAATACCGCTTTCGCGACGTCATCAAATAAACGGACGCACCCTCCCGAATAGATGCTGGTAAGCCGTGCACCATTGGGCCAATATGGCATGCCGTGAAGGAAATAATCGCCGGAATAATTCATGGCGTATGGCATCCAGAGTTTGTAAATGGTTGACCAATGGAGGTTCTCTTTTGACCTGATAGTAAACGTGCCTTGGCGCGTAGGGGTACGCCACGGATTTCCTTTGCCGGCCATGGGGAATGCCTTATGCGTTTTCCCGTTTTCCACAAGCGTTAATTTCATGGTTTCAAGATTTACATCAATATATTTCCCTTCAGTGATTGCAGGAGGATAATACGTTTCGTTTTTTGCGGCGGGCGCCGTTACGGTATAGGTTTTTTGCGCGAGCGTTGCTGCCGCCACAAGCGGGTGCTTGAGCGTTACCGTGATGCGATAGGAGATTGTGGGGTCGAAGCCAGCTTCCGGTACAAAATGAAGTTCTTTCGTATCATCAAGCCATACCATTTGTCCTCGGGTTGTAGGCGCAATGTGAAATGCGGAAACGGCAGCTTTCTCGGTGGCCCATCGGGGGAATTGCACCACGATTTCATCGCCAATAAAGGTGGACTCGTTATATACGATGGTAACTTTTTGGTTTGGCAGAAATACAAGATAGGTAAGCACACCCATAGCCAGCAACATGCCGAGGACGGCGAATATTCTCAAGGAATATCGGTTGGTGAAAAGCTTCATATTGTTATTCTATCATAAACTGCAGTGTTTTTCGAAGAGGTTTGTATCGTACACCAAACGGATGAACACAAGAAGATATTTTTTCTTGCATTATAGATATATTTTCGTTGCTAGGGTGGGATAATTTACCGGGTTTTATACCAAGGAGAGGAACGGTGAAAATTGCTTATGGCTATAAGAGCGTCCAAAACCGTTACCGCACAATGAAAAAATGCTTCCACAATTGGTTTGTGCCGCCTTTCCTTAACAGGTATACTATTAATATATGGCAGACGTCGAAGCATATTGCGTCAAATGCAAACAAAAGCGTACTATGAACGATGCCGCGGAAGTGGACATGAAAGGCGGACGGTATGCCATGAAGGGCAAGTGTCCCGTATGCGGCACGTCCATGTATCGCATCATGGGTAAAAAGAAATAACCCTATTTTGCATTTGCTGAAAAGCCGGTTCTCTTTGAGCGCCGGCTTTTCTCTTGGAATAATTTCTGATATGGTAATCGTGGTTAGACGGTGGGGTGCCGGAGTGGACGAACGGGCCTGACTCGAAATCAGGTGTACCTTTGCGGGTACCGTGGGTTCGAATCCCACCCCCACCGCACACAACATTTTTTATCGAGGATCGAGAGAGTCGAATAACCAAATGGAAAATTAGATAAATAAAAAATTTACTGCAAAAGAGTAAAGCCAACTATCTCAAAATTGCATGGAACAGTTTTTCCAACACAATTTGTGGGTTTTAATTCCGCTTATGTTATGGGCTATCCCTTGGAAAGGATGGGCCTTATGGAGGGCAGCCACGCGTAACGATAGAGGATGGTTTATCGTGCTTTTAGTGTTGCAGACGCTTGGGGTGGTGGATATTCTCTATATTTTTATTTTTAGTAAGAGGAAAAGTTAAACCCATGTCCCCTAAGCGGGGCGGCGCCAAGGGCTTTCTTCATAATAAGTTAAAAATAGCAGCGCATATGCGCTGCTGTTTTCGTAAGGAAAATCACGGTATGGATATGGGGGGAATACAAACTATCCACAAGCCCTCTTGCAAATAGGGGGGAGGGGTATAAGGTGTAGAAACAGGTCGCGCACTCTATAAATGCTTATTTGCCATGTTGGATCAAAAGCTAAAAAGGAGATCAATCCATCGCGCGAAAATCATTCGGGGCCAGATCGATGGCCTTATTAAGGCAATCGAAAAAGAGGTTTATTGTCCGGAGCTCTTGGGGCAATCGCTTTCCGTTCAAAAATCGCTGAAAAGCCTTGACGCTTTTCTTCTAGAAAATCACTTAAGGACCCACGTGAAGCGCCAGATGAGGGGAAGAGATAAAGAAGAAAAGGCCATCAAAGAATTGATTAGGGTTTATACGTTGTCCACTAGATAATATAGGTGCAGCAATTCATTTTTGATTATATCTGGATAACATTGCTGAATCATGCGTGGGAGAATGCTCGTAAGGCCTATTTTATACGGCATCTTGGCAAGCGGACTCTTGCTCGGGGCTTATTTTGTCATCCTTGCCTTAGTTTCGGGTTTGAATTTTGCCCAAAGCCAATTTTCAACTTTTTGGTATTTTATTGTAAGTTTAGCAATTGGCTTTGGAATTCAGATTGGGCTTTACGTTTATCTAAAAGCTCTCCTTAAGGGGGCTCGCGGCGAAGGTGCGGTTTTGGGGGTTACCGGAACCACATCCACCGCCGCAATGATTTCATGCTGTACTCACTATCTAGCGAATTTCCTTCCTATTCTTGGTGTTGTAGGTATTGTGACATTTGTCTCACAGTATCAGGTTGAGTTGTTTTGGGTTGGATTACTGTTTAACCTTGGCGGTATTGGTTTTATGGCGAATAGGGTCGCTAAACTATTACGGTAAAAGAATATGAAATATTTACGCTTTATAATAATTGGCCTGACAGTCGTGTTTTTAATGTACATTTTCTTGGTTGTTCCAAAAAACCCCAAGAAAGATGAGAGTGCATCTATCAATCAAGAACAAACCACTCAACCGCAATGGGAAACGAAAACCGACGAACAGCCGCCAGTAACAATTACGGTGACTCCGCTTAAATTGGGTAAGGATATCCCTTTGTGGAAGTTTGATGTTGCCTTTGATGCCCACTCCGGAAGTTTAGATGACGATCCTCTTGTCGTAGCGACACTCATAGATGACAAAGGCAATATATACCAGCCGATTGCATGGGAGGGGCCTGGAGCAGGAGGTCATCATCGTGAAGGAGTGTTAGTGTTTGATCCCATCAACCCAATACCATCCTTTGTTGAATTAAAAATCAAAGGCGTAGGTGGAATCCTCGAGCGTTCATTTAAATGGAATATCGAATAAACATAGGGACTGATCTATGAATACCAAAATTTCTCACGAAGCTTATACCTGCCCGATGCATCCGGAAATTATTCAGGATAAACCCGGCATGTGTCCTGAGTGCGGTATGCGGTTGGTGCCCACGAAGAAGAAACCATTGACGCACGAAAGGCACGATAAACATGCCGGACATAGCACTTCAATATTTTTCAGAAAGTTCTGGGTTAGCTTAATCCTTACTCTTCCGGTGGTGCTTTCTGCGGATATTGTGAAGACCATTTTCAAATGGTCACCACCGGATTTTCCCGGCTCGGATTATCTTCCTTTGATCCTTGGTTCGATCGTCTTTTTCTATGGCGGGTGGGTATTTCTTGCCGGGGCGTGGCGCGAAATCAGGGGACGGTTGCCGGGCATGATGACCCTTATCGGTATCGCCATTTCGGCCGCTTATTTTTGGAGTGTCTATGCAGTTTTTGCCAGCATGGAAGCATTATTCTGGGAGCTCACGACACTTATCACTATTATGCTGTTTGGCCACTGGCTGGAGATGCGGGCGGTTTCTGGAGCGCAAGGCGCATTGAAGGAATTATCAAAACTCCTTCCCGATACTGCAGAGGTAATCCGCAATGGAAAAGCAGAAATTATTCCCCTTGCTGGTCTTGTGGAGAATGATGTAGTATTGGTCAAACCCGGTGCAAAAATTCCTGTGGACGGATTAATTATTGAGGGAGATTCGGACGTGAATGAATCAATGGTGACCGGCGAGTCAAAGCCCGTTTCAAAAAAGGAGGGCGATTCCGTTATTGCCGGTACGATCAGTGGAGACGGCGCGCTTAAGGTGAAAGTTACACACATTGGGGAGAAAACATTTCTTGCCGGCGTCATGCGCTTAGTTGCAGAGGCACAGGCCTCTAAATCGCGGCTTCAAATTCTTTCGGACAGAGCAGCGCTTTACCTAACGATTGTGGCTGTTGGGGGAGGAATTATCACCCTGATTGCCTGGCTTGTGGCCGGCGCCGAAGTTGGTTTTGCTGCAGCCCGGCTTGTAGCCGTGCTCGTAATTGCATGTCCTCATGCGCTCGGTCTTGCCGTGCCTTTGGTGGCTTCGATTTCAACGACGAAAGCGGCGCAAAATGGTTTTTTGGTAAAGCAACGCCTTGCCTTGGAAATAGCACGGACGGTCGATACGGTACTCTTCGATAAAACCGGCACGCTGACTCGGGGCGAATTTGGAGTTGTTAATATTTGGGCGTTTGGCAACAAGAGCCGCGACGACGTGTTGATGCTGGCCGGTTCCGTTGACGCCCTGTCAGAACATCCGATCGCCAAGGCAGTTGTTGCCGAAGCAAAAGGACGCGGTCTTCTCCTTAAAGAACCTAAAAAATTTCAGGCGCTCAAGGGGCGCGGTGTAAAAGCATTTCTTGAGGATGCGGAAGTTATGGTTGGCGGACCGGCGCTTCTTGAGGGTATTGGAGTAATGATTTCCGGCCAAACACAGAAAACAATCGAGGAGGCCGGCAAAACAGGACAGACAGTCATATTTGTGGTGAAAGACAGAATGCTTATTGGCGCAATTGCGCTTGCAGACATTATCCGTGAGGAATCGCGTCAAGCCATTACTGCCCTCAAAGAGGCGGGGGTTAATACTTCCATGATCACCGGTGATTCCGAAGATGTTGCAAAATGGGTAAGCCAAGAGCTTGGCATCGATGAATATTTCGCTCGCGTTTTGCCTCATGAGAAATCGGAAAAGATAAAAGAACTTCAACGCCGCGGCTTCAAAGTTGCCATGGTCGGCGATGGGATCAATGATGCTCCGGCCCTTAGTCAAGCCGAGCTTGGCATAGCAATTGGCGCAGGAACAAATGTTGCCATCGAATCGGCAGGCATTATTCTTGTGCGAAACGACCCCCGCGATATTGTGAAAATTATAAGGTTATCCAGAATGACGTATACAAAAATGATCCAAAATCTCTTTTGGGCGACCGGCTATAACGTGGTCGCAATGCCGCTTGCGGCGGGCGCCTTGGCGTTTAAGGGAATTATCCTTAGTCCTGCCATTGCCGCCGTATTTATGTCGCTAAGCACCGTGATTGTGGCAGTTAATGCCCTACTGTTACGAAATAAAAAAATTTGATAGCAGTGACTTCCAAAAATCCATAACATGCGTTAGCATGGATAGTATTCGTATTGGGCGTATCGAAGTACCGAACCTGGATGAGGCGGATTTTTGAATACCAAGAATATGCAATTTTTAGAATTTATATACCTCTTTTGCACAGGCCGTGCGCCCCTATTTCAATTTTGTTCTCAAAAAGCTTTGATATAATAGGATTATGTCTTTTATGGTTCAATATTCCTGGCTTTGGTCCCTTGTGGCGCTTATCGTTTCGATATTCGTCCTTTTTAAGGTTTTAGGGTTTGACCGCCGCCTCACCGAAATTTTTCGAGGCAATAAAGGCAAAGACCTGGAAGGAGTTATTTCTGAAGCAACTAAACGGCTTGTGGCGATTGAAAAGGAATTCAAGAATCTGCGTGACGATGTCGCGCGTATTGATGTTATGGCGACCGACGCCGTGCAAAAGGTTGGGGTGGTCCGTTTTAATCCGTTTGATGATACGGGAGGCGATCAGTCATTTGCCATAGCATTGCTTGACGCAAATGATAATGGCGCCGTTATCTCTTCTCTCTATTCACGGGAAGGCGCGAGAATTTTTGCTAAGGCAATTGTTCGCGGATCTTCCAAGCATCATCTGTCAGACGAAGAGCGGGAGGCAATCAGACGGGCATTACAAAACGAATAATCAATGTCCTAATCAGATCCTAAAATCGGAATAGTGTTTTAATATTATGGCTGCAACAGCAGGGAAAAAACGAAAAGAAATTGCGCAAACCACTCGCCCCCCCGTAGTGGTTGTTTTAGGTCATGTTGATCATGGAAAGACCACGCTTTTGGATTATATCCGCAAAACGAATGTGGTTGCGCGTGAATCGGGGGGCATTACCCAGCATATTGGTGCCTATCAGGTGGAACACGATGGGAAAAAAATAACCTTTCTGGATACGCCTGGCCACGAGGCCTTTTCTGCAATTCGTAAGCGTGGGGCAGCAGTTGCCGATATTGCCGTGCTTGTTATAGCGGCCAATGACGGCATGAAGCCTCAGACACGCGAGGCGCTTGAAGCGATTCGTGCAGCCAAAATTCCTTACCTTGTGGCTTTTACCAAAATCGATCTTCCGCAGGCAGATGTGCAGCGCGCGAAAACGCAACTTGCTGAAGCGGGCGTTTTGCTTGAGGGATGGGGAGGGGACGTGCCCAATCTTGAGGTTTCGGGGAAAACGGGTACGGGCATCGCAGAATTGTTGGAACTTCTTTTGCTCGTTGCGGAAGTTGCGGAACTAAAGGATACCGTTGATGAACCATTTTGGGGCGTAGTGATAGAGGCACATCGAGATTCTCGACAGGGTCCTACTGCTACAGTATTGGTCAAAAGCGGCATATTGAAAGTTGGGGATGTTATTTCTGCAGGAACCGTTGTGGGAAAGGTGAAAGCTATGGAAAATTTTCTTAAAAATTCCGTAACCGAAGCCAGCCCCGCAATACCTGTAGTTCTTCTTGGTTTTAATGATGTTCCAGATGTGGGGGATAGGGTGTTGACGTTTGATTCAGAAAAGGAAGCGGTGGCTGCCGCAGAAAAAGAAGCGAGTCGACGTACGTTTGAAAAAATATTGGGCGGTCAAGAGAGCGAGGCAACACTTGCGGTGATAATTCGGGCGGATGTTGTCGGCTCGCTTGAGGCGATTGTGGGCGAACTTGAGAAATTGGCAAATCCCTATGTTGCTCTTCATATCGTAAGCGCGGATACGGGGGAAGTAAGCGAGAATGATATTGACCAAGCCGAGGCAACACGTGCCCAGATTTTTGCATTCCGTACAAAAATCCGCGGGCAGATTGCATTGCGCGCCGAAAGGACTGGGGTAAAAATCCATATGCTTGCTGTTATTTATGACCTGACCGACATTGTAAAACGGGCATTGCAAGATACCGTTCCACCTGAAATTATTAGAGAAGATCTTGGGCAGGTACGTGTTTTGGCGCTTTTCAGGGATGAGGGAACGCAACAGATTGTGGGCGGAAGGGTGGCTTCGGGCATTATCCGCAAGGGTGAATTTGCAGAGGTGATGCGCGACGATCGCTTGTTGGGTCGAGGAAGGCTTAAAGAAGTGCAGCAAAATAAGATTCCGGTAGATGAGGTGAAGCAAGGCAATGAATGCGGCATGCTTATTGAAATTAAAGGAAGCATTGATATTGTTGAGGGAGATATGCTGAGAGTATTTCATGAGGAGCGGAGGGAAAGAAAATTGTTTTAGGGATTCAGTGTTTTGGATTTGCAACAAAATGTTGGTATTATGGCGACGGAACGACGTCAAAAGCAAGTTGATGTGCTGATGCAAGAAGAGCTTGCAAAAATACTGAACCGTGAAATGGATATACCGCCGGACCTCTTTCTTACCGTAACTCGGGTTGACGTTGCCCCTAATCTTGCCGCTGCGGATGTGTTTGTGAGCGTGCTTCCCGGGACAAAAGCGGGACAGATTCTTCAAGAGCTTGCGCAGCGCACCTTCGAGTTTCAACAGATGGTGAACAAACGCCTACGTATGCGTCCTGTGCCGCGCATCAGGTTTTTATTGGATAATGTTGAAGCTCAAGCAGCTGAAATTGAAGAGGAGCTTTACAAAATAAGGAAACTAGGGAATAGGGAATAGAGTTTTATGGCCGCGTAGCCAAGTGGTAAGGCAAGGCTCTGCAAAAGCCTTATTCGCGGGTTCGATTCCCGCCGCGGCCTTAAATATATCCTGCATCTAAGAAATATTTATGGCAGATTTCAATCCTTCGGCCAAGCTCAGGATTGATGGTGAGCAAAGTCGAACCATCAACAAATGCGGCCTTTTGGTGTTTGATGAGAAAAAACAAATATTGTTAGTCCGGAAGCGAGAAGGCGACACAACAACTCAACTTATCCTTCCCGGCGGACAATATGAGCCGGGAGAAGATGATCTGTCGTGTTTGCGAAGGGAAATTAAGAAAGAACTATCCACCGAAATGGTGGAGCCGATTGATTTTATTGGTGAGTTTGAAGATGTGGCGGCTGCCGATGATCTTTATGACGAGAAAACCGTATCAATTCGTTTGTATACGGCGGGGCTTGTATCAACACCCGAAGCAAGCAACGAAATTGCGGAAGTCGTATGGTATGCGCCGGGATGGGATGACGACGATGAGCTTTCTCCGATCTTGCGCAACAAAATCATTCCCTTCTTGATGGAACACGATTATTTTTCATAAATATGCTAGAAATTGTCCCAGTGATTGTTGCTGCCATCGAAAATAGGGAAGGAAAGCTTTTGTTAATGAAGCGTGCGCCTCACAAAAAGTGGGCGCCAAACGTATGGAATATTGTGTCCGGCCATATTGAAGAGAACGAAGAACCGCATACCGCAGCACTTCGCGAGATTGAAGAAGAAACCGGTCTTGACGTAACGCTTACTCAAGAATATCCGATATATGATGTTGATTATGAGGGGAAAACATGGCGCACGTGGGCTTATCGGTTTCAAACAGCGCAAGACGCGCCGCGTTTAAATGATGAACACGTGGCGTATCAGTGGGTGTATGCCGATGAAATTTATTCATACGAAATTCTTCCCATTGTGTTTGAGGACTTAAAGCAAATGGGATATATAAGTTAAGGAAGTCCGCCAGAGGCGAGGCGCTGAAATTTTCAGCCCTTCGGTGCGTTCAGGGCGGTGAGCTCTGGCCGAACCGTTACTCGCTTCGCTCGCAAGAAAATTTCGCGCCGGCGTGGCGGAATTGGTATACGCGAGGGACTTAAAATCCCTTGGAGGAAACTCCTTGCAGGTTCAAGTCCTGCCGCCGGCATAGCTTTGAAAATGAAAAAAAGGAGAAGAGATGGACGCAAAAGATCGTCTCATTGTTGCGCTTGATGAGTTTTCCTTTGTTTCAGCAAAGCGCTTGGTAAAACAACTTTCCCCGTACGTGACTTATTTTAAAGTGGGGCTTGAGTTTGCGACTGCAGTCGGGGTGCCACATGCCGTGAAATTGGTTCGAGGTTTCGGTTGTAGAACGTTTCTCGACTGTAAGTTTAAGGGAATTCCTTATACCCTAGGGGGTGCGACGCAAGCAGCTGCGGCTTTGAATGTTGCCATGGTAAGTATAGATGCTTCATCGGGAACTAAGGCCCTGCGAACAGCAGCAAATCGAAAGGGGCAGGCGCTTTTGTTTGCTGCAACGGTGCTTACCTCGTTTAATGAGCAGCAGTGCAGATTTATTTATGGCGCATCCGTTAAAGAAAAAGTGCTTCAGTTTGCACGTATTGCCGAGTATGCGGGGTGCGATGGTATAATTTGTTCCCCGCGGGAACTTGAATACGTATCGACGTTGGAATTTAAGCATCTCTTGAAAATGACGCCGGGAATACGACCAGCGTGGGCACCGCCAGATGACCAGCAGCGCACAATGACTCCTCATGAGGCAATACAAGCCGGAGCGGATTATCTTGTGGTGGGCCGTTCTATTACGAGGCCACCAAAAAACATCGGAGGGCCTCAAAAAGCAGCGCAGTTGATTATTGAAGAAATCAATGCTGTACTGAAAGGACATTAACAGCAAAAAAGGAGAAGGGAATGTTACATAAGATGTGGGGTTGGTTTTTCTGTACTTCAAAAGATCGCTTCGGCCGGCCGACAGGGCGCCACATTCCTGATTATAGGCATGCAAAAAGAACGGGAAGAACGCGTCCTTTTGCCGTGCCTTATCAAGACGGCAGAGGACAAGAAGTTTTTGTAGGAACCTCCGCTATTTCATACGATCGTGAAGGAAATAGGATTTCTCCGCCAACCGAGAATGAGCTTAAATTTGAGCTGGTGGAGTATCAAGCACCTTGCCTACAGTGTGGAGGCGCGGTTCGTTTTTGGCGTCATCATCTGAAATCCTTGCGAGGAGAAATGTAAAAATGAAGCCCTTGCTTTTTCGGGTTACTGTACAGGTGGCTGTATATGACCGGTGGGGAGCGCGAACCTCATTTATTACATGGGATGTGAGGGCCGGTACCATTACAAGGGCGGTGGTTAAAGCACAAAAGAAGGTGGCGCGTGAAACAACGTGGAATGGCCGCAATTACGGAAAAGAATATTTTGTTCTTTCGGTGGAGAACGCCGAAGATTCTAATGAACGCCTGGAGTTTTAAAAATATAGGGCCGATCGTCGGCCCTTTTATCTTGACGCTCGCTTTTCTTACCTGTACCCTAATTACTGAACCCTATTTTGCGGGTGTCGTATAGTGGTTATTATACTACCTTGCCAAGGTAGAGATGGCGGTTCGATTCCGCTCACCCGCTCCAGAAAATTGCCTCCGCCAAAAGGCGGGGTTCCTATTTTTAGCATCCTCCGATTGACCTACGAGGTTAAATCTGCCATACTACAGCAACTAGTTCTTTAAAACCTGCTTTAGTTAAGGAGACACGAGTGGAATTCGTTACCGAATGGATTGCAATTGGGGATCGGCATGATGCCCGCAATATCAAAGCGTTAAAAGAGGCGCATATAGAGGCGGTAATCTGTGTCGCCGATTGGGTACGTGTGCCGCGCAAGAAGTATAAAAAGGCCGGAATTGTGTACACAAAACTCCCGATTGTCGATTCCAAGCCAATTCCCGAAGACGCAGAGATTGCGTTTGTGGCAGCACTGCAGTTTCTTGACCTTATGGTTTTACTCAAGAAGCGATGTCTCGTGCATTGTGCCATGGGCATTAGCCGCAGCACGGCTTTTATTGCCACGTGGCTGCATACCCGCTTAGGCATGGATTGGGATGAGGCGGTCGCATATATCCGGCGCGTCCGCCCTATTGTGAATCCGCAACCCGAGCCCTTTGCTTCGATGAAAAAAATCGCATACTATTAATAAGGCAGATTGCGTAAGAACAATTAAGTTGCGGATAACACCTGAAAACATAAAAGCCGCCAAACGGCGGCTTTCAACGTATGCTGGGGGTCGGGATCGAACCGACGACCCTCTGCTCTTCAGGCAGATGCTCTACCACTGAGCTACCCCAGCACAACTTTTATTACTATAACCAAATTTTGGTGGGCACGCTAGGATTCGAACCTAGAACCACAAAGGTATAAGTCCCGAAAATCTTGCTGAGCCCATGCAGTTGCGGAGCTTAGGTTTTCGAGTTCCCGTATTGCCCGGTCGGTGTTTTGATCTTATATCCGCGAGACAACGGGATCACGAAAACATAACCACTCGCTTATGGATGCGCCAGGACTCGAACCTGGAACCACCAAGGTATAAGCTTGGCGCTCTAACCAATTGAGCTACGCATCCCTAATATATTAATATATTATAGCTCGCGGGCGTTTTCGGGACTTCGCGCTCCCTGCCTGCCGGTAGGCAGGTACCGTTGGGCTACGTGCCCAATGGGCGGTAGTGGACTTGAACCACTGACCTTCACAATGTCAATGTGACGCTCTAACCAGCTGAGCTAACCGCCCTCTTGTTATATACTAATGTTACCAGAATAAAATTCAAGTATATTATGAAGGGATCCCTCGATATTCTCTACGAAGACGATGACGTAATAGCGCTCAATAAGCCTGCGGGGCTTGTGGTGCATCAAGGAGCGGGCGTGAAAGACGAGGAAACGCTTGCCGATATATTGCTTATCCAGCGGCCAGAAATTCAAGGGGTGGGCGAAGGCTCTGAAAGGCCAGGGATTGTACATCGGTTGGACAAGGATACCTCGGGCGTTTTGGCTGTTGCAAAAAATCAAAAGGCATTTTTATTTCTTAAGGATCAATTTAAACAACGCAAAGTTGAAAAAACCTATCTTGCTATAGTCCAAGGCAACGTTAAAGCACCTAGAGGAACAATCCGCTATCCTATTGTAAGAGGCAAGCTAAAACAGCAGGCACTTCGCACAGGGTACAGGGTACAGGGTACAGAGCACAAGACAATACGTGAGGCAGAAACCGAATTTTTAGTGCGCAAGCGATTGCAAGATGCCACGCTATTGGAACTTCATCCAAAATCGGGTAGAATGCACCAATTACGGGTGCATCTTGCGGCGTTGGGGCATCCGGTATTGGGGGACCAATTGTATGGCGGAAAGGTCGCCTCGAAACGAACACACCGGCAGATGCTGCATGCAAGCACTCTCCATTTTTTAACGCCAAACGGCCTCCGTTTGAGCATCGAAGCAGACCCACCGGAGGATTTTCTTGAAACACTTGAAAATCTCGCTCCCACGCGTAATATAGACAACGAGCCATCGATAGAATATCATTGATTCGTATATTCGTAATAACTCGTATTTCGTAGTATTTATGGATTTACTCACGACATTTCAACAATCGGTTGCCAGACCTCCCCGGCCCGATGTTCGCCCGGGCGATACGGTACGCGTAACCGAAAAAGTGAAAGAGGGGGGGAAAGAACGCAACGCAATATTTGAAGGATTGGTTATTGCGCGCAAGCACGGCGCCGAGCCCGGCGCTACTATTACGGTACGGAAAATTGCTTTTGGGGTTGGTGTTGAGCGAATTTTTCCTTTGTGGGCCCCAACGGTGGTTAATATTGAAATTATCCGTCGTGCAAAAACGCGTCGCGCAAAGCTCAATTTTATACGAAAACGAGTGGGTAAGCGATCCACCCTTCGCGGAGAGCTTGTGCCTCCTGAGATAGGACAAGTTCAAAAAGAATCACAGGAGATCGAGGTGGCGAAATCTACCCAAGAGACGGATAGTCAAAAAAATCAAGGAGAAGAAGAAAAGGCGGGTGACAACTAGAAGGGAGCGGCTAGCTTCCTCCTTCGTTAAAACTACGGCGGACAAGGCAGTTGACAGCGTCTCGTTTATTCCCGATTTGTCCCCATCTGCGCAACGTTTCGGCGGGCAGGCAAGATAGAAGCGATTGGGAACAAATCGCAATCCCGTATAAAGCGGGCGCGTAGCTCAGTTGGTTAGAGCGTCTCGTTTACACCGAGAAGGTCCCCTGTTCGAGTCAGGGCGCGCCCATTTTGCGCAGGGTACCGCTTTCTATGAAAGAAATAAAAAACCCAGGCGCAATGCCTGGGTTTTTGAGTGTGATTACAAAAGTTTTTTAAAAATATGCTTCCACGGGACATATTTATAGTGTGCATTCGATATGCGGATCAGAATCGGTTTGCTTAGTCGCGCCGCAAATCTTCCGGCAAAGCTTTTCGCAACGGTATATCGAAGCGACGGAAGCACTCCGTGTTCGTCAATCCACGCCGCATATTCGCGGTAGCGTGGGTCTTCCATGAGGTGTTGTTCTTCGGTCCTTGCCCGAAGATAATAGATATAATTTACAAAAAGAAGCTGCGCGCTATTAACCAGCGCCACACCGAGCGAAAGAATGGGTATGAATGGGATATATACCAGCCACCAGGCGATATTCTTTGCAAAATAGGCGGGATGCTTGAAATAACGATAGGGGCCATTGGTAACAATGCCACGATGTGTAAGATTCGAAAATCGTAGGCCAAAAATAACCGTTGCCCATACATACAGAGTTTCAAAAAGGAGGATAGCAAGCGCCCATCCCCATGCCAAAGGTCCTGTAGTACCAAGCCATTTATCCCACGTAATAGAATCTTGATAATCGGCAATGGAAAATAATACAAATAGGAGCGGGGGATAGCAGATAAGGCACACAGCCCAACCGAAGATGCTTTTTTGCGTTGACCTGATGTGAGAATCGGTTATACGAAATGACAACACATAACCTGCCGTACCGAATACCGTATCGACAGCAAATATGAACATATGCAGAACCAAAAAAACCCGGGGCAATTCAAAGGAGAAGTTATCGATGATACGGCCAAGAATAGTAAGATTACCGTACACAATTCCAAACATGAAAGGAATAAAAAACGCTTTTAGCATCCATTGTCGCCAATGTTCTGCCCCTTCGTGAATATCTTTTATTTTTTGTTTTCGCAGCACCACCATGCCAAGCTGCCACCAAACGTCCTTTTGGGAGGGGGTAAGCAGAAAATGCACCGCAAGAAATAGGAGAACGATTGGAATACTTATTAGAATACCGATCAAAAAGGGCGCGTACCGATCCGGCATAATTGTTTTTAATACCACATATCCGATCGTAAATGGCGTAAATGTTATAAGAGCCCCCAACAGACGCATTAATATATCGCGCGCAGACCATACGTGTATTTCTTTGTCCAATCGCCCTTTTATGATCTGGAAAAGAAGGGGATAATTTTTAAGTCGGATGAGTTCGAAAACGATCATAAAAAGGCCGGTTATGCTTAGCATTTCTATGGATCGGAGGGCCGGATGCAGACCCTTTTGCAATACAAAAGCTACAAAAAAAGCAAGAGCAAATCCTACTAAGCCCACAAGTCCCGTCCAAGGGGAAACGTCAGATGGCGGGGGTTGCATTTGTTGTGATTTGGCAGGTTGGTCAACGTTTGTCCGCATAAATAAGAGGAGATGACATCTTCATGATATACTATATCAAAAGTAGGATAATAACACGCCCCACGATTGTGGGGCGCTATTGATGTTGTATCCATTCGGGAAATTCACGAATAGATGGAATAATATTTTCAGTGGCAAGGGAAATATTGTATTCGCGTGCCCATAAAATCCATCGCTCTTGCGTATCAATCGTTCCCGTAAGAACTCCTATAAAGCGAAGATGATTTTCATAAGCGGCAATTAAATCCGCAAGCGAGTCACCGACAAACACAATTTCGTGTTTGGGGACGCCGCGCATTTTGAGCCATTGTATTGCAGGATGCAACGCTTTGCCATTTGGCTTTGCCCACTTGGTGGTGAGGTGCCGGGGATGGAGTTTCGGCGACCGTTTACCAAGCGTTTGAATGGCATCGGCAAGATCAAGCCAGGGAGGGTGGCTGCCCGCATGGTCTGGGAAAGAAGCTGCTTGGCGGTTGGTTGCCAGGACCACCAGAAGTTTCAGTTTCTTGAGAGAGCGTATTGCGCGCGTTGCATAAGGGAACGCAGGAATAGTTGATGGAATAATTTGTTGCTGAATCACTCGCCACGAAGCCCGTGCTTGTTCAAACGATTGGTTTGGGAAAAGCACTGTAAAGTATTCTGTGAGGCGAAAACCTGCTATTTTTCTGAACTCTTCTTCGCGCTTTTCAGTCCACTCTACTCCCTGCGATATAAGGATAGTTTTTACGATTTCCAAGGCAGGCGGTATCGAATTAAGCAATACGCCGTCTATATCGCACAGCACCGCACGTATGCGCACTTAACACTGCTCCTTATTTTTGTTTTTAAGCTGCTTTGTTTTTTGTCGTAGGGGGAAGTTTTTTCCCAATCACTCTCTCAAATTCTTCCCGTTCGAGCGTTTCTTGTTTTATAAGAGTTTGCGCAATTTTTTCAAGCAAGCTTCTTTTTTGGGTAAGGATTCGTTTTGCCCGAAGATGCGCTTCACGAATTACCCGCTCGATTTCTTTATCAATGATTTGGGAAATTTCTTCCGAATAATGTGTTTTTTCTGCAAGTTCGCGGCCCAAAAACACCATTTCTTGTCGTTCCGTATAGACCACCGGTCCAAGTTTTTCCGACATGCCGTATTCGCAAACCAGTTTTCGCGTAAGATCACTCGCGATGCGCAAATCGTTTGATGCGCCGGTTGTTAATTCGTTAAAGACAAGTTCCTCCGACGCATAACCGCCCAAAAGCACTGCAAGCCGCGCGAGAAACTCCGAACGCGAATGAAGGCGCCTGTCCTCGGTAGGCAGTTGTTGTGTATAGCCGCCAGCCATGCCGCGTGAAACAATGGAAACCTTATGTACGGGATCCGCTCCCGGGATTGAAGCGGCGATAAGCGCGTGTCCTGCTTCATGGTATGCAGCGATTTCTTTTTCCTTTTCTGAAAGTACTTTGGATTTGCGTTCTGGCCCCAACATCACCTTATCGATTGATTCTGAAAGCTCAAGCTGGGTAAGGTTTTGTTTGTTCCTGCGGGCAGCAAGGATGGCTGCCTCATTCATAAGATTGGCAAGATCGGCTCCGGAAAATCCCGGGGTACGTTCGGCAATGGCGCGAAAATTAACGTCGGGGGAGAGCTTCTTTTCTTTTGCGTGTATGCGCAAAATCTCTTCACGCGCCTTAATGTCTGGTTGATCAAGCATTACGTGTCGATCGAAGCGCCCCGGGCGTAGAAGGGCCGGGTCCAAAACATCGGGCCGGTTGGTGGCTGCCATTACGATAACATTGGTGGCGCGATCAAACCCATCCATTTCAACCAGGATCTGGTTTAAGGTTTGCTCCCGCTCATCATGTCCTCCTCCAAGTCCCGTACCTCGCATGCGGCCAACCGCATCGATTTCATCGATAAACACAATGGACGGGGCGGTACGTTTTGCCTGTTCAAAAAGGTCTCGCACGCGTGAAGCGCCTACACCAACAAACATTTCCACAAACTCTGAACCAGAGATATGAAAGAAGGGGACGTCCGCTTCTCCCGCAACCGCGCGCGCAAGGAGCGTTTTACCCGATCCCGGCGGTCCCACCAAAAGAACTCCTCGTGGGATGCGGGCGCCGATCGTAAGAAATTTTTGCGGGAACTTTAAAAATTCAACAACTTCTTGAAGTTCTTCCTTTGCCTCCTGTACCCCTGCCACATCGGCAAATGTAGCTCGTTCTTTTTGTTCCCTGGATGAAAAGATTTTCGCCCGCACTTTTCCGAAAGAGAATGCCTGCATGGTTGATTGTTGTGCACGATTTGTGAAGAACCAAAAAATGCCAAGAATAATAAGAATGGGCAGAAAAATGGAAAGAAGAGTTGGCAACCATACTCCAATGCCGCTTGGTTCTTTTGTGACGATTTCAATATTGCGCAGCTCCTCCGGGCTTACGCCGAAACGATCAAGTGTTTCGGTAATGGATGACTCATCTTCTTTCCTCGCTTGTGCTCGGGGGCCTTCGGTACGTTCAATGGTGACCTTATTTGATTCCACTACGAGCCGTTTCACCTTTTTCTCTTGAATCTCCGTGGCAACTTGTGAGATGGCTATATCCTCCGGTTTTTGAAGCCGTGCTGAAATAATGGAAAAAATCGCGGAAAGCGCAAAAAGCACCACGATGACAACAATTAATTGTTTAGTAAATCCTTTCATGGGTAACTTGACCGTTATATCGTATATTGTTAATATCCGCAACCAACAAAACTATCTGCTGATGCGCGTTCCTCGAAAGGGCTTACGCATAATGACCTTTTCAAAGTTGGAAAGGTCGTTTCCGCGAACTACCACGACCTCAATGCCGAATTTTGATGCGCGCTGTGCCGCAACCGGGTCAACGGGTGAGGACATGCCTGGTTTCCAACGTTTCCCGATAAGCTTCTTGTATGCGTTCCAGGTGAGCGAACGGAACGGTTTTGCGTTTGGGTAGCGCATAAAATCGCGATCGTATACATACGCCGGCCTTCCTGCAATAATAACGCGCTCCGCATTAATTTCTTCTGCGATGCGTATGGCAACCGTATCTGTGGAGTAGCCGGGCATAAAGCCAGCAGCAATTGCGATAGGATCACGGATATGCAATAATCTTTCTGGACTTTCGACAATTTCTGGGTGTACATTTTTTCCAAGCGCCACACGCAAAAGATCGGCATTTACTCTTGTTGCTCGCATTCCTATGGTATCAAGCTCGATCTGTGGAGTATCTTTGGCAAGCGATTTTGCAGCCCGTTGATATTCGCGCGCGAGCGCCCCGCCTCCAATGACAATAAGAAAACGGTGACCATGGCGCACCGCTTGTTTGATAAATGCCCCGAATTTTGAAATAAACTCTAAATTAATTCCATCAGGCGCAACTACGGATCCGCCAAGCGCAATAATATGCGGCTGATTATTTTTCTTTTGTTTTCGTAAACGTTTAGAGCGACGTTTTGGCACTGCGTATAGTGTAACACGCTGGCGTCATATAGAAAAACCGGGATAGATAAAAGAATTACCCCCATCGCGGGCACGATGGGGGTTGAGTTAACGAAAGGGCTAGTTGGTGGCCTCGGACTCTTCCTCGGCCGCCACGCCGGCGGCTCTCAGAGCCGCTGCCATGGCTGTCTGTTCCGGCTCGCTGCCAGATGATGTCCGCTCGGTGTGGGGGTCGGCGTCGGTCGAGGCAGCAGCGCTAGCTGCGGCTTCGACATCGGCCTCATCCTCGACCTCGGCGGTGGGCTTTTCTGCTTGTCGGCGCGTGCGCGCCTTGGGCTTTGACTCGCCCTCGGCTTCGCTAGTGCTCTTGCGGCTGGGCTTGCGGCGCGGGGATTTCTCCTCGCTTCGCAGTTTTTCGCCGAGCTGCTCGAGCTTTTCGACGCCGACGGCCCGAACGGGATCGGCCTTCTGGATCGTGAGGGTGCTGTGGGCGCGTTCGCGCTCGCTCCGGGCCGCTTCCCGTTCTACCCCCCAAGCAGATTGGAGGACGGAAATGAGAAGCTTCGGGCCCTCGAACCACACACCTGGCTTGCCGTCCTTGCGGGGGCCGCCAGCGAGGGTTTGGCCCATGCAGTCAGATAGGATCTTCTGCATGCCGATGTGAGTCGCGGCGCGCAGGGTCACCTCGTTGCCGGAGCACTCGAGGAATAGGTTGCCGGCCGGCTTCTCGGCATCGTCGCCTTCCTGATTCCGGAAGAACACGGGAACAGCGACAAGGCCTTCGGTCTCGAGGTTGAGAACGTCAGCGGCTGTCACCGTGACGGCCTTCGTCCCAAGGTCCTTGAGCTCCCGGAGCTGACCGCGGATCGCTTCCCGCACCTTGGCGTAGATGCGAACAGCATTGTCCACGCTGGCCCGGATCGCCTTTGACTTCCCGTAGGAGTCCAGTGAGAAGAAGGTTCCTCTGAAGGTTGCCTTCCTCCCGCGACCGAAGTCCAGCATGTACTCGTTTTGCCGGTGCTCGCGGCACGGGCAGAACACGAGGTGGCGCTGATCGGTCTCGTCCAAGCGCTTATAGGCCCCGGGATCAACTGACTGGTGGTCAGTGACCTCCAAAAGCCCATGGATCGCCTCGATGTATTCGCCTTCGGCGGGCGGCTCGTAGTCCGCGTTCGGATCCGGCGTCTTGCACGGTCGTTCGCAGTCAGGGCCGTGCGTGTGCGGTCGGCGAGGAGCCATCTCGCGCAGCCGCTGCGAAGCGGCACGGAATTGCGCGATTCTGGCCACGTCTTCACCCTTTGCCTCAAGATCGTGTTGGAGGCGTTCGGCGTCGTCCCGGAACTTGCGTTCCAGCGCGACGAATTCGGCCGACGGCTTCTTGTGTTCCCGCTCAAGCGCAGCGCGGGCCCGCTCGAACTCGGCAAGTTGCCCGCGCATCTCGATCAGTTCCGAGAGTGTATCGCCGGCCTCAGTTATTTCCTCCTGCTGTTCGAGCTTACGCTCTTGCTTCAGGAGTTCTGCTGCCGTCACCTTCGGTCGATGAAGTGTGGGCTTCCGGGCCACTTGTGGCTTGGGTTCGTTGGAAGGGGTTGAGGCCGTGGCCTTCCCGGTATTCGGTTGTCGGGCTCGCTTGGGGCGAGCCGTAGCGGCCGGCTTGCCGGCCTTGGTGGCGGTTGTCCTCATCAGTGTCCTCCTTGTTGTATTGTTGCCCGTTTCCCTTTCGTTTTGTCACGATTTAAAAGAGCTATTGTGACTTTTATATTATATCGTATCGCGCTTTATAAGTCAAGCCCCCGCTTTATACAAAGCAGGGGGTTGACGCAGTAACCGTTGTCTTTCTGTTAGGAATTTTCCTCGGTCTTTTTCGGCGCATCTTCTTGTTGGATTTCTTCCCCTTTCATTTCTGAGGTTGCTAGTTCTTGTTCAGTTTTTTCGGGTTCATGCTCTCGCCACGGTTTTAAGCTGATGCGTCGCGCTTCCGGATCAATATCGGCCATCCGAAAATCGTAGGTTTTCCCGACTTCGAGGGCTTCTTGAAGCGCCTTTTCCGAGCCATATTCTGCAATATGCACTAATCCTTGAACCCCTGGAGCTAATTCCACAAATGCGCCGAAGGTAGTGATGCGCACGACGGCTGCCGACACTTTTGTATTTTTTGGGAACCTTTCTATTATTTTTGCCCAAGGATCGGGCTTCAAGGCCTTTAATGAGAGCGAAACCCTTCCATCTTGAATATCAATTATCTTTACTTTAAGCTTGTTTCCTACTTTGTAGTGTTGCTGAAAATCAGGAACTGGTGTCCAATCAAGCTCGGATGTATGTACTAAGCCCTCAAGTTTTTCATCCGGGCCAAAACGTACGAATATTCCAAAGTCCGCAATGCGCGAAATATTTCCTTCCACGACATCGCCCACATGAAATTGGTTCAATTCTTCCTGGAGTTCGTCGAGTTCAGCGGCGCGTTCTGACAAGATCACTTTTTCTTCTTTGGGATTAATGTCCAGGATTTTTACGCGTAATTGTTGGCCGATTAACTTGCGCAATTCTTCAAGAATTTTTTCTTTGTCGCCCCCTTCCACGTGGGGATAATGGTCAAATCCTAATTGGGAAGCAGGAAGAAATGCTGCGGTTCCTTCGACATCCGCAACGAGACCGCCTCTATTTGCCGATTTGATCGTTGTTGAGAAAATGCTTCCGTTACGATGCGTTTCCTTGATGTGCGACCATGCAAGCTCTTTTCCGGCTTCCGCGATCGATAGCTCAATAAGGCCTTCTTGGTTTTCCGTATCCACTACTTTCGCCACAATCATATTTCCAATCGCGTAATCCTTGAGCGCTTCTTGCGCGGCATAAAATTCTTTTCCAAAAATAACGCCGGTGCCTCTGGGGCCCAGATCAACAAAAATTGAAGCCGTACCTCGTGCAACGACGGTACCCTCAACAATCTCTCCGATTTTCGGCAACAGGGCCGTCGCTTCATTAAATAGCTGCGTTAATCCCTCCGAGCTTTCATCGGAGGAAGGTAATTGTGTTGTTGGTTGTGGTATTTCCATTTTTCGCCTCCTTTCTTTACGAACGCCAGCGTTTTCCCAGAATATATTGTTTTTTGGCGTATGTCCAGTGTGCAGTATGTGAATTTTTATGTTACCATAAGAGCGTTATGACCATAGGCCAATGTGGAGCTGGTTGTGTTCAGTTGCAAATAAAATATGCTGGAGAGGCGCGGTTAGCCATGTATGCAGAGGATAAAACGAGCCGGGCGCTTGAGCGTGCCGATGTTATTCTTTTTCCTCCTCAGACAGAAGCTCGTGGGTTTGTTATTGAGGGTCCCGGTGAATATGATTGTGCCGGTTTTCGCATTAAAGCGGTGCCGGTATTTAAAAAAGCCGGGGAATGGGAAAACGCGCTTGTGGTATCCGATGACGAAAGCAGCGTTTGTCTTTTAAGTCCTACTGTTGCACGCAGTTTGAAGGACGAGCATATCGATGCAATAGGAACGGTAGATATCATGATATATGTAATGGCGCATAAAGGCAGCAAAGGTAATAAGGAGGGCGAAGCCGTTCTTAAAGGCATTGAGGCGGTGCATCAGATTGAGCCGTCTGTTTTTATCCCTGTTGGCGCGCCTGAAGTTGTCGCCGCTGCGGTAAAATTCATTGGGGCAAAAAATCCCGAGGAGCAAACCTCTTTCCGATACAAAATCGCAGCCAATGATCGCGAACAGGATCGGATGCGAACGGTTATTTTTAAGAAATAGGAATATGCAGAATCTTTTTATAAGAATCCGCGCACTTCCCGAGGAGGATCGGTGGCGGCTTATAATTTTTGGGGCAGGTATTGCCGGGATACTTTTTTTTGTTTTGTGGCTTTTATTGTTACCGTTGCAGATGAAATCGTTAGGCGCTCTTGAAAAATCGGATAACACGGAAGGGGAAAAATCTCCCGGCAGTTTTGTGAGAAGCTCGCTGGGCGGTGCGGTGTCTGGGTTTCAGCAGCATTTACGCATCATAGCGGCAGAACTAGAACAAGAAAAAAATAAGAATGAAGCTCCATTGGAAGAACGCAAGAATGAAGCGGGTGTTGCACCAACGCAGCTCCCTTAAGATAGAAATAGAGCAGTAGGTATGGCAAAAAAAGATTCCGTGGAACAAAATATTGGTACGATTACGCCACAGGAGATTACCGAAGAGATGACAACATCGTATCTGGATTACGCGATGTCGGTCATTGTTTCGCGCGCATTACCCGATGCGCGCGATGGCCTAAAACCAGTACAGCGGC
>MHSS01000001.1:0-37271 GCA_001822835.1 Candidatus Terrybacteria bacterium RIFCSPHIGHO2_01_FULL_48_17 | reverse complement strand
GGGTCTTGGGCCACAGGCGCGTGCCGTGAAATCCGCACGGGTGGTAGGGGAGGTCCTTGGAAAATTTCACCCGCACGGCGACCAGGCAGTGTATGATGCTTTGGTTCGGATGGCGCAGCCGTTCTCGCTGCGCTATCCTTTAATTCGCGGACAAGGAAATTTCGGGTCAATTGACGGCGATGCTGCTGCGGCAATGCGCTATACAGAAGCGCGTCTTCATCCGATAGCGGAACTTTTGCTCGCAGATATTGATAAGGAAACGGTTGCTTTCGTTCCCAATTACGATGGTACGCGCACCGAACCTCAAGTTCTCCCCGCTTCCTTTCCGCATCTTTTGGCAAATGGTGCGATTGGTATTGCAGTTGGCATGTCAACCGCAATACCGCCTCACAATCTTTCCGAGATCATTTCCGGGTGTCTTTTGCTTATCGATAAACCATCTGCTTCTCACGATGACCTTGTTGCGATAATTTCTGGCCCAGATTTTCCTACCGGCGGAATTATCTATAATGCCAAAGATCTCATATCGGTTTATACACAAGGCAAGGGTCCAGTGGTTGTGCAGGGACGTGCCGAAATTGAAACCTCCGAAAGAAAATCATCCCGTATTGTTATTACCGAAATTCCATATGAAGTGCGAAAGGCAGCCATTCTTGAACAAATTGTCGATCTTATCCGTGACCGAAAAGTGGAAGGTATACGGGATGTGCGCGACGAGTCAGATAAGGAGGGGATCCGTGTTGTTATCGATTTGCGTCAGGATGCAACTGCGCAAGTTGTTCTTGCGGCGCTCTTTAAATACACGGATTTGCAACGCACCTATCATGTAAATCTTCTTGCGCTTGACCACGGGATTCGCCCGAAGCTCTATTCGCTCAAGGAACTTCTGCAAGAGTTTTTAGATTTTCGCAAAGAACTTATTTCAAAACGTTCTTTATTTGAGCTTTCCCGTGCGAAAGAACGGCTCCACATTTTAGACGGATTAACCAAGGCGCTTGCGCATATCGATGCAATTATTAAATTGATTCGTGCTTCCGCAAGCCGCGATGAGGCGCACAAGGCATTGCGTATACGCTTCAAGTTTTCGGACGTACAAGCATCAGCTATTCTTGCGATGCCTCTTGCCTCGTTAGCGCGCCTTGAGCGGGACCGAATTTTGCAAGAGGCAAAAGAAAAGCGCGCGTTGATTTTGGAGTTAGAGGATATTTTAAAAAATCCAAAATCGCTTATTCGAGTACTGAAAAAAGAACTGCATGAAGTTTTAGAACGTTTTGGCGATAAGCGCAAGACCGAAGTAAAGCAAGAAGCTATTTCTGAAATCAAACTTCAAGATCTTGTGCAAGAAGCCCCCGCGGTTATTGCGCTGACATCCGACGGCTACATTAAGCGATTGCCGCCTTCTTCGTTTCGTATACAGCAACGAGGAGGTCGCGGGGTTTCGGGAATTGAACTGAACGAATCCGAGGCGCTTGCGCATCTTATTGTTGCCAATACCCACGATCGCATTTTATTTTTTACAGAACGAGGAAGGGTATGTACGGTTCGGGCATACGAAGTTCCTGAAGCATCGCGCACGTCCCGAGGAAGGGCTTTGGTAAATGTGCTTGCGCTTGCAGCAAACGAGGAAGTTCTGGCGCTTGTTGCAGTATCGGAAAAAGAAAAAGAGGGATCATTGATATTGATTACGTCGCGCGGCGCAGTGAAGCGCATGCAAACAGCTGCCTTTCAGTCGGTGCGGAGGCAAGGTATGGGAGTGATATCTCTTGCTGGAGGCGATTCGTTGGTTGCCGCTCTTCGCACCGGGGGCAAAGACGATATTCTTTTGCTTACGCAACAGGGACAAGCGTTGCGTTTTTCGGAACGCGATGCGCGTTTCATGGGACGACAGGCAGGAGGTATTCGGGGTATCCGTTTGCGTAAGGATGATAGAGTTATTGGTGCGGTGGCCATTCCCACAAATCAAGAAGGAGCGCGCATTTTGTTGGTTGGGTTACATGGTTTTGGAAAATTAGTTGAGGCATCTGCGTTCAAGCGGCAGAAGCGGGGGGGAACTGGTTTGCGTGCCATGCCAACGAGCGGAAAAACTGGTAGCGTTGTGGGAGTTGCTGTAGCGGTGCAAGAGACCGAAGAGGCATTTGCGGTTTCGCGTAGAGGCCTTGTATTACGTATCGCATTGCGTCAGATTAAGTCCTTGTCGCGGGGAGCGCAGGGGGTGCGGCTTATGAGGTTAGATTCCGGGGACGCAATTCTTGCTGTTCGCGTGCTCTAATTATAAAAGCATATGGACGACGAATCGTTTCTCAGGCCACACGAGATCATTACAAATAGCGATGGCGCGCAAAAGGGATTTTTTGTTGCTGATTTTGGCTGCGGACACGGTTATCTTACTGTTCCGTTAGCGCGCGCCGTGGGTACCGAAGGAGCAGTATATGCGGTTGATATAAGAAAAGAAGCCCTTTCCGTTGTTTCTTCCCGCGCAAAACGACTGGGGTTACCTCAAGTTCATGTGATTTTAGGGGATCTTGAAAAAGAATTAGGTTCTTATATCGGCGATCATGTATGCGATACCGTATTTTGCGTTAATCTTTTGTTTCAAATTAAAAACCACGGAAATGTTTTCAAAGAAGCACGGCGTGTGCTTAAAGACAACGGGCGTTTGGTAGTCGTTGATTGGGAAGATACGTCGACCCCTTACGGTCCGTCTCGGGAGCAACGCATTAACAAGGAAAGCATTATTGAGGCGGCGAAGGGCTTTGGTTTTTCGAAACACGCATCGATCTCTGCAGGCAAATACCATTGGGGCCTGTTATTTCTGCTAAAATAATTATACTCTTCTATGTTTCAATCGTTCACTCCCCAAAAAATTGTTGTTTTAATCGTTCTTGGGCTTATTGTCCTTGGAGGATTGGGATGTATTGTCACGGGAGCTTGTTTTTCCATCACCAATAAGCCGGAAGCAGGTGCTGACCTTGAAATTTGGGGCGTTTTTGATGATAACCGGAGCTTAGAGGGGTTTCTCCCAGAAAATACCGGTCCCGGTGGCTTGCTTGCGGGCGATGTCATGTATCGCGAGATTCCTTTTGAAGAATTTGAGCGAGAAGTATTGAATGCCGTTGCTGCCGGACGGGGCCCTGATATTATTTATTTACATAATACATGGCTTGCGAAATTTAAAGACAAGTTAAGTCCTATGCCGCCCGGACTTTGGGGCATTACAGAAGAAGAATACCGTAACGTATATGTTGATGTGGTCGCAAATGATTTTACTTCAATCGAAGAGGGGCAGTGGAACGTATGGGCTCTTCCTTTGTATGTGGATACCCTGGGATTGTATTGGAATCGGGATTTATTTAATACCAAGGGAATAACACAACCGCCGCAGACCTGGAAAGAATTCCTTGATGATGCAGCGGAACTTACTGAATTGAATCCAGACGGGAGCATTCGTATTTCCGGGGCCGCGATGGGAACAGCGCGCAATGTAAATCGCGCAGCAGATATTATGAGTATGTTGATGCTGCAGACGGGAACAAAAATGGTTTCAGATGACCGCACTAAGGCAACATTTTCCCGGAACGTAACGAGTGAAGGCAATACCTTTTCTCCTGGAGAAGATGCGCTAAGATTTTATGCCCAATTTGCCGATCCTACAACCACCGCCTATTCTTGGGATCGTGCTCCTCTCGTTCCTTATTCGGTGGATGCTTTTGTAGATGGGAAACTTGCTATGATGTTTAATTATTCCCATACGGTTTCGCTTATTCGTGAACGCGCTCCGCAACTTAATTTTGCAGTTGCTTCCGTACCTCAACCACAAGCGCTTCGGGATCAAGGGATTGCCGTAACGTATCCTAATTATTTCGGCCTTGCGGTATTAAAATCGTCACAAAAGCAAAAAGCGGCGTGGTCTTTAGTCGCGAGTTTGGCGCTTTTTGACAAGGCACGCATTTATCTTGATAACACCGGCCGCCCTCCGGCACATCGCGAGCTTATTTCAGAATACGTATCAAACCCTGATTTTGCTCCTTTTGCCCGTCAAGCTCTTACGGCTGTGAGTTGGTACCAGCCGGATTATTTTGCCGTGGAGGAAATATTCACAAATATGATAGAATCAGTAAAGGACGGCACCTCTCCTGGAACTGCAGTGCAGCGCGCCGAGGAGAACGTGACGACATTGTTGCGACAACTTAACCCCAAAGGTTCAACATTATGAATTCTCGTATTTGGGTTTTGATACTATTGATCGGTCTTTTTGGCCTCAGCTTTTTTGCTTATGCATTGCCTGTCGTACAGGCAGGACTTGTGCCATGCGGGGCAGGGACGGACGATCCAACGACTAGACCCATTGACGAATCTCTTCCCTGTCGCCCATGCGACCTTTTTATTTTGGGGCAGAACATATTTAGTTTTTTGGTTTTGCAGGTTGCGCTTCCACTGACGGTTTTTGCAATCATTGTTTCTGGGGTTGTGATGCTGTTTGCCGGAGGAATTCTGGGTGCATCTCCCAACGCCGGGCTTAAATCAAAGGCGAAGGGAATGCTTCAAACGGCGCTGATTGGTTTTCTTATCATTCTTCTTGCGTGGGCTATTGTGAATACCGTCATCGTGTGGCTTGCCGGATCAACGCAGCCCTCTGGCTTCCCGTGGCCTTGGTATGAGCCACAATGTGCTGCCCGACCATCATGTTATGTGAGTTGTTTTGATGAGTGTTTCGCAGGCGGTGTGGATAGAAATCTATGCCAGTGGGCTTGTCAGTTACGGTGCAACTTACAATGATATATTCCTCCGATACCTTTTTCTAGACCCATCGACATGATGCTCATTTTTCTTAAAAAAATAAAAACCATATTTCTTTCAACAACAGCAATCATTGCATCGCGATATGCCATGATAACCTTTACAAATCCCATAGCCCCGGGAGGGGATCTTTTAGGGATTGTGTGCTCGTTGCTTGACTGGGTGTTTTATCTTTCAATTCCCATAGGGCTTGTGGCGATTATGTATTCCGCGTTCCTTTTTCTGACTTCAGGGGGAGAAAGAAATAAAATAAGCAGCGCCAGAATGGCTCTTATTGCAGCCATTATGGGCTGGGTAGCGCTTTTCATAGTTTCTCTTCTCCCGCGCATCATCGCTGATTTACTTGGGGTTGACCTCGGCGCGCTTCCTGCATCGTGTTGAGTATTACTCGATATGCGTACATTCCTTTCCAAAAAACTATTTTTTACCCTGGTGGGGATATTATTTCTTTTTATCCCATGGGTGTTTGTTCAAGCGGATTTTACGTTACCCAATCCCTTAGATCCCATTCGTTCGTTTCCGGGATTGATTTGTTTGTTTGCACGCGTTGTATTTTGGTTCGCATTCCCCTTAGCACTTTTAGCATTGCTTATGGCAGCGCTTCTCTTTTTAGTATCGGGGGGTAACGAACAACGATTACGTCAAGCAAAAGACGCATTGTTCTATTCGATAATAGGATGGGGAATAGTTATTATTGCCCAGGCGATAGCTCTTAGCATGGTGGCGCTTATTGGTGGTCGACCTCTCAGTTTTACTGGATGCTAAAAGAAAAAGGCGGTCAGTGGATGCCTAAAAATTTTGGCTGACATTGGTTTATGTGGATAAGCCGCTTGCATTACCTGTGACCTTATGTCACAATACGCACGTAACTGTCTGGCACACAAGTTGAGCCAGACCTGAAAGGAGGTGAAGTATATGCACAAAGCACTTGTAACCGCTCTCACTCTTTCCATGCTTATTACTCCGGTTGCTGCATTGGCGCAGTTTACTAGCACTGGTGGCACCACCGGAGGAACTACAGGAGGCACCACGAGTGGCGCTCCTATCCCCACCATTCCCGATTCTGGAGTTACAAGCACGGGCGACTTCTGGAACCTCTTGTGTACCGGTGTCCTTTGGTTCTTCGCAATCGTTATCGTCATTTCCTTCATTATGCTGTTGGTGGCTGCATTGACGTTTATTACTGGAGGCGGTGACGAAGAGAAAGTAGGACGTGCTCGAGGGTTGCTTACCTACGCTATTATCGGTATTGCCGTAGCACTTCTTGCGCGAGCGATATTGTTTATAGTCGCCGGATTGCTTGGAGTCACTGATACCAGTTTCTTTGGATGTTAATTAGCCGTATATTTTTTCAAAAGCAGCCCTCTTTAGGGTTGCTTTTGTTTATGCCACGCAAGAACACGGACGTGTAGAAAATTCATGAAATAGTCAGTCGAATTCTTGTATTCTGTTATGATGAAACGGTCTTTTGATTGTTGTGGATAAGCCGCTTGCATTACCTGTGACCTTATGTCACAATACGCACGTAACTGTCTGGCACACAAGTTGAGCCAGACCTGAAAGGAGGTGAAGTATATGCACAAAGCACTTGTAACCGCTCTCACTCTTTCCATGCTTATTACTCCGGTTGCTGCATTGGCGCAGTTTACTAGCACTGGTGGCACCACCGGAGGAACTACAGGAGGCACCACGAGTGGCGCTCCTATCCCTACTGTTCCTGATACAGACGTGACAGGACCGGGCGACTTCTGGAATCTCTTGTGTACCGGTGTCCTTTGGTTCTTCGCAATCGTCATCGTCATTTCCTTCATTATGCTGTTGGTGGCTGCATTGACGTTTATGACCGGCGGAGGGGATGAAGAAAAGGTAGGCCGTGCTCGCCAAATGCTCACCTATGCTATTATCGGTATTGCCGTAGCGCTTCTTGCGCGAGCGATACTCTTTGTGGTGGCGGGACTTTTGGGTATTGAAGGAGCAAGCATTTTTGGTTGCTAATTACTTCAACATAAGCAACAAACTAGCCCCCTTGCGGGGCTGGTTTGTTCTTGTGGACAAGAATGTTGCAATATGCTATGCTAGAAGTATCATAATATATGATATTCTGAAACATATGACGCGCTATCGTTTTATCGGGCTCATTGTTACCCTCGCGGTTATTTCGGCGTTTGCCTTACCCGCGCTTGCCCAACCAGGACCAATTCCTCACTCGGTATGCGAAACCGCACGTGAAGGTGCTCTGGCTTGTTTATGGAATCGTATTGTTTGTGTGGTTGTATTGTGGATTTTTGCGATCGTCATTATTATTTCCTTTATTATGTTGTTGGTTGCCGCACTCAAATTCATGACAGGCGGCGGTGATCCAAAAGAAGTTGAGAGTGCCCGAAAGCTTTTAACATTTGCTATTGTTGGTTTGATTGTCGCCTTGCTTGCTCGAGTTATCATTCTTGTTGTTGCCGGGCTTTTAGGAATTACCGGTGGCGGTTTATTGACTTGCTAATTTTCCCCTTTAACGTTTGTATGGATTTCTATCGAGAGCGGGCTATCCCGCTCTCGTTTATAAAAAACACGCCCCCGTGGTGGAATTGGCAGACACCTATGGCTTAGGACCATAGGGCCGAAAGGCCGTGTAGGTTCAAATCCTACCGGGGGCACCAGTAGAAGATATCCTCATTTGGCTATGACTGAAAATGGCCCTAAATTTAAAAAGATGCCAAATTCGGTTGAGATTTCAATTAATTACCGAAGTTTAAGAACTTCATCCCATACGTAAGGGGCAAGATGAGTATAAAGCTTATGAGTACTATACCAATAATAACGATGGCAAAGTTCTTGTTTTGAGGGATTGCTGCCAAAAGAAGCGATGAGAATATAACAGCGGGAAGATAGTGGTATAGATACGTCGGGCGGCCGATAAGTGTTATCAGAAGATAGGGGATCACATTTGCGAGCCAGGCAATAAGTAAAAAATGTATTGCAGGGGGCAACACTATCTTACGTAGCATTTTTCCAAACACGGTCCACACTAAAGCGAGAAATCCCAAAAACCAAAGCGCGGCGTTGCCGATGAAAGAAATGGTTTCGGAAGAACCGATCCAATAAGGGATCGGTTTTATGCTCAACGGCCATCCCAATACAGTGCTTTGTGCTGCGTGTGACATGCGGGATAGTCCAGCCGTCAACGTCAAAAATACGTTGGCCGTATATGCTGCAAATATCGCAAGCACGTTGCCAAACGGAAGAGTTTTTATTGATTCGAAAAATTCAATTCCTCGGTTTTCGGTTCCTAAAATTACCGCAAGATACGTTAGTTCCTCCTCAAATGGGATGAGTATTTGCTGTATAGCAAAAGATAAAAATAGAGGAATGAGAAGAAGGCCGATAAAATGCCATTTCTTGAGTGGCGCTATATTAACCTTCTCGTTTTTTGCCATGGACGCGATAAAGACCGCAAGCGCAAATCCAAAACCGGTTAATTTAACGGCTCCCGCGCTCCCCAGCGCAAGCGCTGAAAGGACGGTCATAAGGAGCTTTTGTTTTTCAAAAAAACGAACATGTTTTAATAAGAGCAAGACAAATCCCAGCATTCCGAAAAAAAGAAGGAAGCCGTCAAGTAAGATCAGGCGTGTTTGAAGCAAAATACCGTTGTCGAAAGTGATAAACAATGTCCCCAAAAATGAAGGAAGGGAACCAAGTCCTAAGAGGCGGGCCAAAAGAAATACGAGAGGAATTAGTAAGATGCCCGCAACGGCACTTGTGGCGCGAAGTGAAATATACGGAAAATTATTCCAAGGTTCATCGTTTGCCGTATGAATGATAGGTCGATTTTGGTCGTCGCGTTCGAAATGGATAAATGACTGGGGTTCTTTGACGCCGGTTATCTTTGCGACCCCCCCATATATGAGTTTCCCCAGCGGCGGGTGTATGTCCCAGAAACCTTGACGCGACGCATAGTAAGATGCGTAGGTTGCGAAGTGGACTTCGTCGAAAATCGGTTGTGCGGGAGCGCCAAGGCGGAAGAGATGCAAGAAAGAAGAGATGGCGATGAGGACAATTATCCCCGCGAGTTCTTTTTTTGAGATTGCCAAATTCATTCCAGGGGGTTTCTTTTGTTTACGGGATAGAGCGTTGGCGATTTATAGACAGATTGAAATGTTTGCTCACGTGTTTTATTGTCCGCAAGCGTCGTTTTAACCGTGAGGGTGGCTTTTAGAGAACCGTCTGCTTTTTTATCGTAAACATAGGGGCCTTCTACCGTAACGGTGCGACCATCTGGGGTGCCATAAAATTCAAAAGTGAGTTTTGTACCTTCAACCCTCGTTTGTATAAGAATATGGCCAGACGTGTCATTAATGAAGCGTAAGTCGGGATTTGGAGGGTAGATGGTTGCATCAAAACCGGGCGTTCCGTAATATCGCACGACATATGAATGGCTGCGACGCTGGGTGACTTCAAGGCCGGAATACGCTGCAGCACGGAAAGCAGTGGTGGACACCTGGCAAAGCCCTCCGCCCAACGCCGGAACCGTTTTATCTTGAAGTATAACGAGCTCTGCTTTATATCCCATCTCTTCCGTTACCGGGCCAAGCGTTTCGTTAAACGAAAACTCTTCCTGCGGTGGAATGAGCACTCCATTAAAACGTGCCGCACCAGTTTTAATATTATGAATACGATTTTTAGGGGATCCGGCAAAGTCACTCTCGCCCTTGCCTAGCAGCGAAACGATACCAAAAGAATTTGCGTCCTGGGTGCGTATTTTGGGATCTGTTTCAACAACGGTAAGCGTTACACGTTTTTCCCCTTGGCGTAGGCCATCAAGCAGGATTTGGATGGAAGCTTGGCTATCTAGCATTCTTCCCGTAAGCGAAGGAACAAATAATACAACACGGTTTTTCTCTACCTCAAATCGTGCATCGCGCGGTTCTCGACCTACGCTTTTCCCCAGATGTTCTTCTAACCATAGCGCAGCTTGGCTGCGTTTAAGTGAAGCAACAACATTGTTTTCTTGGGTGCGTTCAAAGAGGAGCAATTCTATAAGATCATCGCGTGAAAGGGCGATTTCTTCTTCCGCCGCCTGAATATAAAGAGGAGTTGTCGCTATCCATTTTTGTGCTTCCGTAAGCGCTTCCTTAGTTTCCTCTTTTGAAATAGTTGGCTCTTGAATTTCAAGATCCACAAACACGCGTTCGTTTTCAAGCGCGCTTATACGTTCCTTGATTTGTTTGACTAAGATTTCTCTGTTGACCGCAGCCCCTTTTTCTTCTTGGGCAACGACAAGACGCGTGCCATTCCAGAGCGGATATGCGTTGGTAACTGGCTTTTCTTGATCAACAAAAAGCCGTTTTGTTTCTTGCGAAAAAATTGTATCATTTTGTTTTACCATCAATAACACATGCGGTTGTTTAAAAAACGTTGTCGCTTGCTCCCATAACCCGACAAAAATCGGTTCATTCCTGCCAATGCGGAATGTGTTTTGAACTGTTCCGGAAATATCGATATCAAACCCTAGTGTTTTGGGAGTTGAGGTATACTCGATGCCATTTACGGTAATAACGAGGGGCGTTTCAAGAAATTGGTCTACCCGTCCCCTCAATAGTTCTTGCGCCTGTTCTGGTGTGAGACCCCCCACCGCTACACCAGCAATATGAGTTCCATAGATAATACGGCCGGCATTTGCGATTTGAAGACCGAACAAGAACAGCCCCGTAACGATCGGGGCTATTGCAAGTACAATGGGGAGTTTGACGCGCACGGTTAGGGGACCGATTTTACCTTTATAGTTTTGGTTTGTTCCTTTTCTGCTTTAGGAAGGCGGAGCGTGAGAATACCATTGTGGAGTGATGCGTCGGCTTTATCTGCGGAAACATCTGTGGGTAAGATAATTGATCGCGAGAATGGACCCCAGTAACATTCTTGGTAGATATATTGTTCCGGTTTGATTGTTTCTTGCAGTGTCCGTTTTCCGCGCACTGTTACCATATCATTAGTAATGGTAATATCAAGATCCTCGGGCTGCACTCCCGCAACTGTTGAGCGTATAAAAATATTACTGTCATCTTGGTATACATCAACCGTAAGCTGTCCCTCTTGTCCCTCTTCTGTCCATTCCTTCTTTGTTTCTTCGCCGTCCCCACCGCTTTTCATATGTACCTCCTCTTCTTTGGGGGAGGCGGTGAAATCAACACGTTTCGCGCCTTCTTTAGCGTCTTCCTTTTTGGAGGTGAGGCGCTCGAAAAAAGATTTTGGTTTGGAGTCGTTTGCCATAACGTTTTCAAACTAAGGTTATTATTTACACTATAGCATATTTCGATACACAAGACCACCATGGGTCTAGCGCAAAAGCGTTACTTTTCCATGGTTATTGCGCCAGCTGTGGATACGAGAGAGCGCCCGTACGTGTTGAAACATAAGCCACAACACGACCCCTCCTGCAAGAAGTAGTCCCATAACAACACCGGAGGAAACAAAAAAATCGCCAAGGTTCTTGTCCGAAAGAATATTTGGTACCCCGCTTTCGAGGAGCCCGTTGTAAAGGCCGTGTACGGTTGCTGCGATCGCAATTCCGATTAAAATAACGCCTTTGTGCAGTTGGTTATCAAAAAGCGCCCGGGCGATCGTATAGCCAATAATGCCAGATGCAATCGAATGCAGAAGCGTTGCTGAAAGGAAACGCATGGCAAGAATTGGAATAACTCCTCCCAAAAGGCCGGCTGTCTGCACGGGGGCGTTTAATACAAATGCGATATTCTCAACTGCCGCAAAACCCAACGCCGCTATAACAAGAAAGAGCATCGCATCAACCGGCTCATTGAAGCTAGGGTCGCGCAATACGCTCATTCGCGCTGCAAAAAATTTGCTTAGTTCTTCCACAAGGGCAATTCCAAGAAACATAAAAAGAATCCGTGGCAGCGGCTCTGGTATTCCGGATAAAAGAGGGCCGAAAACACCGTTTTCCGCTCCGGAAAACGCACAGCCCAAAAATATGCATTGTGCGAGTATACCCAAAAAGAGAACAGGTACGGTAATAAATGCCCCCCATAAGAATGTGCGTATCACAAGACGATTGGGATGAGGCCGCACGTCTTCCCGCAAAAAAATCATGAGCCATACCAAAGATGGCATTAGTCCTAAAAATATGGAAATAAAGATGAGCATATGGTGGGAATCTCTAATTTCTAATCTCTAATTTCTAAATTCGAACTGGCAGGCCATTCGGCAACCATAAGCAAAGATGGTTTGTTGCCGTGCGGTAATATTCCCCACAACTCTTCCGTGATAAAAGGGATAAATGGATGCAATATCTTAAGAGATGTCGTAAGCACCCATAGAAGCGTTTCTTTTGCAGCAACATCTGTGCGCTGTTTAGCATGTTCAAGATATTCGTCGCAAAACTCATGCCAAAAGAACGAATAGAAAATTTCAAGTGCCTGACCAAATCGAAGTATAGCGATCTCTTTTTCTACACGGCTGATGTGCACGTTTAAAGACGCCAGGATTTTTTGATCTTCTTTATGTTCGCTTATCGGTGGAGTTTCCGGAATAGATATTTTTTCAGTATGGTGCAATACAAATCTGGCTGCATTCCAGATTTTATTGAGGAATTTTTTTCCGGCAATAAGGGCTGATTCATCAAACTTTATGTCCTGTAAGCCCGTAATTTGCCATAAAAGCCCAAACCGTATGGCGTCTGCGCCGTATTGTCGGATAAGCTCAAGCGGATCAATGCCCGTGCCAAGTGATTTCGACATCCGTTTCCCTTCTTTTGTAAGCACGGTCGGGTGAATCCATATCTCGGCATACGGTTCCTTTCCCATAAACTCAAGGCCAGAAAACACCATGCGTTCGATCCAAAGGTTGAGGATTTCTCGTGCACACGTCATCCATTGTGTCGGGTAATAGGTTTCAAGGCCCTTGGTTTTTTCCGGCCACCCCAGAGTTGCAAACGGCCATAATGCGGACGAAAACCACGTATCCAGTACGTCCTTTTCCCCCGGAATTGGTATTTGGTGTCCCCACCATAGCTGCCTTGAAATACACCAATCGCGTTCATTATCCAGCCACTCGATTGCAACTTGCCGGAACCGTTCTGGAGCGATGCGCACGCGCCCCGATTGATATGCCCTTTTTGCCGTTTGCGTAAGCTCCTTCATCTTTAAAAACCATTGGGGAGAGGGAAGGGGTTCAATTGGCGTTTCGCAACGGTAACAGATTGCTACGTTATGGGTATAATCCTCAGTTTTTTCAAGAAATCCCTTAACAGTAAGATCTTCTACAACTGTTTCGCGCGCTTCTTTAACTTTCATTCCGTGATATTTTTTCGGAGCTTCAGGAGTTATTCGTCCATCTTCTCCGATTATTTTGATGCGCGAGAGTTCGTGCCGTTCTCCTATATTTGCATCTATAAAATCGTGCGCTGGTGTCACCTTCACCGCTCCGGTGCCAAATTCCTGTTCAACCGCGGTATCTGCAATGATAGGAATGATGCGTTCCGCCAGCGGCAATTCCACGGTTTTTCCAATTAGAGCTTTATAACGAGTATCATCGGGATGCACCGCAACTGCGGTATCGCCTAGCATTGTTTCCGGTCTTGTCGTAGCCACGACAATATACTGATTGCCGACTTCTGACCTCTGACCCCCGATTGGATATTTGATATACCAAAGCTTCCCTTGTTCTTCTTTATATTCCAATTCAAGATCCGAAAGCGAAGTTGCGCAGCGTGTGCAAAAATGCACAACGCGCTCGCCTTTATAGATCCACCCTTTGTCGTAGTAATGCATGAAAGCTGCCTCAACCGCTTTCACATACTCTTTATCCATGGTAAAGCGCTGGCGCGACCAATCGGCAGACGTTCCCAATTTTTTGAATTGTTCCAAAATAATGCCCCCATACTTTTCACGCCACGTCCAGACGCGCTCAAGAAATTTTTCTCGTCCAAGATCGTGTCGCCCAAGCCCTTCTTTTTTTAGTTCCTTTTCCACTTTATTTTGAGTCGCAATGCCCGCATGGTCAGTTCCCGGGAAATAAAGCGTACGATATCCCTGCATACGTTTCATGCGTATTAAACAATCCGTTGCCGCGGCTTCCAGCGCATGTCCAAGATGCAGCGAACCCGTGATATTGGGGGGCGGCATCATGACCACGAAATTCTCTCGTCTTTTTCCGGGAAGGTTGTCCGGGTTGAAAAACCCGGATTTTTCCCAAATCCGGTATATTTTCTCCTCTGTTTGCATTGGGTTATAGGCCTTGGGGAGTTCCATGATTGAATTGACAGAATTAAGTAATTAATACTATTATGCCAAGATAAAGGCACTTTGTGAACTCAAAAGGAGGTTTCTAATGACCGGACAGAATCCTAAAAATGAAGGAATTCCCGTTCCTATTCCCCATATTATTGAACAAACCCCGCGAGGAGATAGGGCATGGGACATTTTTTCGCTTTTATTGAAAGAACGGATCGTATTTTTGGGAACGCCCATCGATGATTTTGTCGCAAATATCATCGTGGCACAACTTCTTTATCTCGATAAAGAAGATCCTGATAAGGATATCCACATGTATATCCAGTCGCCCGGCGGCGTAATATCTGCAGGACTTGCGATTTACGATACGATGCAGCTCGTACACTGCGATGTGTCGACGATCGCGGTTGGCGAAACCGCATCAATGGGTACGGTTTTGCTTTCCGCCGGCGCCAAAGGGAAGCGTTATGCTTTGCCCCACGCCACCATCCATATTCATCAGGCGCGTGGCGGCGCAAGCGGACAGGCGAAAGATATTGAAATCATTGCCCGGGAAATTTTGCGGCGCAACCAGATTGTGAAGCAGATTCTCGCAAAGCATACCGGACAGACGCTAGAACAAATTACTATCGACTGCGACCGCGATCATTTTTTTGACGCCCAGCAGGCAAAAGAATACGGTTTGATTGATGAGATCATTGGCGGCAGGGAATAAAGCGATGGTAGAGATGGTCGAGAGGTTTTCTTTTGCAAGCATAGTTCTTGGGATGATTATAGGTTTCGGCGGTTTGTTTTCCGCTTTCGTGCCAGGGGTTGGCCAGCTTTCGATAGTCATAGCATTGATTGGATTAGGAATGATGGGCGCCTCACTGCTTTCCATGGCGTTTTTTCTTGGTACGGCTACCGAGGGCGATTCTGACTACTGATAAAAAACAAGGGGTCTTTTGGCCCCTTTTGCTTTAGATGCGAACTTTTATTTGCTGCCATGTGTTGCGTTCCCCTTTAAGCCAATGAAGATAGGCGGTGGCTGCAATCATGGCGGCGTTGTCCAATGCCAATGAGGGGATAGGGTATAGGGTATAGGGTATAGGTTCCAATTTTGTAAGGGCGCTGCGAAGTTGGCGGCGGAGTTCTTGGTTTGCAGCAACGCCGCCTCCAAGCATCACGGTTTTCGCTTTATATTTTTTGGCCGCTCGTATGGTTTTGGCAGTAAGCACATCAACAACCGCTTGCTGGAACGATGCGGCAACATCGGTTTTTGGTATTTGGGGATTATCGCGTAAAAGGTACAGTACTGCGGTTTTAAGACCCGAAAAACTAAAATCAAAATCATTAGAATCAATCATCGGCCGCGGCAATGAAATTTGTATCTTGCTTCTCGTATCTTGTTTCTTCGCAGCTAGTGCCGCGACAGGAGGCCCTCCTGGAAACGGTAATCCGAGCATTTTCGCAACTTTATCAAACGCCTCGCCTGCTGCGTCATCGCGCGTTTCGCCAATAATTTTCATTTTTCCAAAATCGCGCATCAGTACCAACTGCGTATGCCCCCCGGAAACGATCAACCCAACCGCCGGAAAAAGTGTTTGTATCTTGTTCCTTGCTTGCCCCGTACCGGAGCGAAGCGACTGGTTCGGGGTATTTTGTTTCTTCTTGTCGCCAAGCAGATTGGCAACAAGATGTGCTTCCAGATGGTTTATGCCGAGTATTGGTTTATGTAGCCACCACGCAATGGTGCGTGCCGCATGAACCCCAACGAGCAATGCGGGCAAAAGCCCCGGATGCGTTGTCACCGCAATTAAATCTATGTCCTGTACCCTGTACCCCGTACCCTGAAATGCTTTTTTAACCACCGGCTTTATATTCTTTGCATGTTCCCGCGCCGCAAGCGTCGGCACAACCCCCCCATATTTTTGGTGCACTTTTACCTGTGAGGAAACGACGTTACTCAACACTTTAAATTTCGGCCGCCTGATGCCTCCTGATGCCTTAATAATAGCGGCGCAGGTATCATCACAACTTGTTTCAATACCAAGAATTTTCATAATCGCCTTTTACACCATACTCTTTTTGGTGCAAAATATAAATAAAAGGAAACCACCCGCGTTAAGCGGGTGGTGCTGTGGTTAAGGTACTATTGGAAGATCAAGATCGTTGAATCCGACGATATCGACAGGGTTTAAGCCGACGTCGAAGAATTGTATCACGACCCGATCTCCGGCCTTAGCAAATGCAAGCTCAACGCTCTTTTCAGCCAAGGCCTTATAGACGCGTTCGGAATCGCCTTTGAGCAAAATGAGGTAGTCGGTATTGCCATCGATGGTCTGTTGGGTAATGGCAGCGATAGTACCCTCGATGCTTTGGGTGGTTCTATTCTCTTCTGCTTCGTCTTTGAAGCTGCCGCGGGCAAGGAATTGTCGATAAAGATCAAGCGCTCGTCTGAGCGTTGGCGCAAATATTACGTTAGCACCATCAACATCCTTTGCATTAAGCAATCCAATGCCTTGAAAGGGTTCACCCGGAACACCATCCTGCGCATCAACTGGAGGCACATAGCTTACAACCCACGTCGGCTCCCCATAAATTTTATGCATCGAAAGATGCTTGGGTTCAAAGTGTTTGACCGTTTCCTTAGTCGAGCGAAATGCCTTAAGCACCGCTTCCTCAACTGGCGTTCCGGAAAGGACCGGATAAAGGCGCGCGATGTTCGATCGCCCGTCAAAAAGCACGATACTTACTATCGAGGAATCGTCTTGCTGGGAAGTCATAATAACTTGCCAATGGGGATGTCCGCTTCGCGTATAGACAGGAATTGGATCAATTGCAACCTTGGTACGTCCTGCAGGCGTGTGGCCCCACAGAATTTTCCAAGGCGCTGAGTTCCATTCACCCCACCAGTTCATTATCTTCGTGACGGTTGCTTGTGAGTAGACGCGATCCACCCACTCAGGGATTTGGTTTAGGGGATACCGCGTTACCTCACAGGTTTCCGGATCTGCCACGATCATGGCGACAGGAACGTTTCCGGACGTGTGAACGAGTGGCCTATTGAGCGAGGCGGTGTACCACGGCTTGAATTCGTCGTCGATCTCTATCGTAATGCCGTCTACATTGTAAGATGAATAACCGTGGGAATAGAGAAAGCGCTGCAGTTTGCTTCCAAGGAATGCAGATGGCGTACATTTCATTTTGAAGCCGAGACGAAGTTGTGGGTCTACGGTCGGATCTTCTGCATCAACGAGGATATAGCCGGGGGCCACCTGGTCAACTTGCATCCAAAGCCGCCAGCCGCCGAACTCAAGGTCCGATACCCAGTACAGGTGCCCGTTGATCGATTGAATCTCCGGTTTGCCCACATTATATATCGATCCCAGATTTCGGCCTTTGGCGTCGGTTTCTTTGGCGATAACTTGGTTTGCTTTAAACGTCGCGTTCTCTTCCGAGACCGTGACGATATGGTTTGGATCGGTATCCGGGTAATCTTCCGGTCCCATCTCAATGACTTTGACAAGACCGGCAAGCTGCTTTGCTTCTCCACCGCCGAATGGTACGAACAGCGTTTCTCTCCACCAAAAGCAACCAAGCGAGATAAGACCTAGGGTAACGACGATCGGGAAGAGGCTGAAGTTGCCCATTCCTCCTTCGCTTCCCGCCAACAGCGAGTTGCTCACGACAAATATGATCAATGCAACGAGCATCGGGAACGCTGTCCAGATGTACCCGTGCATGGGTCCGGTTATCGGTGGCCGCACAAAGTACAGGATTAGATAGTTTACGAGCACCAACGTGAAGAATGTGATCACGCTTGTGATAAACGTAACGACGAAACCAGTTGTGGTATAGCGGAATCGCAGCAGTACGTCACCCAATCCGAAGATCGCGGTGATGACAAGGGCCATGAATGCCCCACTGATGAATGCGTCCATTAGGTCTCCTTTCCTTTTTATCTTCCGACGCTAAGATCTGGGTTTGGGGCTATGGCGGGGTCGTGTGACTGTGCGGCCCTATACGGCATCAATTGGTCGAGCTTTGCCCCGTAAAGCTCGCCTTGTTCGTCAATAAGATACACAATTTCTACCCTTCCTTCGAATACAAACGGCTGCGAGACATTAAGCGTGATTTCGCGTCCTGCATTCGTTGCAAATGTTACGCGGGTCTCATCTATGCGGAGTGATACAACTTCTGGCGGTCGCATCGGTTTCCAAGGTTCTTCCCCAAGGAACGCAAAAGTGTTTTCAGAATAGACCACGCCGCCGTTAGTGTTCACTAACGCGAGGTTGCGAACCCCGAATGTTTTTCGTAGCGCAAGCGCATCTTCGGTTGAGAGCCACGGACCATAATCTTTCATGAACTGTTCCCGTTCGGTGCTCCGCAGTGTCGTTTCTGGTGTCGGAAGCGTCTGAACAGGTTGCGGACTCGTGGTGTCACCGAGATTGAATGTGGGTTGCACTACCGCGAAAACAAAAAAAGCGAGAAGTACCACAACTATTCCAGCAACAAATGCGGCGGCGACTTCTTTAAAACCGTTAAATACCAGAATCCAGAGCTGCTCAAGCAGATCCTCTTTTTCTTCCGAGCAATAAGGCGTCCGTTTCCCGCGAGATTTATCGGCACGGCGGATGATATATCCAAACGTTTTTATCCTTGAAACAAGCCGTTTTCGGAAATAACCCGAGAAAATAGCGGGAATAACACCAAACGGATATGTCGTAAAGAATGCGATGACACCAAGCGCCCACGCAAATTTTCGTGCGAACATCGGAAACCCTCCTTTCATTTTTCTATTTCAAACAACTCAGATAATCTATAGCATATATTGATTTTTGTGTCAAGTATTGGTAGAAAAAGAAAAACAGCGTAAAGTAATGATAGTGTTGGTCCCATCGTCTAGCCCGGTCTAGGACACGAGCTTTTCAAGCTCGGTACGCGGGTTCGAATCCCGCTGGGACCATTCCCAAATACTTATTTATGAGCACAATAAATCATTATTTACAAATCGCGTTTCAGGAGAGGACTTCGCGGATTTATCATGCGGTGCAGGACATATTGGCGGTAATTATTGTTTTATCGGTTATTTTGATTGCGACCGAATCAGTTGAAGGTCTTTACGAACGCTATACTAACCTTTTTCATATCAGCGAATTGGCCATTGTTGCCATATTTACGGTTGAATATCTTATTTACGTTTATTTAGCAAAAGATAAGGCGGCGTATATTTTGAGTTTTTTCGGGCTTATTGATTTGATGGCAATCTTGCCGACGTACCTTGCATTATTTTTTGCGTCGTTTTTGCCGCTACATTCATTGTTGGTGCTGCGGGTGGTGCGAGTGTTGCGGCTGTTGCGGGTGGTACGAGTTTTAAAACTTATTCCGTATACGGCGCAGCGGCAAGGGGTGGCGCGCGTGGTGCCGTGGCGTGCACTCGAAATCGCATTTTTTGCCATGTTTTCTGTCGTTGTCATTTCCGGAACGCTCGTGTTTCTTGCCGAAGGCGGTGTTCCGAGGACGAAATTTACCGATATACCGCAAGGTATGTGGTGGGCGTTGGTAACTTTGACAACGGTAGGTTACGGGGATCTCGTGCCCCAGACATTTTTGGGGCGCATTGTTGCTGCGCTTACCATGTTTACCGGTTTTATCCTTTTTGTGGTGTTTGTCGCAATTTTCAGCAGGCGGCTGCAAAAGATGCTTTTGGGAAATCTGGCGGAAGAAGAGGATGAGGATGAAACTTCATTGTATTGAGTTTGTGTTATCTTTGTGTTAGGTTGGAGCTTGCGCATCTTGAAAACGAAAGAGATGTTTGTAGGGATGAGCGACATTCATGTCCCTGGGTTGTTTATAAAGTATGAAAATGTTTTATTGCGCCCTTGGGGGTGTGCGAGAAAGGAGATATGAGGTGATATTGCTGTTGTTTTGCGTAGCAGTAGCCGCTGCGGCATTGCTTGCGGCCACCGGAACGGTGCTAGGGTTTATCGGTGCCGCTGGTTTTTCATTGATTGCGTTGGGTATCGTCTTTTGGGATATTCAAAACCGGAAGTTGTTTTAGGTCCCGTGGAAAACCACGGGTTTTTTGTTTGACCTTGCGCCAGCCGTATGCTAGAGAAGTAAAGATGGCAAAGCCAAAGGAGCAGGAAGAAAAAACCGGCGAGGCGGATTCTAAAAAGGCAGCACTTGCCGAAACCGTAGAAGAGATCAAAGAACGGTTTGGCGAGGGAGCGCTGATGACCCTTGGTGAGGTACGTAAGGTTGATGTGGATGTTATTCCCACCGGCTCTTTGTCGTTGGATTTGGCATTGGGTGTGGGCGGTCTTCCGCGCGGGAGGGTCGTTGAAGTATTTGGTCCGGAATCGTCAGGCAAAACAACTTTGGCGCTTCATGTGATTTCGCAGGCACAAAGGAAAAAGGGGCTTGCGGCTTTTGTGGATGCTGAACACGCACTTGATCCCGAATACGCAAAACGCATAGGGGTAAACACAAAAGAACTTTTGATCTCGCAGCCCGATACCGGAGAGCAAGCGCTTGAAATTGTGGAGTCCTTGGTGCGTTCCGAAGCCGTGGATGTGATAGTCGTGGATTCGGTTGCGGCGCTGACCCCGCGGGCGGAAATTGAAGGAGAAATGGGGGATTCGCATATAGGGCTTCAGGCGCGATTAATGTCGCAGGCATTGCGGAAATTATCCGCGGCGATTGCCCGCTCAAAGTGCATTGTTATTTTTATTAACCAGATACGCATGCAAATTGGGGTAATGTACGGGAATCCTGAAACCACACCCGGAGGGAAAGCGCTAAAATTTTATTCGTCAGTGCGCATTGAAGTACGCAGGACCGCACAAATTAAAAAAGGAGAAGAGATTGTGGGAAATAGGGTTCGGGCAAAGGTGGTGAAAAATAAAGTGGCAGCTCCTTTCAAAATTGCCGAATTTGACATTATGTATAATGAAGGAATCTCTTGGCTTGGGGACCTCTTGAATGCCGGAGTAAAGTATGGGGCCGTGCAAAGGTCGGGAGCATCCTATTCTTTTGGAGAGCTGCGGCTTGGCCAGGGAATAGATAATGCCAGAAAGTTTTTAGAGGAAAATCCCAAGGTAGCAAAAGAGATTGAGGCGGCGGTGAAAAAAGCAGCGACGGGATAATCTGCTCGCGAACCGTCCGGAAAAATTCTCCGCCTCTATTGACTGCGGTACATTATTGATCCCACTGCCAGCCCGAGAGAATTTTTCCGGAGATTCGCTCGCAGGAAGAGATTCGGACCATGGCCGCTCTGGCCTCGTAACCCGTTCACAGCTTTGCCGCGCGCTTTTTATTAGGCCACAGTTTCTCCGCAGCAAAGAAAAAAAGAGAGAGGAAAAGCAAGGAAACTCCGCAGGGCGGAGTTTTTGTTTAGCGGGAGGCATTGCTTTTTTGCGGGCGGGGTGATAGGATGCCCATAGAAAGAATTGAAAAAGAAAAGGGAGGAAAGATGCCGAAGTTTGAGGCTGTCTATGAATCCACTACAGTTTCAAGAACTCCGCCAAGGCCACGGGTGACTATCATTGAAGCTACCGCATGAGGCCCGAAAGAAAGCGGAGGCAGACGCTGAGGTGGTATGGGGACACGCTAAACTCGTAAGCATAGAGAAGGTTCCCGAATAAGACAAAAAGCCGCCCCTCACCGGGCGGCGTTTCTTGTGGAAGTGCGCGAAACCTATATCCTAATTTGAAGAAAAATATGGTGTACCATATGATTGCCCTGCGAATGCGGGGCGTTTTTGCTTTAGAAAGACAAGAGGCGCGGAAACTCCGCGCCTCTATTTTGATCCACCAAACGGTATGAGCATCTCCTCAAAGACATACCACGCGTATTCCTCCATGCGCTGCCAATCCTGGGGGGTGGCGCCCTGACGCTTTGCGTAGCGGACGTCGAAGCTTGGCGATATAACGCCAAACACCTCGCATGTGAGAAAGTAGCCGGCGGCAGCGGCCACCAGTTCGCATTCCGCCCGAGTTTTCGTGCCGCCAAGGATATGGTCTACGGCGTGAGCAAGCTCGTGCGCAAGAGTGGAAAAGCTACGCGACACAAGTTTGATCTTATTATCCCGACAGAATTGCCCGCCAATGGTAAAGGGTCTGTCGAAGGCATCCGTGGTCTCGCCCAAGTTTGGCGCCAGAAAAATCCGCATACCAAAATCCGTCGCCGTCCGTATCAGCTTCCAGTAGGCGTTCAGGTGATCGGGTCGCTTGGCTTTGTGGCTCCAGCCTGAGTGGTGGATCTTGTTTGTGAGAAAGGCGTCGGCAAAGTATTGCCGCGCCCTATCCCTGCGCAGCATCTTTGCCATCGCTTCCTCCTTTCTTGTGAGTAAGGCAAGGAACTACGATTTATATTATAACTTTTTAATTAAATACTGTCAATGTTTTTGTCGGCTTGTTTTTTGATAGAGAGGATGCTTTATTAAAAGAGGTAACTTAAAAGAGTGAGGCGAAAAAACCGTGGCGCTTACCAAAGAACAAGAGAGGGTCTTAGCCGATATTACTCCTCGAGACGGTTTTGCCTATTTTGCCGGTAGAGAAAAATATAACTTTGCTCATGCAGCAATCTATTTTGGCAATGGTAAATTCAACGTTGTGGGCATGGTGCAAAACGGCGACTTTATTGAAGTCGAATGTGATACGCTTGATGAAGCCGCGGAAGAATGGAAGAAACTATTTGCAAACATGGATCTTCGCGCGATGATGCGATGGATTATGCCAGAACATAAAAAGCTCTGGGATTTCTTAGAGGATTAATCTCAGACCGGGCCCTTCCGGCTTATAAGATCAAGGAAAAGATAATGCTCTATACTTCCGTCCCTTTGGGACGGTATTTTCTTTACCTGCCCCTTTCATTCCAGTGAGATACCGTTATTGTCATTGTTCGTATTGTTCTGTACTATGTGAGCATGAGCGAAATTGTAGGAAATAAAGACGTGCAGGAGCGTTTATGGTATACGGTAGAAGGGAATCGTCTTGCACACGCATATCTTTTTTCGGGTCCTGAAGAAATTGGAAAAAAAACCATAGCCCACGCTTTTGCACAACGGATTTTGTGTGAAACGTCAAACGCATGCGGCTTATGTTCTTCGTGTGTTCAATGGAGGGGAGTGCATCCCGATTTTCTATTTATCGTACCTGAAGGCGAGGGGCTTCGGCGCAACATTGGTGTTGAACAGGTGCGCGCTGCGCGGCATTTTCTTCAATTAAGTCCCCAGGCGGGGGAGCGTAAAGTATTGGTTATTGACGAGGCAGACCGGTTAACGGGCGAGGCAACAAATGCTTTTTTGAAAACATTGGAAGAGCCAAGCCCTCGGATGGTTATTGTTTTGGTAACTGCCATGCCATGGATGTTGCTTGCAACGGTTCGTTCGCGTTGTCTTACGGTTCGATTTTCTTTGGTGCCAGAAACAGATATGGTTAAATGGCTAGCGTCTTTAAAGATTTCATCTGGCGAGGCGCAAGCGTTAAGCAAGCTTTCAGGAGGCCGTCCTGGTCGCGCAAAACGACTTTTAAAGGATCCGGTTGCGCGAAAGGATGTCATTGCCATCCTTCGTTTATTTACGGAGGTGATTGGAGAAAGTTCGTTTGAAAAGCTTAAAGCTTTTTCGGTTTTTACAAAAAACCGGACGCTTTTGGCACAGTCGCGCATTCTATGGCTTGAGGAGGCCCATCGCGATATTACGGAGCTTCCACCCCATACATTTGGGCTTATTTCCCGTCTGCTTGCCGTTGACCCTTATGCACCTTTCGATCCCATCTTATCTTTGGTTTCCTAAAGGGTGCGGGCGGAGTTTTGAATTTAGGATTTAGCGTTTCGAATTTCTTTTGCGAAACAAAAATTATGCGCCTTGCCGTTACCATCATCTTTATCGCGTTGTTTATCGCCATTGCCGTGGGCTTATTGACGCTCTTTTTATCTTCCTTTGGAAAAGAAACCCAAACTGGGGATGGGCAGGCAGGTCCTACGTCATCGGAACGAATACAGATTTCTCAAGATTCAGGAAAAACATTTACTACAGCATCTATTTCTCCTGAAGCCAAAGAGGTGTTAGCTTCGGCATCTTTGGTTTCGCTTTTTGAAGATCCGGATGTTGCTGCGCGGTGGTGGTTGGTAACAAATGCTGCAATTTTTGTTTCGGAAGACAACGCTGCCACATGGGATTTTTTACGCAACGCAAATAACGAAGCCGTAAGCGGTGCAACGGCCTTTGCGCGCGAAACAGGTTCCAGCGTACTGTATGTGGCAAACGTGGTTGATGGACGCGGCCGTATTTTTCGTTCCGACGATCTTGGTAAAACCTTCCTTGAAGTATTTAGCACGGCCCAAACAGATGTTTCGATATCCTCACTAAGCGTGGATCCTGCGCAACGATCTCGTGTATTGGCGGGAATGAGCGACGGTTTTTCTGTGGTAAGCAGCGATCGTGGCACAACCTGGACTACGCTCGGATCATTTCAAGGAACAATTGATCGGATCGTCTTTTCTCCTCAAGATCCCAATATTGTTTTCATGACGATTTTGGGCAAGGGGATTCTTTCTTCGGGGGACGGCGGCACAACGTGGGGGGAGTTGGGTGACACAAACCTTTCTCGTTTCCGTGGCGGAACGGCAATGTTGGATCTTGCTATTTTGCCCGGCACGGTGGCCAATGTGGTGTTGGCAACGGAGGCAGGGCTTTTGGTATCGGATAATGCGGGGATATTTAATATTGTAGAGGCGTTGGTTGTGCCTCCAAAGTCATTACCCATTCTTTCCGTTTCTTTTAACCCACTCAATGCATTAGAGGCCTATGTGAGCGCGCGCAACGGACTTTATAAGACAAAAGATTTTGGGGAAACGTGGGAGGTAACACGTCTTGCAGAGGGAAAAGATTTGCGTTTTGTCCGTGTAAGCCGCGACAATCCCTCGGTGCTTATTTTGGTTCTTGCCACGCCACCCAAAAAGAGCGGCGGCGCGTTTCGTCTGTTTTAGGGGGAATCTATGCCAGATGATTTTATAGCTCAATTAAAAGAGGCAGCTTCGCGTACCATAGAGCGTTTGCGCGAGCGCTTGGCTCTCATCAGAACAGATCGTTCTTCGCCATCTTTAGTCGAAAATGTTTTTGTGGAATACGGGGGAAGTAGGCTTGTGGTAAAACAACTTGCTTCTATTGCAACTCCAGATTCTCGCAACATTCTTATTACGCCGTGGGATCGTTCCAGCATAGAGGCCATCGCAAAAGCGCTTGAGGGTGCGGATTTGGGCGTTATGCCCGTCGTTGCGGGAACAGATATTCGCATAACGCTTCCGCCGCTCTCTGAAGAACGAAGGAAACTGTTGGCACGGGAAGTGGGGGAACGCGTTGAAGAGGCGCGTATTGTCTTGCGGCGCGCGCGCGATGAGTCGTCTTCCGTTTTGCGGGATGCCTTTAAACAAAAGACCATTTCCGAAGATTTATTTTTTAAACATAAGCAAGAGCTTGACCGGATTGTACAAAACGCACAAAAAGAAATGGATGCTTCCGGCGAGCAGAAACAAAAGGAAATTTTAGGCACCTCGTAACCCCATTGTTTTATCAACTATCTATGTTTGTCCTTTTGGGCCTTTTCGCATTTTTTGTAATGTTTTCTGTACTCCTCGTGATTCATGAGGGCGGGCATTTTATCGCCGCCCGGCTTTTTAGAATACGAGTGGAGGAGGTGGGTTTTGGCTTTGGGCCGCGCTTAAAAACGGGCATCTTTCGAGGAACGCCCTGGGCATTCAATCTTATTCCTTTTGGGGCATATGTGAAGCTATTTGGCGAAGAGGGCGGGGAATCGCAGCATCGCGACAGTTTCGCCGGAAAAGATCTTATGGAAAAACTGGTCGTGGTCGTTGCGGGAATCTCTGGAAATTGGATCTTGGCGGCAGTTATTTTTAGCGTTCTTTTTGCTATTGGTATGCCACAGACGCTTCTTGATATCGTGGGAAGCGACTTCGGACATGTTACTATTTCCCAGGTTGTCCCTTCGTCACCCGCACAAACCGCAGGCATTGAAGCAGAGGATGAAATTGTACGACTTCAACAGGGTGACGAAATTGTGGTACCGAAAAATATTGGACAGGTGCAGGAATTTGTTCTGGGGCATCTGGACGAGGAAATTATCATTACTCTTATGCGCGCAAAAACCGGTGAGCGTTTTGAGGCAATTACAACTCCACGTTCCGAGCCGCCGGAGAACGAAGGCGCTTTGGGGATTGTGTTTTCGGGGCAACGCTATATCACCGTGCCATGGTATGAAGCGTTTTGGCACGGAACCTTTTTTACGGCACGCATGTCAATTTTTGCCACACAAGCGTTAGTGCAGGCGTTTCAGGAAGCGATTTCCGGCGATATTCCTCGTGATGTTGCCGGTCCCGTAGGCATTGCAGTACTTTCTATTGATGCCGTGCAGGCAGGGGCGATAACCTTGCTCATATTAACGGCATTAATTTCTCTATCGCTTGCACTGATTAACGCAATTCCATTTCCCGCACTTGATGGAAGTCGGGCAGTACAGCTTATTTTTGAGCATGCAAGCGGTATAAAAATTCCACAGCGGATTTTAGAGGTGGTCTATGGCACGGGGCTTGCGGTTTTGCTTTTGCTTGGCGGATTTATTGCTTATCAAGATGTACAGAATTTTGTGCTGCCGCGATTTTTTTAAGATATGCGACAATCCCACCTTTTTCTTCCTATCAGGCGTGAGCCACCCAAGGACGAAACATTTGCGAATGCACAGCTTTTATTGAGGGCCGGTTTTGCTGATAAGCTCATGGCCGGCGTATTTTCTATTTTTCCTGCCGGTCTAGGGGTTGTGCGCAATATCGAAGGAATTGTGCGCGATGAATTGCAGAAAACCGGTGCTGTTGAGCTTGCGATGCCATCGTTGCAGCAGCCCAAAATTTGGGAAGAGACCGGCCGATGGAAAACCCTTCCCCCCGAGATGTTTCAGTTCAAAGACCGAGCTGACCATCCGATTGGTCTTGCGATGACACACGAGGAGGTTGTTTTTGATATTGTGCGCAGAAATATCCAGTCGTTTCGGGATCTTCCGCTCAAGCTATACCAATTTCAAACAAAATTCCGGGATGAGCCGCGGCCAAAATCAGGTCTTATGCGCGGGCGGGAGTTTCTCATGAAGGATCTTTATAGTTTTCATGCGACCCGCGAGGATTTGGAGGAATACTACGAAGAAGTTTCGCAGGCATACGATCGCATTTTTAAGCGGTGTGGCCTGAAAGCGGTGCGCGTGGAAGCTCCGGGAGGTATTTTTACAAAAAATCCTTCTCATGAGTTTCAAGTGGTGGCCGAGGGTGGGGAAGATGAAATTGCATTGTGTAAGAATTGCGATTTTGCCAAAAATGCTGAACTTTTAGAAAAAGGCATCAAAAAGTGTCCGCAATGTAGCGCTACGATCGTGCGCCATATTTCTTCCGAAGTTGGTAATATTTTTCGTTTCTACGACAAGTACGCGAAAGACATGAACGGTTACGTCATGGGGCCGCAAGGCGAAAACCTTCCTATTTTCCTTGCATCGTACGGCATTGGGATAAGCCGGCTTATGGCAACGATTGTAGAAGTATTTCATGATGAGCGCGGCATCATGTGGCCGGAATCCGTTGCGCCTTTTTTGGTGCATATTGTGCAATTAGGAGATGGCGAGGTTGTTAAAAAAGAAGCGCAAAAAATATATGCCGCTTTACAAGAAGCAGGGCTTGAGGTATTGTACGATGACCGAGAAAAATCCGCCGGAGAAAAATTTATGGAGGCGGATTTGGTGGGGATTCCGTGGCGGGTGGTAGTGAGCGCAAAGACCGTGGCGCAGGGGAAAGTTGAAGTGAAGAAAAGAAGCGAAGACAAAGCGGAATTGATGACGATTGAGGAGTTGGTAAAACGATTGAAAAAATAAAAGCACTCGGGATGCGTTTCGAAAAGACGTGTCGCACGCCCCAGCGAGGCGTGCGCACTCTCGCTCGGCGTTGCTCCCCCGTATACGATTCAGCCATTTATTTATTGAAACGGGGACCATGCCCGCAACGCCTCCGCGAAGCTTTTCTCAACACATTCCTCGTGCTATGTTGCTTTTCGCAGCGCACCCCCCTCTTTTTTGTGGTTTATATCCAGGTTTTTGCTGAGAGAGAGTGAGAGGAAAAAAAGGAAGCCGCCTGCGGCGGCACGAAATAAGTTATACAGTTTATTCGGGTCATGGTTCGGCTTCGCTCACCACCCTGAGCGCGTCGAAGGGTTCGGATGAACATTTGGAGCATTCGGAGGTTATTCGTAGATTCGGATCGCCCTTAAGAGAAAAGGCGGCCGTGCGGCCACCTCACAACATCAAGGTAGGTTTTTGCTGATTTGACGGAACACACAGTAAGGGATTACGAAAGGCAGAATTAGCGCAGCGATTATGATTGCAACAAGGATTAAAATGGCGCCGAACCATCCCGTCCACCACAGCGACCTTTCGTCCTCTGGATTGCCATCGCTCACTCGTACCATTATTTGTGAACTGATTATCCCTATTGGTGTCCAAGTTATTACAAGGAACAGTACCCCGACGATAATTGTTACTAATAAAGCTATCACTTTCCCTCCGAAGAACTTTGTGTTCTTGCTCAAAAGTATCACGGTATATAGCATGCGTCAATGGTTGGTATGCCATTACATTTAGGTTTGTTTTGATAGTTAGATTTTGAGCTTTGGATTTTTATAATTATGTTTTCTACTTTTCTTCGTTTCCTCACTACCGACATCGGCATTGATTTAGGCACAGCCAATACGCTTGTTTATGTGAAGGGTCGGGGCATTGTGGTAAACGAGCCCTCTATTGTTGCCGTCAACAAAAAAACCGGCAAGGTGCTTGCCATCGGTAAACAGGCAGAACGCATGATTGGTAGAACCCCTGCCCATATTGTTGCGACAAAACCATTAACCCAAGGCGTGGTTTCGGATTTTGAGATTACGGAACAAATGCTCCGTCATTTTTTTGGGACCATGGGAGGAAAACGTCCTTTGCGTTCGCCACGGGTGGTTGTGGGGGTTCCGGCGGGCGTTACCGAAGTTGAAAAGCGGGCAGTTGAGGATGCAGCGCGCAATGCCGGGGCTCGTGAGGCCTTTCTTATAGAGGAGCCAATGGCAGCGGCTATCGGGACGCGTCTTCCGGTCCAGGACGCACAAGGATCCATGATTGTTGATATCGGGGGCGGCACAACCGAAGTTGCCGTAATTTCCCTGGGTGGAATTGTTGCGGTGCGCTCAATTAAAATCGCTGGAGATCGATTAACCGAAGACATCCGGCATTTTGCCCAAGAAGAACTACGGGTATTGCTGGGGGAACGTACTGCCGAGGAGATAAAGATGGCTGCCGGTTCCGCGGTTTCTCGTGGAAACGCCAAAGCCCTGGAAGTTGCAATGCGGGGTCGGGATATCGTGACAGGCCTTCCGCGTGAGATCGTAGTAAACGATACACAACTTCGCCAGGCAATGGCACGATCGCTTGCCTCAATTGTCCATGCGGTTCGCGAGGTGATTGAAGAAACGCCGCCCGAGTTAGTCGCAGATATTATGTCACATGGCATCTTGCTTACGGGCGGGGGTGCACTTTTGAGGGGCATAGATCGGCTCATCTCCAACGAAACCCGTATGCCAACACTCATTGCGGACGACCCTATGACGGCTGTAGTGCGCGGGTGCGGTTTTGTGCTCGAAGATCTTAAAACGCTTGAAGAGGTGTTGGTTTCGGCTGACTCTGCTCCTATTACCATCACATAGCGGAAATCCGAAATTCGAATATCGAAATTCAAAACAAATCAGAAATTCAAATGTCCAAAATCTAAAACGTGTTTAAACATTTGGAATTTGGTTATTGGAATTTGTTTCGGATTTCGGATTTCGTGCTTCGAATTTCGAAATTATGTTGATACCCAAGCACAAACTGAGGCTCATTGTGGTGGTCGTCGCGGTGGCGGCGCTTTTTAACATAAGTTCCCGCATCGCATTTATACAAAATGCTCTTGATGCAACACTTTCGTTTCTTACATTCCGCAACAATACCGTACCCCAATTATCAGTTGAGGGCGATCTTCAAGAAGCGCAGGCGCGCATAAGGACGCTTGAAGAAGAAAATAAGGCATTATCATACGATCGCGAGCTTCTCTTGCCGCCAACCCCGTCTCGCATTCTTGTAAAAATCCTTTGGTATGATCCAGCGCTTTTGGCGGAACGGATCCGCATTAATCGTGGGGAAAGGGAGGGTATAAGGGAAGGGGCTGCAGTTACTGCGGCCGGGGAGCGTCTCGTAGGACGTGTTACTGCGGTATATCCCCATACCGCAGAGGTTGAACTTGTGACAAGTCCTGTGTTTGGAGGAGTAAGCGTAACGCTGCAAGATGCGGTGGGACTCGCGGTGCCTTCCTTGGGCGGAGTTTTTACTGTTCAGTTTATCAGCCGGGAAGATGTTCCAGAAGCGGGGACGGAAGTTCGTACCGCTGGTCGAGGAGACAATCTTCCGCAAGGGTTGTTGTTGGGGTATGTGGCGGAAGTGGAAACGAGTCCTAAAGATCCGTTTGCGCGCATTTCCGTAACCCCTGCTCTTGAAGATACATTCTCGATACTCTTTGTTTCTCCCTTCGCGCCATGATATTCTTCTTGCTTGCTCTGTTAGCCGTTGCTTCTGTGACGGACGCACTCATACCCTTGTTTTTTGGCGTTCAATGGATTTTTATTGCGATAGCCGCAGTGATTATGCTGGCACCTGTTCGTTCCCTTTGGATTATTATTATTGCAGGTGTTATCGCCGATCTTTTCGCCGGGTCACTCGTGGGAGCCACCACAATTGCGTTTGCTTTCGGGATTTTAGGCGCGCAACGGATCTTGCGTATCCTCGATCCCGTCTTAATTGTTTCACGGGCAGTTGCCGGTATTGTGTTTGTTTTTGTTTCATTTTTTGTTACAGCAGCATGGATGTTTCTTTCCCATCTTTCCGGAGCGCATTTAGTCATCCCGATCGTTGTTGTAGCTTTTTTGAGTTTTATTATTTCAGCTGGGATTATTATTATCACGGCCGCTCTTTTCTCGTTAGCAACCCTCGTTTTTCCTTTTTTGAACAAATGGTATGTCACGCGCGCGTAAGTCGTATATAGAGGTTGAAGAGGTCTTGGTTGATACACAACCAGTAACCGATGCGGCAGAGCGTCTTGAATGGCCTCCGGCAACCGGAAGGTTAATTGCGCTTTCGGTGCTTTTTTTTGCCGTGCTAGCAGTTTTTGTAGTACGGGTTTTTTCTCTTTCTATTGTGCGGGGAAACTTTTTTTCCTCTCGTGCCGAAGCGGCGCGAGAGCGGGCGTTTCCCATCATTCCTATTCGCGGCGTTATTTTTGACAGAAATGGAGCCTCGCTTGTTGCCAACACTCCGGGCATTACGGTGTATCTGGATCCGCTTTTTTTGCCGCAAAATTCTAGCGAGCGCGCTGCAATTTTTGAGGAACTTGGGCGTGCGCTTGGCAAAAGCCCTGGTGATATTGAAAACGCAGCAAGTGAACATGGGGCACGTGCCGACCTTTTGGAAATTGCTTCGGGTGTCGATGCGCCAGTTGCGGTCGATCTTTCGCTGCAAGATTTGCCCGGTGTCAGGATCGAACAGTCGTTTGTACGAAGCGTGACTGAACCAGATGTTTTTTCAACTATTGTAGGATATCTTGGGGCTCCTCCGCAAGATGCAGCGCTTGATGTTGCGGGGCTGCGCGTTGGACAAAGCGGGGTGGAGGCGACATACGGGGATATATTACGCGGAAGCATTGGTCAGCGCATTGCCGTGGTTGATGCACGAGGCCATGTGCGGAGCGAGAAGATTGCCCAAGAATCAGTGGTTGGTAACGATCTTATGTTGAGTGTCGACGCCGACCTTACTCGCGTTTTGTACAACGCCCTGGAGAACCAGCGCAAAATAGTTCAGGCACCCGCTGCGGCAGCTGTGGCACTTGACCCAAAAAGCGGGGAGATCCTTTCGCTTGTCAGTATCCCTTCTGTCAATGCCGATTTGCTGAATCGTGGCATTTCGCATAAAGAGTTTCAAAAGCTTATTGATGACCCACGAAGACCATTTTTAAATCGCGCTGTTGCCGGGCTTTACCCTTCTGGATCCACGATTAAGCCATTTGTTGCCGTAGCTGCGTTGGCAGAAAAGGTTATTTCTCCCGCCCGAAACATTTTTGTTTCTGGCTCAATCACTGTTCCTAGTATTTATGACCCATCGGTTACCTATACTTTTCCTGATTGGAAAGCGCATGGATGGGTAGATATGGTTGATGCGATTGCCGTATCGTCCAACGTTTACTTTTATACGGTGGGCGGTGGGTTTGGCGATATTAGGGGGTTAGGCGTTGAGCGATTGGATCGGTGGCTTTCGCGTTTTGGGTTTGGCTCGATTTTGAGAGTGGATTTGCCAGGAGAAGTTCCGGGCCGCGTACCCACACCCCAATGGAAAGAGGAAACAAAACAAGAGCAGTGGTTTATTGGTGATACCTATAATCTTTCCATTGGTCAGGGGGACTTTGCGGTGACTCCTTTACAATTGGCGGCAGCAACGGCAGCAGTAGCAAACCGGGGAATTGTTTTTAGACCTCATATTGCTAAACGTGTACAAGATCCCTTTGGTGGGGTTGTAGAGGAATTCGGTCCGCAAGAGGTTAATCGAATTGATGCTTCAGGGGATGCTTTTGATACCGTGCGCTTGGGGATGCGCATGTCTGTTGCTTCGCCCAAGGGTACGAACCGTTCAATGGCTGATTTGCCGGTAAAGGTTGCAGCAAAAACAGGGACAGCGCAAGCACCCCGCGAAAAGTTGCATGCCTGGGTTACGGCGTTTGCGCCGTATGAGGACCCGCAAATAGTGCTTGCGATTTTAATTGAGGAGGGAGGGCAGGGGACAGTTGCGACGGAAGTGGCAAAAGAGGTGCTGGCGTGGTACGCCGAAAATCGGTTGTGAGCGTTCGGGGCACGCGTCGAGAAAAGAGGACGAGCTCGCGAACCATCCGGAAAAATTCTCCGCCTCTATTGACTGCGATGAATTATTGATCCCACCGCCAACCCGAAAGAATTTTTCCGTAAGTTCCCTCGCGGGCTTATCTCTTACGCTTCATGCCGCTTTTGTTTTGGTTTTACTATCGGGGTCCGACCCCGATAGTTTTCAGTTGACTTATTTCTTTGGTGTGATAAAAATAAGGAGGAAGTTTTGAAAAACGAAGAAGGAGAGATTATGCAACTAAACGATAGGCCTTTTGGCGAGCTAGTGCTCGATAAAATGGTTTCAAGTTGGTGGTCGGCATTTTATTTTGCCTTTATCGCGGTCTTGTGTTGGATATTAACGATCATGTTCTTTCCCATAGATCCTTTGTGGGCAGTAGGGTCTATAGGATTTCTCGCATTTTTTTCCACGATTGGTGCCATCGATATGTTTTTCGTGAATAACCTAAAGCGAAAGAGTCCGGTCTGGAGGTTTTTGCATTGGTTAGGATTGTAATAAAATAGGCGGCAGCAATGCCGCTGTTTTTCTTGACACGCATGGTACTTTATGATAAGAGAAAAGTAGCTGAGTTGAAAAACGAAAGGAATGAGCATGTCTAAAGCGCTGGCCACATCCCCATCCGAGGAACTTCAGCGGCAAAGAGCTTTCGAGCACAACCACGAACGCGGGCGAACATGGTATAGGCCTGAGCATCGCGACGGCTTTGTCCGCGAATTTGTAGAACAAACGGTTAAAGATGGCCGTGTTGATTGGAAGGCGTTTGCAAAACTCGTAAGCCAGGAACACGGTTTTCGCGGCCTTACGTATAGCCCCTGGACATACCGTGAGGTACAGGACGCGTTTTTTGACAAATTGTTGGATCTTGGACTGTTAAGCTTTTATCCGCAATGGAATTATCATATTATGACAAGCGACAATTTTGGCAGCGATCCTTTTTATGGTTTCGGCCATCTCTATTTTACAAGGGCAAACGATGCGTTAGGTTACGCGAGGGCGGTCTATGCGCAACGTACCACTCAAATTCAGATTTTTCGCCTCCAACCCGCCAAGAAACTAAGGGTACCGCGGCAATAGCAAAAACGTAGTTCGGCTCGCACTATAATGGTGCGAGCTTTTATTTACGCTGTTTACTTTTTAGGGCTACATATAGTATAAGGAAGGCAGTAGCTCGATAACTAGAAAGGAGTTGGGGAGTGGAAAAGGCAAATAACCGAAAGACCTTTTATGGCGCGCTTGAGTTCACATATCGTTCCTTGGCAGCGGCCCTACGCATGGAACTTGAAAAGAAAGTGCAGCGCTTCACTGACTATGCGATGCGCATGGCACAGCATGAGCTTGAACGATCCGATTCGGCTTTCGCTGCTGCCAAACGGCCCAATAGGTGGTTGCTTGATTCCTCGTTAGCCCACACGCATTACGAGGGAACAAAAAAGCATATCGCATTACTGCGAGGCATTACCTTGGGCGAAAACTCCGACCATTCCCGGGCAATAGTTTTGAAGGCGACGCAGTTTGTGGAATATATGGCCGAGCGCGAAGTGCTTATGGGCAAAAAAACAAAAGCAAGGCCACGAAATGCTTAAAGCGGTACTTTTTGATCTTGGTGGTACACTAGTTGACTTTGCGGGTGGCGATTTGGATAGCTACCGCGCATCATTCCTGGCTGTTGCGGCAAAGCACCCAGACCGATATCAAGAGATTGTTTCTGCACATACGCAATATCTTTTGCTCCGCCATAAAGCCCTCGTCACCCTACAAGAGGCCACCTTTGAAGAAGCGCTGAACCGTACCCTTTATGATTTGTCTCGGACGGAGCTACGTATCTTGCTTGAGGAGCTTCATGAGCAGGAACTAAAAAGGGCATCGTTGTGTTCGGAAACCCAGGAAGCATTACGCAGTTTACATATGCGAGGTATGCGGATGGGATTGGTTTCCAATAATCCGTTTCCCAGCTCGATCCTTCGGCTCATCCTTACGCATTTTGGCATACGGGAGTATTTCGAAGTCGTGGTTTCTTCTGCCGATGTTGCGGTACGCAAACCCAATCCAGATATTTTTTTTGTAGCGCTTGATGCTATGCATATTGCCCCATGCGATGCATTGTACGTGGGCGATACGATAGAGAAAGATGTGGCCGGGGCAAAGGCCGCTGGCATGAAGGCGGCATGGATTAACCGCAAAAGCCAAAGCACCAAAGCGCCAATACCCGATTACGATATTTCGTCGCTCTTTGAGCTCGTTGCGATCGTAAAATAGCTTAGAAATAATACACCCCGCTTGTGCGGGGTGCTCAACTTTTGCGCCAAATATGTAATGCGGAAAATTGCGTATCTGTTTTGAAAAAACCTAAGAGTACCAGCCGTTCTTCCTCCGAGAATGGCGGATGAACGCTTACCAGCAATTCCCGCGAGGCGGTTTCGTTGTTGTTTTTTATCAGCAAGATAAATGCTTCTGACATATCTGTATGAATTTCTACACAATCAAAGCCAAAACATAGATGGCCGACAAGCAGGGTTGGGGTGTGTGCAATGATATCGAAAAGGTATTTAAGATACTCTTTGGGATCGGTGGTGGAGTCGTTGAATTCATAGATAACTTCTCCCCGCCATAATATAAACGCATAGGGGAGCGATGGAACATCGAAATACTCCATAAGTTCCACGTATTCCTCATCGTCGGCCTCCAGTGCCACAGCGCGCAAGGGCAGGTTAAGGTTTGCGATATACATGTTTATCGCGGCATCAAACAGGTCGCTTGCAAGCTCGCCTCGTTGTCCGAACCTGATTAAAAGGGGTTGAGGAGAGGCATTGATACGTTCGAAAAACTCAGCAAAGGAAATATCATCCCAAAATTCCATTGCTTCCGCCTTGAGTTTTTAAGGCATCTGCCTTGATGCTACAAGAATTTTTCCCCCTTGACAAGCGTTTGTGCCGCGCTACACTGAAAGCCGAAGTATGTAATGTGTTGCCTTGAGGAACCAACCCGGATTTTTTGTAGGGACGGCCGGGAAAGCGCTTTTTGACCGAACGCTTTCCCGGCTGCCTTTTGCGGAAAGAGGCCTTTGAAAAATAAACATGACAACCAATAAAACGTGAACCCATGAAATCGCGGACAAACGCGGACTGGACGCGGACTAACGCTGAATTTTCTGCGTAAGTCAGCGTAACGTCAGCGGAGGTCTGCGTACGAGGATCGGGAATGGGAGGAAAAACACAAAAGGAGGAAATATGTGTGGTTTGACAAGACAGGACGTAGATTATCTTGACGGGCGAATGTCTCTTGGCGATTACTACTGGTATCTACAAGATCGATGTTTTCTAAAACTGCTTGGCGGCGTCGTGAACGATGCAACGCATTTTTACTCCCGGGTGCGTAACGGGCAGGGCAAAACCCTAAAGGAATCTTGTGCACGAGGGGAAGCAAAAAGAAGCTCGTGAATGGATTGAAGCCATTAAACAAGGATTGTTTCATTAATAATGATTTCCAAAGCATCTGAATGTGAGATTTTTGTAATGCGCGGAGGCATAGACAAAAATCACCTTCGCGCCATACACGGCCCAAGATTTATTCTTGAAGCCGAAAACTGCGCGCGTCGCGCATTGAATGTTGCGCTCCGGCGCGCAGCACAAGCGGATAAAACCAAGGCAAGAAAATAACTTGCCTCTTCCCACTCCCGATTCTCACCAGCGTAATGCGCTGGTCTGGACTTTTCATGGTTCACGGCGATTAAAGCCCGGCCACCAGGGCTGGGCGAAGATCCTGAGCGCACGAAGGATTCCCATAAGGTAACCCTTCACTGCGTTCAGGGTATAAGAACCACTAACGCTTGTCTTTGGACTCGCGAAGTGGTTCTAATAGAGAGTTTGATCCTGGCTCAGGATGAACGCTGGCGGCGTGGATAAGGCATGCAAGTCAAGGGGCCTCGCCATTCGTTATAGCAATATAATGAGGGCGGGGAACCGGCGAACGAGTCAGTATTACCTTGGTATCTCCCCCAAAGACGGGTATAGCTCATCGAAAGATGGGGTAATCCCCGATAATCTCGCAAGAGCAAAGACGCAAGTCACTTTGGGAAGAGCCTCGGTCCTATCAGGTAGTTGGTGAGGTAACGGCTCACCAAGCCAATGACGGGTAGGGGGTGTGAGAGCATGACCCCCGACGAGGGCACTGCGACACGGGCCCTACTCCTACGGGAGGCTGCAGT